>CAUZDS010000001.1:0-165477 GCA_963578725.1 Vicinamibacteria bacterium
TCGGGGTCGGGTAAGCGTCGACATTCCGTATCAGAGATTCACCATCAGCCCCGAATGGACCTTTGCAGCCAGGCAGGACCGGGTCTTCCGGAACGAGACGCAAACCAACGGCGCCTCCGTGTTCCACCTGAAAACGTCGTATGTCTGGCCCACGCAGCACGTGGCCCACATCCTGAGTGTGACCGGGTACAACCTGACCAACGCACTGTATCGAAGCCACACCTCGTTCATCAAGGACCTGACGCCTGAGATCGGCCGCGGTGTGAAGCTGGCCTACTCGATGCGGTTCTTTTAATAGACGGGGTTGCGCCTCGAACCCCACACGGGCGCTCCGCGGGAACCCAACGTCCCACGCCGCGCCCGCGAGGCGCGCAGGTGCGCGCCGTCGGTCGTGGGGCTCCGTCTAGTTCCGCGTCCCGATCGAGTAGAGAAAGCTCGCCGTGCGCAGAAAGATCTATCCGTCGGAAACCGCAATCGAGCTGAGCACGTAGTCGTTCAGGTCGTTCTCGGCGAGCAGCTCGAACACCGGCCACGGGCGTCGTGCCCAGCGCCAGCAACAGCAGCCTGGTCCAGACCACCTCGCAGATGAAGGAGGTGGCGCCGGTGAGAAAGAAAGTGCCCAGCAGCACCGCGGTCGCAGGCCGTGTTCTCACATTTGCGCTTTTCGGCACGCCACCGGCCGGGCTTTAGCGGGGACCTGGCGCCAGGACTCAGCGCGGTGGGCACACAGCCTCAGGCAGCCGGGCCTGTGTCAGCAGAAAGGCGTACTGGAGCGCCGTCTCCCGGTACCGGCGGTACCGGCCGGAGACGCCGCCGTGGCCGGCGTCCATGTTGGTCTTGAGCAGCATCGGGTTCGCGTCGGTCTTCAGCGCCCGCAGCTTCGCGACCCACTTGGCCGGCTCCCAGTACTGCACCTGCGAGTCGTGGAGCCCGGCCAGCACCAGGAGGGCCGGGTAGTCCTTTGCTGCAACATTGTCGTAGGGCGAGTAGGCGAGGATGTCGTCGAAGGCAGCGCGCTCGTGCGGATTGCCCCACTCGTCGTACTCTCCCGTCGTCAGGGGAATACTGTCGTCGAGCATCGTCGTCACCACGTCCACGAACGGCACCTGCGCCACCGCGCCGGCGAACAGGTCCGGGCGCATGTTGATGACGGCGCCCACGAGCAGCCCGCCGGCACTGCCGCCCATGGCGAACAGACGGTCCGGGCGCGTGAACCGTTCGGCGATCAGGTGCTCGGAGCAGGCGATGAAGTCGGTGAAGGTGTTCTGCTTACGCGCCAGCCGACCGTCGTCGTACCAGCGGCGTCCGAGCACCTGACCCCCGCGCACGTGCGCGATGGCAAACACGAATCCCCGATCGAGCAGGCTCAGGCGCGCCGAGTCGAACGTAGCGTCGATGCTGATCCCGTAGGCGCCGTAGCCATACAACAGCAAGGGATTCGTGCCGTCGCGTAATGTCCCGACCCGCGCCACCAGCGAGATCGGCACCAGCTCGCCATCTGGCGCCGTGGCCATCATCCGTTCGGCGCGATATCGTGTTGGGTCGAAATCGCCGAGCACTTCCTCACGCTTGAGCAGGGTCCGTGCACGGGTCACCATGTCGTAGTCGTAGGTCGAGGCCGGCGTGGTCAGCGACTCGTAACCGAACCGCAGTACCTGCGTGTCCGGTTCCCGGTTGGTCGATAGATACGCGTCGTAGACCGGCTCGTCGAACGCGATGTCGTGCTCACCCAATCCGTCCCAGGGACGCACCCGTAGATGGACCAACCCGTCGCGCCGCTCCTGCACGACCAGATGGTCGCGGAACAGCCCGAACGACTCCAGCAAGACCTCGTCGCGGTGCTGGATCAACTCCACCCACGCGCCCGGATCCGATGGTCCCCCGGCCACTTCCATGAGCTTGAAATTCCGCGCGTCGCGGTTGGTGCGGACGTAGAACCGGTCGCGGTAGTGGTCAAGGTAATACTCGTGGTCGCGTTCGCGCGGGAGGAACACGGTGAACGCCCCATCGGGCTGGTCGGCATCCAGATACCTGTACTCGGTGGAGATGGTCTGGTAGGACGCAATCAGGAGGTACCGCTTCGACCGGCTCTTCCCCACCTCGCAATTGAATGTCTCGTCCGCCTCCGCGTACACCACCGTGTCGTCCGTCTGCGGCGTACCGAGCCGGTGGCGGCAGATGCGATCCCAGCGCAGCGTCGTCGTGTCCTGGTGGGCATAAAAGAGGGTCCAGCTATCGTTGGCCCAGGCCAGGTTGCTCGTAACGCCGGCTAGCTCTTCGTCCAGCGTCTCGCCCGTCGTCAGGTCCTTGATGCGAACGGTGTGGATACGCCGGCCGTCGAAGTCGGTCGCATAAGCGAACAAACGCCCGTCCGGGCTCACCTGGCGACCCGATACCTGGCAGAACTCGTGGCCCTCGGCCAGCAGGTTAACGTCGAGCAGCACCTGCTCTGGCCCAGACAGGTTCTGGCGAAAGCCGCTCCGCTGGGCGCCGGTCCCTGCGAACCCTGTTACGAGTGCGTGTCGCTGGCGATCGATCGGCCTGCGGCAGTGAATCGGGTACTCCCGGCCTTCCTCATCTCGGGTGTAGTAGAAGTAATCTCCCTCGCGATAGGGAACCGACATGTCGGTCTGCTTGATCCGCCCCTTGATCTCGGCAAACAGGGTTTCCTGCAGTGCCTCGGTGGGCGCCATGACGGCGCGGGTGTAGTCATTTTCCGCCTCCAGGTAGGCGATCACCTCCGGATCGTCCCGCCCGCGTAGCCAGTAGTAGTCATCGACTCGGATCACGCCGTGCTTTTCGAGCTGCGTCGCCGCGACGCGTGCGCGGGGTGGCGCGGGCACAGTACGGGGGTCAGGGTGCGTCATGGGGTTTTGACCGATGGAGCGAGTCGTGGGGGCAGCGGCCTGGAATATACCTGGATCATGCGTGTGATCTCCACGATCGCCAGTTCACGCTGGAGATCAGGCTAGACGATATGGCACGGGTTGGAGTGGGTCAAGGAGACCGGGGCGGCAACGAGCGGGCCGGCCGACCACCACGATAGCGAGCCTCGGCATGGCGGACGAGCCGCCGGGCCGAACACCAGCCAACACGAAAAAGACCCGGGGAAGCGCCGAGCGCCCCCTGGGTCCAGGGTCACCGATCACGACCGTGCAGGAAGGTCGAGGAGTGCCTCCGGTGTCGCCACGACACTGACACACCTAAACAGTGCGCCAGCCACGAAACCGGTGACCTAGCCGCTGGGGAGCTCGCGAAGGGCGCGTGTGGACCGACTCACGGCACCCTAGTGTTCGTTTAACACCTGCGTGTTATCAAAATGTGACGCGAAGAAACAATGGGGGAGATTAACGTGTGCCTGAATAGAACATGGAAGAGCTAGCTAGTCAGCCACGACTGGCGACAAGGATGGCGAAGAGCTGTGAGCATGTGAGGTGCGCTGGCCCACCGACGTGCCGGCCACCTAGGTGCGCGGCCGCGCCAGTCACTCGGAGCGCAATGCCGCCAGCAGCGGTGACCTCACCGCCACGATAGTGGCCGCGAGGGACGAGAGCAGACCGGCAGCCACCACCACAAGCAGCAGCCCACCCAGCGACATGATCCGAAACTGCGCGCCGCGCTCGATCCACGCCGGCGCGATCGCCACCAGCGCGCACACGGTGCCAGCAGCGAGCCCGCCGAGCAGCAGCAGCCCGTTCTCAACCAGCACGATCAGCGAGACGTGCACCGTGTTGAAACCGACCGCGCGGAGCAGCGCCAGCTCCCGGCGCCGCTCCAGCACGTTGCGCAGCAGGACCGCGCTGAGTCCGAACGTGCCGAGCAGCAGCCCGAGCGCGCCCAACGCCTGGAACGTCGCCAGATAGGTGTTCTCGACGCGATGGAAGGCGGCGAGCCGATCCGGGGCGGAGGTGACGTCGAAACCGTAGTCGGCCAACCGATCCTCGAGCGCCGCGGTCACGCCGGCGGCCGTGTCGGCTGGCGCGTCGACCAGGAAGAACCGGTAGCCCTCGTGCTCGGGAAACAGCCGGATGAAATCGCGTTCGCCGATGATCAGCTCGCGCTGGAAGATGCTGTCCGACAGCGCCCCGACGATCCGCAACCGGATCGGTTTGGCGCTGTCTCGGTTCAGGATGAAGTCGTCGCCCACCGACAGGTGCAGCGCGTACGCCAGCGACGTGGCGTCGGCGATCGCCGGCACCGCACCGTCGTCGAGCACGCGGTCGAGCAGCCGCCACGGATTCGCCACGTCGGCTTCGGTCTGGGCCATTGTGCGACCGAACCCGAAGCGCCCCTCGGCGACGAACGCCGCGTCTGGCGCCAGCAGCCGCGGGTTCTTAGCCTGATACAGGTTGAGACAACTCGCATCCTCGCCCGGGCGCACGCGGAACCGGGCGAAGGCGGCGCCGGCGACCCTCGCGTCATCGAACGCCGACACCCCCAGCTCGACCCGGCCTTCCTCGGATGACAGGTCGGGCACGATCGGCAGCAGCGACTCGGCCAGCAGCGGGTACCCGCCAGTGCCAGACGAGCGGTCGGCAGTCGCCTCGCCGCCCTCCCGGTGAAACGCGTCGACCGCCACGATGATGAACACCGCGAAGGCGATGAGCGTGATGCAGAGCACGGAGCGGCCGGGGCGCGCGGTGGCATTGCGCAGCCCGACGCCAAGGACGGACCAGGTGGCTGGCGCGGCGATACCCCGGCGATCCTGTTCGGCCAGCAGGACCCACGCCAGGATCAGCAGCGCCGCCAGCAACAGGAGACCGGCGCCGAAGAACCCGGCGGTATCGCCGACGCGCCCCGTGAGCGTGGCGGCCAGCGCCAGCGCGCCGCCGAGACCCAGCACTGCTGGCGCCCGCCGCACGACCCTGGCCACGCGCGAACCCGCCCCGCGGCGATCGGCGGCGTCTGGCAGCGACCCGCTGATCAGCGCGCGCGGTGTCATCACCGCGACCGCGCGCAGCGTCCAGGCGATCGAGACGGCGGCGGCGAGCATCCCGCCGCCGACCCCGGCCCCGAGCGCCACCGGTGACAAGTGCAACGTGAGCAGCGTCGTCCCCACCGCATCGACCCACCAGGTGCGCAACCCCCACATCATCAGTGCGGCGTAGCCGACCGCGCCCGCCACCCCAAGGAGACTGCCGGCAAACGAGAGCGCGGCCGCCTCGGCCCAGAACAGCCAGCGCACGCGGGTCTGGTCGAACCCCAGCGCGCGCAACGCCCCTATCTCGGTCAACCGCTGCTCGACACCCAGCCGGAAGAACAGGCTGGCCAGCAGCAGCGCCGAGACCACCAGGAAGAAGCTGAAGTAGGTGAAGTACTCGCCGAAATCGGTCACCCCAACCGCCGCCTCGAGAGCGAACCCGCGGGCCGGATAGACGACAAAGCCGGCCGCCAGTGGGTCGAGTGCCGACCGCAACGCGGCGCGGTAGGCCACCGCTCCCGTCTCGGGCGACGCGGTGGCCGGCACCACTCGCAACGAGGTGACCTGGCCCCAGCGCGACCGCCACAGTTCCTGCCCGACCGCCAGCGGGAGAAACGCTTTCGAAGCGGTTCTGTACTCGTCCCAGTAGCGCTCGTCCTGCGGACGGACCAGATCGAGATCGATCGGGAACGGCGGGTCCCAATCGGACACGTCGGTCGCCTCGGTGATGCCCTGGTACTCTGGCGCAAGGTCCCGGTCGGCCGCCAGCCCCTCCAGCGGCACCACGCCGGCCACCCGGAACGCCGTCTCCTCAGTCAACAGCGCCCCGACCTCGTCCCACAGATAGTACTGGACCGACACGATGTCGCCCGGCGCCGCCTGGAGGTCGTCGGCCGTCCAACTATTCAGGACGATCGGCGGCGGGCCGGTTTCGGCGACGCCGAGGTCGACCGAGTCCAGCGCGAGCGCCCCAAGGTCGAACGCGGTGAGGAGCGAGTAGGGGGTGATACGGTTACCGAACCGGATCTCGTTGGCCAGGTAGGTCAGAATCGGCTGGTCCACCATGCCGGCCTCGCTGGCCGCCGACCGAGCAGCCGAGACGGTCGCGTCCGCGAGCAACCCGGCGGCCGACTCGACTACCAGCGCGCCACGCCCATCCAGGACCCGTACGCGCACACCGAGGTCGTCCAGCCGTACTGCAGCGCGCAGCGCGGTCTCGATGGTCGCGACCGCCGCCGACGTGTCCCCGACGACCGGCTCGCTGTCGCCGGTGCCGAGCAGGATCGTGTTGACTTGCCGGGCCAGCCCGAGATCGCGCTGGAACCGACCGAGATTGACGAACACGGCGCGCGCGAACCCCTGCTGCGGCCGGAACGAGAATTCCCCCAGGTCGTCCGGCGAGAGCACCTCCTGAATACGCAGCCGCATCGTCCGGCCCAGATCGTCGCGCCGCCCGTGCAGCGAGCTGACCGGAACGGCTGACGGTCGCTGGACACGAACAAGCAGCGTCTCGTCCGCCACCGCCGCGATCTCCCGCGCGAGTCCGCTGCTGACCAACACGGCACCCGGCTCCGGCACACGCCCGTCTGGCTCGACGCCATGGAAGTCCCAGAACCGCTCGTCGACCCCGTACACCTGGATGCCGCCCGCCCGGCTGCCGCTTTCCTGATAGGTCGCGAACCCCTCGAGCGCGATCATCGGCACCGTGCGGGTCGCCGCGTCGCCCAGCGCGCCGGACGCCAGCAGCTCGTCGGCGAGCGCCTCGCGGAAGAACAGCCCGGAGGTGACGACGTGGTCTACGCGCCCGAGCCGTAGCAGCGCCAGGTCGCGCAAGCTCGCCCGCACCGACGCCCCGACCAGGAACGCCCCGGCGAGCACCGACACCGCGACGCCGACGCCGGCGATGACGGCGAGGTTGGTCCGCCAGAAGTGGGTCAGGCTACGTCGCAGCAGCGTGCCGCTGGTCACATGTCCTCGACTCGTTCCAGCCGCTGGCCGACCAGCTCGAACCGGATCGGGCACTGCGCCGCCAACCCGGTGTTGTGCGTCACCACCACGAGCATCGCGGCCTGCCGCTGGTGCAGGTCGAACAGCATCGTGGCTACTACGTCGCCGGCGGCGTGGTCCAGGTTTCCGGTCGGCTCGTCACACAGCAACAGCGGCGGCGCCTGGATGAGCGCGCGCGCCAGCGCAACTCGCTGCCGCTCGCCGCCCGAGAGCTCCACCGGGCGATGCTCGAGCCGATCGGCGAGACCGACCCGCTCGAGCAGCTCGCGGGCCCGGGCCGGCGCGGCACCGCCGACGTTCCCCACCAGCGTAGGGATGAGCACGTTCTCGAGCACGGTGCACTGCGGCAGCAGCAGGTGGTCCTGGAAGACGAAACCGACGCGCCGGTTCCGGAACACCGCCAGCGCATCGGGCGCCAACGCGAAGGGATCGACCCCATCGAGGGTGACGGTGCCAGAGGTCGGCGGCTCGAGAGCGCCGAGAATGTAGAGCAGCGTGCTCTTGCCGCTGCCGGACGGCCCGACGATCGAGGCGGCGTCGCCTGGCCGTAGCGACAAGGATAGGTTGGAGAGGATCTCGAGCGAACCGCGCGGGGTCGGATACGACTTGGCGATGTTGGTGACTTCGAGCACGGCGTGACCGATTCGTCAGTGGCCCTGAAGGGCCTTACTACGACTACCCTGGCCCGATCGGAACGGCTAGGGCGCGCACCACGCGCCCGCGAGGGAGCGGCCCGGGGCGAAGAGCCCCGTCTACTTACGACGCGCGCTGGAAGGCCCGCGGCCGGAACAGGAAGTCCACAATGTTCCCCTCGTGCGGCTGGAGCCAGTTGAGCTTGATCGTCGGGACCGGCCCGATGTTCAGCCGGTCGATGTTCTGTGCATCGAGGAGGGCGCGTATGAACAGGGGATCCTCTGTGAGCCCGGTCGCCACCAGGGTCGAGCCGATCGCGCTGATCATCTCGTCCTGGGGGCACTCCACCACCGTCACGAACGGATACATGTACTCCTTCTTGGACATCGACGCCTCGGGTGAGGCGCAATGGACCACCGTCGGCCGCAGATAGTCGCACCGCGCCTTCGACACCAGCCGGCCACCCTCCTGATACGTCGCAGAAACCTCCTCGACACCGCCTTCCGTAAGGGCGTTGTCGATGTCGGCCGATATCGCGGCGGCCTGACCAGGCACGGTGAACGCAGCCAGCGCGGCCTGCGGATCATCTGGCGGCAACGGCACGACCGGCCCGAGCCGCTCGGCCAGCGCCTCGGCGATCTCACGGGAGTGGCGCGGAGCCCAGATGCCCGAACAGTTGATGCAGCTGCGTCCGCTGTTGACCAGGACGCTGTCGACCATCAGGTCGAGATACTGCTCCCACTGGTCGACCCGATCCTCGCCCAAGAGGATCTTGCTGAACCCGGGGCCGTGCACCTGGACCGCTGGATTGCCCGCATATTGCTCGACGGTCGCCGTGCCGCCGAAGATGAGGCTGCGGGGACTGTTGTTCAGCACCGCCGCCCCGACCTCGCCCAGGCCGGGGTAGAGCGCGATCGCCTCGCTCGGCACGCCGGCCGCGAAAAACGCCTGCGACATCCGCCAGGGTGTCCAGGGCTCCTGTGGGCCCGGCTTGAGCACCAACCCGATCTGCAGCGGGATGATCGGCAGCCACAGGCTGTGCACCCCGGGCGAGTTCGACGGCAGCACCATACCCACCACCGGAGTGGTCGCCTGGTAGCTCCGCATTACGCCGTCCTCTTCCCCGTACCCGCGCGTCAGAATGTCCCAGTCGAGCCGGCGGGTCAGCGAGTTGAGGATCTCGTCGAGATGCTCGAGCACATACCGCAGCTTCTCCATATTCATCCGGCACATGTGCTCGGGCAGCCCGGTCGTCGCCGACTGCTGGCGCACGAAGTCATCCGGAGTCTGGGTGCCGTCACCGAGCGGTAATTCGGCCGACGCGAAGAGCGCGGCGCCCTTCTTGACCATCGCCACCAGCTCGGCGCACGGAATCTCGCGCAGCACCTCGCGGGCGCGGGCCGCGCCCTTGCGCAGATCCCTGGCGACGAGGCCAGGGTTAGCCTGGCTGACCTCGGCCACCGGCTCACCGGTCGCAAAATGCTCGACCTTTGCGACCTCGAGACTCGTATAGGGCTGTCCCCACCGCAGAATCGGAAAATGAACCACGGCTCAACCGCCTACTGGACGGTCACGGAAATCGTGTTGCACAGACCTTCGAGCGTCCGATGTTCGTCGTCGCCAGGCTGCAGAGTCAACGTGTGTGGGCCCGGCTCGAGCAACGTCTCGAATCGATTCGACCCATCGCCGAAGTGCACCCACGGGTCGCCCTGCTGGACAACCTCGCCAACCGGCAGACACTCGGTGTCGATGCCGACATGGTGGTGCGCCATTCCCTCGCGCGGCATCTCGACCTCGGACGGTACCGGCGAGATGTTGTAGTTCGAAACGATGAACTCCATCGCCACCGGGCTCGACACGGTCGCGCCGTCGGCCGGCGTCACGAACGACACCGACGGCATCGACGACGACAGATCCTCCATTGTCTCCATCGGCGCCTCGGCCGTCGGTGCCGGCTCGGCTTCGGGCGCTGAGCCCCCGCACGCGGCGAGCCCGGTCGCCAGCACCAGCGTGAACACCCCGACCCACCCTCGAACTCCATTTCTCGCAATCATCACCACGTCCCCCTGCTCGTTACCGTCTGGCGGCTGTCCGCCGGCTATCAGTACACACCCACCGTCGTGGCTGAAGCCAGGCGGCTGAACGGCCGGACCCCGCTGATCCCATCCCACGAGTACTGCTCGCACGGAGGCTCGCGCTCGCCCTCGTCGCGCTCCTGGAAACGCGGCACGAAGAATTCCTTCGTGAGCGTCGTCAACATTACCCGACCGGTCTCACCGTAGCCAACTACCCGCTCCGCGTCGTCCGGATCCACGACTTGCAACACAGCGCGTGGCTGCGGCGCATAATACGTGATCTTGTACCCATTCTCCGGACCGCTCGGCGGGCTCCCCGCCAGCCCCATCAGCGTGTTGCCGTAGGTCGGCGTCATGAAGATGCCGTCGAGCAGCTCCTCGTGGGCGAACCGGTTCCACTGCGGGGTGAACTCGGTACCACCGGCGAAAACACCTGTGATGCCGGCCACCTTCAGGCTGGACCCATCCGCCTCGAGCCGGTTGGCCAGAGCCTCGAGCAACTTCGGCGTGGCGAACAGGCACCTGATGTCATGTCCCGCCGACAGCACCGTGACCGCCTGGTCTATGACGTGGTCCTGGTACGCCTTCAGATGCTCCAGCCAGCCTTTCTTGATGAGCTTAATCACCCATCGCGGGTCGAGGTCCACGCAGAAACAAATTCCGCCCCGGTGCTGCGCCAGGTGCTCAACCGCCAGCCGGAGCCGGCGCGGACCACTCGGACCCAGCATCAGCCAGTTGCTACCCTTCGGGAAGTGCTCGGCGGGGAGCGTCTCTGAAAACAGCTCGTAGTCTATGCGAAAGTCCTCTTGAGCGACCCGGCTCTTGGGGATGCCGGTCGTGCCGCCGGTCTCGAAGACGTAGGTAGGTCGGTCGGCGTAGACCCTGGGCACCCAGCGGCGAACCGGCCCGCCGCGGAGCCACCCGTCCTCGAAATGCGGGAACCTGGCAAGGTCGTCGAAGCCGGCCACCTCCTGCCGCGGATCCCAGCCGGCCTGCCTGGCCCAGTCGAGCCAGAACGGGCACCCGGTCGCCTGGTTAAAATGCCAGTCGATCGTCTCGCGCACGTGCGCGTCGAGCGCCGCGCGCGCCGCGGTTACGCTGGTCTCGGTCGCCGGACTCTCCGTGCTCACGAATCTGCCATCTTACACTAGGAGCCCGTGGAGGACGCGGGCGACCGTCCCCCGATGACTCTCCGCGAGCGTGCCGCTCCACAGAAACAACGAAGCACGGCTGGAACATGGGACGAGTTGAACGAATCTGGGTCAAGCGGTCGCACCGTGGGCCGATGGACGCCGTCCAGACGGCCACACTCCGCCACGGTCTTGGCATCGCCGGCAGCGCCGACCAGGGCGGGTGGCGGCAGGTCACATTGATCGCCGCCGCGCGTTGGGACACAGGTCGTCGAGGCGCTCGACGACGGGCGGATCGCCGTCGGCGATGTCGTGGGGTGGCTGCCCGATCACGCCGATACTAGCTGATCGGCCTTGGCGGCGAACACGAAATCGCTCTCGGTCAGGCCGTCGATCTTGTGGGTCCAGATCCTCACCGTGACCAGCCCCCATGTCAGGACGATGTCCGGATGATGGTCCTGCTCCTCGGCCATCTCCCCCACCCGGACAGTGAAGTCGAGCGCCTGACGGAAGTCGTCGAAGCGGTACTGCCTCTCGAGATGGTGTCCGTCGACGACCTCCCAGTCGCCGCCCAACAACTGCTGACAGGCGACCAACTCGTCGCCTGTCAGCGGCGGCACGCCGCCCCGGCACGGCAGGCACCGTTTCGATGCTAGCTCGCTCATGGTCTGTGCTCCCTGGTCGGCTCCTGCCTGGCGACCTCCAAGTCGCGCTAGGTCAGGCTGGCGCCGCGGCCCGGTGACGCGACTTTTCCCCGTTCCACCACGAACAGGCTACTAGTCTATAGTGAGCTGGAGCAGTTCACCCATCCGAGGAGGACTCATGGCCGATCAGGATCAGAATCTCACCAACCATGCCCGTCTCATTCCGCCGTATCACTACATCGCGGGCCCGATCTTCCTGCTCAACTTCGGCGCGGCGGTCTACGGCCTGTTCGGAGGAATGTCGTTCGACGCGATCCTGGACGTGCTGGTCGCTATCGCGCTGATCATCTTGTACTTCGTCGCCCGTCTCTTCCCGCTCAAGGCTCAGGATCGGGTAATCCGGCTCGAGATGCGACTCAGGATGCGAGAGGCGCTGCCGGCGGACCTCCAGGCGCGCATCAACGACTTCACGCCGGTCCAGCTGATCGGGTTGCGGTTCGCGAGCAACGCGGAGCTACCTGCGCTGGCGCGCAAGGTGCTGGACGAGAACATCACCAAGAGTACGCTGATCAAGAAGTTGATCACCGACTGGCAGGGCGACTACCTCCGCGTGTAGTCGATTGCAGCCGCGACGACCGCGAGCACCCCGGATGCACGACAGGCAACGAGTCGAACGGAGCTGACGATCCTGTGATCCACCACATCCATACGATCGACGCGCATGCAGCCGGTGAGCCGCTCCGCCTCATCACCGGCGGATTCCCGGCCCCGACCGGCGAGACCATGCTACAGAAGCGCGACTGGCTGCGGGAGCACTGTGACCCGCTCCGGCGGGCCCTGATGTGCGAGCCCCGCGGGCACACCGATATGTATGGCGCGATACTGACCGAACCGTGCACGGAGGCGGCGCATGCTGGCGTGCTGTTCATGCAAAACGAAGGGTACAGCACCATGTGCGGTCACGGAATCATCGCGGTCTGCACGATCGCCCTGGAACGCTCCCTGATCAGCGCCGCCGGTCAGTCCGATGCTGTCGTGTTCGAGTCACCGGCCGGGCTCGTGAGCGCCCGCGTGGTGCCCGGACCCCACGAAGCCGAAAGACCGCCGCCGCCGACCGGCGCGCTCGGGCGACGGATCGACGGCGTGGCGTTCGAGAACGTGCCGTCGTTCGTGCTCCGCGCCGGACTGCCGATCTCGATCGGAGACCGTGTCATCCTGGTAGATGTCGCCTTCGGGGGTGCCTTCTACGCGATCGTCGACTGCGAAGCGGTGGGGATACCGCTCCGGACGGAATCGTTGGGACGCCTCCGGCGGATCGGCATGGAAATCGCGCGCGCCGTGGAGACCGCGGTCCCTGTGACACACCCCACCGAACCAGGCATCAGCGGCGTCTACGGAACAGTGTTCACCGGGGTGGCGGAGGGTGCCGAAGCTGACCTGCGCAATGTGACGGTGTTCGGGAACCAGCAGGTCGACCGATCGCCTTGCGGTACCGGCACCGCGGCGGTGATGGCGGTGCTCGATGCCATGGGTCTGCTGGTGCCGGACCGCGCCTTCGTTCACGAAAGCATCGTCGGCACTCTGTTTCGTGGGTGTGTGCGCCGCCGGACGGCCGTCGCCGATCACGACGCGATCATCCCGGAGATTGAGGGCTCGGCGTGGATCACCGGGGAACACACCTTCCTGATCGACGACGATGACCCACTGAAGGAGGGGTTTCTGCTCTGAGGAGCGAAGCCCCTCGTTAGAAACCGATCGCGAGTCCGTCCTTCCTGGGGTCGGAACCGCCCATCAGCACGCCCGTGTCCGGGTCGACCAGAACCCCCTGGAACCCGCCGAAGCCCAGACCGTCAACCAGGCGGTGTCCCCGGCGTTGCAGATCGTCGCGCGTCGCGCCCGCGATGCCCGGTTCGAGACCTACACCCGATGGGTCGTATCGCGCCCGCGGCACCTCGCCCGCTTCCTGGATGTTCATCCCGAAGCAGGTCAGGTTGAACAGCACCTGCAGATGCCCTTGCGACTGCATGTCGCCGCCCATGACCCCGTACGCCAGCCAGGGGCGTCCATTCCGATGCGCCATCGCGGGCGCCAGGGTGTGCAACGGGTGTTTGCGTGGGGCTAGATGATTGGGGTGCGCCGGGTCCATAACAAAGAGACTGCCACGATTGTGGAGCACGATACCGGTGTCGCCGGCCACGATGCCGGCACCGAAGCCGGCATACAGGGACTGGATCAGCGAGACCAGGTTGCCCCGGTCGTCGGCGGCCGCCAGACACACCGTATCGCCCGCGCCCTCTCGAGCGCCAGCCGGGCCGGTCCCCTGCCGGCGTAGCGTCCGACGCGACCCGCCCGGTACATGCCGGCGCGGCCGCCTTGGATGTCCCGTCTCCGGTCTCTGGCATACTCGCGGGACAGAAGTCCCCGCAGCGTCGCATCGGGCACAGCGGCTGGGTCGGCCAGATACGCGTTCCGGTCTGCGAACGCGATGGCGAGCGCTTCGAGGACCAGATGGAGGTAGTCGGCCGAGTTGTGACCCAGGCGGCCCAGATCGTCCTCAGCCAGGATGTTCAGCGCCTCTAGCGCGACGAACAACCCCTGCGTGTTCGGCGGCAGCTCGATCAGCTCGACATCCGCGGAGGTCGCGCGGATCGGGTCAACCCACTCGGACCGGTGCTCGCCGAGGTCGGCCGCGGTGAGCCAGCCTCCACGGCGGGCTGCGTCACGCGCGATGGTGCGGCCCAGCTCGCCCCGATAGGGGCGTTACGTCCTTCGGCCGCAATCAGCTCCAACGTCGCCGCCAGCGCCGGACAGGCGAATGCCTCGCCCGAGTCTGGCGCACGGTGCCCGGGCAGGAACGCCGCCGGCGCCGCTTCGCGCCACTGCCGCGCCACAACCTCGGCGACCGGAAACCCGTCGCGCGCACAGGCGATCGCCGGCGCAAGGGCCTGCCGCAGCGAGAACGTGCCGTGCTCGGCGAGCAGCACCGACCATCCGTCCACCGCGCCCGGTACCGTCACCGACAGTGCGCCGCGGTCCGGGATCGACGTATGACCGAGCACGCGCAACCGGTCGAGACTCGCCGCGCGGGGCGACCGTCTGCTGGCGTTCAACCCGCGCGCGCGGCCGGTGGCCCCGTCGTGCACGATCGCGAACAGGTCGCCGCCGATGCCGGTCATCGTCGGTTCGACCACCGACAGGACCGCCGCCGCAGTCACCGCCGCGTTGATGGCGTTACCACCGTCGCGGAATACCTGGAGTCCGGCGGCCGAGGCCAGCGGCTGGCTGGTAGCGATCAGGCCCGTCCGGCCCAGGGCGACCGAGCGGGAACCGCGCGACGCCGACGTGGGCGCGCCCGACAATCGACTGGCGCGCCTCATCACTGGGGATGGTCTCCGCCTCGGGCTGGTCGCTGCCGATCGCGTAGGGGGTTGGCCGCCGGGGTCCACCGGATGGCAAACCCGAACCCGGCCGCTACTGGTCGCTCGGCGCCGTGTAGGTCTTCCGGGCGCGCGCCGTCATGTCCCGCTGCTTTACCAGGACCTCGAGATCGTGGATCTCGCCGTCCCGGATGGCCGGAGTAAAGCCCAGCACGTACTGGCTATGGAGCTCCTGGGCGACACGGGTGAACGTGGGGCCCAGTTCGTCGGTGTCCCTCAGCTCGAAATACCCGCCCCCGGTCTCCTCAGCAAAGGTCTTGAGCCTGGCGTCAGGCCGGCTGCGCACCTGTCTGACGCCGTTGAAGTAGTTGCTCTCAAGCCCGATGGTGTAGATCATCACCTCCGCGTCCCGCGCCCGGTTCAGCGCGTCGCGCCAGCCGATCTCATGCTGCGTGTCCTCGCCGTCGGTGAAGATCAGGGACACCTTACGTCCGTCAACATCCACGAGCGCGTCGACGGTCGCGGCGACGGCGTCGTAGAGCCGGGTCGGGTTGCCAAACTGCAGCCGATCGAGCGCGCGAATCAGGCTGTCTCGGTCGCCGATGAAGTCGGTCTCCGGCAGGATCTGGATCTTGTCGTTGAAGGCGCCGACCTTGCCACGATCGTCCGGCAGCAGCCGGATGAGAAACTGCTCCGCTCCGGCCATGAGCAAATCGAGGCTGGGTGTCATGCTGGCGCTGGTGTCGAGCATCACGACGACCGTGATCGGCCGGACCTCGTTCTCGAACAGAACGATCTCCTGCACCTGACCCTCATCCAGAATCTCGAAGTCTTCCTGCAGCAGACTCGGGACCAAGCGCCCGTTCCGGTCGGTTACGGTGACGTAGAGATCGACGACCTCGGTGCCGGAGCGGAATACGGGCACCTGCGGCGGTTGGGCGGCGACCACCACCGCAGCGACGCAGGCAACGAGGGCGACGACCAGCGGCGTCCTTGCACTCATGAGCCAAGCTTAGCAACCTTGCGCTTGGAGGCGCAACGCGATGCGACCCGATGGCGACCGGTTCGGACGTGCCTACGCCGGGTCATCCTGGCCACGGGCATGCCGCACCAGCCCCCGGTGTCCGAACCGGGTTCGCATTCCGGCCTGTCCGCTGTCGCCATACAGGCGTACAATAGGTTTTCGAAATCATCGGCCCTCGCAGGAGATCTCCATGACTGTCCGAAGGATTAGCGTGTTGATGGGCGTGTCGATCGCCCTCGTTGTAGTGAACCAGATCCCGGCGCCGGCCGGGGCGCAGCGGCCATCCGGTCTTCCGACCTGTGACCTCGACAACGGCGGGCTGGTGCTGCCGCCCGGTTTCTGTGCGCTGGTGGTCGCCGACGGGCTCGAGGGTGCCAGGCACCTGGATGTCACCACCGGCGGCGACATCTACGTCCACGTGCGCGGCTCACGGGGCAGCGACCCGAACCCGCCGGGCGGCGGTGTGGTCGCGCTCCGGGACGCCGATGGCGACGGCCGCGCCGAAGTCGTCCAGCGCTTCTCGGACCACTATGGTACCGGGCTGCAACTGCGCGGGGACTATCTGTACCTCTCGACGACCACCGAGGTGTATCGGTATCGGATGACACCCGCTGAGCTGGTGCCCAGGGGCGAACCGGAGCTGATCGTGTCCGGATTCCCGGAACAGCGCAGTCACGCGGAGAAAGCGTTCGCGTTCGACGAGTCCGACCGCCTTTACGTGAACGTCGGTGCGCCGTCGAACGTGTGCATGGAGGTCCGGCGCCCGGGGGCCCCGGGGCTCGACCCGTGTCCGCAACGCGTGCGACAGGCCAGCGTGTGGCGCTTCGACGCAGAGCGCCCCGGTCAGACGCAGGAGTCCGATGGCGAACAGTTCGTCACCGGTACCCGGAACATCGTCGCGATCGCCTGGGATTCCGCCGCGCGGGCGCTCTACGCCGTGCAGCATGGCCGTGATGCGGTGAACACGCTCTGGCCTGACCGGTACAACGAGGATATGAACGCCGAGTTGCCCTCGGAGGAACTCATCCAGTTGACCGAGGGCGACGATTTTGGGTGGCCGTACTGCTATCACGACCGGTTCCAAGGCCAGAAAGTGCTGGCACCGGAATACGGGGGCGACGGACGGATGCAAGGCGGGTGCGCGGATGCCGGGCAGCCGCTCGTCGCGTTTCCGGCCCATTGGGCGCCGGATGATCTGTTGTTCTACGACGGGGCCCAGTATCCGGCGCGTTTTCGAGAGGGCGCCTTCGTAGTGTTTCACGGGTCCTGGAACCGCGCCCCACTCGAGCAGGGTGGGTATCAGGTCGCGTTCGCGCCGCAGGGGGACGGCGAGTTCACCGGACGCTACGAGACGTTCGCCGCAGGCTTCGCGGTCACCTCCCCCCTCCTGTCACCCCAGGACGCGGTCCATCGTCCCGTCGGCATCGCCCAGGGACCGGACGGGTCGCTCTATGTCACATCCGACGTGGGGGGGACGGTGTGGCGGATCATCTACACGGGGACGTAGCGGGCCGGAGACAGCCTCGCGCTGCTCTCGCCGCCCTTCCTGTCGCGACGATACCGCCGGTGGCTCCTCGGGCCTCCTCCATACGGGAGGGCGGGTGCTGGTGCTCGGCCTGCGGGTCCATACCGAGGCATGGACGAAGACGCTCCCGGTCCGCCAGCGCACCGGTCGGCTGCTGCTGGACGTTCATCACGGACGGCGTACTGGCCGTGTCATGAGACGACCACGCACCGGCGGTAAGACGCCCGCCCGGCACTCGTGCTGACGGAGCACCCGGTAGTGTTCGACCCCACCGAGCGAGAGCCGGCGCCGACCCTGGCTGCTGGACGTGTCGCCGCCGAATGCGATCGTACGTCTGACGCGGACCACAAAGGCTGCCGCCAAGCGATGGAACCGGAACGGCGATGACGCACCCTAAGATACCCCAGACCCGCGACAAGCCGGCTCGGCCGGACGGCGCCAACACGCGCCGCCGGCTCGAAAACCTGCTACGGGACCGTATCCTCGTCATGGACGGCGCCATGGGGACGATGATCCAGCGTCACCCACTTGACGAGGCGGCGTTTCGAGGCGACCGCTTCGCGGGCCATTCTTCCGAGTTAAAGGGGGACAACGACCTGCTCGTGCTGACCCGGCCGGACGTGATCAGCGGCATCCATCACGCGTATCTGAAGGCGGGCAGCGACATTATCGAGACCAACACGTTCAACAGCACATCCATCGCCCAGTCCGACTACGGATTCGAGTCGATTGCGTACGAGCTGAACATCGAGGCCGCCCGCCTCGCCAGGGCCGCCGCCACCGACTGGACCGAGCGCACGCCTGACCGCCCGCGGTTCGTCGCCGGCGCGATCGGGCCCACTAATCGGACGCTGTCAATCTCGCCGGATGTCAACGATGCGACCTTCCGCGCCAGCACGTTCGACACGATGCGGGACGCGTATGCCGAACAGGCCAGGGGTCTGGTGGACGGCGGTTGCGACCTGCTGCTGCTCGAGACGGTGTTCGACACGCTCAACGCGAAGGCGGCACTGGTCGCGGTTTGGGACCTGTTCGACGAGCGGGACATCGAGCTGCCGTTGATGATCTCGGTGACGATCACCGACCGCAGCGGCCGCACGCTGTCCGGCCAGACCATCGACGCATTCTACGTGTCCATCGCCCACGCCCGGCCGCTGAGCGTTGGAATCAACTGCGCGCTCGGGGCGCGTGACATGCGGCCGTATCTCGCCGAACTGGCTGGCATGGCCGACTGCTACGTGAGCTGCTATCCGAACGCCGGATTACCCAACGCGTTCGGAGAGTACGACGAGCTGCCGGACGAGACTGGGGCGCTGCTGGGGGAATTCGCGACCAGCGGCTTTGTCAACATCCTGGGTGGGTGCTGTGGCACGACGCCGGAGCACATCCGCGCGATCGTGAAGGCCGTCGACGGGGTTGACCCGCGCCGGCCGCCGGCACAGGGCCGGACCGCCCCACGGTTCAGCGGGCTCGAGACGTTGACCGTCCGGGACGAGAGTAACTTCCTGCTCGTCGGGGAACGGACCAATATCACAGGGTCGAAGCGGTTCGCACGGTTGATCAAGTCGGACGATTTCACCGCGGCTGCCGCTGTAGCGCTCGACCAGGTGCGCGGCGGCGCCAACTTCATCGACGTGAACATGGACGAGGCTCTGCTCGACTCCGAACAGGCGATGACTCGGTTTCTCAACCTCGTCGCCACCGAACCAGAGATCGCCCGGGTGCCGGTGATGATCGACAGCTCGAAGTGGTCGGTCATCGTGGCCGGGCTGAAGTGCGTCCAGGGTAGGCCGGTCGTCAACTCGATCAGCTTGAAGGAAGGGGAACCCGACTTTCTCAAGAAGGCACGGTGGCTCCGGCGGTATGGCGCTGCGGCCGTGGTGATGGCGTTCGACGAGACCGGGCAGGCGGACACGGTCGAGCGGAAGGTCGCGATCTGCCAGCGCGCCTACCGACTGCTAACCGACACGGCCGGATTCAACCCACACGACATAATCTTCGACCCCAACATTCTGGCAATCGCCACCGGGCTCGAGGAACACAACGACTACGGCGTGAACTTCATCGAAGCGATCCGGGTGATCAAGGAGACCTGCCCCGGTGCGCTCGTCAGCGGGGGAGTTAGCAATCTCTCATTCTCGTTCCGCGGGAACGATGGCGTCCGTGAAGCGATCCATTCCGTGTTTCTCTATCACGCGATCAAGGCCGGCATGGACATGGGTATCGTCAACGCCGGTCAGCTCGTCGTCTACGAGGACATCGCGCCGGATCTGCTGACGCATGTCGAGGACATCATCTTCAATCAGCGGCCAGACGCGACCGAGCGGATGGTCCGATTCGCCGAGACCGTAAAGGGTGGCGGTGCAAAGCCGCAGGTCGACCTGGCGTGGCGCGAAGCGGCGGTTGGACAGCGGTTGTCCCATGCCCTGGTGCACGGCATCGTGGACCACATCGAGGCCGACGTCGAGGAGGCACGGCAAAGCTACGATCGACCGCTCGAGGTAATCGAAGGGCCGCTCATGGACGGCATGAAGATCGTCGGCGACCTCTTCGGCGAGGGCAAGATGTTTCTGCCACAGGTGGTCAAGAGCGCCCGCGTCATGAAGAAGGCGGTGGCGTATCTCGAGCCGTTCATGGAGAAAGACCGGCTGGCACGCGGGACCGCCTCGACCTCACGGGGCAAGATCGTGATGGCCACCGTCAAGGGTGACGTGCATGACATCGGCAAGAACATCGTGGCGGTGGTGCTACGCTGCAACCTCTACGACGTTGTGGATCTCGGCGTAATGGTCCACTGCGACACGATCCTCCAGACCGCGGTCGACGAGGACGCCGACATCATCGGGTTGAGCGGGCTGATCACACCCTCGCTCGATGAGATGGTGTTCGTGGCCAGGGAGATGCAACGGCGCCAGTTCGAACGTCCGCTCCTGATCGGAGGCGCGACCACCAGCCGGCAGCACACGGCGGTCAAGATCGCGCCGGAGTACGACCAGAGCACGGTGTACGTGGCCGACGCGTCCCGGGTCATCGACGTGGTGTCGAGCCTGCTGAGCCCGACGCGACGCGCCGAATTCGACCGTGCCGCGCGAGCCGATCAGAAGATGCTCCGAGCACGATATGCCGCGCGCCGGACGAAGCCGCTTCGCGCCTATGACGAGGCGCTCGCGAACCGATTTCGTGACAAGTGGACTACGGTCGACATCCCCACCCCGGCGTTCCTCGGCCGGCGGACGCTCGACGCCGTCGACATCGCCCAGGTGAGCCCGTTCATCGACTGGACCTTCTTCTTTTCCGCCTGGGAGCTCAAGGGTCGATTCCCGGAGGTGCTCGACCACCCGGTGTACGGCGAACAGGCCCGGCATCTCCATGCTGACGGGACCGCGCTGCTGCAACGCATCGCCGACGAGCGCTTGCTGACTGTGCGTGGGGTGTTCGGGTTCTGGCCGGCGGCCAGCGAGGGTGACGACATCGTCGTGTTCGAGCCGGGCACGACGAGCCCGGGGACTGATGTGCGGGAGCTGCTGCGATTCGCCATGCTCCGTCAGCAGGACGTGCAGCCGGACGGGCGACCGAATCGGTCACTGGCAGACTTCATCGCCCCTCGTAACAGCGGACGGCTCGACCACATCGGCGCCTTCGCGGTCACCGCCGGAATCGGCGTCGACCGCCTTGTCGAACAGTATGAGCGGAACCACGACGACTACCAAGCGATCATGGTCAAGGCGCTGGCCGACCGGCTGGCCGAGGCCGCAGCCGAGTACCTGCATGCCGAGGCGCGACGGCAGTGGGGCTACGGCCGGGATGAGCAGCTGTCATCGGACGAGTTGCGACGCGAACGCTACCAAGGCATCCGGCCGGCATTCGGGTACCCCGCGTGTCCGGACCATAGCGAGAAGTTCAAGCTGTTCGACCTGCTGCAGGCCCGCTCGATCGAGATGGATCTGACCGAGAGCGCCGCGATGACACCGGCTGCCAGCGTCAGCGGGCTTTACTTCGCGCACCCACGGGCGCACTACTTCACCGTCGGTCGGATCGGCGCCGACCAGGTCGAGCAGTATGCTCGGCGCAAGGGGGAGACGGTTGGTAAGGTAGAGCGGTGGCTAGGGCCGTCACTCGCCTACGAGGCCGGTGCGGTCTCCGCATAGCGGACTATGGTCATCCTACTCGACAGATGCCGCGTACGCGCCGATGTAGGCGCGAGCAGGGAGCATCCCGGCAGTAGTCGGCCCTGCTGGGCAAGATCCTGCGTCGACCCTAGCGGGATGCATAGACGGTCGAATACGGTCGTACTTATGACACGGGCCACTTAGCTCGCGAGGACGTCTGCGCACCGACGTTACCCGATGGAGTATCACATCAGACAGTACGGACTGCATCAGGGCGCGCTGGAGATCCAGTACATCGAAGAGTTCTTCGGCGAATTCCCCCGCCGCAAGACCGCGTCCGAGGTCGTGGCCAGGCTGCGCAGCCGCGACCATCAGATCGTGATGGCGGAGGCGGCGCTTCCGGATGACCCGGGCACAGTGGTGCCGGTCGCCTACAAGGTGTCACACGAGATCTGCGGCGGCGACACCGAGCCGAAACTAGCCGACTTGGTGACACGGCTCGCCGGGTGTGTCGCGTTCGAAGCCCGTAAAATTCTCTACAGCTGGATCGGCGGTACACGCCGGGACTGGCGCGGACAGGGGTTCTTCCGTGCGCTGACGGAGCAGCAGGAGGCGTGGGCACTCGACAATGGCTTCGACGAGGTCGTCGTAAAGACCAAGAACCGGTCCTACGCCATGCGCAGCACACTCGATCACCTGGAGTTCGACGTCATCAAGTTCGAGCCCACCGGGGACGACCCGCGCGAATCGAAGGTGTATCTGAGCAAGCGGCTCGGGCGCGAGGTGGTCGACCGGCATCGCAGCGCGCGCGCAGTCGTGCATGTCGAATAATCGGGCAACTCCACGGCCTGCACGATAGCTCCGCACATGGTCTGTGGACGCGGGGGACCGTGCGGGAGATGGCTCATCCTCTTCCAACCGGTACTCGAGTAGCGGCATCCTCTGATCCGACTGGATATCTTCAATGGACGGACTCGTAACAAATGCCTAGATCTGCAATCGCCACTGGAGGGTGTCTAGGCTCGTTCCCCGGCGGAGGACCTTGTACCATCTTCAGGCCGGTTCCAGATGACGACGATTCCCTGCATAATTCCTGGGGTGGGCCGCCGAGCGGACCGGGATGCGGCGCACGCTCTGGCTCCCGGAACGAAAGTGTTCCCGAGGCCGGCCTGGCGACGAACGCGGAGCGACGACGTGAGACCACTCACCGTGATGGCGGTCTGGCCGCTGTTGACACTGTTGCTGCAAGCGGTGCCGGTCTGGGCGCAGCAGGAGCGCGAGCCATACGTGACACCGCTGGCGCTCGACGAGATGCGCGACAAGCAGGCGGTCGTGGAGACGACGCACGGCCGCTTCGTGATCGATCTGCTGCCGGAAGCGGCACCTAACCACGTCGGGCTGTTCATGCGGATGGCCGCGGACAGTGTCTATGAAGGCACCATCTTCCATCGCATAGTGGCGCGCGGCGTCGTGCAGGGTGGCGACCCGCTGACGAAGGATCCGGACCGTGCGGACGTGTACGGGCGTGGCGGTCTGGGACTGATCGACGCTGAGCCCAACGACGAGCTGCACACTGCTGGCGCCGTGTCGGCCGTGGTAGTACCTGGGGAGCCAGACAGCGGTGGTACGCAGTTTCTGATCTGCGTCGTGGCACAACCGGCGCTCGATGGTCATCACACCGTCTGGGGCCGAGTCTCAGAGGGGCTTCCGGTCGTGACCCGGATCTCGGAGGCGCCGGTTGACGCGCAGGGACAGCCGCTGGAGCGGGTCGAGATTCTTTCGATGTCGATCCGTGACGCCGTGCCCCCGCCGCCCGTCCCGTTCACGACGGAGACGGTGGCGGAGCTGGGCAAGTTTCGCGCGGTGCTCGATACGGACGCCGGACCAGTCACAGTCGAGTTCCTCCTGGATCGCGCCCCCGAGCACGTTCGGCACTTTCTGCGGCTGGCCGACGCGGGCGTCTACGATGGCACCGCGTTTCATCGTGTCGTGCCAGGCTTCGTCATCCAAACCGGCTGGATCCAGAGCCGCCGTGCCCCGTTGACCGAGGAGCAACGCAGCCTCGTCGGGACGCTCGAACCGGAGTTCAGTGACACGTCGCACGTCAAGGGCATCGTGTCGATGGCGCGCGGTGACGACGAGGCGAGCGCTTCCACCTCGTTCTTCATCGTCACCGGCGTGGCGGACGAGCTCGACGGGGTCTACACCGCGTTCGGCCGGGTGGTGGACGGGTTTGAGGTGGTTGAACGGATCGAGGCGACGCCGACCGAAGGGGAAACGCCGGTCAACCGCATCGAGCTACAGCGCGTACGGATCGAGCGAGTCGATCCGCCATAGCCGAGGCGCGGGTGGCAGGGCCGATCAGTCCTCCTGTGAAGGGCACTAGCTGCCAACCTCGACGCGATCCAGCAGCGTCGTCACAATCCGGACATAGTGGCCGACTGCCGCACGCAGATCATCCGTGCGCACGTGCTCCTCGGAGGTGTGAGCAACCAACACCGAGCCGGGACCGAAGAGCAGCGGCTTACCCCAAGCCGCGAGAAAGGGAATGTCAGTGGTGAATGGAAAGACCGCGGTGTCGAACCCCGGTACGGTCATCAGCTCGACAGTCGGCACATGGACCAGGTCCTCCACCTGGACCAGCGTCGTCAACGACTCGAGCGCCACCCGCACGGCCGCCGCCGGACCCACGATGCGGAAGTTGATCTCGGCGCTCGCATGCGGCGGGACGACGTTGGGGGCCACGCCGCCCTCGATCAAGCCAACGGTATAGGTAGTGGTCCCGAGAGCGACATTCAGCGGCAGCTCGAGAGTGCGAAGCGCCATGAGGGAATCGATCAGCTTCTCGATCGCCGACTCGCCCTGTTCGGGGTGGGACGAGTGCGCCGACCGGCCGCTAGCGTGCAGCCTGACCCGGTAGACACCTCGCGTCGCGGTGCCCAGCCGGTTGTCGGTCGGCTCACCGTTGACCAGATATCGGGACCCTGGTGACACCCGGTTCGCGGCGTGGGCCCCGTGGCTACCGCGTTCCTCACCGACCACGAACAACAGACCAACCCGGGTCTCGCCCGCTGCTCGCAGCTGCTCGATCGCGCCGACCTGCGCGGCGGCGATCCCCTTGGCGTCACAGGCACCCCGTCCATACAGACGACCATTCTCCTCCCGACTCGAGAAGAACGGCGGAACACAGTCAAGATGTGTGGACAGCACCACAACCGGCCGGCCCAGAGTCGCATAGAGATTGACCCGTTCTCCCTCGACCGGCTGCTCGTCGACAGCGTAACCGCGCGCGCGTAGCCAGCTCGCGAGCCACTGGGCGACGGCACCCTCGCTTCCGGTGGTCGAGTCGATGTCGATCAGCGACCTGGCGAGACCCACGACATCGAACGTCGTCACCGCAGCCATGTCTCGAGCTCAGTGCGGGTGTCGGTGCGGTCATCGCGATATTTGACGATGATCGGTGTCGCCAGTGCCAGCCCCCACTCGCGGCCGGCCGCGGCGGTAACCGCCCGCGTACCCGGCACCACCACCGCACCCTCCGGAATCACGACGGGCCGGCCGTCTTCCGGAGTGATCACCCGTCGCCGGGGCAGGTCGTAGACCGGCGTCGACCCGGTCAGCACCGTGCCGGCCGCAATCACCGCCCGCGCCTGCACAACGGCACCCTCGTAGATACCGGTACTGCCACCCACGAGCACGTCGTCCTCGATGATGACGGGGAGCGCACCAACCGGCTCGAGCACCCCACCGATCTGCGCCGCGGCGCTGACATGCACGCGCTGACCGACCTGCGCGCAGGACCCGACCAGGGCGTGGGAGTCGATCAGACTGTCCTCGCCGACATACGCGCCGATGTTGATGAACATCGGGGGCATACAGATCACACCGCGTCCCACATATGCACCGTCTCGAATCGAGGATCCGCCAGGCACCAGCCTGACCCGTGACGACGGGTCGAGTGGCTTGGGTGGCAGCGTGTCCTTGTCGAGAAACGGCACCTGAGGGTCAAACCCGGCGAACCGTGTGATCTCGCCGCATCGAAAACCGACGAGGATGCCCTGTTTGACCCAGGCATTCACCACCCAGCCCGTGGCGGCGCCGGGATCCGGAACGGCCGCGCGCACACGGCCGGACGACAGCTCGGACCGAAAGACCGCGAAGACGGCGCGGGCCTCGGCGCTGTCCGCGTCAGCGCCTTCCCCGTAGAGACGTGCAATGGTCGTGGCGAGCGACTGAAGGTCAGCGGTCACTGTAGGTTCTCCGTGCTCGGGGCGACCGCGGGGCGTCGGGACCCCAGCAAGCGACCGAGCTGGGAGTATGGGGCGAAGCCCCATGTTAGTTCGACGTGGCCGGCTTGAAGCGGGGCTTGACGCCGAGCTCGTCGAGCACCCGTACGATGCGTGCAAGTGTCGCTGGTCGCGGCGGGACCAACGGCAAGCGATAGTGGGGCTCCAGCAACCCGAGATGCGCCATCGCCGCTTTAACCGGTATCGGATTGGCTTCGATGAAATTGACCTGCATCAGCGGAAGGAGCCCGATGTGGAGCCGTCGGGCGGTGTCGAAATCGCCGGCGAGCGCAGACGACACCAGGCGCGACATCTCGTCCGGAACCTCGTTCGACGCTACCGAGACGACGCCGGTGCCACCCACGGAGATGAGGGGGACCGTGAAAAGGTCGTCTCCCGACAGGACGCTGAAACCGCTAGGGACCACGCGGCAGATCTCACACAGCTGCGACATGTTGGCCGAAGCTTCCTTGACCCCGACGACATTCGGGATGTCGGCCAGCCGGCACAGCGTGTCAACATCGATATTGCAGCCGGTGCGGCCGGGCACGTTGTAGACCACGATCGGCAAGGGGGTACTCTCGGCAATCTCCCGGTAGTGCTGATAGATACCTTCCGGTGTCGGCTTGTTGTAGTACGGCGTGACCGATAGGATGCCGTCCGCCCCGGCGCGTTCCATGTCGGCGACCAGATCGATCACGTTCAGGGTGTTGTAGCCACCCGCCCCGGCAAGCACGGGGACCCGATCGGCCGCCGCATCCACCACCAGCTCCACGACCCGTCGATGCTCGGCGCGCGTGAGCGTCGGGCTCTCGCCGGTCGTGCCGCACGGGACCAGGAACTGGACGCCACCGGCGATCTGCCGGTCGGCGAGACGGCGTACCGCCGCCTCGTCCACAGCGCCGCCAGCAGTGAACGGCGTGACCAGCGCCGTGCCGCATCCAGACCAGGTGTGTATCATTTCAGTCCGCATCGAGCTCGAGGACATCGCGCATCGAGAACCATCCGCGCCGGCCATGCACCCAGCGCGCCGCCGCGAGCGCGCCACGCGCGAACGTCGCGCGGTCCCGCGTGTCGTGCGTCAAGACGATCGTCTCGCTCGGGCCGTCGAACCCAACCGTGTGGGTACCCGGCGCCGACCCGACACGTGTCGACGCCATGTCGATGGTGCGAGCGTACCCGCTCCGCTCCATCGCCGCCCGCAGGGCAAGGGCGGTGCCTGACGGCGCGTCTACCTTGGCGGCGTGGTGGATCTCGTGGATCCAGGCGCCGAACTCCTGATGCGACTCGAACAACCGTGCCGCACGCTCAGCGACGGCCAGGAACAGATTGACCCCGAGGGAAAAATTCGCGGCCGCGACCACGCCAATCCCGGCGTCTTCTGCGATCTTCCGCATCGCGGCCTCCTCGGCCAGCCACCCGGTCGTGCCGACCACGAGGTTGATTCCACGCTTGGCCAGCCGAGGCAGATTGTCGACCACGGCGTCGGCGGTCGAGAAGTCGATCGCCACGTCGACGTCACGCACCCCGTCATCGGTGATACCAGCGCCGCCGCGGTTGTCGTCAATGTCGAGCCGCCCGGCCACCTCAAAGCCGTAAGCCTCGCTGAGCTGGTCGACGAGCTTGCCCATTCGACCGTACCCGATCAAGAGGATACGCATCTCTCACCGCGCCCGATAGATCCGGCCCGCTCCACCGCGCGTGACCTTGCGGATGACGACCACCGCCTTGTCGGCGTCTGCTTCGCTGTTAAAGGTGAGCATAGCGGAGTAGCGTGTCCCGACCACGTCCATTTCAAGGTCGCACACCACGAGGCCGGCTCAGGCGACCGCGTTGGCGACCGCGTAGGCGAGTCCAGGACGGTCGTCCCCCTGGAGAAGCACGGTCGTGGCCGGGGCCAGACTGAAGCCGGCGGCACGGGCAACCATCGCGGCCCGCTTTCCCTCTCCAGCGTAGACCTCGATCGTGTGACGTCCTGTTCCACCCGGCATGGTACGCACCCGGACGACTTTGAGGTCCGCGTTGCCCTGCGCGAGCACTTCGAGCGCCTCGGTGATTGCGCCCGGACGATTCGAGACCGCCGTCCGCCAGAGTCCGATGCGTTTAATCCTGACCGGCATGTGCGCGTGGGGAAACGTCGAGCGCCGGTCGATTGGAGCGGCCGGCGTGGCTATCAAAGTGCGGTGATTATACTAGTGTCCCGTGTCTGACGTTCAGGAACATTTTCCGGGCGGAACATCCTATCTAACGGCACGCTGAGGAAGTACGGGGGGCCACGATGGAGAAGATTCCGAGCACGATGCGGGTGATCGAGATCACGGCGCCAGGAGCCCCCGACATGCTCGTCATCGGCCAGCGCACCGTGCCGGCCATCGGTGCTGGCGAGTTGCTCATCAAGGTGGCGGCGGCCGGCGTGAACCGTGCCGATGTCATGCAGCGTCGCGGCCACTATCCGCCTCCGCCGGGGGCGCCGGACGTGCTGGGCCTGGAAGTGTCCGGCACGGTCGTTGCGGTTGGTGATGGCGTGCACGCGTGGCGTACAGGGGATACGGCGTGCGCACTGCTCGCCGGCGGCGGATACGCCGAGTACTGTGCGGTACCTGCGTCCCTCTGCTTGCCGATTCCAGCCAGGATCGATGTCGTCGACGCCGCTGCGCTGCCCGAGGTGGCGATGACGGTGTGGACCAACGTGTTCGATCGAGGTCGCCTCATCCCAGGAGAGACGCTGCTCGTTCACGGCGGGTCGAGCGGAATCGGGACGATGGCGATCCAGCTTGCTCGCGTGCTCGGCTCGCGGGTCTTCGTCACGGCCGGGTCGGCCGAGAAGTGCGCGGCGTGCGAAGCGCTGGGCGCGGCGAAGGCGGTGAACTATCGGGAGACCGATTTCGTGGCGGCGGTGGGCGCTGCGGCAGGCCATGCAGGGATCGACGTCATCCTCGACATGGTCGGACAGGATTATCTCCGGCGGAACCTGCGGCTGTTGAATTTCGACGGCCGGCTGGTCATCATCGCGCTGATGAGCGGCGCACGCGCGGATATTGATCTGGCGGCCCTCATGCGACGGCGTCTGATTGTGACCGGCACCACGTTGCGAGCGCGCACCGTCGAGGAGAAGGCCGCGATCGTCGAAGCGGTCCGCGCACGGCTCTGGCCGCTGCTCGAGACCGGACGCGTGCGCCCCGTCATCGACCAGCGCCTGCCGCTTGCGGAGGCCGCCGAGGCTCACCGCATCATGGAGGCCAGCACTCACATCGGCAAGCTGCTGCTCGTGGTCTGACTCACGTGGGGCTCCCCCCACACCCCGGCTCGGTCGCTTGCGGGGGGGCTTCCTCAGTCGGGTCTGCGCCCCGAACCCCACGCGAGCGTTCCGCGGGGATCCCCAAGGCCCCACTCCGCACCCGCGAGGCGCGCACGTGCGCGACGGGGCCATCGCCAGACGATCCCGAACGAGTACAGGACTCCCGTTCCGGCCGCATAGCGACCCCACCGAAGCTCGAGGATCGGAGACCACCCCCACATGGTTGCCCTCCACGGCTCGTGACGTTCCGGGCTTCTGGTCAGCCGGCGATGCCGGGCAGCAACGACAGATCCGTGCCGTCATGCTCCATGGCGAGCATCAGCAACAGGTAGTCGCGAATGTGCCGCGTGGTCAGGAAGTTCTCTTTGACGTGCTCGTGTCCGGCCGCCCCGACCGCCGCCCGGAGCTCCGGGTCGCCGAGCAGTTCGACCGCGCGGTTGGCCGCGCCCTCGGGTGAGTGCACCAAGAACCCGGTGACCCCGTTCAGCAGCTGCAGACGGATGCCGCCCACCGCGCCGCCGATGACCGGCTTCCGCTTCCAGAGCGCCTCGGTCACGGTCAGCCCGAATCCCTCCTTGATCGACTTCTGCATCACGATGGTCGATCCACGAACCAGCGCGTTGATGGCAAGATCGCTGAACGGCGGCAGCTCAAGAACGTGGATGTCTGGGTCGTTGCCGGCCGCGTCCCGGACCTCGCGCAGCACTTCCTCGCCTTCCGGGTCGTCGGTCGCCCCGCCACCGGCCAGCAGCAGCTGACAGTCATGACGCCGCCGCACCATGCGATAGGCCCGCAGGACCCCAAGCGGATCTTTCAGCCGATCAAACCTGGAGATCTGGGTCAGGATGGGACGATCCGGGTCGAGACCGTGGTCCTCCACGACCGCCCGCACCTCGTTGTCCGGCAGGTTGCGGTTCTTGTCGCTGAGCGGGTCGATCGACGGTGTCACCATGAACTGCGGGATCGTGAGTTGCTGGGCAAAATCCGGCATCGAGAAGATCGAGGCGTCGTACCGCGCGACGTAGTCCCGCAGGAACCCCCACACCCGCGGGTCGGGTGTCGAGACGTCGATGTGACAGCGCCAGAACCAGCGTCCGCCGACCTCGGACTGTTTGGCGATCAGGCCAGCCGGCTGGGGATCATGCACGACGACCACATCCCCGAAGGTGTTCAAGTCGGCCAAATTCATGGCGGTGGTCACGCGGAAGACCTCGAACATCTCCTCGGTTATCGATTCCTCACCCCCGTGGAGCGCGTTGTGAAACGCCTTGGTGACGGCGAAGAACGCCTGGTTGCCCTTGATGACGTCCCAGGTCGTGTCGATGCCGAGGTCGCGAAACAGCGGGACCATCTGCGTCAGGATCTCGGCTACTCCGCCGCCCACCGACGTGGAATTGATGTGCTGGAGTCGCCGGTGACGCACCCGGTCGGCCAGCAACAACAGCTCATCGATCACCTGCGACCCAACGACCGGGCGGTAGTCCTCGATGTGCTCGCTCACGCGGGTGCTCCATCGTCCGTGCCCAACCGGACGATATCGCGTCGAAGCTCATCGAGCGTACGGACGTAGGGGTTCAGACCGTCGATGGCCGCAGCGAGCTCTGGACGTCCGCGGTCGGAGAGCCAGCGCGAGAAGTCGCTGGTCCGGCGGTGGAGCCGCAACCGCGCCTCGAAGAAGTGGAAGTAAAGCGAGGCATTCGAGATCGACGCCACCTTCTGAAAAAAATCTCCCACATCGTCGGCGACGAGACCGGTCGGCAGGACGAAGCTGCGGGATCGACAGAAGTGAAACGCCTCCTCCGGACGGCACTCGTAGGTGGGACGACCCAGCTCGCCGAGATACTCGTCGACCGCCTGGGTGATGGCATCGCGGAGCTGACGGATGGTCGTGAACGCGAGCAGGTCGATGGCCGCCAGCTTCTCGGCCAGCGCCTCTTCGCGCAGCGTCTGCGAGACCCAGCGCGCGAAGTCGTTGGAGTGTGCGGAGCGCTGAAAAGGGTGCGTCAGATATTCCTGGTGTGTGTGGAAGAAGATAGACGACCCTGGCACCCCTGGCAACGCCGCGCGGAGCTCCTGGAGGCTGCGGACCTTGACTCCGGTCAGCCTGACCAGATGTAGTTCGGTGTCGAAGATGAAGGACTTCTGGTTCGTCATACGGAGCTCGGGTCGCCGAACACTCGGTCGAAGTTGCCGGCCAGAATCCTGGCGCGCGCGCCGGTGTCGATCCCGAGGCCATCGAGAATCGACGACTGGATTTCGTAGACCGACCGTTGCCAGCCACGCGGGAAGAACGACGAATCAGTGCCAAATAGCAGGCGTTCCGGTCCGACTACCTCGAGTGCCTGCCGGAACACAGCAGCGAGCGTCAGCCCCGGCACGTATTTGAGCCACCCATTCGAGCTGGACGTGTCCAGGTGGATGTTGGGGCACAGGTCGGCTGCCATGAACGTCTCTCTCAATAACCCGGCGCCGAAGTGCGGAATCACCACCGGCACCCCTGGATATCGGGACGCGATGGGCACGAGCGCCAGCGGGTCGCCGAGCCTGATGTCGACACGGGTCGCGAGTCCCAGCTTGCGCCGTACACCGACCGTCAGCACGCCGCAGTGGACGAACACCACGGCGCCCGCGTCGGCCGCCGACGCGAACACGCGGTCGACGCCGTCGTGGTCCAGTGCGTAGCCGTGCATCGCAGGAAACAGACAGACGCACCGGAGCCCGTGATCACCCAGCGCGCGAGGGACACGGGTGCTCGCGTCAGGTGCGGTCGGGTCCACCATGCTCATGCCGACAAGCCGCATCGGGTGCCGGCGCACGGCGACGGCGACCGATTCCTCGTCGCCCGGCGTACTGGCCATGACCGCGGCGCGAGTGACACCATGGAGATCGAACTCGGCGACCCACCGGTCGGCCAGTGCTTCGGGGTCACCCGGCGGCTCCCAACCGAGCCGACCGGGGATGGCGTCGGCACTGTCACCAGGCGAGTGGGACATCATCTGACTGGCTAGCCCCGCGAAAAACCGCGCCGAAAAGAAATGGCAGTGGGCGTCGTTGATCATGATGCGATCAGGTGGCGTACGGCGAACGCCCCGGGCGATGTCGTCATGCTCGACGTCGGCCTCCACCCCACGGGCCTCCGAACGAGCAACGCAACGGTGCTGCACCGACCGCCGTCCGTGACGGCTCGAGGTCTAGCTTCAGGGGTGCTCCGGCCGCGGTTCCTCCTGCAGTATACTGGCTCCTCGTCCTGGTCAAGGCGGGTGCGTCGGTGCTTCGACCGCGTGCGCTCCTGCGGCCGGGCCGGGAGCACGCATGGATTCTGGAGGACGTGAAAGTGGCAGCTGCTGGCAAGGTCGGCCGGAACGATCTGTGTCCGTGCGGCAGTGGCAAGAAATATAAACAGTGCTGTGAGGGCAAGGCTCACGCGCTGAGCCCAGCGGCCTGGATCGCGATCGTCAGTGTCGCCGTCGCCGCGCTGGTCGCGCTGGTGTTCAGCTTCACCACGACCGAACTCACCGACCATACCTGCCCGGCCGGGCAGGTATGGTCGGTGGAGCACGGGCACTGCCACTAAGTGTACGCGGGCCGGGCGGCTTTTCCGGCCGTGGCTGCAGAAGCGGTCGGTTCGACCTCGCCCCTCGCGATGTCGTCCTCACCGGACCGCGGCGGCGGCACAGACAGACACGACACAATGGAGTACGTCTCGCTCGGGCGCACCGGTCTAAAGGTGTCCCGGCTCTGTCTCGGCATGATGACCTACGGGTCGTCGAGCTGGCGGGAGTGGGTGCGACCCGAGGCGGATGCGCGGTGTGTCATCACGCGCGCGATCGAGCACGGTGTCAACTTCTTCGACACCGCCGACATGTACTCGCTCGGTCTGAGCGAGGAGATCCTCGGCCGTGCCGTGAAGGACCTGACTCAGCGCGACCAGGTCGTGATCGCGACCAAGGTCTACTTCCCGACGGGTGACGGTCCCAATGATCGGGGACTATCCCGGAAGCATCTCTTCGACGCCATCGACGCGTCGCTGCGCCGGCTCGGACTCGATCACGTCGACCTGTACCAGATCCACCGCTACGATCCGGACACCCCGCTCGAGGAGACGCTCGAGGCACTCGATGACATCGTCCGCGCCGGCAAGGCCCGTTATCTCGGCGCCTCGAGCATGTTCGCCTGGCAGTTCGCGCGCGCTCTCTACACCGCCGACCAGCGAGGGTGGACCCGGTTCGTGGCCATGCAGAACCACTACAACCTCGTCTACCGTGAGGAGGAACGGGAGATGCTTCCGCTGTGCCGGACCGAGGGGGTCGGGATAATCCCGTGGAGTCCCCTCGCTCGAGGATTCCTCGCCGGTACGCGCCGGCCGCAGAGTGAGCGGTGGGGGATCACGGATCGGGCCCGCAGCGACGACTTCGCGCACCAGCTGTATTACGCCGACACCGACTTCCGGGTCGTCGAGCGGGTCAACGCGCTCGCCGCGCGCCGAGAGCTGACGCCGGCCCAGATTGCCCTCGCCTGGTTGTTGCGTCAACCCGGTGTCACGGCACCGATTGTCGGAGTGTCCAAGCTGGAACAGCTCGATCAGCTGGTCGCCGCGGTCGATGTCGCGCTCGACGACGACGAGTGCGCTGGGCTCGAGGAACTCTACACGCCGCACCCCGTGCTGGGGCATTCGTACGGGACGCAGACCGTGACGCGTGAGGGGATGAGGTAAGACGAGTTCCGATGTGCGCCACGGGCTCCTGCCCCCAGCGAAGCCGATGACGTCATGCAACTAATTTTCGAGCAGCTGCGAACCGGAGGTGATCGTAACTTCGCATATCTGGTCGGCGACCGGGAGACGGGGCGGAGTGTGCTCATCGACCCATCGTACTCGCCCGAGACGCTCATCGAGCGCGCGGCCGCCCAGGGACTGGCGGTCACTTACATCGTGAATACCCACGGGCATTCGGATCATACAGAAGGCAACCCTGTGGCAGTCGCGCGGACCGGGGCGCCGGTCGCCGCCCACCCCGACGCACCCGAATCGCCGGACGTCGGTTTGGCCGACTGGGCGGAGCTCGCGGTGGGTGCGCTCCGGCTGCGGTGCATCCATACGCCAGGCCACTGTGACGACCACATCGTGTTGTACGAGCCGGTGCACCACCTGCTCATCACCGGAGACCTGCTGTTCGTCGGCAAGGTGGGAGGCGCAAAGACCGACGAGGACGCGCGGACCGAGTGGGCCAGCCTGCAGCGGGTGCTCGGCATGGTGCCGGATGAGACCACCGTCTGGCCAGGGCATGATTATGGAGCCAGACCCAGCTCCACGATCGGGCTCGAACGATGCACGAACCCGTTTCTGCGCTGTGCCGATGTCGACGCGTTTCTGCGGCTCCGAACCGGCTGGCCTGAGTACAAGAGACGGATGGGGTTGAAGTAGATTTGCCGCCGGTCTTGCTTCCCCGAGCATCCCCGGACCGTCGCAGCGGTCTCTCCCGGCCGTCGGCGGCACGGGAGTCTCGAAGCTCGAGGTCGCGTGACACCGGTCGTGGATCTACCGCAGTGTGTGGCCAGCAACGACATGCTCACACCGGATACCGCTGCCGGCGCGGGGACCGGCTTTGACTGTAACTTGAGATCCGAGGTATAGAAGGCCAAACTGAATGTTCACCTGGCGACACAAATGAGGGGACGAGCCATGACAGTTGAGAAACTGAGGAGAACCGCGTCCGCGCGCCATCTCGTGTGGGTGCTCGGTCTAACGGCAATCGCGTGGGCGGCGGTAACGTCTGGGCCCTCGGCGCAGCAGGGATCGGGCGCGCGCCTGAACCGGGCCATCGAGCAGTTCGCGAACGGCGAGGCGGCGATCGGCGGTGAACACTGGCGGACCATTTCGCTCGAGCATAACCCGTTCATGATCGACGACCTCGAGACGGCCCTCAACGCGTTCGAGCAGCAAGACGCCGCGCAGCCGCGGGTGACCCCGATCGTCCGCATCAATCACGAGGCGGACGAGAGTTTCCATCATGTGGTCAAGCAGATGCTCGACGCCGGTGCCTTCGGGATCGTCCTCCCTCAGGTCCGCAGCGCGGCGCAGGTCACCGAACTGGTTCGTGCGATGCGGTATCCGCCGCAGCGTGGGACGCAGATTCCAGAGCCACCAGGTCGGCGCGGATGGGGTCCCGGAGGCGCGACCCGGGTCTGGGACCTGTCGAGCGATGACTACGCGCGCAGAGCCGACGTGTGGCCGCTCAACCCGGACGGGGAGCTTCTGGCTATCATCATGTGTGAAACGCGCGAGTGCCTGGACAACATCGACGAGATTCTTCAGGTGCCCGGCCTCGGCGCCGTGATGATCGGGTCGGCTGACCTCAGTCTTGCGCTCGGTGTGGGCACGCCCGGCGCAAACGGTGGCGCCCCGGAAGTCCGAGACGCAGTCAGGACTCTGGGGGAAGCGTGTATGAGGCACAACGTGCCGTGTGGCATCGGGACCGGAAGCAGCTTGAGCACCGATCCTGAGAGGATCTTGGCGGGACTACCGGAGCCCAATGAAAGCACCTATCCTTGAACCGAGTTCGTGGCAGCTGTTCACATCTCAATCTAGGTTCCGATGGGCCCGTCATGATCCGGTCGATCGACTGATGCCACGGGACCGAACGAGCGTGGACATTCAGAGCCGGAGTCGAACGGGAAGCGGGCCGGCGTGTTCGGAACCGCCCGCCACCTGCGGTATCAGTTAACCCAGTGGAGGCAGACGAGAATGCCCATCGAAGCCGCCCCAACGGCCAGCCTGGCCGCCGTCTTCAAGACGACGAAAGGGGACATCCATGTGACGCTCTTTCCCGCGGAGGTCCCGTTGACCGTTGCGAACTTCGTCAACCTAGCGCAGCGTGGGTACTACGACGGGCTGATATTTCACCGTGTCATCGCCGATTTCATGATTCAGGGTGGTGATCCGACCGGCACCGGACAAGGGGGACCTGGCTACAATTTCGCTGACGAGTTCAGTCCCTTATTGCGGCACGACGCGGCGGGCACGTTGTCGATGGCCAACGCGGGCCCGGGCACGAACGGAAGCCAGTTCTTCATCACACATGGCCCCACTCCCCACCTCGACGGCAAGCACTCGGTGTTCGGCAAAGTGTCGTCTGGACAGGAAGTCGTAGACGCCATCGCGCAAAACGACGCCATGACGACCGTGGTCATCGAGGGCGACCCGAGCCCGCTCCTCGCAGTGCGGCAGGCTGATGTCGATGAATGGAACCGAATTCTGGGCCGCAGGTAGCGGCCACAGGGAGCCTGATTAGCCAATTCCACCACGAAGCCGGTCTAGCCGGCGCCCAATCCGACCGGGCCGTCCGGTGACACACCGGCCGGCGAGCATGTCCGGAGCCGAATCGGCTGGTTGCCGGCCCTCACACTTGACCCGAAGAGACAGCTCCGTGCCGCCGAAGCCGCCCCGGCACCGCGAGCGGGACGGCGATCCCCGCGTGCGACGTAAGCAGGTCGAGACGGCGCCCCTACCCCGCCTGCATCAATCCCATGTGCTGGCTAATGGCGTCGGCACCGCCCTCACCCTCTTGCCAACCGATCGTGCCGTCACCGTTGGCGTCGACTCCGTGCAGCAGCGCATCCACGAGCTCGCCGATGCGGACGACCAGCGGCCGAAACGCTTCCGTGTCATCCCCCTCAAAAACCTGGCGGACGAGCTCTTCGATTTCGTCGCTGCGGCTAATGATGTTATTAGCCGAGGCGATTACGTGGGTGGCGTGCGTCCTTACGGCTGGAGACGCGTCAGTGCTCTCGGTCGCGAGCTGGACATGACTGATGATCGCCTCCGCCGCCGGCCGGATGCCAAAATAGACCCGGCCGCAGTGTCCTTCAGGGTCTCCTCGCATGAAGACGACCGGTTCCGCTAGGCGGTCGACACACCGCATGACCTGCCGTGCCGTCAAACGCAACTGCAACCGACCGGCAGACGCCGGCGTCACGAGGCCCATGATCGCGACCGAGCTTTCGATCTCCTCTTGAAGCATTTGCAGATAACCGAGACCTTCGAGGCCCTCGGGCGGGTTGGGTGCCTCGTCCATGATGTGCCCGATGTGCGTGGCCGCACCCCCTCCCTGCAGCGCGTACAGGCCGCCGGTGGCGGTCGCCGCGACCGCGAGGCCGAGCGCGATGACAAGACTGATGGTGAACTTCATCGAGGTCCTCCTTTCAATACGTCGTGAGTAATGCACGGTCGTCACTACCGCAAGGCGCCCATTATAGCCAAAGGAGAGCCAGCACTGGCAAGCCCCCGTGCCGGATTCCCGTCAAGACCCGCGTGTTCTGAGCAGGCCACTAGCGGGACGGCGCTGCCCGGCGGACGGCCAACGGGCGTTGCCCCAACGCCCGTTGCATCACCTCGTAGTGAAGCCCCATGTAGTAGCCAACAGCCTCGATCCAATACGCTGGGTCATGCCCTCCGCTCAACTGCATATAGTCGAACGGGATGCCATGCTCGAGCAAGAGGTTGGCAAACTCCTTGGCACTGGCAATCAGCCGATCATCGATGCCGCAATCGATATGGATGTACGGCAGTTCGTCAGGCGCGAGCTGGAGCACCAGCTTGAACGGGTCGTGAGCGTCAGCTTGCTCAGGAGTCACGTACGGCTGCCCCTGCGGGGTACGGTCAACCGGGCTGCTGAAGCCCGGGAGACCAATCTGCGGATTGTCGATCCGCCGGCGTGCCTGGTCCGCTGGCGAATACTCGCGTGGCGGCCGGGCTAGCCCACCGGCGCGCAGACGCTCCGCTGCGGTCCGCGCGGACGCGATGGACCCGGAGTGGCTGCCGGCCGAGATAAAGAGCTGCGGGTGACGCAAGGCGATGGAGAGCGCGCCGAATCCACCCATCGAATAGCCGGCGATCGCCCGCGCCGCCCGCGCCCGCAGGGCTGGATAGTTGGCTTCGACGTGACCCATGACGTCTTCGACGATGTGGTCTTCCCACGCGTTCTTCCGGTCGTCGTCGGTCTGTACCCAGTTCACATAGGAGGAGTTCCCAACGTCCGGCATGACCACGATCATCTCGTAGTTGAGCGCATAGCTCGACACGCCGAGGAAACGGGTCCATCCCTGGAAGTTGTTGCCCCCACCGTGCAGCAGGTAGAGCGTCGGGTAAAGCCGGTCCGCGTTCGCGGGAGCATCTCGGTCTGGCGGGAGGATGATGTTGTATTTCATCACCCGGCCGACCGACTCGGCATAGAACTGCACGGTCTCGACAGGCGCCCGCTGGGCGAGCGCCGAGGCGACGACCCACGGCAGGATGGTGACGACAGCGGTGGCGCCGATGACTCTGCGCAAGATCGCACTCATGTCAGGATTCCCATCATCGAAGACGTCTCTTTTCTACCATGTTCGGCCACCTCACACCAGATGCGCATCGTCGGAACCAACGGCGAGGAGCCCCGGTGCGGCTGGTGCCGTGCTGACACGACACCGCCCGGGACGGGAACGGCAGGCAAGACGACCAGCGCCGCCACGAGCCGCGTGATCCACCGTTGGCATCGGTCTCTAGAAATGGATGCAGTCGATCACAAAATGGTATCTGACGTCGCCACTGAGGGTGCGCTCATAGGCGCGGTTGATCGGTCCGTTTAGCCGAACAGGTCTTGCATGACCTGATAGCGCACCCGCTGCATACCGAGACCCTCGTAGGTTGCCTGCGCCGCGTGGTTATCCTGCGCGACGTAGAGCCGCAGCCCCACGACGCCCGGTTCGGATGCCGCCAGCGTCTTCAGATACCGGTACATCGATCGGAACACGCCCTGCCGGCGGTGCATCGGGTGCACATACACACTCTGAATCCACCAGATGTCACCGTTTCGCCAGTCACTCCACTCGCGGGTGTGCATGATCTGACCGATGATCCTCCTACCGGAGCAAGCAACGAAATAGGCACCGCGAGTCCGGTCGGACAGAAGCGCCCGTACGCCCTGGGTGACCGTCTCCTGGTCGAGTGACGTGTTCTCGGTCTCAGCCGCCAGGCGTCTGTTGAAGTCGGCAATCGTCTGTAGGTCGTCGGCAGTTGCCGCTCGAATGGCCAGCTCCGGCATCGACGGGTCTCCTCCCACGCATCGGGCGAACGCCTCCAGCAGTCCACGCGTGTTAGTCATTCTACGCCGGACGCTGCCCTCTCGGCGGTTCTCCCGCACGGAGTGGGGAAGCTTGTGCGCACCCTAAACCGAGGCGCGAGAAGTCGACGACATCGCTCATATCGGCTATCGTCCCTACTAGGATCTACGGCCGGGACGGGCGACAATAGAGCCAGGCGCCACTGAGTCTGGCGATCGAGGCAACCCATGTCCCCTACCCCTCTCACGCCAGGACCGCGGCTCGAATCGAGGTCCAACGCCGGCAAGGCCGGGCTCGTGTTGCTCGCCCTGGTCGTCGGCGCCGGCGGCGGATACGTCGCGAACCGCGCACTGACGTACCTCGACGAGCTCAACCTGCAGATCGACTCCCTCGAGGAGACGCTGCAGCGGACCGAGACAAAAGCCGACGACGCCAACGACCGCGCCGACGACGCGGAACGCGAGGCGCGCCTGGCGGACGCCACGCGCACGCAGGCCGAAGAAAACGCGGCGGCGGCGCGGCAGCAGGCCGCCACCGCAGACCAGCGCGCGACGCTCGCGGACCAGCGGGCCACAGCCGCCGAGGAGTCGTCGCGCGCGGCTCAGGAACAAGCGAGACTGGCGCGCGAGCGCGCCGACGAGGTCCGACGGGTCGCCGAAGCCGAGATGAACCGGCTGACGGAGGCGCTGGGACGCATTGCCGAGACCCGACGCACCGCCCTCGGGCTCGTCATGAGTCTGGACGAGGGCTATCTGAAGTTCGACTTCGACCGGGCGGAGCTCCGACCGGAAAGCCGGGAGGTTCTCTCGCGAATCGCCGGCATCCTTCTGACCGCCAACGATTTCGCCATCACGGTCAGCGGTCATACCGACGCGCGCGGCACAGAGACCTACAACCAGGAGCTTTCCGAGCGCAGAGCCCGGGCGGTCGCCGACTACCTGATTGGCGCCGGCCTGTCCGGTGACCTGTTCACCGTGGAGGGTCGGGGCAAATCACAACTCCTCGAACCGGGAGACACCGAAGAAGCGCATTTAAAAAACCGTCGCGTCGAGCTTGGCATGGTCAACGCGCGGATCATCGAGCACGCCCAACTGCAAGACATCGCACGAGACTGACGCTCACCGCACCGGCGGGCGCCACAGTTCGTCGATCTCACGGCTCATCGGGCTAGTAGCCCTCGAGCACCGGAAACCGCTCGTCGTTCTGGAGCGGCTGCACACCGAACGCATTGAGCGTCATCGACAGCATTCGATGCCGCGCTGCCGTGATCGCGATGCTCATCATCTGGTGCGTGTCGTAGCGCTCGGCTAGCCTCGCCCAGGTCACGTCGGCGATCATCGAATCGCGGTACATCTCGTCGGCAGCGTCGATCAGCGCCAGCTCGTTCGCGTCCCAGCCGGTGGCATCCCCGCCCTGCGCGATCCACAGGGGGTCAAGCCCCCGGTCGCGGGCGCGGCCGACGCTGCCGACGTGTCTTGCCCACTCGTACACCGCTTGGGCGTTCCACCCGGTGCGCAGGATAAGCAACTCGCGGTCGTGCGGGGTCAACCGCGACCGCTCCGGGTCCAACACATACGCGGGATTCGTTCCGCTGGCCTCCGCCATGTCAGGATGCCGGCGGAACGTGCGCTCCATCCGCGGCCCATCACCCTCCACCGGTTCAATCCGCGGCGAGGTGAGCGGCGGCTCGCGGTCGGACACGGCGACGCGGTAGGCCACGTCGTTCGTGGGGATGCGCGCGGTCGTGTCATCGTCGGGCTGGATCCCGAGCGAATTGAACAAGATCGCGTGCGATGTGGTCTGGCTCACCGTCACGACCGCATCGACCATGTTGTAGAGGTCGTACCGCGCCGAGAGCGCGTTCCAGGTTCCGTCGGTGACCGACGCGTGCCGGAAAAGCTCGTCGGCCAATCCGAGCAACACGGCCTCGAACACGCTCCAGCCTTCAGCGGGCCCCTCAGCGACCCGCCGTACTTCGTCCGCCGTTAGACCAGACTCGCCGGCGCGACTCGCGTACGTCGCCCAGAGGTTGGCGCTCTGGGTGAGCCAGGCGGTCCGCAGGATCAGGATCGTGCGATGACGAGGCGACAACGTCGAGTCGCCTGTGAGGTAGCGCATGAACGGAAAGACCCGGTCAGCCAGCGCCGGCACCCGGATAAGCGTTCGTAACACGTTGCCAGGATTGCCGTCGGGGGCATACTTGTCGATGAGCGCGAGCTGCTCGGTGGTCCACTCCGCTTCTGGAAGCGGTGTGACGCGGGCTTCGGTTACACGGTCGACAAACGTGTTACTGCCAGGCGGATCGGTAATCGCGTGCGCCGGCTCGATCCGGAGCAGGACCGCGTCGTCCTCATCGGTCAGGACATAAAGATAGCCGTCAGGACCCTGGCGCACGTCCCTGATCCGCTGCTTAAGCTCGGTGAGCAGCCACTCCCGCCGAATCTCCTCACCCCGCCCGTTGAAGACGATCCGCTCGAGATGTCCGGTGCGGAGCATCCGGCCGACCCTCATCGACCCAACGAAGAGGTTGCCCTGCCACGCCGGGAAGTGCTCGCCGGTGTAGAAGGTGAGCCCGGATGGCGCAATCGACGGCCACCAGAGAACCTCCGGGCGTTCGAACTCAGTGAGCCACGGCGTATCGGTCACCCGAACGCCGGAGTACTCACGGCTGTAAGACGCGAGCGGCCACCCGTAGTTCTTGCCCGGCCTGATGATGTTGGCCTCATCACCACCCTGCGGCCCGTTCTCGGTCGCCCAGAGATCGCCGGTCTCTGGGTGAAACGCGAGGCCAAGCTGGTTCCGGTGCCCCATCGAGTAAATCTCCGGGAGGTACTCGGTATTGCCGACGAACGGGTTATCGGCGGCGATCGTCCCATCGTCGTTCAGCCGCAGTAGCTTGCCGAAGTGTGAACGTGGATCCTGCGCGTAGCTGCCCGTATCGGCGAACACATAGGAGCCACCGACGGTCATGAACAGCGTCCCGTCCGGTGCGAACAGGACTCTGGAAGCGGCGATGGCGAGATCCAAACCGTCCGCGACGAAGACATCGCGGACCTCGGTCAGCGCGCCCCCGTCGAGACGGCCCCGGGCCAGCGCCACCGTCACGCCAGGTGTCCCGTCTCGCACGATCGGCTTGGAATACGTCAGGTAGACGATGCGGTCGTCGCCCGGGTGGACGGCGATGTCCATGAGCCCGGCGCGGCTCATGCCGGAGACGACCTCGGGCACTCCCGGGATGTCCCGCTCCAGGAGCTGACCGTTGCGAACCACCCGCAAGGTGCCTCTGTCGCGCTCCGTCACCAGGATGTCGCCGTTCCGTCTGAAGGCCAACCCCCACGGATGGGAAAGCCCGCCGGCGATCGGCACCACGCGAATCCGGGGGACCTCGGCGGTGTGAAGCACCACGGGCCCATCCGGTGGAGGTAGCGCCGGCACCCCGTCCCGCCGCTGCGCGGAGGAGGATACGCCCGCGAGGACGAGCCCGAACGTCACCGCGCACAACGGACGTCGAAGCTGAAGCAGCTGGTTCATGGGTCCTCCCGGGCCGCAACGCCCGTCAAGCTCGCCAGTGACGGTTGATGCCACGCCATCGCGCCACCACGCCGGACTCGCACGGGGCACCAGGCGCTATATTCCCAGGACCGTTCCATGGAATCAACCCACCACGCTCGTCGCCTCGCAACGCGGAGTGTTCGTCGGCCACCACGCGGTCTTGAAATCCACGCGATGCTAGATAGACCCGCTTATCGTCGTCGGTAAGATCCACCGAAAGAAACAGATCCCGGGCGGTGACGGGATGCGCGGGTGGAGAGGTCATCGACCGATCGTGAGGTGAGCTGGCGTGGGTCGCCGGCGCTCGATAGCTCGAGCGCCGACAAACCCCGATCCCCGGCCCGGATCCTGGAGCCCGGCCTACATGTCGAAATACATCGCGAACTCCCACGGGTGGGGCCGCAGGCGGATCGCATCGACTTCGCCGCGCTTGTAGTCGATCCAGGTCTCCACGAGGTCCGGCGTGAACACATCGCCTTTCAGCAGGAAGTCGTGGTCCTCCGCCAGTGCGTCGAGCGCCTCCTCCAAACTGCCCGGTGTACTCTCGATCTTGGCCATCTCCTCGGACGGTAGATCGTAGAGGTCCTTGTCGAGCGGTCCCGCCGGCATGATCTTATTCTGGACGCCGTCGAGCCCGGCCATGAGCAGCGCGCTGAACGCCAGATAGCCGTTGCAGGTCGGGTCCGGGAACCGGGTCTCGATTCGCTTCGCCTTCTCGCTGCCCGAGTACACCGGAATCCTGACCGCGGCGCTTCGATTCCGCATCGAGTAGATCAGATTGATCGGCGCTTCATAGCCTGGCACCAGGCGGCGGTATGAGTTAGTGGTCGGGTTGCAGAAGGCCAGCAGCGCGCGCGCGTGCTTCAGGATGCCGCCGATATAGTAGATCGCGGTCTTGCTGAGTCCCGCATAGGCGCCGGCCTCGAAGAACGTGTTCTTGCCGTCCTTCCAGAGACTCTGGTGGACGTGCATGCCGGACCCGTTGTCCTGAAAGATCGGCTTGGGCATCAGCGTCACCGTCTTGTTGTGCCGCCGCGCCACGTTCTTGATGACGTACTTGTACTTCATCAGCTTGTCGCCCATACTCACGAGCGAATCGAACCGCATGTCGATCTCGGCCTGACCAGCGGTGCCGACTTCGTGGTGGTGCACCTCGACCTCGACTCCGACCTTCTCGAGCTCGAGCATCATCTCGGTCCGCAGGTCCTGGTGGCTGTCCATCGGTGGCACCGGGAAGTACCCTTCCTTGTAGCGCGGCTTGTACCCGAGGTTGGGCTGCTCGTCGCGCCCGCTGTTCCAGAACCCCTCCTTTGCGTCGACATAGTAGAAGCCATGGTCATACCCCTGGCTGAACCGCACGTCGTCGAGGATGAAGAACTCCGGCTCCGGCCCAAAATAGGCCGTGTCCGCGATGCCGGTGCCCTTGAGATACGCCTCGGCCTTCTGGGCGACATAGCGGGGGTCGCGGGAATAGGACTCGCCGGTGACCGGGTCCTTGACGTTACAGATGATATTCAAGGTCGGCGCTTCCGTGAACGGGTCCTCGAATGCACTCGCCGAGTCAGGGAACAGCAGCATGTCGCTTTCCTGAATCTGCTTGAATCCGCGGATGCTCGAGCCGTCGAACCCGGCCCCTTCCTCGAAGGCGTCCACGCTGAACTCCTTCGCGGAAATGGTGAAGTGCTGCCAGAGCCCAGGCAGGTCGATAAATCGTAGGTCGATCGCCGGGATCCCCTTGTCCTTGATCAATGCCATCACGTCGTTCGGTGTCATCCGCTGTCCTCCCTGTCCAGAGTTGTTTGCGTAAAAGCTTTACACCACGTTCCGTTCACCCGTGCGAATGCTGCGGCTTTCCTCGACGGGGATCACGAAGATCCACCCATCGCCGATCTCGCCGGTTCTGGCGGAGGACGTGATCGCGGCGATCACGTCCTCCGCCGTCTCGTCCGGCACCACCGCCGTGATCTTGATCTTGGGCAGCAACCTCACCGCGTACTCGCATCCACGATACACGGCGGAGTGCCCGCGCTGACGGCCGTGGCCCCGCACTTCGGTGACGGTCATGCCAGCCACACTGCACTTCGCGAGCGCGTCCTTGATCGCATCGGCCTTGTTGGGCCGCACGATCGCCTTAACGAGCTTCACCTGTCACACCCAGTGCCCGCTCGAGATCGGAGCGCAGGCTCTGCTCGATGTTCGGCGACAGCTTGGCGCCGTCGCGGGTCAGGTGGAACACGTCGATCGCCAGGTCGCCCTCAGTCGAGATCAGCACGAGGTCGATATCGCAGCCGTGTTCCGAGATGACGCGGCTGATGCGATGGAGCAGTCCCCACTGGTTGGCGCCGCCGATCTCGAGCACCGTGTACCGATCCGAGTAGTGATGGTCAAAGTGCACCATGCTTTGGACTCGGATCTTGTCGCACTGCGCCTGCAGCGCTGCCTCCCGCCCCTTGAGCATCTCGGCGAGGTCGGTGTCGCCTCTGAGCACGTCCTGCAACAGCCTGGTCAGCTCGGACTGGCCCGACTCGTTCAGCGCTAGAAACTGGTCGGCGTCAACGAAGCGGAACAGGTCGAGCACCACCTTGTGGCTATTGCTCATCGCCTGTCCGCGCAGGATGTCCATGCCGAAGTAGGACAGGACCCCGCAGATGTTGGAGAAGATGCGCGGCTGGTCCTTGGTGGCGACGCTCAGTTCCCACACGTCGTTCTGCTTGTCGAGGGTCAGACGCACCTCGTCCGGCTCGAGGTTGCGCGACAGCCGGATGTGGTCATATACCGTCCGCGGGTCGACGAGCTGCAGATAGCGCCGAGGCAACCCCTTGAGGAACTCCGTCACCTCGTGCTCTGAGATCTCCGGCGGACGATGGGCCTGTAACCCGGCGACGCTCGACTGTCCGGTCGCGATCACGTCGTCGCCGTAGCCAAGGGTCAGGTAATTGTAGGTGTCGACGTAGAGCCGCCACAGCAGCTCTTCCTTCCACGGCGTGAGCGTCTCCGGGCTCACCGCCTGTATGTCGACGAGCGTGAGCAGGCACAACATCTTCAGCCGGTCCTCGGTGCCGACCAGCCGGGCAAACTGTCGCGCCACCTCTGGATCCTCACCGTCCCGGCGGAACGCGGCCACCGACATCTGCAGGTGGTGCCGGATCAGAAACTCGATCGTGCGGATCGACTCGGGGATAATCCGCACTCGACGGAGTGCCCCCCCCACCATCCGGACGCTCTCTTCGGCGTGGTTCCGGTTCGTCCACTTTCCGACGTCGTGAAACAGCAAGGCCAGGACAATCAGCTCCGGCTTCGCCAGCTCGGCCAGGATACTCGCAAACCGCCGCCGCGCCGTCGTGTCCGGGTCACCCAGCTCAGACAGATGGCGGATGGTCAGCAGTGTGTGCTCGTCGACGGTGTACTTATGATAGAAATCTCGGATCACCCGGCAGTAGATCGCACGGAACTCAGGAAACATGCGGCCGAGTAGCCCGCTCTCGTGCATTTCCGATAGTCGATGGTAGAGCCCAGGCCTCGGCTTGAAAAAGTGCAAGAACTGGTAGCACTCCGACGTCCCGGGAAAGAACTGCTCCGAAGTGTAACGGTCGGCGTGCCGCTCCACGAACGCCAGCGTCTCTGGCGTTACCTGACAGTCCTCGTCGAGTGCCGCCTGGAACGGACTGAGCCACGTGTATGGCTGGAGCGAGGCCCGCACGGTGTCGATGAAGCTGATCCCGTCGGCGCTCCGCTGCAGGTTGTCGCCGATGGGCTTCATCGGCGGCGAGCTGGCGGGCGGGTTCGCCTCGGCGATGGTGGCGGCGAGGACCCTGGAAGTGATCCGCGCGTGGTGGAAGTAAGCGCTCATGAGCGCTTCGACCTGCCTCCGAGGTTCGGCGCCGGGCGACCCGAACCGCTCGGCGACCGACTCCTGATGGTCGTGACTCAGGACGTTCAGATTGCGTCCGTTCTCCAGATGCAGCAGTGACCGGATCCGGAGCAAGAACTCCTCCGCCTCGTCAAGCGCCTCGTCGAACCGGCCGGTGGCTACCGGCAAGCCGCTGGCCAGACCCGGGCGGATGAGGCGCGCGAGCGCCCGAGTCGCCACCACATCGCGGAGCGCCCCTGGCGCCTCCTTGATATCCGGCTCGAGCTGGTAAATCGCGGCATTGAAGCGGGCATGACGATCGGCCACCAAGCGCAACAACGCCGTAATCGTCGCCTGGCGCCAGACCGACGTGGGGCTGCGGACGGCGGTGTCGAATCGTTCGAATACACCCGTGTCACCCGTCAGGAAGCGGGAGTCGACGACCGCGACGAGAAACTCCGGATTGTCCGTTTCGGCCTGCTCGAGCTCGCTCACCTGACGCACCTGATGACCGACATCCAGACCGAGGTCCCAGAGCGGGTGCAGCAGCGTCTTGGCGAAGCGTTCCTCTGCGGCGGCGATCGGCCCCCCGAACAGGATCAGTAGATCGACATCGGAGTGGAGACACAGTTGGCGCCGCCCATACCCGCCGAGGGCGACCAGCGCTACCGGGGTCTCGGTCTGGCCGGCGGCGTCCGTGTGGATCCGAGCCAAGAGCCGGTCGATCCGCGAGGCGTAGGCCGCCGCGGCCTGCGCGCCACCCCGGGCCATACGGATTTCGGCGCGGTAGGCGTCGAGCGCGGCGCACAGGTCGTCGGTCAGCGGGCGCTCGGCGGCCGGCGCGGTGTCGGCGGCAGCCCGTTCGGGTGTCATCGATCTGGATAGTTCCACACAGCGCACGCGGCTCCGAACAGTCGCGGCGCCGGCGCGCACCGGCAAAGAATCGAGCTCGCGTCAGTACGCGATGCTGAAACCGAAGGTGCCGACCGCTTGGAGCTTGTCGCCGTTGTTGAACCCCTTCAACGCATCTCCGAGCGACAGCAGGTGGATGCCACCACTGACTCCCCAGGCACCGAAGGACTCCGGCACGGGTATCGGAGCGCTTGCCACCAGGCCGAGGTCGACATAGCCGAGCAGGTCGTCGTTACCCGGTGTCCCTTCGTAGTAATCGGTCAGGCTCATCCCGATTGTGACCGGAAACGACACCGACACCGGTGTCCCTTCGACGCTCAGTCCAGGCTCCACGCCAACTTCCAGATAGACCCCCTCGCCAGCACCGCCGTCGGCCTGCCCGTCCAGCTCGATCGCCAGCAGCCCGTGCGGAGCCAGCGCGAAGCCGCCTAGCAGCGCGCTGTCGTCAACCGCCAGGCTCAGCGCCACTTCCTTTACGGAGCCGAAGCTGTCATTCGGGCTGAGATACGCGGCGTAGGTAATCCCGAAGTCCCAGTTGTCGACGCCGAACCCGAACCCAGTGTAGAAGTCCGACTCGTACCAGGCCGCGGTATTCACGGCCGGTCCGGCGTTGCCGCTCTGGCCCGTATGTAGACTGTTCCACTGTCCGATGGTGAACGTGACGCTGTTGAGCCCCACGTCGCCCTCGAACAAGCTGAAGGTTAGATCTATATAGGGCTGGGCGATGAGCCAGGAACGTTCCTGCGCGATGCCGCGGAAGTAATAGGCGTGGCTGAAGTCGGCGCCCGCCGAGACGGAGGTCCGACCGCTGTTGCTTTGAGCCATGGCGTCGCTCGCCACGAACCCGGCGACAAGCGCTACCGCAGCCGCAACGCCCAGGTGCCGCTGTGTGTAACGCCAACCCGCTGCCATTCTGTAAGTCTCCGGCTCGTGAGTCACCCGAACGAGCGGACCATTCTACCAGACGATCGGGCTCATAAGGCTACCGGACGCTCGGGCCCATCCGGTCTGGCCGTTCTGGCGTTCGGCGTCGTGGAAGGAGACGAGTCCAGACCCCGGACGTGTACCGCGACGTGGTGTGTCCGGACCCGCCGAAACACTATTAATTCCCACTGTCATCGTTCTGGTCGTACGGGCGTGCTCTTGCTGGAATCTACATTCATGTCAGGTGCGCGATGATGGCCAGACAAAGGGCATCACTGGCCGGGGGTGCGGTGCGCCGCCGGACACCGCGTGTCCGGTGGTCGCACCGGGTGGTCGCCGAGTTCAGAGCAGGTGGCAGCCCTTACCGGCTATGCGTGATCTGGAAGCCGCCATATGCCTCCATGCCGTGCTCGCCGAGATCGAGGCCGCCCCGTTCCTCGTCCGGACCCACCCGCAGGCCCGTCACGGCCTTCAGCACGTAGAAAATCACGAACGCGGCCGGAAGGCAGAATGCTCCGTAGGAGAGCAAGCCGATCAGCTGGGTCATGAAGGAGTGATCGGGGTTGACGCTGAAGATGCCGACCGCCAGCGTGCCCCAGATCCCGCAGACGAGGTGCACCGAGACCGCGCCGACCGGGTCGTCCAGCTTCGCGCGGTCGATCGCAAGCACTGCCGCCACGACGAGCACACCTGCGAGCAGGCCGATCAAGATAGCGGCGTTCACGCTGACCGTGTCGGCGCCGGCGGTGATGCCGACGAGTCCGGCCAGGGACCCGTTGAGCACCATGGACAGGTCCGGCTTGTGCTGTACCGACCAGGACGTCACCATGGCGCCGATCACGCCGGCGGCCGACGCGAGGGACGTGGTGACGAAAACCAGCGAGACGAGCTCCGGATCGGCACTGAGCACCGAACCACCGTTGAAGCCGTACCAGCCGAGCCACAGCAGGAAGACGCCGATCGTGGCGAGCGGCATGCTGTGCCCGGCAACCGGCCTGATCTTGCCATCAACATACTTGCCGAGCCGCGGGCCGAGCACGATGATACCGGCGAGCGCCGCCCAGCCGCCGACCGAGTGCACGAGGGTGGAACCGGCGAAGTCGTAGAACCCCATCTGGTCGAGCCAGCCGGCGCCCCACTTCCAGGACCCGGCGATAGGATAGATGAACGCCACGTAAATGGTCGTGAAGATCAAGAACGGTCCGAGCTTGATGCGCTCCGCGACGGCGCCCGACACGATGGTCGCCGCGGTGGCCGCGAACATGGCCTGGAAGATGAAGTCGGTCCAGTAGGTATAGGCACCATCCGCATAGGCGATGGTGTTGCCGTCCGAGCCCGGATCGAGCCCGAATCCGGCGAACCCGAAGAACTGGCCGATGCTGAAGTCACCCGGATACATGAGGTTGAACCCGACGATCGCGTAGGTCAGCAGACCAATCGAGACGATCGCCGTGTTCTTGAACAGGATGTTCACGGTGTTCTTTGCCTGGGTGAGTCCACTTTCGAGGCACGCGAAGCCCAGGTGCATGATGAACACCAGGAAGCTCGCGACCAGCATCCACGTGTTGTTGACGGCGAACATCTCCAGTGAGACCGCGTCCTGCGCGTAGGCAACGCCCGGTAGGAACACGAGACCGAGGAGCAGCAGGGTCGCGTACCGACCGACCAGCCGGAGCAACTTATTCGTCTTCGTCATTGGTATTTTTCCTTCCGTATTCACGGTCACTGGTGACGTCACGGCCCCTCACAGCGCCTCGTCGCCGATCTCACCGGTTCTGATCCGGACTGCTTGGTCAATGTCACTGATGAAGACCTTGCCGTCTCCGATTGACCCGGTGCGCGCGGCCTCGATAATTGCCTTGGTGGCCGTCTCGACCAACTGATCGCCGACCACCGTCTCGAGCTTCATCTTCGGCACGAAGTCCACGGTATATTCGGCACCGCGGTAGATCTCGGTATGTCCCTTCTGCCGACCGAAACCCTTGACCTCCGTTACGGTGAGGCCCTGGACGCCGGCCTTGGCGAGCTGGTCCCGGACCTCGTCTAACATGTGGGGTTTGATAATGGCGCTGATCAACTTCATCTGCATCTCCTGGCTGCCGATGGCAAACGCCCAGCGCGTCCGCCGGTGACTACGTCGTGGCGACGCTACCGCTATGTTCCGCGAGCGCGAGTACGGCCGATGGAGCACACGTAGCAAGGTCCGGGCCAGGCCGAGCCGTCCGATCGCGACTGGACGTTCGACACGGTAAACCGGAGGTCTACCGAGGAACGGCCGCGGTCGGCCACCCCGGCATGTCGACAAATTTGTGGAGAGTTCGAACCCGATCCGACGTTCATGCAGAGCCGGCCGAACGCGAAGGCGCGGCGCGTCAGGCTCGACCGGTCCGGGAAGACGGGATATCGCCGCGCGGCCGCTTACGCACGAGTCCATTCGGTTCACCGTTCTCACAAGGTGCGAACCGCGAGTCAGGACCGATAGCGGTCGCAGTCGATGAGGTACTTCTTGACTTTGTAGCTGACGATGCGCTCGGTCGATCGCAGCACGGTAGCCGCTTTCACCCGGTTGCCACGCGTCGCCTTGAGGGCATCCTCGATCAGGTCCTTCTCGTACGCGTCGACGGCGTCGGTGAGTGACAGGCTCATCACGGTGCCAGACGCCTCGCCGGTCTGCAGTGACGGCGGCAGGTCGTGCGCATGGACGACGCTGCCATCGCAGACGAGCACTGCCCGCTCGATCGCGTTCTCGAGCTCGCGCACGTTGCCAGGCCAGTGATACGCCATCAGCATGTCGATCGCCGGAGTCGCAATGCGTTTCACGTGCTTGCCGTGCTCCACGGCATAGCGCTCGAGGAAGTGATCGGCTAGCAGCAGCACGTCGGTCTTCCGCTCCCGGAGCGGGGGTACGAAGATGGTGAAGACGTCGAGCCGGTAATGGAGGTCCTCGCGGAATGTCCCGGCCGCGATCGCCTTTTCGAGGTCCGCGTTCGTCGCCACGATCAGCCGCACGTCCACCTTGACTGGCTCCGTGCCACCGAGACGCTCGAATTCTCGCTCCTGCAGGACGCGGAGCAGCTTGATCTGTGTCGACGGGTTGAAGTCCCCGATCTCGTCTAGAAAGAGCGTGCCGCCCTGCGCCAGCTCGAACCGCCCCTTCTTGCGGGTCTGGGCGCCGGTGAACGCCCCCTTCTCGTAACCGAACAACTCGGACTCGATCAGCGCGTCTGGAAGCGCCGCGCAGCTCACCTTGACGAACGGCTTCTTGGCTCGCGGTGAATTGTAGTGGATGGCATGCGCGATCAACTCCTTCCCGGTACCCGACTCTCCCCGCACGAGTACGGTCGTGTTGGCGCTGGCGACCTGGGCCACCTGGACGTAGACCTGCCGCATCGGACCGCTGGTGCCTACGATGTTGGCGAAATCGTAGCGTTGCTGGAGCTCGCCGCGCAGGTGGACATTCTCGTCGACCAGCCGCTGACGCTCCGCGTCAACCAAGTGGTTGACGCGGATGGCCTGGGCGATCATCGAGGACACGACGTCGAGGAACCGGACGTAGCCCTGGTAGTCGCGTCCCTTCTCGAACGGCAGATCAATGCTGATCGCGCCGACCGGCTTCTTCCTGGTCGTGATCGGCACACAGATGAAGCTGATATCCAGACGGTCGAGGTTCTTGCGTCGCGCCCGGTTGAGAAACGTCGGCTCCTTGCTGGCGCGCGGGACAATCACCGGTTTACCGCTCTCGACGACCCGGCCCGTCACTCCCTCGCCGATGGCGTAACGCGCCGAGCGCCCCTCCGAGGTAAGTCCCTCGGCGGCTTCCACCTGGAGCAGACCAGAGTCCGGGTTGAACAGGGTGATCGACCCGCACACGACACTGTCCCGCCGGTCGAGCAACTGCAGGACCCGCTGTAGCGATGCCCGCAGACTGGAGCCACCGGTCAGGGCCGCATTGATCTCGGCCAGCGCGGTCAATCGAGCGGCGTCGTTCGAAATAACGCGTTCTTTCGGCACGTGGACTACCGATGCGGGTGTGACGGTCGTGCACGACGAAGCCGTTCTGAGCTCGTCGTCCAACCGTTCTGTCGAGCACTCGCCCTACGGCAAGGGCATAGGCAGCTGCGTCTCACCCATCAGATAGCGATCGATTCCGGAGGCGGCACTACGGCCCTCGGCAATCGCCCACACGACCAGCGATTGGCCGCGCTGCATGTCGCCGGCGGTGAACACGCCCTCGGCGCTGGTCATCCAGTTCGCGTCACGCGACACGTTGCCGCGTTCGGTGAGCGCCACGCCGAGCTGACTCAGCACCCCCTCGCGGGTGGGACCGAGGAAGCCCATCGCCAGGAGCACGAGGTCGACGTCCAGATTGAACGCACTATCCGGCACCGGGGTGAAGGACAGGCGCCCGTTCTCGCGTGCCACCTCGACCTTCCGGGCGTGCAGGGCCGTCACCTGGCCGGCCGCATCGCCGGTGAACCGCTCGGTGGAGACCGAGTACACCCGCTCACCACCCTCGTCGTGTGCCGGCGAGGTACGGAAGATGTTGGGCCATTCCGGCCACGGGTTGTTCTCGTCCCGGCAGTCCGGCGGTTGTGGCAGCAGCTCGAACTGGTGGATCGACCGCGCGCCCTGTCGGTGCGCGGTACCCAGACAGTCAGCGCCGGTATCGCCGCCGCCGATGATCACGACCCGCTTGTCTTTCGCCGTAATGAACCGGTCATCGCCAATCACGTCACCCTCGCAGCGGCGGTTCTGCAGGGTCAGATACTCCATCGCGAAGTGGATACCCCGCAGCTCGCGGCCGGGCAGCTTAAGGTCACGCGGGCGGCCGGCGCCGCCAGCGAGCAGCATCGCGTCGAACTCCCGTTTCACCGTCTCGGCCGGAACCGTGACGCCAACGTCGGTGTTCACCTGGAACGCGACGCCCTCGGCCTCGAGGACGTCCAGCCGTCGATCCAGGAACCGCTTCTCCATCTTAAATTCCGGGATGCCATACCGCAGCAGACCGCCGATTCGATCCGACCGCTCGAACACGGTCACCCGGTGACCGGCCCGGTTCAACTGGTCGGCCGCGGCGAGCCCGGCCGGCCCGGACCCGATGATTGCCACGGTCTTGGCGGTGCGGGTCTCCGGCGGCTCGGGGCGGATCCAGCCCTCTTCGAACGCCCGTTCCACGATGGCCAGCTCGATCGACTTGATCGTCACGGCATCCCGGTCGATCGCGAGCACACAGGCGCCCTCGCACGGCGCCGGACACAACCGCCCGGTCCATTCCGGGAAGTTGTTCGTCTTGTGGAGACGGCCGATCGCTGGCTGCCACCTGGCCCGGTAGACGAGGTCGTTCCAGTCCGGGATCAGGTTGCCGAGCGGGCATCCCTGATGACAGAACGGGATCCCGCAATCCATGCACCGGGCACCCTGGGCGCGCAGGTCTTTGGTAGCGTAGGGCAGGTAGACCTCGCGCCAGTCGCGTACCCGCGCCTCGACGGGACGGGTCGGCTGCGACCGCCGGTCGATCTCGACGAATCCCTTAAGTGAGCCCATCAGTTCCGCCACGCCGGCGTCGCCGGGGCCCGGGTCGTCCCCCGTCGCGGCGCGCGCGGCGACGGCCCCCGGTCCTCGCAACGGTAGCGTGGATCCTCTAATTTATCAGATCCTCACCCGAGCAGCGTCTACCCTGTCGACGAGCCGGCGGGTGCGAAAGGTTTCGGTGGACCGGCCGGCCTCTGCTGCCTGCACCTCCCGGTTGACCCCGTCAGTCCGTACCGGCGCCGACCAGCTCGGAGAACTCCGGTTCCCGGGACTCGGCCCGGGCCCGGGCCTCGGCCAGCAAGACCCGCTTGTAGTCGCGCGGCATCACCTTGACGAAGCTCGCGCGCGTCGCGGTCCATCCGTCGAGCATCCGCTGCCCGAACGTGCTCGCGGTATGGTCGACGTGGCGCGTAATCAGCTCACGCACGAACGCGGCGTCGTCATCGTCGAGCGCCTCGAGATCGACCATACCCATGTTGCACCCGTCTGGAAAGCTGCCGTCGCGGTCGAGCACATACGCAATCCCGCCGCTCATCCCGGCTGCGAAGTTGCGTCCGGTGCGCCCGAGAATCACGACGCGGCCCCCGGTCATGTACTCGCACCCGTGGTCCCCTATACCCTCGACCACGGCGTGCACGCCGCTGTTACGGACACAGAACCGCTCGCCGGCGACGCCGTGCACGAACGCCTCACCGCCAGTACCCCCATAGAGCGCCACGTTGCCGATGATGATGTTCTCCTCGGCCACGAACGTGGCGGCGGCTGGCGGAAAGATGGCGAGCCGTCCACCAGAGAGCCCCTTGCCGAAATAGTCGTTGGCGTCACCCTCGATCGTCAGCGAGAGCCCGCGCGGGACGAACGCTCCGAAGCTCTGCCCGGCCGACCCGGTAAACCTGATGTCGATGGTGTTGTCCGGCAGCCCGTCCCGCCCCCAGCGGCGGGTGATCTCGGACCCGAGCATGGTCCCGACGGTCCGGTTGACGTTCCGGATCGGCAGACTGAACGACACCGGCGTCCGCCGCTCGATCGCCAGTGCGCACCGATCGATTAGCGTGTTGTCGAGGGCGTGCTCCAGTCCGTGGTCCTGTTCTCGTACCGCGCGACGGGCCACGGTCGCCGGCACGTCCGGGTCGTACAGGATCTGCGATAGATCCAGGCCTTTGGCTTTCCAGTGGTCGACCGCTTCCGTAATGTTCAGATGGCCGACGCGGCCGACCATCTCGTCGATGGTGCGGAAGCCCATGGTCGCCATGAGCTCGCGCGCCTCCTGGGCCACGAACCGGAAGTAGTTCTCCACGAACTCGGGCCGGCCCGTGAAGTGCTTTCGTAGCTCCGGATTCTGTGTCGCGATACCCACCGGACAGGTGTCAAGATGGCAGACCCGCATCATGATGCAACCAGACACCACGAGTGGGGCGGTCGCGAAACCGTACTCCTCGGCACCGAGCAGGGCGGCAATGACGACGTCGCGACCGGTTTTCATCTGTCCGTCCACCTGTACCACGATCCGGTCACGCAGCTGGTTCAGCACCAGGACCTGCTGTGTCTCGGCCAGCCCGAGCTCCCACGGCACGCCGGCGTGCTTGATGCTCGTGAGCGGCGACGCGCCGGTGCCGCCGTCGTGACCCGAGATCAGCACCACGTCGGAATGCGCCTTCGACACCCCGGCCGCGACCGTGCCGACGCCCACCTCGGCAACCAGCTTCACGTGGACCCGCGCCCGTGGGTTCGAGTTCTTCAGGTCGTGGATGAGCTGGGCAAGATCCTCTATCGAGTAGATGTCGTGGTGCGGCGGCGGCGAGATCAGCGGCACCCCTGGGGTGGAGTGGCGCACCTGAGCGATCCACGGATAGACCTTAAACCCGGGTAGCTGCCCGCCCTCGCCAGGTTTCGCCCCCTGTGCCATCTTGATCTGCAGATCGTCGGCGTTCACCAGATACTCACTGGTCACCCCGAAACGTCCGGACGCCACCTGCTTGATGGCGCTGCGCCGGAGGTCACCGTTGGCGTCCGGCGTAAACCGCGCGGGGTTTTCCCCGCCTTCGCCCGTGTTGGACTTGCCGCCGAGTCGGTTCATCGCGATCGCCAGCGTCTCGTGCGCCTCGGCGCTGATCGACCCATAGGACATCGCCCCGGTCGAGAACCGGGCCAGGATGGACTCTACCGGTTCGACCTCGTCGAGCGGGATCTGCGTGTCGGCCGGACGCAGCCCGAGCAGGCCGCGGAGCGTGGCGTGCTTCCGGCTCTGGTCGTTAACCATTCGCGCGTACTCCCGGTAGACCTCGTACTGCCCGCTCCGGCTGGCGTGCTGGAGTTTAAAGACCGTCTCCGGGTTGAACAGGTGATACTCGCCATCCCGGCGCCACTGGTATTCGCCGCCGCTGTCGAGCTCGCCGCTCTCGCCGCCTCGTCCTGAAAACGCGAGCTGATGCCGTCGCTGCACCTCGGCGGCCACGGTGTCGATACCGATGCCGCCGATCCGCGACGCGGTCCAGGTGAAGTAGCGGTCAACGAACTCCTTGTTCAGTCCGATAGCCTCGAAGATCTGCGCCCCGCGGTAGCTCTGTAGCGTCGAGATTCCCATCTTTGACATCACCTTCAGCACGCCCTTAGTGAGCGCGAGAATGTGATGCCGGATGCCCTGGGGCGGGTCAAGATCGGGCACCTCGCCCTTACAGATCAAATCCTCGATCGTCTCAAACGCCAGATACGGGTTGATCGCGCCGGCGCCGTAGCCCAGGAGCAGCGCCATGTGGTGTACCTCGCGCGCCTCGCCCGATTCAATGATCAGCCCACATCGAGCTCGTGTGCCCTCGCGAACGAGATGGTGGTGCACGCCGGCGGTCGCCAGCAAACTCGGGATCGGCGCACGTTCGGCGTTCACGCCGCGATCCGAGAGCACCAGCAGCGCGTACCCCGCCTCGACCGCGGCGCTGGCCTGATGGGGGAGCACGTCCATCGCCCGCTCCAGCCCGGCCGCGCCCTCTCGGGGATCGAACAGCATCGGCAGCGTCAGTGTCCCGAGCGCCGGGTCGTCGTTGTGTCGGAGCTTCGCCAGCTGCTCGTTGTCCAGGATCGGGTAGTCGATGCGAATCTGATGACAGGATTCAGGTTCCGGCTTCAGTAAATTTCGCTCCGGGCCCAGGGTCGAGGTCATGTCGGTGACCAATTCCTCCCGGATCGCGTCAAGCGGGGGGTTCGTCACCTGTGCGAACAGCTGCTTGAAGTAGTCGTAGAGCAGCCGCGGCCGATCCGACAGCACCGCCAGCGCCGTGTCGGTACCCATCGACCCGATCGGCTCGGTTCCCCTGGCGGCCATCGGGCCGAGCAGCAGCCGCAGATCCTCCTCCGTGTAGCCGAACGCCCGCTGACAACGCAGGATCGACTCGTGGTCGGCCGCCGCCGCGTAGGGGGCGTCAGGCAGATCCCGCAGATGGGTGACGTGCTTATCGAGCCATGCTCGATACGGATGCTTCGCCGCCAGCCCCGTCTTGATCTCCTCGTCGTCGATGATGCGGCCCTCGGCGGTGTCGACCAGGAAGATCCGTCCCGGGTGCAGTCGCTCCTTGACGAGCACGTTCTCGGGTGGAATGTCGAGCACGCCAACCTCGGACGCCATCACGACCAGGTCGTCTTTCGTGACGTAGTAGCGGGACGGCCGCAGCCCGTTACGGTCGAGCACGGCGCCGATCACGGTGCCGTCGGTGAACGCGATCGACGCTGGGCCGTCCCAGGGCTCCATCAGCGAGGCGTGATACTCGTAAAACGCCTTCAGGTCGGCGGACATCGACTCGTGCTTGCTCCACGGCTCCGGGATCATCATCAGGATCGCGTGCGGCAGCGACCGTCCGGTCATCACCAGGAACTCGAGCACGTTGTCGAACGTGGCGGTGTCACTCTGACCCTCCCGGGTCACTGGAAACAGCTTCTGCAGATCGTCCCCGAACAGGTCCGACCGGCACAGCGACTCGCGGGCGCGCATCCAGTTGATGTTGCCGCGCAGGGTATTGATCTCACCGTTGTGCGCCACATAACGATACGGGTGCGCCAGCGGCCACGAGGGGAAGGTGTTGGTACTGAAGCGTGAGTGGACGAGCGCCAGCGCCGACTCAACATCCGGGTCCACAAGGTCCGGGAACATGGTGGCCACCTGATCGGCGATCAGCATGCCCTTGTAGACGATGGTCTTCGACGACAGGCTGGCGACGTAGCACAGATCCGCCTCGTCCAGGCCGAGCCCGGCGACCTCGCGCGCGATCCGCTTCCGGATGACATAGAGCTTCCGTTCGAACCGCGCCGAGGCGTCCGAGTCATCGCCGAACGTGGGGCCGCGACCGATGAACAGCTGACGAATGGCGGGCTCGCCCTGACGAGCGGTCTCGCCGAGCTGGCTGTCGTCGGTCGGGATCTCCCGCCACCCCAGCACGTGTTGCTGCTCCTCGAGCACGATCCGCACGATTAGCTCCTCGACGCGGATGCGCTCGTCTTGACGCCGCGGGAGAAACAGCATCCCGACGCCATAATCTCCTGGAGCCGGGAGCGTGAATCCCAGCGCCGCGGTCTCACGCCGGAGGAACTTGTCTGGCACCTGCAGCAGCAGACCGGCGCCGTCGCCGGTGTTCTTCTCGCACCCGCACGCTCCACGATGCAGCAGGTTGATCGCCACCTCGAACGCCTGCTCCACCAATTTGTGGGACCGGACGCCCTTGATGTTGACGACGAAGCCGACGCCGCACGCGTCGTGCTCGAAACGGGGGTCGTAGAGACCTTGGCAGCCCAACGTTCCGATCGGTCGAGCATCCGCGGGTCGCGTCATGAGTTCGCTCCCCGCGTGGTGACGACCGCCTGACGCGTCGGTGACGCCCAGTGGGCGCCCGCCGACCGGCGGCTGCCAGGGTCCAATACCGGAGACGGCACGGACACGGTGTCTTCCCCACCTTTCTGCAGCAGCCTGATGAATTCAGTGACGGCGGGATTCAGCCGCCGCTTCCGCCGATGCACGATGCTCAGCAGTCTGACCAGCGGCGGCTCGCCCGACGGCAGGATGAATCGCGCCTGCACCAGCGTCTGCCGCTCCACCTCACGCTGCAGCGTTGGCTCGGGCAGGATGGCGATTCCGGCGCCCTCGTCGACCGCTTGCTTGATGGTCTCGATGTTGTCGAACTCCGCGATGACGTCAACCTCCACGTCGTACCGTCGCAGGAAGCGGTCCAACTCGCGCCGCACAGGCAACCCGCGGTCGAATGCCACTACCCGCTCGTGGGCCAGATCGGCCGGTCGCACGCCGCCCTGCTCGGCGACCAACCGCGCGAACCGGTGCGTCGGCGGACAGGCAACCACCATGAGCTGACGCTGCCAGGGAATCGCGGTGAGCTCCCGACGGGGCGTAACAAAGGAGACTAGCCCGAGGTCGCACTGGTCGTTCAGGACCCGCTCACAGATCTCGTCCGGGTGCATGTAATCAAGGTCGACACCGGCCCCCGGTACGAGGACTCGAAACTGGTCCACGTAATGGGTCAGGTACTGCAGACCCACCGAGTAGATCACGGCCAGTCGCACGGTGTGGCCGGATAGGTTCTGCTTGCGCCGCACCTCGTTCTCCAACTCGTGATAGAGCTCGACGATTTCCTGACAGCCCTTAAAAAATGCCTTGCCCTCTACGGTGAGCTTCCACGGCCGCTTGGAGCGGTCGATGAGCTGCACGCCCAGGTGCTTCTCCAGCTGTCGTACGGCCTGACTGGCAGCCGACTGGCTCACGGAGTTGACCACCGCCGCTCGCGAGAAGCTCTGGTGGCGAACGATGTCGCAGAAAATATTCAGTGTTTCAACGTGCATGAGCTGGTCCAATGTATCACAAATTAGACTAATGATGAGATCGTGTTGTATTAGCATGTGTGATACTGTATGCAGTGCATGGACGACCGGTTGGTTGGCGTGCCACCGTTGGCACGATCAGCTTGAGTCGCGGGCGGGCAGCCGCCGATCGCCGTGGCTCCCGCCGCGCTGTGGCAACGATCCTGGAGCGAGTGTCCTCTCACGGAGGTTCGATACATAATTCACAGCTGGGGCATCCCGCCTGGACGGCGTCGGACGTCACTCGGCACGTTCGGGTTCCGGCTAAGTTGGCCGTGGGCATCAGTACGGCCACGCACCGACGGTTGCTCAATGGCTGCCGGGCACACGTCACCGTGGGCATGAGGAGGGAGCGTACCGGGCAGTATTCGACCGCGCTGAGCGAGAGCCCAGCGCCGCCCCTGGTGGAAGTAGCGGCGGCCGTACCCTGCCGCGGGCCACTAGGCCAGTCAGCGCCGAAGACCTCGCGAAGGCTGATTTCGGCTTACAGTCACGGATGTTCGATGTGCTCCGGAGTCGCGTCTTGCACCGACCGGACGCCGTAAGGGGCGCGACGCGGGAGCGACCGCACCTTTGAGACAGGACACTAGAAGATGCCTACCGACGTGCTGATGCCCCAGATGGGTGAGTCCATCACCGAGGGGACGATCGTGCGGTGGATCAAGAAGATAGGCGAGCCGATCGACCGGGATGAGCCGCTCTTCGAGATCTCGACCGATAAAGTCGACGCTGAAATCCCGTCGCCGGCCGCCGGCGTGCTGGCGCAGATCAGGGTGGAAGTGGGGCAGACAGTGCCCGTCAACTCGGTGGTGGCGGTCATCGGCAGCCGGGGCGAAAAGGTGGCTCTCGCACCGGCCGTTCCCGTGTCCCGAACCCAACAGGACGTGATACCCCCGGCGAGCACCAGCGGGCCACCATCCGCGGGGACCCCCGGTGCACCGACACGCCGCCACCTGTCGCCGGTCGTGCGAAGACTCGCGGTTGAGCATGGCGTCGATATGTCCAAGGTCGTGGGGACGGGGGTCGGCGGCCGTATCACGAAGGCCGACGTGCGGGCGTACGTGGAGCAGCGGGCCCCGTCGACCCGGGATGCGGCGGGATGGATGAAGACAGCGGCGATCGCCGACCCAGAGACACGGGTCGAGCCGATGAGCGTGATGCGGCGGCGTATCGCCGAGCACATGATGACGAGCCGGCGAACGTCGGCACATGTCCACACGGTCTTCGAGGTTGACTTTTCCGATATCGCCGAGCTGAGGGCGGCCAGGTCGGCCTCGGGAACGACCCCGGGGTATCTGTCCTACATTGCCAAGGCGGTGGCCGACGCACTGGGTACGATGCCGATTATCAACGCCTCAGTGGACGGCGACGATATCGTCTTCCACGAGCAGGTCAACCTCGGTGTCGCGGTGGCGCTGGACTGGGGCCTGATCGTGCCGGTCATCAAGAGGGCTAACGGCCTGAGCATTGATAAAATCGACGCCGCCATCATCGATCTCGCATCCAGGGCCAGGTCCAAGCAGCTGTCGCCGGACGATGTCGAGGGTGGTACCTTCACTATCACCAACCCCGGCGGTTTCGGATCGCTCTTCGGACTACCGATCATCAACCAGCCGCAGTCCGCCATCCTGTGCGTCGGCGCGATCGAGAAGCGGCCCGTCGTAGTGGACGACACGATCGTCGTACGTCTACGGGCCTTCCTCACCCTTGGTTTCGACCACAGATTGATCGACGGCGCGGCGGCCGATCGGTTCCTTGCCAGGGTCAGGGACATACTGGAGAGTTTTTCCCGGGAGACAGGCGCCAGGGGACAGGCGCCGGTCGCAAGCTAAGGGCTTTCGGTGTCCCTCAGTAGCCAGAGCGACACGGTGAAAGATGACTCAGCGCGCGGGTTCGGCGTGCGGTCCGCAACCGACCTGCCGACGCTGGAGGTCCGCTCGCTGGGCTTGGTGCCCTATGGGATCGCGCTCGAGATGCAACGGGAACTGGTGGCTGCCCGGCAGGCAGGGGAGATTCCTGATCGGCTGCTACTGCTCGAGCACACGGCCGTCATCACGGTCGGGGTCCGCGGCCCTGGCCGTCGAAACCATGTGCTGGCGTCACCCGCCGAGTTGCGTGACCGTGGCATCGAGATTCTGGACGTTCACCGCGGGGGTGACGTGACGTATCACGGCCCGGGACAGCTCGTGGGCTACCCCGTCATCGATCTGAAACCACACCGGTGTGACGTCCACCGGTATGTTCAGGATCTCGAAGAGGTGCTGATCCAGACGGTGGCATCGTTCGGAGTCCTGGCGGGGCGCGTCGCCGGACTCACCGGTGTCTGGGTCGGCAACGACAAGCTGGCCGCGATCGGCGTGCGACTCTCACGCTGGGTCACCAGCCACGGGTTCGCGCTTAACGTCACCACAAATCTCGATCACTTCCGGTTCATCGTGCCCTGCGGTCTGGAGGGACGCGGTGTCACGTCACTCGGGCGTCTGATCGGCGAGGTCCCACCCAGGCCCGAGCTCGAAGCAGTGGTGGCCGACGCGTTCGCCCAGGTCTTCGGACGGCGGATCTCCGAGGGGTCGGCCGAGCCACGCGCCGCCAATTCCAGGGAATAAGAGTCGCCTCCTCCGTGTTCTGTTGGATAGGTTCGGAGAGAGCGCGATGCGAGACAACACAAGCGACTAGCAACTGGCGGAGCGGCTCAGAGATGGCGACGCCTTAGCCATGCCGGAGCTATAAAGCACGTATGGGACCCGGATCTACCAGCTGGCGTTATACGGCACATGAAGAACCGCGAAGATGCCAAGGAGGTCACGCAGGACGTGCTGCTGCGTGTGTTCCGGAAGATCGACGCCTTCCGCGGCGACGCGGCGCCCTCGTCCTGGATCTATCGGCCCACCTTCAATACGGCGATGTCGCGTCTGCGGGGTTTCAAGCACCGTCGGCCGGCCGAGCTTCCGCTGGAACCGGCGTTTTGGAGCGACACGGCCGGGTCGAGCGAGCCACGGGAAGTGGCTGACTGGTCCGATCTGGCCGACGACCAGGTATTACGAAGGGAGATTTAGGCGCGTCTAGTGTCCCCGCTCTCCGGGTTGCCGGACATCTACCGATACCGAGCCGCCGTGCTGCTGCGGGATGTGCAGGAACTCTCCACCGAGGAGGCCAGCGCCGTGCTGGAGGTGAAGCCCCAGACATTGAAGTCGCACCTTCATCGTGGCCGACTGCTTCTTCGTGAGCAGCTCGCCGACTTCGCCGATGGGCTGGCGGTGTGCATCGTTGCCTGACCACCGGCCAGGTCCGCCGGGGTCCACCGTTGTCAGGTTCTTCGGCTGAGCGCATTTTCGAGTTGCATCTGCTCGAGGCGGTTCAGCGTCGGCGTCAGGATGTCCGTGATCCCACCGCGGCCCAGGGCGACGCCGACGGACTGAGCGCGCGGCCCGTCGCTCGAGCTCTCACCGACGAAGCAGGCGAACGTTCGCCGCGACCCACCGAGCACCATCGCCTCGATGACCCGAGTGGCCGCTGCCGCGAGCGTGTAGGGTCCGGGAGGCCACAACCGTTCGACACGTCGCCGTAGGCGCCCCAGCTGGGGCGGCGACAGGGTGTCCTCGAGCGGGTAACCTCCGATCGTGGCGCTGCTCCAGGGTACGACTGGCTCTGTGGGAGGACGCCCCAGTAGGTTGATCGCGACTTCGATCGGCGACACACCGGCCTCGAGCGCGACGAGCGAGCGCAGGCCCGAGACAAGAGCTCCAGGTGCCGAACCGAAGATCCGCCGCCGGTCAATCCCAAGCTGTTGCACCCCGCTGGCGACCAGCGGGCCCTGCGAAGCGCCGGCGCAGACGATCGGGATGCGACGCGCCAGGCCTGCAACCCGGCCCAACAACGCCAGCGCCGCCTCGCCCTTCCAGTCTTCGTCAGGTGTGCTGGCTGGACCGGTCATGACGACTGCGGCTGCACCGATGACCGCGTCGATTTCCCCGGTGGCGGTGACCCGCGTGTCGAACCGCTCGACGGCACCGGCGTGTCGGATGTCGAGCGCCTTGCCCGCTGCGACGCCCGAGGCCGGATCGATCAGATGGACAGCCCGCACCCGCTCACGCCCGGCCAGTTTGTGAGCCAGCGCGCCGCCGAGCGCGCCGGCACCGAGGATGACGATGGTCGACATATCGAGCGCGTGCACCCCGCCCCGACGATGTGTCAGAGCAACACCGTAATTGTAACGGTCTGTCTCCGAGGAATCAGAAGGGTTTGCCGGTCGCCTTGCCAGGCGGCCGCGGCACTCCGTAACATAGCAAGTCGCTGGAGAGTCGCGCCTGCGGGGAGGGCCATAGCATCAGGGTGGTGTCTCGGCTGCCACACATTGTCGCCGCTGTCCTCGCTCCGGGCCGTCATGCCGCGGTGGCACCGCCGCGCTAGCGTGGTGCTGACGGAAGAGGGGACATTACATAAATGACGAACGCGTGGCACCTCGGCGGCAGATCGGCGATTGTCACCGGCGGGTCCAGCGGGATTGGACTGGCGACGGCGATCGCGCTCCGGTTGGCCGGCGCCGATGTCTTGATCTGCGGCCGATCGACGGATGCGCTCGACGTGGCGGCCACGCGGATCGTCACGGAGACGGCATCGGCCCCGGCCGGCCGGGTCGTTACCGCGCCGGCCGACGTGCGCCGGCCCGAACAGGCCCAACGCCTTGTCGAATCGGCCGTCGAGCAGCTGGGCGGCTTGGACATCCTGATCAACAACGCCGGGGTTGGTCGGTTTTCGCCCGTAGCCGAGCTGACCGTCGAGGACTGGCTGGAGACCGTCGAGACGAACCTGTCTGGCGTGTTCTACTGTTGTCGGGCGGCGATTCCGTTCATGAAGCAACGGGGGGGGGGCTGGATCATCAACGTGAGCAGCCTTGCTAGCAAGCACCCGTTCGCCGGTGGTGCCGCCTACTGCGGCTCGAAAGCGGGTCTCAACGCGCTTACCGAGTCGCTGATGCAAGAGGTGCGGCGCGACGGTATCCGTGTCAGCTGCGTGCTGCCGGGATCGGTCGACACCGAATTCGCCGGAAACGCGTCGCCCGCAGACATGGCCTGGAAGCTGGCTGCGTCGGATGTCGCGCAGATGGTGGTGGATCTGCTGCGTCATCCACGTCACGCTTTGCCGAGTCGCGTCGAGATACGCCCGTCGGTGCCACGGAGCTAGCGAGGCGCCCACTTAGACCACCCTGACTCGGCTCGCACCGCCTGGCTGGGCTGAATCGTTTGGGTGCCGATGGACGCGTGTCTCATTCGGCCGAAACGGTCAGGTTGACGCGCCCGGCTCGCAACCGGTCACCAACCTTCAAGACCGAGCGCTTGACCGGACGGTCATTGACGAACGTCCCGTTGGTGCTATCGAGATTCTCGACGACGAGCTCGCCGTCGGCCACGAGAAGGCGGCAGTGGACGCGCGAGACGAGTGGAGCATCCAGCACGAAGTCAGCAAGTGGACCCCGGCCAAGCGTACGGACACGCCCCGGAGTCATGCGGAACGTGTAGGGCCCACCCTCGGCCTCCTCGTTCGACCGAAGAATCCACATTGCAGTCGGCCTCTGGTTTCTCCTGCCACGCTAGGCGCCCGTGGCAATAGCCCCGCTGCATTCGACGGGCCCTGCATCCAGCCTGGACAGTGTTGCTCCTCGATCGCACATGCCCCGATGTGCTCCTTCGTTGCGTCTGGTGCCGGCCGTGCTCGGCATCGTCACGCCAGGGTGTCGGTGCGATACGGGCTTTCGCCGATCGCCGCTAGGGCACAGCCTCCAGCCAGTCGGTCAATGCCCTGATAAACGTCTGACTGACCGACCTTTCCTGGAGATCGCCATACTCCGATACGGCGTCTGATCCGGTCTCGACCAGCAAGTGATCGAGTCCGTCGAGAGTCACGCGTTCCGTTGAGGGGTTCCGTGGCCGCGCCCGAGCCAGCGCTTCCAGCCGCGCGGTGTGATGGAGACCGAACTCGGTGCCCAGCGAGCCATGGAGGAGCAGAATCGGCTGCCGGGTTCTTCGCATCGTGTCGGCGGGATCGAACTCCAGGAAGCTGCGGAACCAGGGTGTGTCCGCCTGGCGCCGCATGTCCTCCGGCACGCCGTCCCACAATCCGTTGCCAAGCACGGCATCATTAATCCGCTGCTGAAGGCCGATCTTCTCCGCCCTCTCCGTCTCCGAGGCACCGAGTCGGTCCAGCTCGGCGCGCTGCTGCTCCATGACCAGCTCGGAGCCGGTCGTCCCCGGGGTGCCGACCAGCACGAGGGTGTCTGCCCGGCGTTCTCTGGACGCCGCGACCATGGCGATCCATCCACCCTCGGCATACCCCACCACCGCAATGCGGTCACGGTCGACGTCGTCTCGGTCGTCCAGGTATCGCACCATCGTGCGCGCATCGTCCGCGTAGGCCTCTACTCCGGCCGATTCCGGGCGGCCGCCGCTCTGCCCCACGCCGCGCATATCGTATCGGGCGACCAGGAAACCGGTGTCGGCGAGCGCGACCGCAGTCTGTCCGAGCACCGGCACACCCAAGAGGGTGCCGTCACGGTCGCCGGCCCCGGAGCCCGGCACCAGTAGCACCGCCGGCCAGCCGGACGCCGGCCTTAGTTGGTCCACGGGGGTCGTGACCGTGGCGGCCAGCGCGAATCCCTCCGCCCGGACATCGAGATCCTCATCGCCAGCGTGGCTGACCCGCCGCACGCGGGTCGGGGCCGACACGATATCCTCGCGCGCCACATCGAGGCCAGCGTCGGGAATCGACACGCGCAGAAGCCGTTCCTCCGCATCGGTCCAGACCTCCATCATCAGCGGGGTGGCGGCGCTCAGCAATAAGATGCGATACACACGGGCATCGACGACCGCCGTCCCGGTGTCGATCTGCTGTGAGAGGACCTGGTCGACCCTGATGCGGGCGCCACCCCGAGGCGCTACGTAGACCGGGATTTCATCGCCGGCCTCGGTGCCGACCAGCCGGAAGGCCAGGGCCTCGTAGGCTGCGAAGAAGTAATCTGGAAGCACGACCACGTCGGGCGGCACCTGGGCAGTGACGCTCCGTCGTCGTCCCGCCTCCTCCACCTCACTGGTCGCGCTATTTCCGTCAAAGGTCGTTCGGATCGAGAACGGGTTGTTGGCCCGAACGCCGTCAATGGTCAGCACCAGCGGGCGCCACTGCGGATCGTATTCGACCTCGAAGAACCGGTTCTGGAGATCGACGGGCTGGGCCAGGTCGCCCCGGGAGCGGATGATCCAGCCATTCGGGCTGCGGGTCAGCTCGACCTGCTCGAATCCGACCGGCGTCGATCGAAGGAACACATTGAAGGTGACCGAGGTCGCGCTGGCCGGCGGCTGCGCAGTTACCGGCGGACCCGACAGGACAATGACGAGCAAAGTACAATATCCAGGGATCCGCATCGGGCCGAGCATATCATTTTAGGCGTCGCACGCCGGTTGGACCCGTGGGCGATTGCCCACCATGCCAATGCCATCGAGCTATCACGCCGGGCGCCGCGCCGCGGTGCTAATCGATATGTCGGCACGCGGCAGGATCGCCGTCGGTGGTGACGACCGGGCTTCGTATCTGCAGGGGCTGCTGACCAACGACATAGAAGCGCTGTCGTCCGGGGACGGGTGCTACGCCGCCTACCTCACGCCGCAGGGCCGGATGGTCGCCGACATGCAGGTTCTCAATCTAGGGACAGAGCTGTTGCTCGACGTCCATCCGACCGTGACGGGGATGCTACTGGACCGTCTTCGCGAGCTGGTCTTCACGGAGGACGTGTCGGTCGAGGATAGGTCTCCCCGGTGGACGGCGCTCGGCGTTCACGGCCCACAGTCGGCGAGTCTCATCAGCGAGGTCGTGCGGCCGGTCAGTACTGACGACGCCGTTCGGGTCGACGCGGGCGCGCTCAGCACGGATCCGGAGTATCGGACCCGCTGCGGCAGCTTCGAGGGTGTTCCGGTCGTGACGGCGCGCAGCGACGAGACCGGCGAGCTCGGCTTCATCCTCTACGCGGAGGCCGCGGTCAGGGCGGCGCTCGGCGACGCGCTGGCGAAGGCGGGCGCGGTAGTGCTCGATCAGGCCACCTTCGACCTCCTCCGGGTCGAGGCGGGGCGCCCGGCGTTTCCCGGCGACATGGATCAGGAGACGATTCCGCTCGAGGCTGGCATCGAGGCCCGCGCGATCAGTATGACGAAGGGTTGTTACGTCGGCCAGGAGGTGATTGTCCGGATTCTGCATCGCGGGCGGGGTCGGGTAGGACGTCGCCTGGTCGGTCTGTCCTTCGAGACGGGCGGCGAGCCGCCGGCCGCCGGCGCCGTCCTGACGACCTGCGAGGACGGCCAGCCGATCGGGAATATCACGAGTTCCGCGTGGTCGCCGGCGCTTGGCCGGGCGATCGCGCTGGGTTACGTCACCCGTGAGCTGGCCGAGCCTGGCACGGGGCTCGTCGCCAGAGACGACGCGCGGCAGGTAACCGGCATCGTTACGTCGCGACCGTTCCTTCCGTTGCGGGCCGCGGGTTGAGCTTCTCGATCAGCTCGAGATCGGCTGGCGGGAAGCGCAGCGTTCTCAGCTCATCTCGTAACACCCACCGCACCTGCTGTCCCAGGACCGGTCGTGGCTCTCCGCTAACGGTGCAGCGGTAGAAGTGCAGCTCGACCGTCCGATCCGGGTAGACGAAGCGGGTCGCATGCAGTTCGGTCCCCACCACCACCGCGACGTCGAGCTCCTCGTGCATCTCCCGCTCCAGACACCGACGGTGATCCTCTCCGTCTTCCGTCTTTCCGCCGGGAAACTCCCAGTGGCCGGCCAGATGCGCTCCCGCGGGCCGTTTAGTGACGAGGATCCGGTCTGCGCGCTCGACGACCGCGGCGACCACCACCACCTGGCGGGACACTAGCTGCCCTCCATGTCTAGGTTAAACGGGTATGTTTTGCAGATCGGGCGCATCGGACAGACGAGACACCGTGGCCGCCGTGCCACGCATACCATGGCGCCGAGGTCCATCAAGGCCTGGTTGAAGTCGAAGACATTGCGACGGGGGAGCAGTGCCGCCGAGAGCGACCACAGATGCTTCTTGACCGCGGTCTCGTTGCGATTCCCGTCTCCGAGGAACACTCGAAACAGCAGCCGGCCTACGTTTGTGTCGACGATTGGCGCGCGCCGCCCAAACGCGAAGCTCTGCACGGCGCCGGCGGTGTAGGCGCCGATTCCAGCGAACGAGCGCAGAGTGTCCCCGTCGGACGGCAGCGCACCGCCGTAGCGGGCGACCACTTCGCGGGCGATGGCAAGCAGTCGACGAGGGCGAACGTTGTAGCCGAGGGGACGCCAGATCCGATCGACTTCGGCCGGCGCCGCCGCCGCGAGCGACTCCAGCGACGGGTACTTCCGTAGCCACTCCTCGTATTTCGGCTGGACACGGTCGACCTGGGTCTGCTGGAGCATCATCTCCGATACGAGGATGCGGTACGGGTCGCGTGTATGCCGCCAGGGAAGATCACGCCCGTTTCGCCGATACCAGCCGAGCAGCCGGCGGCGGAACCTGCGCCGTAACGCGGGCGGGGGCAACGGGGGGGGCGCCGGCGAGCTCCGTGCGTGCGAGGACGACTGCATGACGGCCGCACTATAATCCAGATGTGAAGATTTATACGCGCACCGGTGACGCTGGGCAGACCGGTCTGCTCGATGGTCGCCGCGTTTCTAAAGCCTCGCCTCTGGTCGACACCTGTGGCGAGGTGGACGAGCTCAACGCCTGTCTGGGCCTCGTGCTGAGCGCAGGCGTCGACGCCGACCTGGCCAAGATGATGGTCCAGATCCAAGGCCAGCTCTTCGCACTGGGCGCGTCGCTCGCTGACCCCACGTCACACGCCGCCGGCCACGCGAAGGCATCCGTTGGCGAGTCTGCGGTCGGGCAACTGGAAGGATGGATCGACCATCTCGAAGGGGAGCTCGAGCCGCTGCGGCGCTTCATACTGCCGGGCGGACACCCCGCGGCGGCCACCGTCCATCTCGCCAGGGCGGTGTGTCGGCGTGCGGAGCGACGCATGGTGGCGCTCGGCGTCGAGTCGGTCGGCACCGTACCGTTCGCGTACCTGAACCGACTGTCCGATCTGCTGTTCGTCGTGGCGCGTGCGGTCAACGCCAGAGCAGGTATCAGCGAACGGGCGTGGTAGTAGCCGTCGGCGTGCGGTCGGCGGCGGCCGCCCGCAGGTCTCGGTCCTCCATGTCCGCCTCGACGGCGTCGAACACGCTCCGCGCGAGCTCCTGGGAGACACGCTCCCTTACGCTGCCGCACGCAACCAGCGTATCGCTCGCTGCGGTCCGGATCAGCACGTCCCATCGGTCGTGCGCGATCCCCTCGGGACGGTCGGCGAACCGGCCGGCGTCCCCTGGGTCGTCGGTCGGGTAGCGGCGGGCGGTGTGGGAGGCGATTGGCGAACCGTTGATCAGCACCCTGACTAGCTGGATATCGTTCTTCGCGATCGCGGTCCCGCCCCAATAGAAATGGTCCACATCCGAGAGGAACAGATCCAGGCCGTCCCGGGTCGGTATCTCCGCGAGCACCGTCCGCCCGGCGGCCAACAGCTCGCGTCGCTCCCGCTCGCGGCTTCGACGGTGGAAGCGGAGCGTCGACGCCAACCCGAGCGCGAACAGGAGGAGGCCGAACGCGATGAAGCCGGCGACGACGTTGCGCATCACGATCCATCGTAACAGGACATCCGGAACTGCGACAGTTCGGTGGCCTGTGCGGGTTTCTGGACAGTAGAATCGCGGGGAGACTCTGATTGCCGTGTCATCGACCGACGCTGCACTTGCTTCGGCTTACCTCGCTTGCACCCGCCTGGCGGAGGCTCATTACGAGAACTTCCCCGTCGCTTCTTGGATGCTGCCACGGCCGATGCGTCCCCACATCGCGGCGATCTACGCGTTTGCTCGCGTCGCTGACGACCTCGCCGACGAGGGAGACGTGGCCCCGGACGAGCGTCTCCACCGTCTCGACGCCTGGGGCGAGCGGCTTCGGCGCAGCGTCACCGCGCCTGTGGGATCCCGGGCGGCGACCGGTGTCGACGTGCCGCCTGTGTCCGGGGGGCAGCTTGATCCGGAGGCACTCTTTCTCGCTCTCTCGAACACGATCCGGGTCTGCCAGTTGCCGGTCCGCCTGTTCGAGGACCTTCTGAGCGCGTTCAAGCAGGATGTTCGCACGCACAGATACGAGAGCTGGGACGAGCTGCTCGACTACTGCCGGCGGTCGGCGAATCCAGTGGGACGGCTGGTGCTGCGGGTCGCCGGACACGACGACCCGGGTCTCGACCGGACCGCGGACTGTCTCTGCACGGCCCTGCAACTGACGAATTTCTGGCAGGACCTCGAACGAGATCATGCCGCCGGGCGCATTTACGTGCCGGTCGAGGATCGGGCCGCCTTTGGCGCTTTGGAGGCAGATTTGCTCGAGCACCGGCTGACACCGGCCTGGCGCGCAACGCTGGGGCGGGTCGTGGTGCGTACGAGGGAGCTATTCGACCAGGGCCGCGCAGTCTGCGACGGGGTAGACGGTCGTCTGGCGCTGGAGCTGCGGCTGACATGGCTCGGAGGTCTCCGGATCCTCGATCGGTTGGAGCAGAATCGGTTCGACGTGTTCACCGAACGCCCCACGCTCGGTCCGCGCGACGGGATGCTCATCGTGTGGAAAACCCTGACCTGGCGGCGTGGCTAACGACCACCGCCCGTTGCATCGAGCTGGCCTGGGTGCCTAGAACCGGAATCCACATTACACTTCCCTGACACAGGCCACCAGTGGCGCGCGACACGAATTTCTACTACTCGTTTCTCGTGCTGCCGGCTGAGAAGCGGCGTGCCATCGTCGCGGTCTGGGATTTCTGTCGCGCCGTAGACGACGCGGCGGACTGCCCACCGGCCGACCGGGACGGCGAATCACCCTCCGAGCTACTGAGTCGCTGGCGGCGCGAGCTTGCGGCCTGCTACGGTGACCAGCGCCCGCTGACGACGCAAGGTCTGAACCTGAAACCCTACATCGCCCGGTTCGCACTACCTCGCGGCCCGTTCGACGATCTGCTCGACGGGGTTGAGATGGACACCGTGACCAGACGATATCGTACGTTCGACGAGCTGTACCAGTACTGCATCCGTGTCGCGTCAGCAGTCGGTCTGCTCTGCATCGAGATCTTCGGCTTTCGCGACCCTGCGACACGTGACTATGCCGTCGCGCTCGGCGTCGCGCTCCAGCTGACCAACATCGTCCGTGACCTGCCGGCTGACCTCGAGGCCGGCCGACTCTACCTGCCACTCGAGGACCTCGAGCGGTTCGAGTGTACGGAAGACGACCTGCGCGGCGGGTGCTCAGATCGGGTCGTCGCGCTATTGCGATACGAGTGCGGTCTGGCCAGGGCGTACTACAGCAAGGCGCGGTCGGCGCTGCCGTCAGCGGACCGCCGCCGCCTCGTCGCGGCGGAGATCATGGCGGCGATTTACTTCGCCATTCTCAAGCGGATCGAGCGGCGGGGCTACGACGTATTCTCCGAGGTCGTTCGGGTCCCGCGGCCCCGTCGCGCCTGGATCGCCGCCACGGTGTGGCTCAGAACGATGGTCGGAGTGTGAGCCAAATGCGCCGGACGCACGATGTCGTCGTCATCGGCGCGGGCTTCGCCGGGCTCAGCGCCGCGGCAGCGCTGGCCGAGCGCGGCCTGAGGGTCGTGGTGCTCGAAGCACGGACCAGGCTCGGGGGGCGCGCGACCTCGTTTCGGGACGGGGCGACCGGGGAGCTGGTCGACAATGGTCAGCACGTCCTGTTCGGGTGCTATCACGAGACCCGGCGGTTCCTGTCACGGATCGGCGCGGCCGGGCGGTTACGCCTGCAGCCGCAGCTGGACGTCACCCTCGTCGATTCCGGCGGCCGGCTTACCCGGCTGGTGTGCCCACCGCTCCGTCCGCCGCTGAATCTGCTCGCGGGCCTGCTCGAGTGGGACGCGCTCGACTTTCGCGACCGTTGCGCCTGTTTCAGGCTGGCGGGCCCACTGCGCCTCGCACGGCGCGGGCTGCGCGGTGGTGTCCTGGCCGCGTCCCCTGGTGAAACGGTGACCGACTGGCTCGGCAGGTGTGGTCAGACCCGTCGGTTGCGCGAGCTGCTCTGGGAGCCGCTCGCACTGGCGGCCTTGAACCAGAGCCCAGAGGTCGCGGCCGCGCCGACTTTTGTGCGCGCGCTAGCGCAAATCAGCGGTACCGAGCCGTCCGATTCCGGTGTGGCTCTGCCGACGCGCCCGCTCGAGGAGTTCTACGCCGGCCCGGCCAGGGCATTCATCGAGGCGCACGGCGGCGAGGTGCGCACCGGCGTGACCGCACGAGTGCGCTCCGACGGCCAGCGCGTCCAGGATGTCGAAGCCGGACACGATCGGGTTCGTGGGTGGGCAGTCATCGCGGCGGTGCCCTGGTTCGCGCTCGGCGAGCTGTTTCCGTCCGGTCCGCCGCCCGCGCTCGCCGCCGTCTGCGCCGCTGCCGATGCGACCGACTCGTCACCGATCGTCACCGTCAACCTGTGGTTCGACCGTCCTGTGCTCGACCGGCCCTTTCTAGGTTTGCCGGGCCGGGCCATGCAGTGGGTTTTCGACAAGCGACTGGTGTTCGGCGGCGGGGCGTCTCACCTGTCGCTGGTGTCGAGCGGTGCCTCGGCGATCACCGGGTCGTCGAACAGCGCGCTCATCGAGCTGGCCACCGACGAGATGAAGGCGGCGTTGCCGGCGGCGCGTGATGCCTCCGTCACGCGCGCGACCGTCGTTCGGGAGCCATGTGCCACCTTCTCGCTGGCACCGGGGCAGCCGCCTCGGCCAAGCACCAAGACGATGGTGTCCGGTTTCCTGCTCGCGGGCGATTGGATCGACACTGGTCTACCGGGTACCATCGAGAGCGCCGTCATCAGCGGGCACCTGGCAGCCGAGGCCGCGGAGGAGTTGACCCAACGCCGTTCAGATCAACGGTGATGCGTGGCCATGCCCGGACATCTAGACACATGCCATCCGTCATCGTTCACTACCATGAGATCGCACTCAAGGGACGCAACCGGCCCTGGTTCGTCGAGCGGCTCGTGAGCAACATCCGCACCGCGACGGCGGATCTTCGTGGTGTCAAGGTTCGCGCGCTGATGGGCCGGATCGAGCTCCAGCACGCGTCGGACGACGACTGGGCCGAGGTGCGCGAGCGGCTGGCGCGGCTGCCAGGCATCGCCAACTTTTCCCGGGCGGTGCGTACCCGGTGCGACATCGACGCGATCGCGGACACGGTGTTGGGAGGCCTCATCGACCGGGAGCCAGAGAGCTTCCGGGTGGTCGCCAAGCGAGCCGACAAGCGGTTTCCGCTGACCTCACCGCAGATCGAACGCGAGCTGGGCGGGCGTATCAAGTCGGCTCGTGGCTGGCGTGTGGACCTCGAGCGACCAGAGCTGACGGTGGGCGTGGAGATTCTCAACAAAGATGAGGCGTTCTGCTACGTCCGAAAGGAGCCTGGCGACGGTGGGCTCCCGAGCGGTGTCAGCGGTCGCGTGGCCTGTCTGCTGTCGGGTGGGATCGATTCACCGGTAGCGGCCTACCGGATGATCAAACGGGGCTGCCGGGTTCGGCTGATACATTTCCACAGCTATCCGATTCTTTCCCATACGTCGCAGGAGAAGGTGGCTGAGATCGCCGAGCGGCTGACCCGCCGCCAGCTCGAGACCAGACTCTATATCGTCGCGTTCGGCGACATACAGCGCACGGTGGTGCTAGCGGTACCGCCTCCGCTCCGGGTCGTCGTCTACCGGCGCCTGATGCTGCAGATCGCAGAGCGGATCGGGCGCGCCAGCGGCGCTGGCGCACTCGTCACGGGAGAGGCGCTCGGGCAGGTGGCGTCTCAAACGCTTGACAACATGGCGGTTATCGACTCGGTCGCGACCATGCCGGTGCTGCGCCCTCTGGTCGGGATGGACAAGGACGAGATCGTGCAGGAGGCCCGGCGCCTGGGTACGTATCAGGTATCGATCGTGCCGGACGAGGACTGTTGCACCCTGTTCACGCCGAAGCACCCGGCGACACGGGCGGGTGCGCGTCAGGTCGCCGAAGCGGAGGCGGCGCTGGCCGTCGACGCGCTGGTCGAGGCGGCGGCGGCGACAGCCGAGTGGCGCGACCTTCGGTTTCCAGCGCCGGTGGCGTAACCCGGGGTTGCACCGAGACCGGCGATGTTCGATTCCGATACCGTCAGTTCCCATCCTTCCACAACGTCTCGCCCTTTATGAACCACGCCCAACCAAAGACCCACAATGCCAGCGACTCCAGCCAGAACACAGGCTTGATCGATGCCACGGACGTGTTCTTGAGAAAAGCGAAGTTAGAGTGATCGAAGTGATGCACGCCAGGATGATCACACCGCAGGCCACGTAAACGCGGTTTCGAATCTCCTTCTCCGGTGAGGGAGAAGCATCCTTCTTCGTCTTGGTGAAGAGGTGCAGCGAGAAGTAGGACAACAACAGGAACAGTGCGGTCGCGGAAACGAAGTGCACCGTGTGTATCGCCCTGCTCTCGCTCATGGTGGAAAACAACCCACGGCAAGCAGCACGGGCAGCAGGACGCCCAAGCTACCGACCACCCGTCTGAGCGTCAGATAGGACACCAATACCCGCGTGCCATCACCGTTCTTGTCCATAGATGTCGCTCCCAGGCCGTCGAGCGGTGGGCGGCTGATCGCCTGCGCTAGCGCAGGCGATCAGCCGCGACCCGAAGCATCATCGGTCGCATCGCCTTGTTGCGCGCACAGTGTGGCTGCCGCCTGTCTCCTGCCTCCCGGTTCCTCAGGGGCATTGCTCTACCGGCAGTGGGTGTGCAGGACGCCGGCGAAATAGTCGCGCAGCGCCTCGCGCGTGCTCCTGAAGGCGAGCTCGTCCCAGGGGATGTCCGCATCGGCGAATGTGCGAATCTCGATACTCTCGTCGTCGTGCTCGAGCTCGCCGGCCGTCGCCGTGGCCGCGTAGACAATGATAACGGGCGGGCGACCTTCGTAGGAGTAGACGCTCACGAGCCCGTCGAGTCGGATCTCGAGCCCGGCTTCTTCCCGCGCTTCACGCACGGCGGCGGCAGCCACTACTTCGCCCCGGTCCACGTAGCCACCCGGGAAGACCCACAGGCCGTACCCCGGCGCGATCGCGCGACGCACCAGCACTATCCGGTCGTCTGGCATCGTGATGATCGTGCCCACCGCGACCTTGGGGTCGAGGTAAAGCACAAACTCGCAGGCGGTGCAGACGAGCCGCTCGGGTTCGCCCGGCTTGAGCAACCTCGAAACGAGCGCGCTGCCGCAGACCGGGCAGAAGCGGTAGACGCCGCCATGGTCGTGAGGATGCATGTCGCTGGTCGCGGCCCGCGGATTGACGCTAACGTATAATCCTGACTCATGTCCATCTTGAAGGTTGCGCGGATGGGGCACCCGGTGCTTCGGACGCCCGCCCGTCCGCTCGAGCCCGATGAGATCGGGACGCGGAAGATCCAGCAGCTCATCGACGACATGTTCGAGACGATGGACGACAGCCAGGGTGTCGGGCTCGCCGGTCCGCAGGTCCACGAGAGCATCCGCCTGTTCGTGGCCGGTGTGGACGGCGAGGAGGGGATGATGTCGCCCGTCGTCCTCATCAACCCCGAGGTTACACCGATCGGCTCGTCGGTCGAAGATGACTGGGAAGGCTGTCTGAGTATCCCGGACATCCGGGGGCGCGTGTCCCGCGCTACCGACATCCGAATCCGAGCGGTCGACCGTCACGGGCAGGCGCTCTCGATGACGGCGAACGGCTTCCCGGCGCGGGTCGTCCAGCACGAGACCGACCATCTGGACGGCGTGCTGTTCTTCGACCGGATGACGTCGTTCGAGAGTCTGTCGTTTCTCGAGGAGTACTCGCGCTACTGGTCGAAGAAGGAAGAGGGTTAGCCCTCTGTGCGGCGCTGCCGTCTGCGTTCGGTGGCGCGCTCGGCGCCCAGCCGCTCGAGCTCGACCGTCGAGTGATCGGTGAAGGTCATCGCGTCGGCGATCGCCAGATGACCGGCCTGCTCGGCGATCAGCCGGTGCATCCGCTGGCACACGCGGCGATACGCCGGATGGCCCTGCGGCGCGGTCCGCAGCTCGATCACGTGCATCGCCTCCCGCGCATTCATCTGTATGCGGTAGCGAATCCTGTAGGCCATCGCCAGGGCGTACTGAGCCAGCGTCGTCGATACCTCGCTCAAGGCGCCGTGCAGATCGTGTGTCCGGCTCATTACCCGATTCCAGTCGTCCGATGCGCCGATTTCCGCGATCGCAGCCGGTTCAGTGTAGCCATTGTCGGCTGACAGCTCCTGCCATTCGATTGTCAGCAACCGATGGCGCTGAAGGTCCCGGAAGGCGCCGTAGTCAGACAACACGTCGAAACAGTAGGCGGTACGCTCGAACGCGCGGCCCGGCCGATGCCGCCGGTTCGCGCGGTTGCCGACATACGCGTGTAGCAACGCGGCGCGGTCGTCGGTACTCATCCGCCGCACGATCTCCAGCAACTGGTCGTCAGGCAGACGGGACGACTCGTAAAGCGCCGCTGCCACCACTTTTACTTCTCCCTCCGGGTCGAAGTCGGTCAGCGCCACCTCGGGCCGTGGGTCCGGCTCTACCCCTTCCAGGAGCCGGCGGGTGATCTGGCCGGTCTCCCGGCGCGTCTCGGCAAGATACCGGCTCCACCGAACCCCCCGATCTTCCAGGTCGACCCTGGTCAGAAACGCCGGAATCACCTGCCTCAGCTCTCGGAGCATCCGGTCGGCGCACCCGGTTACTTCGACCAGGGGGTGCGCCCGCATCTGCAGCAACAAATGTTCGAACGCCTGACCCGATCCGAAGATCCCGACGTTCGAGCGGGTGGCGGCCGGGAGCAACCCCCGGAGCGTGTCAAGCGCCTTGGCTCGGATGGCGGCGCGGTGCACGCCGTCGGCATCCCCGTCCGCCTTCGGGTATCGCCGGCGAAAGTACTCCTGGGTCGGATCGATCCACCGGGCGTAGGTCTCGAACGCGTCGTCCAGGATCGAGACGTAGCGGGCACGTAGGGGGTGTCGTGCGAGCTCCTCAGGAATCAGATACTTCCACCGATCGCCGGGGCGATCCGTGTACGGGACATAACGCGTGGACTGTTCGAGATACGCCATCAACCGGCCGCGCTCGAGGATCTTGGTCAGGACGTTCGACACCCCCTCGCAGGCGATGTGCGCGCCGCCGAGCTGCGCCACCGAATCGTCGCCGTAGGCGCCGAACACCCGTTCGTACAGCCGCTCGGCGCGATCGAGGCCAACGCCGTCTGGCGTCGCGCCGTCCGGCACGTCGTCCAGGAACTCGTCCAGAAACAGCCGGCGCAGGGACTTTGCCGAACGGGAATACCTGGCGAACAGCGCGCCCTTGACCACCTCGGCAAGATTCCGCAGCGCGAACACCGGCTGGTCGATGTTCGTGAAGTAGGGTGTCAGAGCATTGCGCTCGTCTGGCGTGAACGACTCGGCGGCAACCACGGGATCGGGCACGCTTATAATTGTCGTCGGTTTCATCGTTCCGTCAACGGGCCGCGAGCCGCCAGCGCTGAGCTCCCTCCTGTGAACATCATCCTCGTTCCGGGCTGCAACACGAATTCCTACACCGGCGCCGGCAACAACACTTACCTGATTCCAGGCCTGACGCCGACGTTACTGGACGCCGCGACCGGCGAGGCCGCGCATCTGACTACGCTGGCGGGTGCCCTCGCGTCCGTGCGCCTCGCCCACGTACTGGTCACCCATGCGCATCCAGACCATGCGGACGGCTGCGACGCCATCGCCGCGCGCTGGCCGGATACCGCCTTCAGGAAGATGCCGTGGCCTGAGCGTGACCGGCTCCACGCTGTCGAGTGTCTGCCGATCGCGGACGGAGACCTGATCGCCGCCGGTGACGGTCAGCTGCGCGCCATCCACACGCCGGGCCACGCGCCCGACCACCTCTGTTTCCTCGACGAGACCAGCGGCACGCTCTTTTCGGCGGATCTGGTGGTATTGGGCGGCAGCGTCGTAATTCCCGCTTCTCGCGGCGGCAGCCTCTCGCAGTATCTCGCGTCGCTGCGGCGCGTGCTGGCCCTGGCGCCTGCGCGGATGCTGCCGGCGCATGGCGCGGCCATCGAAAACCCGACCGCGGTGCTCGACCGCTATCTGGATCATCGACAGCGGCGGGAGGACGAGATCGTCGCCGCGCTGGGCGCCGGTGACCGGCGGCCGGACGCGATCGTCGATCGGGTGTACGAGGGCCTGGAGACCGGACTTAAACGACTGGCGCACGAGAACGTCGTGGCGCATCTGGTCAAGCTGCTGGACGAGGGGCTCGTCCGATTGGACGACGAGGAATGGAAGCTGGATGGTTAGCTTTCTCGAACGTCGGTTTCACCTCGCCGAGCACGGCACAACCCCGCGTGCCAAGATACTGGCCGGTGTGACCACGTTTCTGGCACTGGCCTATATCCTCTTCGTCCAGCCGGCCGTGCTGAGCGCGGTTGGGCTCGACTTCAGCGCCGTCTTCGTCGCTACCTGTCTCGCGTCGGCGTTCGCCACGCTGCTGATGGCTGGGTTCGCCAACTATCCGATTGCAGTCGCTCCGGCGATGGGGCACAACTTCTATTTCGCCTTCACGGTCGTGGTGGCGATGGAGGTTCCGTGGGAGGTGGCGCTGGGCAGGGTGGCCGTGGCCGGGCTCCTGTTCATCGCGACGGCCGGGTTCGGTCTGCGGGAGCGGTTGAGCACCGCCACCCCCCACTCCCTGAAGCATGCGATCGCGACTGGAATCGGTCTACTGATCGCAATGATCGGGCTGCAGTGGGCCGGTGTCATCGGCGCATCACCCGGTACCCTTGTCACGCTTGGCGACCTGCGCGCGCCGCCGGTCCGGGTGGCGATGCTGGGACTGGTCGTGATGGCGGTGCTCTGGGTACGCGGGGTCCGGGCGGCGATCCTGCTTGGCATCCTGGCCTCCACGCTCGCCGCCTGGCTCGGCGGTCTGGTGCGGTTTCAGGGAGTGGCGGGGGTGCCCCCCCTCGATCCTGCCGACGCTAGGACAGTTCGATATCCTCGGCGCCTTGCGGCCCGACATGGTCGCCGTGATCTTCGCATTCTTCTTTCTGGCCTTGTTCGACTCGGTCGGCACCGTCGTCGGTGCCGGTCTCGGCACCTCCACGGTCACCGCCTTCATCGAGAGCGCGAGCGGTGTGGCGGCCGGTGGGCGAACCGGTCTCACCGCGGTCGTCATCGCCCTGCTGTTTCTGCTGTCGCTGTTTCTGTCGCCACTGGTCAGTATGATCGGAGGTGGGTACGACGCGGGGGGTCGGATCACCCTGTACCCGGTGGTCGCGCCGGCACTGATTCTTGTTGGTACGATGATGGTGCGCGGGGTGCGCCGGATCGACTGGGACGACCCGACCGAGGCGCTGCCGGCGTTCTTGACGCTGATGGTGATGCCGCTCGCGGTCAGCATCACCGACGGTATCGCCTTCGGGTTCTCGCCTACGCGGTGCTGAAGCTTGCCACCGGACGCGGCGGCGAGGCGCACTGGCTCGTGCATCTATTCGCGGTGCTGTTCCTGGTCAGATACGCCTTGTTAACGTGAGCGGTCCCAGACGGCAGGGCGCGTGAGAAAGGAGTAGCCGGAGGCCCTCGGCAGCGTCTGCCTCAGTCTTGGGCCGGAGTGTCTAACGAGGAGCTTTCAGCGGGCTGTCCTGAATCTCCGAAACCGCAACCCGTCAGTGTCTCGTCAGAGAGGTGCGCAAGAATGATGACGGAGCAGGAAGCTATCGACAACCCGAAGGGCTACACGAACCCACAGCTGCTGATCACGACCGCTGGGTTAAGCGAGCGGCTCGACGCCGGCGGAACGCCGCCAGTGCTGCTCGACCTCAGGCCCGCCGAGGCGTTCGCGGCTGGACATCTGCCGGGCGCCGTGCATCTCGACCTGTTCGGCGTCAGTCTGATCGACACCGATCCGGCACCGCTGTCAGCGTTTCTCTGGATGATCGCACACCTGCTCTCGTCCCGGGGCGTCGACCCGGAACGCACCGTCGTGGTATACGACGAGCAGTCCGGAATCCGCGCGGCGCGCGCCTTCTGGTTTCTCGAGTACTTCGGCCATACCGACGTGAGGCAGCTCGACGGCGGGTTCGGGGCGTGGGAGCGCGAGGGACGTCGGGTGAACCGTGACGCGGCGTCACCGCAACCCAGCGGCTGGACCGTCGGCCGGTCCGACGAACGGCTGGCGACCTGGACGGACCTGCTGGACCGCCTCGATGCGGCCGACGTCGCGGTGCTCGATACCCGTACCGACGGTGAATACTACGGCACGACGCTTCGTGCCAGGCGTGGCGGCGCCGTACCTGGCGCGGTGCACATCGAGTGGACGCGCAACCTGGGCGAGGACGGCGCGTTCAAGGCGGCGGCCGAGCTGAGACAGATGTATGACCGGGCCGGGATCACGCCGAACAAGGAAGTGATCAGCTACTGTCAGGGCGGCTACCGTGCCGCGCACAGCTACCTGGCGTTGCGGCTGCTCGGCTATCCACGTGTACGCAACTACATCGGATCCTGGAAGGAATGGGGAGATCGGGAGGACCTGCCGATAGAGACGCCGCGACGACGCTAGACATCTTGTACGGGCGACATCGTCACACGTGGGGAAGGTTGCCCGTCACTCGTGGAGCATCGCTGACACTCACGGCCGCCCGACGACGCCGCCGGCAGTAACCCGGGTCGACAGGAAGACAGCACGATGGACACCGTCATCGACTTCATCCACACCAACCGCGACCGGTATGTCGCTGAGCTGACCACGTATCTGTCCATCCCCAGCGTCAGTGCGTTGCCCGAGCATGCCGATGACGTCGGGCGGTGCGCCCGGTGGACCGCCGACGAGTTGGGCCGCATCGGGCTCGAGCACGTGCGGCTCATCGAGACAGCCGGCAACCCGGTGGTGTATGCGGACTGGCTCCATGCCACCGATGCCCCGATTATTCTATTTTATGGCCACTACGACGTGCAGCCGGTCGACCCGCTCGACGAGTGGGAGTCGCCCCCCTTCGAGGCGACAGTCCGCGAAGGGGAGCTCTACGCTCGTGGCGCGGTCGACGACAAGGGCCAGATCTTCATGCACTTCAAGGCGGTCGAGGCCTGCCTGAAGCAGATGGGACGGTTGCCGGTCAACATGAGGGTGATTCTCGAGGGCGAGGAAGAGATCGGCAGCACGCATCTCGACGGATTCGTCCGGGCTCACCAGGCGGAGCTGGCGGCCGACGTGGTGGTGATCTCGGACTCGCCGATGTTCGACCGCGGTGTGCCGTCGATCTGCTACGGGTTGCGCGGGCTGGCCTACTTCCAGATCGACCTGCGCGGCACGACAAGCGACCTGCACTCGGGCTCATTCGGGGGCGCGGTAGCCAACCCCGGGCTTGTGCTGGCCCAGGTGCTGAGCCAGATGAAGGACCGCGGCGGTCGCGTCAAGATCCCCGGTTTTTACGACGACGTGCGTCCGCTTCGCGACGAGGAGCGGGAGGCATTCGCACGGCTGCCGTTCAACGAGCGCCAGTATCGGAACGACCTGGGCGCGCCGAAGCTGTCCGGCGAGCGCGGCTACACGACTCTCGAGCGGGTGTGGGCGCGCCCGACCTTCGAGGTCAACGGTCTGCTGTCCGGGTTCACGGGTGACGGCGCGAAGACCGTGATTACGGCGGTAGCCATGGCGAAGGTCAGCATGCGCCTGGTGCCAGACCAGGACCCGAACGCCATCGCCGGGCAGTTCGAGGCCTACATGAAGCGGGTGACACCGAAGACGGTGACGTTGCAGATCACGCAGTTGCATGGGGGCAAGCCCTGGATGACCGAGTTCGACAACCCATTCGTGCAGGCGGCGGGTCGGGCGATCGAGCGGGGCTTCGGGCGAGCGCCGGTGTTCAACCGGGAGGGTGGGTCAATCCCGGTCGTGTCGACGTTTCAGGAGGTGCTCGGGCTGCCCGCGGTCCTGTTCGGTGTCGGGCTGCCGGACGAGAATGCCCACGCACCGAACGAGAAACTCGACCTCGCCAATTTTCATAACGGCGTCATCGCGTCGACGTACCTCTACGAGGAGATCGGCAAGCTGTCTGGCGGACGAGCGTGAAGATGTCGATGAAGCGTCATCGGCCGGACAGGAGCGAGAAGGCTGGCCGTGTCGCGAGGACGGCGCTGGTCTTGGCGCTACTCGTCGGCTGCCTTCGATGAGACAGTCGACGGCCGGCCGGATCGCCGACTGCTCTACGCCGCCGGCACGCTCGTGGCGATCGAGCGCAACCCAAGCAGCGATGGCAATTACCGCTCGCGTATCGAGGTCGGTCGATGAAGGTGGCGTTCGCCGAGCTGTCCACCGTCAGTTCAAGCTCGCCACACGCCGCCGCAGCGCCTTGATGTGTCCCCAGATCTCGGTGCACTCTTCCCGTCTCGCCTCGCTATTGTCCCCACGTGACGCGAATTTCAGGTAGGTTTCCAGGTCGCGGAGCGCCGCCGTGAAGTCGTTGAGATGATAAGCGAGCAGGCCGCGGTCGCGGAGCTCGTTCAAGGCCAACGGGTTGAGAGCCAGCAACAACTCGGTGATCGCACGGCCCTGCGGAAACGACCGCATGTGGATATAGATCCGCTTCAGGTTCACGAGAATCCGTCTAAGGACCTGCTGCTTGGTCGCCGGTTCGAGCAATCGTGGTGCGAACGCAATCGTGTCGCCGGCGTGCCGGCGCAGCAGGGCGCGACAGTCGGTTTCCGACAGCACCGCCCCCCGGTGAAAGGGGTCAATCAACACCGTGCTGTCGTGAGAGTCCCCGAACGGGAGCCGGAGCAGAAAGTGTCCCGGAAAGTTGACCCCGTCGAGCCTGACGCCCGCTCGGCGGGCCACCTCGATGTAGACAAGCCCCAGCGTGATCGGAATGCCAGTGCGGCGTTCGAGCACCTGGTTGAGGAAGCTGTTCCTGGGGTCGTCGTAGTTCGTGGCGTTGCCTGTGAACCCCTGGTCCTCGAAGAGATACGTGTTAAGGGTGTCGATCGCGTCACGGTTGGTGGCCGACGGGCCGGACACCGACAGACGTTCGGCCACGACGCCCCCCATCTCCTCCAGGCGCGCCAGGTAGGGCGTGGGGTCGAGCCGAGGATAGCCAAGACGAGCGATGAGAAGCGCGGGCCCAGCCAGCCCCGGGTCTGGGCTCGAGGCGGCCTGTGTGAACTGCTGGACAAGATCCGGCGACAGCGCGCCGGTGGCACCACGCATGTGTCTCACGTTATCGCACAGAACCTGGCCACCGTCGAGCGGACCGGCTTACGAGGTGCGGCACAGCGCCCGCGCCGTGTCGAGGCTCACGTCGGCGATCGTCGACACGACCGCGTGCGCGGTGCGGAGTTGTTCGGCGGGGTACGTGTGGGCAACGCCGATACAGCGGAGCCCGGCGGCCACGGCCGACTCGATGCCCCACATCGAGTCTTCGATGGCGACGAAGCGACCGTCCTTCGGACCCGTGAATGGTCTCAGCAGCTCGACCGCCCGCAGATACGGGTCCGGGTCCGGTTTCGAGCGCGGTGTGTCGCCAGATGCCACGATCGCCGTGAAGTGGTGGCGGAGGCCAGCAGCCGACAGCATGGCCTCGATCTCGGGGCCGAGCCCACCCGACGCGATCGCGATCGGGACCTCGGCCGCGGTCCGGCGGATGCAGTCGGCCGCCCCAGGAAATAGCGCCTCGCCCTGCCCGGCGAGCGCCTCGAATCGCTCGCCCTTGACTAGGATCAACTCATCCAGTGCCTCCTGGCTGCACGGCCACGCCCGATCGCGAGCGACCGCGCGGAACACCCCGACGTCGTCGAACCCCAGATAGCGGTCGTAGTAGTCGGCGGCGGAGAGCTCGACGCCGTGTGGCGTGAGCGTGTCCTGGTAAGCCCGGAGGTGCAGTGGCTCGCTGTCTGCGAGCACGCCGTCGAAATCGAAGACGATCCCAGCCAGTGGCACGGGCGCTTACGGCCGAGTTCGCGGCGTCGCCTCGACGGAGGCCTCGCCGTCGGGTGGGGGCACTACACCGGGGCCGAAGCCGGTGAAGCCTGGTGCCAGCCGTTCACCGGCCGGGATGGTCACCGCCAGCCGGTTTTCAGCCGGGGGGTACGGGCACTCGTACGCTTCGTTGTAATAGCAATACGGGTGATATCCCCGGTTGAAGTCGAGGTCGTAGTGACCGGTGGCGGTCCGGGGCAGGTCCAGATAGCGTCCAGCGGCGTAGGTTTCCGAATCGTTCGTCCCATCCTTGTACGGGACGAACAGCGTGTCGATTGACCGCACTGGCGCTTCCACGAAGGCAGAGAGCTGCATCGGCTCGCCGTTAAGGGCGAACTTCAGGATACCGACGCGCTGCATCGGTCTAATCACGCCGGTTGAGGTCGGCACGTCGTAGACCGGCTGGTCGGGCGAGACCTCGAGCGCCGCCGGCACACGGTAGGCGGGGTCCGGTTCGAAATAGCGCAGTGGCAGCAGCGCGCCACGACGCTCGATCGGGATGGGTGAGTCCGGATCCTCGCGGAAGTACTCGTCCTTTGTCTGGCGATCCTGCAGCAGGCTCTCGAGCCAGCCGGACTCATCGGGCGGCGGAGCGCTGCAACCGGCAAGCACCACGACGAACAGAGAGGCCAATCCGCGTATACGCATCATTCTCACCCGGGTCGCGACGGTGGTTCCGGGGACCCTCTGGCGCCTCGCACCATCACGACGGTTATCTAAATATATACCCTGCTCTGTCGACTACCGCGTCCGCGAGTCGGCGGCGCATCATCACGGTGTTGACTGGCGTGACCTTCAGCAGCCGACGCAAGGCGGCGAGGTGCAGGCGTAGTGTGTCGCCCCCGGCCATCGCCGCGAGCGCAGACCGGGCGGCGCTCTCGATCCGGATCGCGGCGTCGCTCACGTAGATGCAGGCGGCGTCGGATTGCAGTCCGGCGGTGTTCGGGGCCTCCGAGGTGGCCTGCATCGCGCGCAGGACAGCGCTTTCCGCGGCGAACGTATCGATCAGGATGTCCGCCGCCCACGAGAGGACCTCCTGCTCCTCGCTCAGTTTCTCGCTGTATCGCTGCATCGCCAGACCGAGCACCATCACCGCCACCTTCTTGAAAACCGCTGCGGCCCGGAGTTGCTCGGCCAGCGGCACGTCGGCCGGCTCGATCAGGGCCGGCGGGCTCATGATCTCGTCCTGCAGCGCCTTCGCGGCGGCGACCAGCGGGAGACCGCCCTTGAGCGCGCGACGGATCAGAGTGCCTGGGATCAGGAGCCGGTTGATCTCGTTCGTGCCCTCGAAAATCCGGTTCACACGGGCGTCGCGATAGCGGCGCTCGGCCGGGTAGTCCTTGACGTAACCGTTCCCACCATGAATCTGGACGTCCTCGTCCACTACGTACTGGAGCATCTCGCTGCCGGCCACCTTGAGAATCGAGCACTCTACGGCCAACTCTTCGAGAATGTCCCGCAACGGGCCCGCATCCGCCGGATCGTGGTTGGCGAGGGTGGCATCCAGCAGTCCGGCGGTGCGGTAAATCATGCCCTCGACCGCGTACGCCCAGGTCACCATCTCGCCGAGCTTGTGTCTGATGGCACCGAAGCTCGCAATCGGGCGGCCGAACTGGTGACGCTCGGCGGCGTATCGCGCCGCCTCGCCGATCGCAGTGGCGGCGGCACCGCTAGCCGCGACCGCTAGCTTGAAGCGGCCGTAGTTCAGGGTGTTGAACGCGACCTTGTGCCCTTTGCCGACGTCACCGAGGACGTTCTCCGCTGGCACCCGGACGTCCTGGAGAATCACGGGGGTGGTGGACGAGCCATGAAGGCCCATCTTGTGCTCTTCACCCCCGACGCTCACACCTGGGTCGTTCCGTTCGACCAGAAAGGCGGTGAACAACTCGCCGTCCACCTTAGCGAAGACGATATAGAGATCGGCGAACCCCCCGTTGGTGGTCCACATCTTCTCACCGTTCAGTACGAAGCTGCCATCCGCCTGCCGGGTCGCACGCGTCTTGGCACCGAGCGCGTCCGATCCGGACCCCGATTCGCTGAGACAGTACGCCCCGACCCACTCGCCGCTCACGAGCTTGCCCAGGTACTTCTCTTTCTGGGTGGCGGTGCCGAAACAGTGTAGCGGCAGGATCGCAAGCCCGGTCTGCGCTCCGAAGGCCGATCCGAACGATCCACTCTGACCGACGCGGCTACCTACGACGACCGATGCGGCCTTGTCGAGTGCCAGGCCTCCGTAGACCTCCGGGACGTCGGTGCCCATCAGGCCGAGCTCACCGGCGCGACGGACCAACTGGCGCGCCAGATCCCAGTCCTTCGTCTCGAGCAGGTCGTGGCTCGGCACGACCTCCTTGGTGACGAACTCCTCGGTAGTCTGATCGATGAGCCGGTGCTCGTCGCTCAGTCGCTCGGTGGTGAAGATCGAGCCGGGCTCGGTCTCTTCGAGGAGCCAGGTCCCGCCGGTGACGCCGGTCGCCGTCGACGCTGTTGTCATGGAAGCCTTTCGTGTCACACGCCTAGCCGGCCCGTACCGGTCTTCCTCAGGACAGTCGTTCGAAGATCCCGGCGGCGCCCATGCCACCGCCAACGCACATCGTCACCAGACCGTAGCGGCCCTGCCGCCGTTCGAGCTCGTAGAGTAGCGACGTGGTCAACTTGGCACCCGTACAGCCCAGCGGATGGCCGAGCGCGATCGCACCGCCGTTGACATTCAGCTTGTCCGGGTCGATCGGCAGCTCTCGGAGACAGGCCAGCACCTGGGCCGCGAACGCCTCGTTGAGCTCGACCAGGTCGAGGTCGTCCAGCGCCAGCGCCGCGCGCTTCAGTGCTTTGCGGATGGCCGCCACCGGTCCGATACCGAACCGTTCCGGCTCCACGCCAGCCGTGGCGTAGGTCACGAAGCGGGCCAACGGCTTCAGCCCGGCGCGCTCGGCCCGCTCACGCGACGTGACGACCAGGGCGGCGGCTCCATCGCTGGTCTGGGAAGAGTTGCCGGCCGTGACGCTCCCGCGAACGCGGAAGGCCGGTCGCAGCGCGGCCAGTGCCTCCAGCGATGTGTCGCCGCGTGGACCCTCGTCGGTTGCGAACTCGATTGTGCGTACCAGCGGCGCAGTGTCGTCGCCATTGGCCGGTTCCACAACTTGCACTTGGAGCGGCACGATCTCGTCCCTGAAGCGCCCGGCGGCGATCGCCGCGATCGCCCGCTGATGGCTGCGGAGGGCGAAGGCGTCCTGCTCCGCGCGCGACACCTGTGCCTCACGCACGTGGTTCTCGGCCACGAGCCCGGTCGATAGATACGCGTCCGGATAGTCCCGCATGAGCCTGGGGTTCGGCGCGATCTTGTGACCACCCATCGGAATGAGGCTCATCGACTCCGTGCCGCCGGCGATGATCGTGTCGGCCTCGCCAACCCTGATCCGCTCTGCGGCGTACGCGATCGCCTGTAACCCGGATGAGCAGAACCGGTTGATCGTGACGGCGGACGCTTCAACCGGCACGCCGGCGCGCAGGCTCGCGATGCGCGCGACGTTCATCCCCTGTTCCCCCTCCGGCATGGCGCAACCGAGGATCACGTCCTCCACTTCTGCCGGCTCGATGCCGCCCGCCCGCGACAGCGCTTCGGTGATGACCGTTGCCGCCATCTCGTCAGGTCTGGTCGCTCGCAGCGTACCCTTGGGTGCCTTGCCAACCGCCGTGCGAACGGCCGACACGATGACCGCTTCCGTCATACTTGCTCCTTCTGGCGTTGTTCCCCAGTCACAACCGCCCGATGTGCTCCACCGTTTTGCGTCGTCGACCGGGTACGACGGTTCCCTCGTGGCACGTGCGTTCGAGGGTCACGTGACGGGCGCCCCGGATCCGTTCGGCGTATGAGCGGATCTCGTCGACGGGCACCACGCGGTCGGGGCCCGGCTCGCCTGTGAGGACGCGCGTCGCCGCCGCCACCTGGCGGCAGTCAGCCTCGAAGACGACCGTCGACATCAGCCGTACCCGCTCAGTCATCCGCACTGGTGAGCACGGCGACCGCGTCACTCTCGCCGCGTGCCGGACCGCGAAGGCCAGTCCGTCGCCCACGCCGTCGAGCGCGCGCCAGATCTCGGCCGCGAGCCTGAATAGAGACCGTGCCACAAAGATCAGTTCCGGAGTGGTCTGCCGGTCTTGAGCATGTGGCGGATCCGCTCCAAAGTAGGTGGCTCACCACACAGGCTCAGAAACGCCTCCCGCTCCAGATCCAGCAGGTACCGCTCGGTTACCGTCGTCGCGTGCGGGATATCGCCTCCGGTCATGATCCGAGTGATCTTTCTGGCGATCAGGGCGTCGTGGTCGCTGATCCGTCCACCCCGCCACGCCAGGTGGATGCTCAGGTCCAGCGCCGCCCGCGCGTCCTCGCCGCCCACCGGAATCGCGGCGCGGGGGGCGGGTGCCTGGTACCCGTCGCGCACACGGTGGAGCACCGTGGCCTTGGCATCGGTCATCAGCCGCTCCCGGTTCATCGTAATGCCGTCGACATCTCGGAGCAGCCCGAGTCGCCTCGCATCCGCGGCACTGGTCGACACCTTACCGAACCCGATCGTCTCGAACGCGCGTTGCAGCCCGCGGAGCGGGTCGGTGCCAGGGGCCGTCGAGTCGATTGCCCGGAGGGTGAGCTCCTTGGTGCCGCACCCGGCCGGGATCAGTCCAACACCCACCTCCACCTGACCCAGGTAGGTCTCGGCCGCCGCTTGAACCCGGTCGGCGTGGAGCACCATCTCGCACCCACCACCGAGCGCAAGGCCGGCAGGCGCCACCACGACCGGCACTGGCGAGTAGCGCAGTCCGATGATCGCCTTCTGAAAGCCGCGCACCATTAAATCGATCTCGGCCCAGTTGTCCTCCTGTGCCTCGAGCAGCACCATCATCAGGTTGGCGCCGGCACAGAAATTCGCCGCGTCGTTGCCGACGACCAGCCCGTCGAACCGCTCCGACGCCTGCGTCACACCGCCGATCAGCATCTGGACGGTGTCGCCGCCGATGGTGTTCAGCTTCGAATGAAACTCGACCGCCAGCACACCGTCGTCGAGGTCCACGAGACTGGCGCCGGCGTTCCGCGCGACGACCTGGCCCCGCTGCTTCGCGGCGCCGAGGATCTGCAGGTCTGGAGCGGCCGGGGGCAGCGGTGCGGTCCGAAAGCGCCGCGGACAGTCCTCCGACCCGTCGGACCCAGGCGGGAGTCGGGCCCACTCGAGTGCCGCGGCGGGCAGATCGTCGCGGCCACAGCCCTCGAGCACCGCATCGACCCCGATGGCGTCCCAGAGCTCGAACGGACCCTCGTTCCAGCCGAAGCCCCAGCGCATCGCCCGGTCGACGTCGTCGGCCGTGTGGGCGATCGCGGCGGCCACTTCCGCGGAATAGATCAGCGTGCGGCCCAGCGTCGCGCGCATGAACTCGCCGACCCTGTCGCGCGCCAGAAACAGGTGGCGTATCCGCTCCACGGGGTCGTCGATCGTCTGCGCCGCATCGAGGGTCCCGATCTGGCCAGACTGCCAAGGCCGGTAGTCCATAGTCGCCGGGTCCAGCGTGAGGATCGTGCTGCCCTCCGGGCCACGTTCTTTCTTGTAGAAGCCCTGACCCGCCTTGTCGCCGATCCAGCCACGTTCCACGAGCTGGCCGACGAGGGGTGGCAACTCGAACGCCCGGTGTTCGTCCTCGGTGTCGAGGCGCGCGGACAGGTTGGTTGCCACCTGCGCCAGGATGTCAATTCCCGCGATGTCCATCGTGCGAAAGGTCGCGCTCTTGGGCCGGCCGACCACCGGCCCGGTCAGGGCGTCGATCTCCTCGATCGTGTAGCGTCCGCTCGCGAGCTGCTCCAACACGCGCGCCACGCCGTAGAGACCGATTCGGTTCGCAATGAAGTTGGGAGTGTCCTTCGCGACGACGACCCCCTTCCCGAGCTGGCGGTCGACGAACGCCGACAACACGGCCACCACGGCCGGGTCGGTGTCGCCGGTGGGAATGATCTCGACCAGCCGGAGGTAGCGGGGCGGATTGAAGAAGTGGCTGCCAAGCCAGTGCCGGCGAAACGTCCCGCTACGGCCCTCGGCAATCATACCGATCGGGATGCCGGACGTGTTCGAGCTCACGATGGCATCAGGTCGGCGCTCGGTCTCCACCCGCGCGAGTAGCGCCTGCTTGGCGTCGAGCCGCTCGATGATCGCTTCGATGACCCAGTCACAGCCCGCAATCGCCGGCAGGTCACGGTCGAACCCGCCGAGACGGATGCCGGCCTGCGCGGCGCACGTGTAGAACGGGTCCGGCTTCAGCGCCGCGGCGCGCTTTAGCCCTGACGCCGCGGTGCTGGCGTCGAGATCGAGCAGCATCACGGGCACGCCAGCGTTCGCGATGTGCGCCGCGATCTGGGCTCCCATAGTGCCGGCCCCGAGCACCGCCACAGAGCGGATGCGCCGGACCGTCGACTCGTGTGAGACGACCGTCATGTCGTCATTCCGTTGACGAAGAGGTCAACGACCTCGTCCGCCTGGACCGGTAGGGCATAGTGCCACCGGCTGAGAACCCAGTTGGTGGCCATTTCGCCCAGGGCGCCGTACAGCATCTTGGCGGCGAATGTCGGGCTGATGTCGTGGCGAAAGAGCCGGGCGGTCTGGGCGTCGGCGATCGCGTCGCGAATGGCGTGCAGGTAGCTCCGGAGCAGGGTGGAGGAAAAGCGCTCCATGAACTTGGTGGATTGTCGCAGCTCGACCTGAAATACCACCGCCAGGTCGCGGTCCTGTCCCAAACGTTCCAGGTGCAGCCTGGCCAGCCGTCGGAGACGATCGACCGGGTCGTTGATCCCGGCCAGTGCGTGGCGGCCGGCCTCGATCCCTTCGTGCATCGTGCGCTCGAAGATCGAGATCAGCAGGTCGTCCTTGCTCTCGAAATACAGCTAAACGGTGCCGGCGGCGATGCCCGCCTCTCGCACCACGTCGGCGACCTGCGCATTGAAGAAGCCGCGGCGAGCAAACAGCTTCGTGGCGGCTTTGAGGATGAGCTCGCGCTTGTCACCTAGGTGTTGTGACCGTGGCGCGCGATGGACCGCGGAGGTGACGGGTATCTGCCTCGGCGGGAATGAATGAACATTCATTCATTCCCGGATCCTGCTGCGCCAGCGCCCGTGTGCCGCTGCCCCGGCGCCGCCAGGCTTCTAGGCTCCTAGGGCAGCTGGCTCAGCACGGCCTGCGCCTGCACGGCTTCCTCGGAGTCCGGTTCCTTATCGACGACCTGTGCAAAAAACGTCTTGGCGGTCTCGGTGTCACCCTTGTTCAGCGCGACCAGCGCCAGCTTGAACAGCGGCTTCGCCCAGTTCGGGTCGGCCGCCGCCGCCTTTTCATACCAGCCAGCAGCCGCATCGACATCACCCTTGGCGAACTCCAGCTCGCCGAGGTTATAGAGGTCCTCGCGGGACGAGTTCGCGCCTGCCAGCGCGTCGCCGACCGCATCGAAATCACCCATCGCCATGCGGGTCCTGGCGATCTCGGCCTCGACCTCAGACTCCAATAAAGCGTCGCCCTCCCGGGCTTGCTCGAACAACCCAAGCGCCTCGTCGTAGTTCTGCAACTGGCGGTGGGCGATCCCGATCTGCATGTGCAGGTCGTTCATGATCGGCAACTGTTCCAGGATCTCAGAGTAGCCGTCGATCGCTGCCTGCCACTGCTCGTCGTTGTAAGCGGCATCGGCGGCCTCGAGATTTTGCTCGATCAAATTCGGGTCGAGCCCCTCGAATGCCTCGTCACCAAGCGCCACCACCAGTGGGTGCCGGATGCGGGCCAGATCGATCGTCGACGGCGGGTTGACTCCAAAGCGGAGCTGGATCGGCCCGGGACTGGGATGAAAACCCTCGGCCTCCACCGTGACCATCCATTCACCGCTTGCCAGCCCGATCATGGACCACCGGCCATTGTCGTCCGTCTGTTGCTCGAATCTCGGCGGGTTCGCGTCAGCCATTTCGGCGACCACCGTCGCGCCGGGGAGGGGGTTACCATCCTCGTCCACGACGACGCCTTGGAATATAGCACCCTGCGCCAGCACGGTCGGGGCGAGCACGCCCGCGGCCAACATGATGACCAAGAAAGACAAGAAATGCTTGCGCATGTCAGGCTCCTACGTATCGCAGATATCTAGAATCACACCACCGTCAGCCACGCCGGCGACGCGACATGGCAGCGCACACCGCACCCACCTAGTATAAACCATGCGCGCCAATAAGCCATCCGCACCGCAGTGGTGAACCGCACGGGGCGCCGATGAGCACCTGCCTGCCTGGCGAGACCGACTCGCTCCCTGCGGCCACTAGCGGGCAGTCTGGCTGGCGACATCGACCGTCGCCCGTGCTTCCGCGTTCAACGGATCGGCATCGAGCGCCGCCCGATAGGCGGCGAGCGCCTGATCCGGCTCCTGTTTCTCCCCGAAGGCGTGGCCGATCTGCAGATAGAGGCTGCTCAGCGCGGGCACCCGTTCCAGGATCGACCGATAGGCGTCGATGGCAGCGTCGTATTCGCCGCCGGCGAAGAGACTCTCCGCCTCTTCCAGGCTCGCGACGACGTCCTGTGCCTTCAGCCCGGCGAGGACGCCGAATTCCGGCGCCGGCGGGTTGAGCATGTCCCGTTCCAGCCTGAACCGCGCCGTGGTCACGCCCCCGCCCCGGACGTCTACGAATCCCTGGACCGGTTCGAAGCCTTCGGCCCGGATGACGACCAACCACTCGCCCCGATTTAGACCGATGACGGAAAAGCGGCCCGAGCGGTCCGTCGTTTCGTCGAAGCCCCTGTTCCAGTAGCCACTCTCCATCCTCACCGTAGCGCCGGCGATCCCGCCGCCATCGCGGTTCCTGACGATGCCGCGGAGCTGTCCTTGCGCGGCGGCCGGTACCGCCACGCAGGTAACCAGACCGGCGGCCAGGACGAGACGACAGGCGAGCGGTCGGATGGTTAGAATCATCGCAGGCTCCCGTCCGGGGTTGTGACAACGAACGTCCGACTCGAGACACGAGCATAGGACGGTGTAAACGCAGCTAACATCATCAGAAATCGTCAGAAAGTATAATCCAATCGGTGCCAACGCAAGATCATAAACGTCGACTGATCAGGCGCGCCTGGGCGCTGGCGTGCGTTCTGGCCTGTGTGTGGCTGGTTGTGGAGGTGGCATCCGCCTTTGCCGAGATCGACCGCGTCAGACTGGCTCGCATCGGGACTCTCGTCGAGGACGCGATGCGGGACGGCCAGCTGCCGGGCGCGGTGGTCCTCGTCGGGCATGCCGGCGAGACGGTGTATGAGCGGGCATTCGGGGCACGTGTGGCGAGTGGGACCACTGAACCGATGACGCTCGACACGATTTTCGATCTGGCGTCGTTGACCAAGGTCGTGGCGACAACGACCGCCGTCATGATTCTCGTCGAGGAGGGGCGTCTCCGGCTTGGCGATCGCGTCGTGACCCACCTGCCCGAGTTCGCGAGCCACGGCAAGGACCGGATCACAATCGAACAGCTGCTGACCCATGTGTCCGGGCTGCGTCCGGATCTGCCCTTGGCGGAGGTCTTCGAGGGTGCCGACACGGCGATCGCCCGCGCCGCCGACGAAGTGCCGGAGGCGGGTCCAGGCGAACGCTTCATTTACAGCGACATCAACTTCTTCGTGCTGGCGGAGATCGTCCGCCGTGTGACGGGGCAGACCCTCGACCGCTTCGCGCACGACCGGGTCTTCCAGCGGATCGGGATGACCGACACCGGGTTCAATCCACCCGCGTCGCTGGCGCCGCGGATCGCGCCGACCGAACCGTGCGCACCGCTGGCGTGGCCCTGCGGCGGCGACGGAGCGGCGATGCTTCGTGGTCGCGTGCACGATCCGACGGCGCGGCGGATGGGCGGGGTCGCCGGTCATGCGGGGCTGTTCAGCACGGCCGGCGACCTGGCCCGGTTTTGTCGGATGCTGCTGGGCGGTGGGGTGCTCGATGGCGTACGGGTCCTCGCGCCGCTCTCCGTCGCCCGAATGACACGGGTTTCGACGCCGCCGCATCTGGCCGATCGGCGCGGCCTCGGGTGGGATGTCGACTCGCGGTTCTCCTCGGCCCGCGGCGACCTTTTTCCAGTAGGGTCGTACGGGCACACCGGCTTCACCGGAACCTCGCTCTGGCTCGACCCTGGGTCGGACACTTTTGTCGTCTTTCTGTCGAACCGACTGCACCCGTCCGGCGGGGGCGACGTCACCGCGCTGCGGGGCCGCGTCGCGACCGTGGTCGCCTCGGCATTGTCGAACGTCCCGGCTGGCGATGCCGCGGCTGCGGTCGACACTCCGGTGCAAACCGGCCTCGACGTGATCCGGGAGGAGGGATTCGAGCGGCTGGCCGGCGCGCATGTGGGGCTGGTCACGAACCAGACCGGGCAGGCGCACGACGGTGCCACCACGATCGATCTGCTGCAGGCCGCGCCCGGTGTCGAACTGGTCGCGCTGTTTAGCCCGGAGCACGGTATCCGGGGCGCGATGGACGGCCCGGTTTCTTCGACGCTGGACGCACGCACCGGGCTTCCGATCCATTCGCTCTACGGTGAGACCCGCCGGCCGACAGCCGAGATGTTGCGGGGGATCGACACGCTGGTGGTCGATCTGCAGGATGTCGGGGCGCGGTTCTACACCTACGCGACGACGATGGCGTATGTGCTCGAAGCTGCGGCATCGCGTGGCGCGAGGGTGGTCGTGCTGGACCGGCCGAACCCGATCGGCGGTGTCGATGTGGAAGGTCCGATCCTTGACGAATCATCGATCGGGTTCACCGGGTATTTTCCGGCGCCGGTGCGTCACGGTCTCACGCTCGGGGAGCTGGCCAGGCTGTTCAACGCCGAGCGCGGGATCGGCGCGCGGCTGGAGGTCGTCGCGATGCGGGGCTGGCGCCGCGCGACCTGGTTCGACCAGACCGGTCTGGCATGGGTGAACCCGTCGCCGAACATGCGCAACCTGCATCAGGCGCTGCTCTATCCCGGCCTCGGCGCCATCGAGGGCGCCAACGTGTCGATGGGGCGCGGCACAGATACGCCGTTCGAGCAGATCGGGGCGCCGTGGATCGACGGCCAGGAACTGGCTCTGGAGCTCAACTCGCGGCGGCTGCCCGGTGTGCGCGTCTACCCATTGCGCTTCAGCCCCGACTCGAGCCGGTTCGCCGGCGAGCCGTGTGAAGGGGTGTTCTTCGTCATCACCGATCGCGAAACCCTGCGACCCGTGCGGGTCGGCCTCGAGGTGGCCGCCGCCCTGCATCGCCTGTACGGCGACAGGTTTCAGCTCGATGCGACGGTGAGACTGTTCGGGTCGCGTGACACGCTGGAGAGAATCCGCGCCGGCGACCCGACCTGGGAGATCGCCGCGGGGTGGGCAGAGGACGAAACGGCATGGCGGCGGTTGACCGTCCCGTATCTCCTCTACGAGTGAGTTGGGAAGTGAGTCGCGCCGTCGCCAGGCTCGCGGCCGCCGTGGCGCTTACATCTGATACAGCATCCAGTACACGATCACACCGGTTATCGAAACATAGAGCCAGATCGGTAGCGTCCACCTCGCGATGGCGACATGCCGCGCGTCATTCCGTTGCAGACCACGCCGGAGCGTTACCAACGCCAGCGGCAGAATGGTCACCGCCAAGGTGACGTGCGAGATGAGCACGGCGAAGTAGACAGTGCGGATCGGACCCTGGCCTGTGTAGGGTCGGGATCCGACCTGCGCGTGATAGACGAGGTACGACACGAGGAACAGCGTCGAGGTGGCGAACGCCGCCAGCATGCACAAGCGATGCTGTTCGACCTGCCCGCGCCGGATCAGCAGGTATCCGCTCACCAGCAGCGCGGCGGCGATACTGTTCAGTATGGCGTTGACCGCCGGGAGCATCGTGACTTCGAGCATCGCTAGAACTCCACCGTGATTCCCAAGCCGGGAGCCTCGACCCAGTCTGGGTGCGGCTTATCCAACGGCGTCCACCAGGAGCAACCCCCAAATTAACGGCAGATACAGCAGGGTCGCTCTGAAGAACGCCCGTGCCCGGTTGATCGACCGGCTGGCGGCGAACCGCATGCCGAGCACGAGCAGCACGGTCCCGAGCATCGCCGCGCCAGTGGCGTAGGCTGGACCTGTCAGACCGATCCACGTCGGCATCAAGCTGACCGGCACCAGCAGCACCGTGTAGGCGACCAGATGCCGCGCGGTGCGAAGGCCGCTCGGGTCGTTCACCGACAGCAGCGGCAGGCGCGCGTTCGCGAAATCGTCACGATACAACCAAGTCAATGCCAGAAAGTGCGGAAGCTGCCAGACGAAGACGATCGCGAACAGCGACCACGCACCGGCCGAGAGTGGACCTGCGGCAGCCCAGCCGATAACCACCGGCAGGCCACCCGGGACCGCCCCAACCAGGAGGGCCCAGTGGGTGCGTCGCTTCAGCGGCGTGTAGACGCCGACGTAGCTCACCAGGGTGGCGAGCGCCACGACGGCCGCCGCCAGACTGGCACCGAGCGACAGTTGGGCCAACCCCACGACGGCCAGCAGGACGGCGGCCCACGCCGCGTCCGCGGGCTGCAGCCGCCCCGCCGGGATCGGCCGGTCGCGAGTCCGGCGCATACGCTCATCGAGATCACGCTCGGCGATCTGGTTGAGCGCGGCCGCGCTGCCTGCCACGAGCGCCGCGCCGACTGTCGTGTTCACGAACACGACGAGGTCGAACTCCGCACCCGACCCGCCGAGATACCCGACCCCCGTTGTCACGACCACCAGCGAGTTCAGGCGTGGCTTGGTGAGCGCGACGAAATCGGCCAGACGGCTGCGCGGCGCCGGGAGGGCTACCGTGCCCGTCTTCAAGCCCCCGCTCCACGGACCGCCGGTGCCGCAGCGATACCGGCTGGACGGCGCGGTGGCGGTTGGACTCGCCGCGCATCCAGAAAACGATGCCGGTTGACCCGCAACCCCAGCACCAGCGCCGTGCCAAGCACCAGGGCACCGGTGGCAACATGCGCCGTATTGACGCCCGGGGACCGCCCGCTCAGTACCGTCCAGCCACCGAGCCCGATCTGCGTCAGTACCAGCACGACGAGTAACCAGGCTGGCCCGATCAGGCCGCGCCGCGCCGGGTGGTGCGCCAGCAGATGCCCAAGGGTAGCCAGGGTCACGAGCGCCGTCACCAGCGCGCCGGCCCGATGCAGGAAGTGCACCGCAATCGCAACGCTCCACTCGGGTGGCACCACGCGACCGAAGGCCAGGGGAAAGTCAGGAATGGCCAGACCGGCGCCGATGTGCCGCATCGTGGCGCCGATGATGATCTGCACATAGACCAGCAGCGGGAGCCCGGTCGCCAGCGCCAGTAGCATCGTGTCACCTACGACCGGCGCGTGCGTGTCGCGGGTGCCGTCACGATGCCACCCGGTGGACGTGCACAAAGCGAGAGACACGGTCAGGCAGAAGAAGATCTGCGCCAGTCCGGCGTGCGAGACCGAAATCGGCGTGGGCAGGAGATAGAGCACCGTGATGCCGCCCAGTAGCCCTTGCAGGATGACGGTGGCCAACGCGGCCACCCCGAGCCACCGCATCCAGCGCCGCGGCTCAACCCGCCAGACCCAGACCGTCAGTCCGATCGTCAGCAGCCCGACGATCGATGCGATCATCCGATGTCCGTGTTCGTAGAAGATGCCCCCCACCATCCCGGACAGGGGGAAGGCGAACATGAAGTAGCCGTAGGTACTCGGCCAGTCCGGCACGGCCAGGCCGGAGCCGGTGCTAGTGACCATACCACCCGCGGTGATCAGCAGCAGCGTGGCCGCGCAGAGAAACTGGGCGTAGCGATGCAACCGGTTCATCGGACATTCGGGCAAGAGGCGGCTGGCCGGTCGGCGCATCACTGGTCGACACGAAGCTACCAACACGGGCCGCGAAGACCGGACACCGCACATGCGGCGTCCGGCTTTCCCCGGCCGACGATCGTACCGGCCGCCCTATGGCGCGGTGAACGTGAACGAGACCTCGGCGGTCTGCCCCGTCGCCACGGTAACGTTCTGGGTCTGGGTACCCAGTTGCTCGTGCCAGGCTTCGAGGACGTAGTCGCCCGGCGGCAGCGTACTGATGTCGAACAAGCCGTCTTCCCCGGTCACCGCGAAGTAGGGGTGATCGAGCACGCCGGCGTAGGCGTTCATCCAGCCGTGCACGTCGCACCGGAAGGGCACCATGACCTCGGCGCTGTCGAACGTCCGCTCGAACCGCATGTTCTGGATCGGCTGTCCCATATTAAACTCAGCGTTCACTGCCGGGGTCGCGTGGATATTGTGGAGCGTCGGGTCGCTATTGACGATCTCGAGGGTCTGACCCACGCGGATGCCGAACACGTGCGGGGTGTAGCGGCAACCCTGCTGGTTCAGTGTCACCGTGCCGGAGGCGGCGGGAAAGCTCTGCCCCTCGAGCCCGGCCTGCACGTACACGAAGACGTTCCCCAGGTGGCCGTTCCCGCCGACGAAGGACTCCGACATCGTGTTGGTCGCGTCCATCGCGCACACCGGGTCCGAGTTCATCATCAGCTCCTCGGGCGCGGGCATCTCGCCGTCGAGCATCACCATCCCGGAGACGTTGCCCGCGCTGGCCGGGTCGAACGCCGGGGCTGCTGCCGCCGCCGGCGCCTCACCTTCGGCTTCACCACCGCCGCCGCAGGCGACCGCCGCCACCATCACAAGCACGGAAAGGACTATCCACACATTTCGCTGCATTGATATTCTCCTAGGCACACCATCCGATTCGTTTGTGGATTGAGCGAGCCGCGCTGATCATCCGCCCGACCCGGGCAACACGCGAAGAACGGAAGAACGACGGCAATTCGACGAATCCGACCCTATTAATTATCACACGGTCATGGGCGTGTAAACCGAGGGTGGTCGGTGCGCCTGGTGTCCGTCAGGGCGCCTGACTCAGCTTGCGCGTGATCCGGTCCTCGATCCAGTGCGGGTCCCACCACTCGACTGGCGAGATCGACCAGCCGTGCAGCAGGATGGCGAAGTGTAGATGATCGCCGCCGGCGAGCCCGGTCATCCCGCTGAGTCCCAGCTCGTCGTCGATCGCCACGACGTCGCCGGCGCGCACGCTGATAGAGGAAAGATGCGCGTAGAGGGACTGCAGCCCCAGCCCATGATCGACGATCACGCAGTTGCCGTAGATACCGAGGTAGTTGGCCCAGACAACCCGTCCGGTGTTGGAGGCGAGGATCGGCACATTGGCGGTGACCGCCAAGTCGAACCCCAGATGGACTTGCTGGTCGACTTCACGCCCGTCGTAGATGTAGGTACGGTGGTCTGCGAAGCCGGACTCGACCTGCGAGTTGCCCAGCTGCCGAAACGGCCCGGTCCACAGTCGCTCGGCCGACGTGTCCACTGCCAGTGCCTTGATCCGTTCGTCGTTGAGGCGGCGAAGCCCGCCGTTGACCGCCAGATACTGCTCCAGCACACCGGCGTCTGGCGGCAGCGGCAGCGTGCGGAACTCCTCGCTGCGATCAACGATGTCTGGCACCACACGTTCGAGAAACGGATCGCTGATCGCAATGCGCGACCGTCGGAAGCGTCGGGGAAAAATGCGATGGTCAAACTCGATCTCTGCCTCGTTGCCGGCCTCGTCCCGGGCGAACAGCCGCATCGGCGTGTCGAGCTCCTGGTCGTAGAGGAGCCCGAACAGCGCGACCCGCATCGAGTCGTCGGCATTCTGGACACCGGCGGCAGACGCAGGGTAGCCGGGGAACACCCGGTCTCCGACACGCACCCCCGACACCGAGTCCGGAGGCACGACGCGGTATGCGATCAGTTCGGCGCCGCCGTGGTTGACGTAGTGCAACGAGGACAGAACCTCCAGCCTCGGCGGGTCGAACCGTGCCTCGACGTCGAGGCGGGTCGATGACTCCCGTTGCCGCAATCCGAACAGGATCGACCGGGTGGCGTGCACGACGATCGTGGCCGACCCCTGAACGAGCTCCGGGTGGGTCTCGCGCGTCAGGTTCTGTGAGACCCGAACACGCGTTTCGGATTCCTGCGTGATCGTGGCGTCATCCGGGTCGGACAGCGAAAACAACGGCAGTGTGGTGCCGCCCTGCTCGATCACGGCCGTCACGGCGGTCAGCACACCGTCGGTCGCGTCGATCGAGGCCTCGAACCGGGCGCTGCGACCGATTAGACGGTCGGGCTGGTGAATCTCGATCACCGGTCCGGGGGCGCGGCCCGCGGCCACGTAGACACCGGCGCCGAGGGCGAGTGCCACGACCAGCAGAAGTGCGACGACCAGGCGAATCATGATCGTATTGTACAGGAGCGCGCGTTTGACCCCTCTCGGCGCTCGTTGGTAAGATCCGGTGGCTCGATGCGGCGGTTCAGGGTTACGGCGCTCGCCGCGGCCTCTGTGGCGGTATCGTCTAGGGGTTAGGATACGTGGTTCTCAGCCACGGGACCGGGGTTCGATTCCCCGTACCGCTACCAACAACATCAGCCGGCGCCCAGAAAGTCCAGTGAAGTGAACCACTGGTGATGAGGCTGCCGTGTCGCTTGAGGATGCGCGCCATGAATTCCAAAGCCCGCGGATCGGTCGCCGCAGTCCGTCGGCCCGCGTTGGCGACGCTCCACGCCGCTCTCGGTTCATGTTCTGAAGGCCCGGCTCGGCGCTGCCGGGACATTCGTTACCGCCGGGTGGCCACGATGAACCTGCGGTTCCTGTCGAGAAAGGTTCCGTAGTCGTGAATCTCGCTGCGTTCGACGGCGAAGAACTGCTCGATGATGGCGACGGTCTTCCCGAAGTCGTCACCCTCCAGTTCAGGTGGATGTGACTCGAAGAGCAGTCTTCCCCCTGGAGCGGTCAGCTCGTGACACCGGCGAAAATAGTCGACGAGCGACTGTTGCGTGTTGCCATCGACGGTGTGGTGATTGGCGAAGGAGATGACGTCGTCGAACGCCTCGTCGATCTCGAGGTCCTCGAACGCGACGGCAGAGAACTCGACGTTGTCGGCCTTCAAGAACTGCGCTCCGCGCCTGGCGATTCGTACCAGGTATGGGTTCAGCTCGAACGCGACGATCCGGTCGGTTTCGGGCGCCAGCGCGAGCGTGAGAAAGCCCGCATTGCACCCGATCTCGAGCACCTTTCGGCCTCGAACTAGGTTCCGCAGTCGAAAGGCTTCGACGCGTCCGGTCGTGTCGCGTAAGCCGGTGACGCCGAGTTGCTCCGACGACTGGTAGAAGTAGCCCTCGCCGTAGTCGTAACTGTCCCATTCCACCGCTTGCAGGGCGAGTGCTCGGTGCATGTCGCGGTGCAGGGCGAGCCTCTCTGGATGATCTTGAAGATCCCGGTAGTCCTTCTGCCGGTTCTGGAGGCTCACCTTGCGTAGGCGAGAGGGAGTTCTGAGTGCGTCGAGCGTGAACCGGAGCGGCGCCAGCGGCCGCACCCTCTCGTAGTACCGGAAGTACCTGCGCTGCCGATCGGCAGCGCTGCGCTCTGGCACTGTCGCCGCTGGAGGTCGGCGTTCGATCGCGAAGAGCATCCTGAGGGCTCGCGACCGAAGCAACGGATGCATAAAGTGATAGGTGAGGCCCACCTGCAGGTTTTGTGGTGACGTGGGAAGGTCGAGCGGGTCATCCCGCGCGAGGACTTCGTTCACGAGGAACTCTGCACGCAGCAACGGGTCGATGAACGAGTACACGGCGCGGTACAGGGTCTGGTCGTCGATTGCTTCAGCCGACGGGACCGGTATGCGGAGTGCATCGAGCTCCCGTGCTGCGAGCACGTCGCCCGCATCGAGGCCCGGCGCCATCCAGAAGGCTGAGGCGCCGGGTCGACCGTTGGTCATGATCGACCAGAGCAGCACGTCCGCACCGCGTACGTCGGGAAGTAGACCGGAGTGCACATGGATCATGCGAAGGCGATCGAGCCCGAGCACCGACCGTGGCACGATTCCCCCACCGGTATAGACGACCGTTGCGGGCACGAGTCGACGAAGCGCTTCACGCAGAGTCGCGTCCTTGAGCGAGTTCGCCACAACGCGATCGACGTCGTCGGCGTACGCGTCGTACGAGAACCGGTCGTAAATCTCGGCGTAGATGGCCACCGGGTCGTCGACGAACGCGCCCATGGCCAGGCTGATCGACTGGACCAGATCTGGATGCTATTTGCGGATGGTCCGTGGATGGAAGTTGTGGGACCGATCCTGCATGCGTGCCAACCAATGAACGCGCCAGGTGCTCCGAGTCGGAGGGCGACGCCGCCGCTCTGCCCAGGGGTCGCGCACTATCAGGACGATTCGTTGCGGGCGGAGGCCAGCGCGGCTCATACGCACGAGGTACGCGCGAGCCTGGGGGCCCTCCCAGGCAAGGACCGTGACCGGAATTGTTGCGCTCACGCGTCACCAGGTCGAGGCGTCCGGAGCCGGTCGAGGGTCTCGATGCCCCAGGCACGAAGCTCGGGCTCGCGGGGGAGGCGTTCTCGCAGGTCGAGCGCCTTCAGAGCCGAGTTCGCGCACTTGAGTCCCCATCCGTCGTTGATGGCGTCGACGCGCGCGTCGCCGACACGCGCGGCATTAGCCAGCAACACCGCGACCAGTCCGCTCAAGACGCTCGGCTCGACCGGTCGCTCGGTATCGAGGCTGCTCCAGTCGAGGCGGTAGGAGGTTGAGACGGTCTTCCGGACGTCGATCTGCCGACACAAGGCGTCGAGCGTTCGACGTTCATCGCCTGTGAACACCGCCGGCCCACGATCCAGCCAATCGCGGACCAGGCCGCTGACGGAGATCGTCGCCGCCTCTGGCGGCTCAGCCGGCAGAAGTTCCGAGATCGTGGCGAACAGCTCGCTTCGGTTCAGGGTTACGCACCGTCCTTCCAGCGCCGGACTCAGGGCATGGGATCGAGCGACTCGCGGTCAGGGTCGTTTCACGTTTCTCGGAACGTCGATGAGCGGCGGCCGCGCGCCCGGATTTCGCCGGCGGTCGTTTCGAGATGCTCCGCCAAGCGGCTCATGATCGCCACGTCGCATCCGTGCGCCGCCAGCGCCAGCGCGATCCCTCTGCAGATGCCGATGCCGCCGCCCGTGATCAACGCGTTGCGGCCAACCAGCAGGTCTGGTTGAAAAGACATGAACGCCCCTCCCTTCCCGGGTCGCCGCTATACAATGCTGCCGGTCTTGCGCATTCTTTCCGTTCTGACATCGGCGTTTCCGCTGTGGGTGCTGGTCGCCAGCATCCTCGCGCTCATCCGACCGGCCCTGTTCACCTGGTTTAGCGGACCGCTGATCACGATCGGGCTCGGCGTCATCATGCTCAGTATGGGTATGACGCTCGGCTTCGAGGACTTCCGCCGGATCGGGCGCGAGCGAAACCGGGTGCTGCCCGGCGTGCTGATCCAGTACACAGTGATGCCGGCGTTCGGCTGGAGTCTAGGGTACCTCTTCGACCTTCCCACCCCGTTCGCCGTCGGGCTTGTGCTCGTCTCCTGTTGCCCCGGTGGCACCGCCTCGAACGTCATATCCTACCTGGCCAAGGCCGACGTCGCACTGTCGGTCACGATGACCGCGCTGTCCACGCTCCTGGCGGCGCTGATGACCCCTGCGTTGACCGAGTTACTCGCGGGAAGCCGGATCGACGTGCCGGCCGGCGGCCTGCTGCTGAGTACGGTTCAGGTGGTGATTCTTCCGGTGGTCGGCGGCGCCCTGCTCAAATGGCGGTTCCCACGCGCAATCGAGGTGGTCTTGCCGGTCGCGCCGCTCGTTGCGGTCATCGCCATCACCCTAATCGTCGCCTCGATCATCGGTGCGGGACGGAACGATATTCTCGGCGCCGGCCCACGGCTGGTGCTTGCCGTGTTCAGCCTGCACTTCTTCGGGTTCCTGGTCGGCTACGCGGCCGGCAAGGGCCTGCTGGGCCGTGAGATCGCGGCGCGGACGGTGGCAATCGAGGTGGGGATGCAGAACTCGGGGCTCGGCGTGGTGCTGGCGCGGCAGAATTTCGCGAGCCCGCTCGTCGCCATACCGAGCGCCATCTCCAGCGTGTTCCACTCTTTAATCGGGAGCCTCGTGGCGGCCTGGTGGCGCCGGTCGGCGCCCGAATGACCGATGTTCCACCTGCCCGCCGCCGTCTCGGGACAATCAAAAACCTGGCTACCGGGGAGCGACGGCTCGCGCGACCAGCGCGCACAGGCTGGGCGGCAGGTCGAGTGCGAGCGCGACGTGCCGCCCAGCGTCGGACATCTTGCGCCAGGTTTTGCGAAGCACGTCGAGCAACTTCGCCTCGTCGTGCTTCGTGGCGAAATCGGCCAGGTAGTGTCGCAGGAACACCAGACAGACGACATCCTCGAGCAGCTGCACGTCGGGGTCTGCTTTCAGCCGCTCCTTCCGGAGCAGCGACCCGACCCTCGCCACGGCGTTGTCGTCGTAGCCGACCTCTCGCAGGATCGCGCCGGCTGTCAACGCGTGGAAACCCGCCAGGTCGGTACGCCAGCGGCGGTAGCCATCGCGACCATCGGGATAATCCGTGCGGGGAATCATCCAGCGGCGGATGTGCTGGCACCGGGCCGCCAGCCGTACCGGCTCCGGAGCGTTGGGATGGAAGCGGTCGAGACAGGCGGTCATCCGACGGGCGTAGCACAACGCCTTCGGCTGCTCCACGCCGTCTACGATCTCGCTGTTCGGGTCCTCGGCGTTCGCCGCGTCGAAACGCTCGATCGCCAAGTCGAATCGGTCGGATGGCCGCACCGTGAACACCTCTGTGCTCAGTGGTCTTGACGCGGGCTAACCCTAGACCCTGGACGCCGTTCTCCCGGTCAGGGGCAGCCAACCCCTTAGGTGCCACCCGTGGTGAAACCCCACGTTGCACCAAGACCACGGCGTGGCAATGCCGCGTACGGCCAGCGCCGCCGCGGCGAGGACGCCAATGGCATGTGCGACCGAGGCGTAGCGTCGTCCAGCCAGGATGCGGCGTCGTGGGGTCTTCACGAGGGGCTCCTAGACCCGTCCGGCGACGTAGCCTTCCTTCTCGAGGTGCAGGACGATCTGCTGCGCGGCCTCTTCCGCGGTCAGACGCGTCGTGTCGATGGCGATCTCCGCGTCTTCGGGCGCCTCATACGGATCCGAGATACCGGTGAACTCCTTGATGATCCCGGCGCGCGCCTTGGCGTAGAGCCCTTTACGGTCCCGCTGCTCGCACACCTCGAGCGGCGTGGCTACATGCACGATCATGAACCCGCCGAGCGGCCGGACCATGGCGCGCACCTGCTTGCGAACGCTGTCATACGGCGCGATGGGCGCGCAGATGGCGATCCCACCGTTCTTGGTGATCTCGGAGGCAACGTACCCGATTCGCCGGATGTTGATATCGCGGTGCTCGCGCGAAAATCCAAGCTCTGACGACAGGTTCTTACGCACCAGGTCCCCGTCGAGCAACGTCACGGCGCGGCCGCCCATTTCGAGCAACTTGACCAGCAGCACGTTTGCGATCGTCGACTTGCCAGACCCGGACAGCCCGGTGAACAGCAGCGTGAACCCCTGCTGGTGCCTGGGCGGATGGCTGCGCTTCAGCTCCTCCGCAACAGTCGGGAACGTGAACCACGACGGGATGTCCTTCCCCTTGGCCAGCCGGTCGCGCAGCTCGGTGCCCGACAGGCTCAACGTCCGCTTTCCCTTCGGCACCTCGTCGATCGGCGCGTACGAATCGGTGTCCTCAACGAACACCATCAGCTTGAACGGCACCATCGCGACCCCAAGCTCCGCCTCGTGCTGGCTCAACAGTTCCTGGGCGTCGTAGGGACCATAGAATGCCTTCCCGCTTGAGTCGCTGCCCGGACCTGCGTGGTCTCGACCCACGATCAGATGGGTGCAACCATGGTTCTTCCGGATGATCGCGTGCCATACCGCCTCGCGGGGACCGCCCATACGCATCGCCAGCGGCAGCAGCGACAGCATCGCGGTGTTCCGTGGATATCGCGGCACCAACGCCTGGTAACAGCGGACCCGGGTGTAGTGGTCCACGTCGCCCGGCTTGGTCATGCCGACGACCGGGTGAATCAGCAGACTCGCCTCGACCTCCTTGGCGGCGCGGAGCGTCAGCTCCTGGTGCGCCCGGTGCATCGGGTTGCGGGTCTGGAACGCGACCACCGTGGTCCAACCGAGCTTGGCGAACGATTCCCGCAGCTCGGCCGGCGTGTGCCGCAATCCCTTGTAGTCGTAGTGCGAGACCGGCTGCAGCCCCTCGAGCCGCCCGCCGACGTAGACCGGCTGGGAGCGGTCGAGCAGATGCGCAACACCCGGGTGCTCGGGATGCGTGGTGCCGAACACCGCCTGCGCCTCCGCCTCGCGGTCAGGGCGCCAGACGTCCTCGACATGCAGTACCGCCAGCATGACGCCTTCGTCATCACGCAGCGCCAGGTGTGATCCGGTCGACAGTTTCTCCGCCGTCGCCTCGGGAACGTCTAGGGTGATCGGAATCGGCCACAGAGTGCCGCCCGCCAAGCGCAAATCGGCGCACACGGACACATGGTCCTTCGACGTCATGTATCCGGTGAGAGGCGAGAAGCCCCCGTTGAGTAGCAGCTCGAGGTCGCACAGTTGACGCTCGGTGACGTCATGCGACGGCCAGTCGCGCGAGGCCTCCTTAAGCTCAGCGGCACGGGCCGCGCCGGCGATCAGGTCGACGAGTGTCCCGCCGTGTGGGGCGATGAGATAGTCTGACAACGTGATGACTCCTGGCAGACCGAAGCAGACGGTCCCGGTCGGCAGTTACGAGTGTAGGGACAAGCGAACCGGTGAGACTGGGACCCGGACGACGAGCATACCCGAGCATGCTGCCAAGCACGATAATCTATCACGATTTCTCACTTTCGCCGAGACGGACAGGTTTGCCACCTCGGGTGAGACGGGCGACTGGATCGGCGCATCGAGGCCAGCCGGCGCTAGGCTCACGACGCCGCCCCGGCTTCTTTCTGTCTCCTGACCCCGTTTCCTCGCGTCACTCAGGCAGCCGATACGTACCGGGCTCGAGCCCGACAACGAAGCTCCCGTTCTTCAAGGACGGCTTGTTGTAGCGCAGCGTGCCCGGGTGGGGCTCGGGATGGCCTGAGTTGCGATAGACGCAGTCGCCGGCGGCCACATCCCACTCCATCGTCGGGCTCAACCGCGCATAGATGTCGGCACGACCGTCGGCCACCAGACAGAATTTCAGTGAGCTGCCGCTCTTGACCCGTTCGGTGATCGTGAATGGCGCGAGAAACGCTTCGAGGGCCGGGCTCGGGTGCGACCGGCTCTCCACGATCCGGATCGGCCCGGACGGGTCGGACAGGTTCGAGCGGAGCCGCTGCGGCGCGCCGTCACCCTCTCTCTTCCAAGCGCCTTCCCCGTTCCGCGCGTAGTACAGCAATCCGGACGCCGGTGCGACTACCACGCCGAGCACGGGCTCGCCAGCTTCGATTAAGGCGATGTTTACGGTGAACTCGCCGGTCCGCTTGAGGAACTCCTTGGTCCCGTCGAGTGGGTCGACGAGCCAGTAGCGCGGCCAGTGGCGCCGCATATCGTACGCCGGCAGCTCGTGTTCCTCGGACATGTACGGGATCGCGTCGTCCAGTCTGAGGAGTCCCTGTCGGATTATCTCCTCCGCCGCCAGGTCAGCACTGGTCAACGGCGAACCGTCCGGCTTCGCCGTCACCCAGGTGTCCCGGGCGCGGTAGTGGCGGAGCACCACCTCGCCAGCGTGCAGTGCCACCTCATTAACGGCCTCGATCGGCACCATCGCGAGGCGCAGTGTAATGGCTATTCCTGGCGAACCGCAAACCTTAGACAGCCCGCATGTCTTGACGCTCACCGGTCCATCGATTCAAATGGCTGCCGTGGAGGGAATGCTGCGCCGTATCTTGGGTCGCGGAACACCGACTGTCGAGTAACCGGTGGCCGTCGTCTCGGGGCTGCCCCATTCCGGCACCTCGATGCTCATGGGCATAATTGCGGCCGGCGGGCTCGACACCGTGGTCGACGGCATACGCGAGCCGGACGATGACAACCCGGGGGGCTACTACTAGCTGGAACGGGTGAAGGCGCTTGACGAAATCGGCCTCGGCGGGGTACAACCTTGGGGTTGTGTTCAGCCGTGCCCGAGCCACTTGCTGCTGTTGTCCGGAGACCCACTGGGTCCCCGAGCTGACGGTCGCGTCGCGCTGAAGCACTACAACCCGGCTAGCAAGAGCCAACGCGAGGAACCAGAAGCCCGGAAGCCACAAGCTCCCGGGTTTTTTTTGCGCGCGGTCGGCGCCGTGGTACTCGAGGATACGATGTTTGAAGAATCTGCGATGCGCTCGGTGATCAAGGCGTTCTCGTGGCGAATCCTCGCCACCGTGACCACGGCGCTGCTGGTCTACGCCTTCACGGGCCGGACCGACCTCGCGGTGACGATCGGGATACTCGAGGGCATCACGAAGATGGGGTTGTACTACCTTCACGAGCGGATCTGGAATCGACTCAACGTCGGCCGCCGGCCGATCTTTCGCTCCGCGGACGGCACGAGCGCACCGGCACTGGCGTCGTCGAACCAGGATCCCGAATGACCGAGACCAGGACTCGTGCCGACTCGGTACAGCTGGCTAAATCTGGCAGCGCACTCGAAACGGCGACGCCGGTCGAGATCCTGCAATGGGCCGTCGACCGGTTCGGAACTCGGCTGACCTTCGCGACCGGATTTGGCGCCGAGGGGTGCGCGTTGATCGATCTGATCGGGCGGCATAGGCTCCCGATCGACATCTTCACGCTCGATACGGGGCTCCTGTTTTCTGAGACCTACGACCTCTGGCGGCGGCTCGAGGCACGATACGGGCTCACGATCCGTGGTGTGCTCCCGGCGCAGACCGTCGACGAACAGGCATCGGCGCACGGCCCCGAGCTCTGGGCGCGAGCACCGGATCGGTGCTGCGAGATGCGCAAAGTCAGCCCGCTCGTGGCGGAGCTCGCTCGGTTCGACGCGTGGATCACAGCCATCCGGCGGGACCAGACGGCTAGCCGCGCGGACGCGCTCGCCGTCGAGTGGGACGCGAAGTTCGGTCTTGGCAAAGTGAACCCGCTCGTCCGATGGACCCGGAAAGACGTCTGGTTATATCTCCTGCGAAACGACGTGCCCTACAACCCGTTGCACGATCGCGGCTATCCGAGCATCGGGTGTCATCCTTGTACAAGTAGCGTGGCCGCTGGCGAGGACGAGCGCGCCGGCCGCTGGCGGGGCGGTGCCAAGACGGAGTGTGGTCTTCACATCCCAATGGTCGCGGCACCCGGGACTGATGACGCCGGTTCAGGCTCCTAGAACACTCTGGTCCCACATGCCGCGCCGGCACGCTGGTCGCAGCAGTGGGAGTCGTCTATGAGCGTGGCGGTGCCGTTGTTACCGGTGTTTCTCAAACTGACCGGGCGCCCAGTCGTCCTCGTCGGCGGTGGACCGGTCGCGGCTTCCAAGCTGGACGCCCTGCTCGATGCCGGCGCGCGGGTGACCGTCGTAGCACCTAAGGTGACCCCGGAGATCGCCGGGCGCGGAGTGACGGTATGGTGCCGCCCGTTCGAGGCATCCGACCTCGACGACGCGTGGCTGGTCGTGGCCGCCGCGCCGCCCGAGGTCAACCGCCAGGTGGCCGCGGCGGCCGAGGCCCGGCGTCTTTTCGTCAACGCCGTGGACGACCCGCCGAATGCCAGTATCTATCTCGGTAGCGTGGTGCGGCGCGGCGGCGTGACGGTGGCGATCTCGACCGACGGCCGGGCGCCGGCGCTCGCCGGGCTGATTCGTCAGGCGCTTGAGGCGCTGCTGCCCGAGGACGAGGTGGCGCGGTGGATGTCGGCCGCCCGCGACCAGCGTGCCGAGTGGGCGGCCAACGGCGTACCGATGGACCAGCGGCGCCCGCTGCTCTTGCGCGCCCTGGCCGGTCTCTACAAAGATCGGTAGGATTGGCTGTTCATATAGGATCGGCTGTTCATACGTAATGACACGGGGATTCGTCTCGCTCGTCGGTGCCGGACCCGGAGACCCGGCCCTCCTGACCATGCAGGCAGTCGATCGCCTGCGGTTGGCCGACCTGGTTCTCTACGACGCACTGGTCGCCCCCGGGGTGGTCGCCCTCGCCGAGCGAGCGCAACGGTTCAGCGTCGGCAAACGCGCCGGCCGCAAGTCGGTGCGCCAGGAGACGATCACCCGCGTCGTGATCCGGGCCGCGCGCCGGGGACGCCAGGTGGTCCGACTGAAGTGTGGTGACCCGTATGTACTCGGCCGCGGTGGCGAAGAAGCGGTGGCGCTCCGGGCCGCCGGTGTCCCGTTCGAGGTCGTGCACGGTGTGACGTCGGCAGTCGCCGCGCCGGCGCTGGCCGGGATTCCCGTCACCCACCGGGGTCTGGCCTCCGGGTTCGTCGTCGTCTCGGGGCACAACGAGTCGAGCTTCCGGCCGGTCCTGGGCTCGCTTGCCCCCGGCGCCCTCACAGTAGTCGTGCTGATGGGGCTGGCGCGCCGCGCCGCGATCGCCGACTGTCTGCTCGAGCGGGGCTGGCCGGCCGAGACGGCCGCCGCCGTCGTGTTCGCCGCTGCTACACCACGCGCGCGCACGTGGGTCGGTACCCTGAAGGATCTCGGGGTGGCGCCGGACGCCACCGATCCCGACGAGCCGGGCACGATTGTCATCGGGGCGGTCGTCGAGCTGCACGCGGTGCTCGCTACGCAGCGGGACGGTGCGTGGACGGCCGCGGCCGGAGAGAAGGGCTGACCATGACCTGGAAGGATGCACTGGGTGACCGCGTACCGGCGGATCTGGCGTGGGAGATCAACACCTACGAAAACCAGATCGCCTTGAAGCATCAGGGCAAGATCGACGACAAGGTGTTCGCCGAGACGCGTCTGCGGCGCGGCGCCTATGGCCAGCGTTACGACAACGGCCAGCGGAACGACGGCACCGGCGTCAAGATGCTGTCGTTCCCCTCGAACGGGCGGACCAAAGGCCCCGACACCGTCTGGGACGCTCCGGGGATGCAGCGGATCAAGATCCCGTTCGGTGGGCTCACGACGGACCAGATGGACACTCTCGCCGACCTGTGCGAGGAATACAGCGATGGCGTCTGCCACATCACCACCCGTCAGGACGTCCAGTTGCACTACGTCCACATCGACGACACGCCGTCGTTAATGCGGCGACTCGCCGCCGTCGGTATCACGACCCGTGAGGCCTGCGGCAACACCGTGCGCAACGTCACCGCCTGCCCGCTGGCGGGGGTCTGTCGCGACGAGACCTTCGACGTCACACCGTACGCCGCAGCGTCCATGCGCTTCCTGCTGGGCCACCCCGATGCGCAGGATTTCGGCCGCAAGTTCAAGGTGGCGTTTTCGGGCTGCCGGCAGCACGCCTGCGGGCTCGTCACCATGCATGACTTTGGCGCCATCGCCGTGACCCGCGACGTGAATGGCGTGACACAGCGCGGCTTCGAAGTGCACGTCGGAGGCGGGCTCGGGGCCGTGCCCCACCAGGCCCGGCTGTTCGAGCCGTTCATGACCGAAGACGAAATCCTGCCGACTCTCCAGGCGATCGCCCGAGTCTTCGCGCGAATGGGCGAGAAGCGCAATCGAGCCCGCGCCCGCATCAAGTTCCTGGTCGCACAGCTGGGCATCGACGAGTTCCGCCGGCTGGTGCGCGAAGAACGGACCGCGCTGACGCACGACGAGCGCTGGACCGCCTATCTTGGCAGCCTGCCCGCTGGCGGCGAGCAACCGCTCAAGATCGGGCGTCCGCTCAACAATGAGTCGAGTTCGCCGGCCTTCAAGGCCTGGGTGGGCACCAACGTGTATCGCCAGCGTCAACCCGGCTACGCGGTCGCGACGGTGAGTTTGCCGCTGGGCGATCTGAGCGGCTGGCAGCTCCGGACTCTGGCTGACGTGGCGCGGCGATTCGTCGGCGACATGGTTCGGACCACGGTCGAGCAGAACCTCGTGCTACGTTGGGTGCGGGAGTCGGATTTGCCGGCGCTGCATCGGGAGCTCGAGACGATCGGGCTGGCGCGACCTGGCGCGGGCTCGATCGCAGACATCACAGCCTGCCCCGGCACCGACACCTGCAAGCTGGGTATCGCCTCGTCGCGAGGGCTCGCGGCCGAACTCGAGCACCGGCTCGGCGAGGAGATGGAGACGCTAGACGCGGCAGTTCGACAGCTACGGATCAAGATCAGCGGCTGCTTCAACTCGTGCGGCCAGCACCACATCTGCGACCTCGGGTTCTACGGGGTCAGCCGTCACGTTGGCGGTCATGTTGTGCCACACTTTCAGGTCGTGCTCGGCGGCAAATGGGACGACAACGGCGGCGCCTACGGACTGGCGATCGGCGCGGTGCCGGCCAAGAACATCCCGGAGGTGGTCCGCCGCATCACGGACCGCTTCGTGCGGGATCGGGATGGAGCGGAGACCTTCTACGACTTCACGACGCGTGTCGGCAAGCGGGCGCTGCGTGAGATGTTCGAGCACCTGATGGTGGTACCGTCCCACGGGATGAACCCCGATTACTACAGTGACTGGGGCGACCCACGCGAGTTCGGTATCGGCGACATGGGAGTCGGTGAATGTGCCGGGGAGGTCGTCTCCCTGACCGAGTTCGACCTCGCGGGCGCTGAGAGCCAGGTCTTCGAAGCACAGCTCCAGCTCGAGGAGGGTGACTTCGCGCGGGCAGACGCCATGGCTTACGGCGCGATGCTGCAGGCGGCCAAGGGGCTGATCAAGACCGAATTCATCGACATTCCGGACGACCAGGACCGGATCGTCGCCGAGTTCCGAACACGCTTCTTCGACACCGGGATCTTCTTCGATAGGTATGCGGGCGGTAAGTTCGCGCAGTATCTTTTCCGGCGTCACGCCAGGGCCGAGACGCCGGTCGACCGGGACGCCGCCCGTCGGCTGATCGAAGAGGCCCAGCTATTTCTGGAAGCCACGCATGCCTGTCAGGCGCGGCTGGCCGGTCAACCGGCACTCCCGCCGGCCGGTGGCGCGACGGCGGTCACCTCGACTCCATAGTTATGACCGTCAGTGCTCCCGCCGGGACGCCCAACGTCGCGGACCTGCAACGGATCGCGCTAAAGATCTTTCTCGAGGACGCGTCGGAAATCGCGTCCCATGATGTCGTTCCGGTGTTTCACCGGTGGATCCAGACGCAGGCCGTGGATGGACTCCTCATCGACGTCGCGGACTATTCCCACATGCCAACCGGACCGGCTGTCCTGCTGGTGGCCCACGAGGGACACTACGTCCTGGATCGGACCGGGGGACGGCTCGGGCTGCAATACGCCCGTAGACAGCCGCTCGAGGGTCCCCTGACGGACCGGCTCGCCGCACTGGGCCGGACGCTGCTGCACGCCGGACGCCTCCTCGAGACCGACACGTCGCTGCCTGGTCCCGTGCGGTTCGGTGGAAGCGAGATCGAGTGCATCGCCAACGATCGGCTGCTGGCCCCGAATCGGACCGAGACGCTGACGGCGTTCCGCCCCGCCCTGGAGTCATTCCTGGCAACCTTGTCCGCTGGCATCGACTGGACCCTGACGCGCGAGGAGGATCCGCGCGCGCGCTTCGGGATACTGGCGCGCACCCCGGAGGCGGCCACGCTCGACACGATCGCCGATCGGCTCGGCCGCTAACACCGGCTACTGCGGTAGAACGGCGTCCTTAAGCTGCTTGGCGATACGAGCCTTGACGACTGTCTTGGCCGGAATATGAATTTGGGCACCCGTCGCAGGATTGCGACCCATTCTCGCTTGGCGGTTCTGCACCACCAGCTTGACCATTCCAGGCAACACGAACTCACCTGCCCGCTTCAGCTCGGCCTCGGACAACTGCTGGAGCGCGTCGAGGAAATCGCGCGCCTCCGCCCGCTTGATCCCGAGCTTCTCACTGAAGTGCGCAAACAGGTCAGACTTGCCCATCCTTCGGGCATCGGCCATCGGTAACCCCCTTACTTAGGCGCGCTGCTGGACACGTTCATGACCCCCACGCGCGCGAGTGGCGGCCCCGGACCGTCTTCCTGTAAAGACGCTGTATGCTAGCGTGCGAAGTTTTCTGGTGTCAATCACCGGATGAGCGACCCACGCTCGCCAGACACGTCGGCCTGGGCGTGCCACCGGTATAGAATCCCCGAATGGCGCCACGGGTGATCGAGACGTTTCCAAACCCTGAGACATCCCGGAACTACGAGATCGCGATCCGATGCCCTGAATTCACGTCATTGTGTCCGAAAACCGGTCTTCCCGATTTCGGCGAAATCCGGATCACCTACGTGCCGGACGCGCGCTGTATCGAGCTGAGGGCGCTGAAGTACTATCTCATCGGCTTCCGGGACCGGGGCATTTTCTACGAACAGGTGACCAACCAGATCCTGGATGACCTTGTTGCGGTCTGCGCGCCTCGTCGCATGGTGATCGTCGGAGACTTCTCCGTTCGTGGAGGCATCACGACGACGGTCACCGCGAGCTACGAGGCACCCGACTATTCGAAGCAGACAGAAGTCGGACGTCAGGCATCTGAACGTGCCTGACCGGCCGCGATTCGCCGACGCCGTCATCCGTGGAGTCGCCGATGGCTCGAAGGGTGCTCAATGATGGGATACTGGATCTGCACACGTTCGCGCCTCGGGACGTGGCTTCCGTTGTGGAGGAGTACGTGAGGGAGGCCCATACGCATGGGCTGCCGGAGGTCCGTCTCATTCACGGCCGCGGCATGGGCGTGCAACGCCGCACGGTCCACACCGTACTGGAGCGGCATCCGCTCGTCCTCGAGTTCTGGGATGCGCCCGAGTCACACCTCGGCGCCACCATTGCCCGTCTGTCGACACTCGAAGGTCCCAATGCAGGAGGTCTGGGGTAGCTGGCGACGCCGAAGCCCTTTCGCGGTCGGACGTCTGACTGCGGGGCAAGATGGAGGTGCCGGCGCTCGTGGTGTGACCGCCGGAAGGCGCCGGAACATGCGAGCCATCCGCACGCAGCGGACGGTACTGACGACCGTGGTGGCGCTCGCCGGCGCGTACGCACCTGCCGGCGGCCAAACGGTTCTGCCCGTGCTGCGCATAGACGCTCCAGCTTCGCTCGAAGCACTGGCGGAAAGGGTCGACCGGTTCCCCGTCAGCCGCCTCACGACCGCGATGACCCTCGCCGGTCTGACCCACGCCGGTCCGCCGATCGACGTCCTGCTCATCGCCGAGGGCTCCGGCCTAGCCCGCCGCACGCCGCCGTGGATCTCCGGGTTCGCCGACGCCAGGCGGAACCTCGTCGTCTTGTTTCCCGACCGCGCCCGGTCGTATCCCTCCGACTCCCTCGAGACGCTGCTGCATCATGAAGTGGCTCACGTCCTGTTTGCACGGGCCGCACGCGGGCAGCCAGTACCGCGATGGTTCAACGAAGGGCTTGCGCTGGCGGCCGAACGCCCGGCTGGACTCGGAGACCGTTCACGGCTGGCGTGGACCCTCATCAGACACGGCGGGACCTCGCTTCCCGAGCTCGAGCGGCTCTTCGGCGAGGGACGCGCGGCCAATCAGCGAGCCTATGCGGTTGCCAGCGCGCTGACCCGGGACCTGCTGCGGACACACGGTGAAGCCAGCGCCGGGCGCGTGCTGTCGCTGATCGGGCGCGGCCGCCCGTTCGACGAGGCATTCGAGATGGCGACCGGCGAGCCGCTCCCGGCGGCGATCAACCGGTTCTGGAGCCGCCAGCGGCTGTGGGGTAGATGGATCCCGTTCCTGACCGGACCGACGTTTCTGTGGATGGCCATTACGCTGTTCGCACTCTACGCAATCAGGGCGCACAGCCTACGACGCGCCAGGCAACGGCGTCTCTGGGCGGAGGAGGAGCAGGCCGAGGCGGAACGGATCCTACGCGAGCGTCTGCTCGACGGCGACCCCGGCGCCTCGGGCAGCTCGTACGAGGCACACTAGCGAAGATCCGCCCGAACCACTCAAACGGCGTCAGTCTCGATTCGCTAGCGGCTTCTCTTACAGCCGCGCCACGCGGGAGCTACCCATCTCCAGCAGGCGACAAGGGTGGGCCAGCCGAAGCCCCCGCTAAAAGCGGACAACGGCCCCATGCTATCGAGATTCTATGTACCAGGCGTCATCCACAATTTCAAGGGAGCCCTCTTGGGTCGACGGCTTTGCCAGGAAATACCACGGGGCCGAGAGTTCAGGGAGAGCAACAGATACACAACCTAGACTGATCCTGGAAACCGGGCGCTGCATTTCGGACCCGAGCCCTTCGTGGCGGGTCGGTGGCGTGGTCCGGGTCTTGCCACACAGCGAGTGGCAGCCTCAGGGAGCGGGGAAGGTCCGAGAGCCAGGCCGGCGAGGCCGAAGAGCCGCTACGACTTGAACATCCTGGGCATCCTGGCTAGCGGGTCGTACATTCTGTCGACGACGCGTTCCGTGAGCGGGACGATCCCGATGCCGGTGATATCGATTCCCCCAGGACTCACCGACACCGGCGCCGGGCGACTGCCGCTGCGGCGGTTCGACCCGGAATCGCGAAGCGATACAGTCTGGAATCTGTGGGTTTAGGCTAGTTTCCCCTTGATGTAAAGCGACGGCCTCGATTATCCTGTCGAACCTATTGAACCCGCTTGAACCCGCGCGTAAGGCTTCCAAGACACAGTAATGAGTGGACACTCGTGTGACGTGCTCATCGTTGGTGGCGGCGGGGCCGGTCTGCGCGCAGGTATCGCTGCAGCGGAAGCGAAGCCGGATTTGAACATCGCTGTCGTGTCCAAGGTGTATCCGATGCGGAGCCATACGGTTGCGGCCGAAGGCGGCGCCGCGGCTGTCATCAAGCCTGGAGACAGCACCGAGGCCCATGCCTACGACACCGTATCCGGGGCAGATTGGCTGTGCGATCAGGATGCAGTCGAGGTGTTTGTCGAGGAAGCGCCACGTGAAATGGTACAGCTGGAACACTGGGGTTGTCCCTGGAGCCGAGAACCGGATGGCACAGTCGCTGTCCGCCCGTTCGGCGGGATGAAGGCGCAGCGGACGTGGTTCGCCGCGGACAAGACCGGTTTCCACATGCTCCACGCGCTGTTCCAGACGTCGCTAAAGTACGACGCGGTCAAACGATTCGACGAGTGGTTCGTCACCAGGCTACTGGTCAATGACGGGCGCTGTCTGGGCGTCGTGGCCATCGAGCTGGCCACCGGACAGATCCATAGCATCACGGCGAAGGCCGTGATCCTGTGCACTGGTGGCTGCGGCAAGATCTTCCCGTTTACAACCAACGCGAACATCAAGAACGGCGACGGGATGGCGCTGGCGTATCGGGCAGGCGCGCCGCTCAAGGACATGGAGTTCGTCCAGTACCACCCGACGGGACTGCCCGCGACCGGGATCCTGATCACCGAGGCCGCACGGGCAGAAGGCGGGTGGCTGGTCAACAAGGACGGCTACCGGTATCTCCAGGACTACGATCTCGGCACACCGGAGCCCACACCGGTACTGCGGTCGATGGAGCTCGGTCCCCGGGACCGGTTGTCGCAAGCGTTCATCAAGGAACAGGGGAAAGGTCGCACGCTGGAAGGTCCGTACGGCCACTATGTCAATCTGGATATCCGCCAGATCGATGAGAAGGTCATCGACAAAAAACTCCCCTTCGTGCGCGAGTTGTGTCTGAAGTACGCCAACCTCGACCCCGTCCACGAACTGATCCCAGTCCGACCGGTCGTCCACTACATGATGGGTGGCGTTCACACCGACATCAACGGCGCGACGCCGCTCGCCGGACTGTATGCGGCGGGCGAGGTGGCCTGTGTGAACTTGAACGGCGCCAATCGTCTTGGGTCGAACTCGCTGACCGAATGCCTTGTCTTTGGCGCCAGGGCCGGGCGGGCGGCGGCCGAGTTCGCAGAACAGTCTGGCCTGGTCGACCCATCCGTGGAAGCGCAGGTTCGAGACGAGCAGCGACGGCTGCACGACGACTTTCTCACCTCGACCCACGGGACGGAACGGATCGCCGCTTTGCGGGCCGAGATGCAAACGACCATGGAGGAGGGTGCGGGAATCTACCGCACCGGGACCACCCTTGACGCCGCGGTGGAGACGATGGGCCGCTTGCGTCAGCGCGCCCGACATCTAAAGCTGGACGACCGGAGCCGGACCTTCAACACGGAGCTGGTCTCGGCCCTCGAGCTCGGCTACATGCTCGATCTGGCCGAGGTGATCCTCCGGTCTGCGGCGCAGCGAACCGAATCACGTGGGGCGCATCAGCGGACGGACTATCCTGACCGGGATGACGAGCGGTTTCTAGCCCATACCCTGGTGCACCGCACGACGGATGGCTCGGCACGCATCGAGTACTTACCGGTGACCATCACGAAGTGGCCACCTGGAGACCGGGTATACGGAAGATAGTGACATGGCGGAAACCATCACGCTGACCGTTTCGCGGTACCGGCCGGAGCAGGAGTCGGAACCGACCTTTCAAAGCTACGACGTGCCGTACGACGAGGACTGGGTGATCCTGGACGCGCTGAACTACGTCAAGGATCAGCTCGACGGGTCGTTGACCTTCCGCTGGTCGTGCCGAATGGGTGTGTGTGGCAGCTGCGGGATGATGGTCAACGGCACGCCGAAGCTCACGTGCGCCATTCCGCTCTCCGACTATGTGTCGTCGGGACCGATTCGGATCGAGCCGCTGCAGTTCTTTCCGGTCGTCCGCGACCTCGTGGTCGACATGAACGGATTTCTGGGAAAGCTGTCCAGTGTCAAGCCGTGGATCATCCGGGACGACGAGACACCGCCGACCGAGGGCGAATACCTGCAGACACCGGCCGAGCTCGACGTCTACAAGCAGTTCAGCATGTGCATCAACTGCATGCTGTGCTACTCGGCATGCCCAGTCGTGGGGCTCGAGCCCGAGTTCACCGGGCCGGCCGCCATCGCGCTTGCGCAGCGTTACAATCTGGATTCGCGTGATCAGGGGGCCGCGGAGCGGATGGCCGTCCTGAACGAGCACGAGGGAATGTGGGGCTGCACTTTTGTAGGTGAGTGCACCGAAGTATGTCCCAAGAACGTCGACCCGGCAGCCGCAATCCAGCTGTACAAGATGGCTAGCGCCACCGACTGGTTCAAGTCCGTGTTATTGCCGCGGGGTTCGAAGTGAGCGTCCAGACCGGTAGCCCGTCCGGCCCGCCGGAGTTGTACCATCGCCCGATGTCGTTCTGGTGGTGGCTGCAGAAGCGTGCGTACTTCAACTTCATCCTACGCGAGCTTACTTGCGTCTTCGTCGGGGTCTTTGCCGTGATCACGATTTTGCAGATTCGAGCCCTGTCACAGGGTCCGGACGCATATGCGGAGTTCATCAACCGGCTGAGGACGCCAGGTTTCATTCTGTTCAACACGGTGGGCCTCGCGGCCCTGCTCTTCCACGCCATCACGTGGTTCAAGGCCGTTCCTACGACGATGATCGTCCGGTTCGGCGGAACGCGCGTCCCCGACCAGGTGATCGCGGGCTTGCACTACGTGGGATGGATGGTGGTGTCCGTAGTCGTTGCGTGGATTCTGTTGCTCAGATAGACGATGAGAGGCATCACACCGTTTCTGTGGTTTTTGTTCGGGACCGGAGGGATGGTCTCGGCCCTCCTGTTTCCGATCCACGTTCTCTTGATCGGTCTCGCGTTTCCCCTGGGGTGGCTTGACGCTCCGGACTACGAGTCACTTCGTAGTCTGGTCATCCATCCGATCACGAGGCTGTATCTGTTCGTCTTCATTTTCTTCCCGCTCTTTCATTGGGCCCACCGCTTCCGTTACACAATCTATGATCTTTTTCAGATCAAACACGGAGCCCAGCAGCCAATTGCCTTCCTCTGCTATGGCGCCGCGCTGCTGGGGACTATCTTCGCGGCCTATACGCTGTTGGCCATCGCGTAGGACGCGTTACAAGAGCGCCGCAGGGCGAAAGGTCGGCCCGGAACGCCTTGTGGCAGGCACCGCGATAGTAGCAGCAGATTCGCTGGAAACAGACCGGCGCCCTGAAGAATTAGGGAAGGCCGGCTGAGCGCACCGGCTGCTCCTTGCTTCTGACCTCTGCCTCCCGACTCCTCTGGGGTCCAGGCGCGCTATATTCCCCGGATGGGTTTACCCCGCCGAGCTAGTCCATCTAGGTGAGAATCTAATCCTAACGCTCACGCAAGTACGGCGACGGGTTCCCCACGTCCAGATGCTTCGGACTCGGCAGCACGGCGGCGAGCAGCGCCGCTTGTCGGCGGTAGAGTTGGGACGGCAGCCTGGCAAAGCACCGCTCGCTGGCGGCACCGACTCCATATACGCCGTACCCAAACTCCGCCACGTTGAAATAGACCTCGAGGGATGCGACGCTTGCTCTAGGTCGGCTCGACCAACACCTCCAGGTAGCCCTCTGGCCCTTTACGGACCAGGCTTCGGCCAGACCAGAGGAACAGGTTCTTGGCGACCTGATGCGAAATGGTACTGGCCCCGCTCAGCCGTCCACCGACGGCGCGCCTCCAGCGCGTCGTCGATCGCCTGGAAGTCCAGCCCGTGATGCAGCCTAAAAGCGCCGGCCCTCGGCGGCCACCACGGCGACAGCGAGCTAGGGGCTCATCCCACGCCAATCGACCCACCGGTAGCGCGACCGTCGCTCCGTGTCAGCCGATCCCATCGCCGGGCTCGGTGCCGCGCTGGACTTTCAACCCGGATCGCGTGGGTTTCGTCGATTTGCGTCGAGGCGCGCCGACGCGGGCGCGCAGCATCTTGAAGCTGTCCTCGCCGAGGACCAGCAATGGCTGCTCCGGTGCCTGCAAGAGGTTGTACAATGTGCCGGCTCCGGTCCGCGCGTAGATGTCCGAACCATCGACCAGCAGCGTGACCGGTCCGTCGCTCCCAAGCGCTTCGAAGAGCCGGATACCAAAGTGCTCGCGCAAGGCCGTCAGGATCTTGCGAATCCGCTGCACGGTGAAACCGCAGCGCCTCAGCTCGGCGAGCGCCGACAGCTCGTAGAGGTCGACCGGCGAGTAACGCCGCTCGGTGAAGCCGCCCGCCGCGGTCGGTCTGGATGCCACGCTCGCCGAGAGCAGCTGCCGCGCGTCCCACCACTGCAACTGTCTGGCGGTCAACCCCGTCACCGCCGTCACCTCGCGCGCGCTGTAGCTCTTCTTCAGTCTGGTCGGCACCGATCGCTCGTCTCTCGTCCAGCGAGGTCTGCCTCGGACCGCGTCGACTCCACCTCGCTAGAACGCTTCTCTCACAGCCCCGCCGCGCTGGCCAGCCAGGTCCTTGCCGGCGAAATGCAACCGCTGTGTCCCGTTCTCACCAGTCACGGACGGCGGCCGAACGCACTCACAATACCCCAAATCGTGCCGGCGCCACCGCCGAGAGCAGCGGGTCCTCCCGCCCATCCAGCACCAGATCCGCGACCAGCCGAGCGGTCAGCGGCGCCAGCAGAACGCCGCTCCGATAGTGCCCGGTCGCGTAGGCGAGCCTGGGCAGTACCGGCGACCACCCGAGGGCGGGAAGCCCGTCTGGCGTGCCTGGACGTAGACCGACCCGCACGCCCTCGAATTCGGCGTCCCGCGTCGCAGGTAGCAGGTCCCTGACCGCGTCGAGCAGTGTCGCGACACCCGAGACCGTCGCACGCTCGTCGAACCCGACGTCCTCGACCGTCGCCCCTACCAGCAGCGACCCATCGCGCCAGGGCACGACGTAGCACGTCGGGGACCAGATGACCCTCGCCAGCGGAGCACCACGCCATGCCAGCCGGACCAGTTGCCCCCGGACTGGTCTGACCGGCAATGGCGGTTCGCCGTCCACCGCCACGCGACCCGCCCAGCTACCGGCAGCCAGCACCGCAAAGTCGCTCATCACCGGCCCGTTGGCCGTCTTGATCTCGATCCCGCTATCGCTCGCCGAGATACGGCTCGCCGCCCGCGACGTCAGAAACGATACGCCATGCCGGGCGCCGGCCCGACGGAGCGCCGCCGTCAGCGCGGCCGCGCCGACAAATCCCTGCGACGGCACCAGCAGGGCGGCAAGCGCTGCCTCACCGAGTTGCGGCTCGGCCTGGCGTGTTTCCGTGCTGTCCAGGAAGTGGGAGTCGACACCGGCGGCCACGAGACCCTCGTGGGCCCGCACGAGCCGAGTGACTGCCATCGCGTCGCTGGCCACCTCGAGTGTCCCGGTCCGCTCGTAAGGCACGTCGGCGCCGCCCGCACCGGCAACCTCCTCCACGAAGGCGTCATACAGCTCGAGACTCCGGACACCAAGCTCCCGCAGTGGTCCGGGCTGTTCCGCTTCGATAAACGGTGCCAGCACGCCGGCCGACGCCTGGGTCGCGCCGAGCCCGACGTCACGGCACTCGAGCACACGCACGGCGGCTCCGCGCCGGCCCAGCTCGTAAGCAACCGCACAGCCGATGACACCGGCGCCAACGACGGTGACGTCGGGTCTGTCACTCAAGCGAACCCTCTGCCCAACCCGGCCGAGGACCGGCGAGCGCCGTTCGCGGCGAACCTCGCCGGCTTCCGACCCACGCTCGCCCGCTTCTCGCGGCCGTTGCGACCCGGCACGGCGGATACCAACCGTGCCGATGCGTCTATTCCCAATCTATGTAGCGGAGAATCGAGTGTCCAGAGAGGATGGATACTTGCCGGCTCGTCTTGCTGTGTCCGTTCCAGGAACCGAGCCGCTTCTTTCCGCCCCAACCCCAGCAGCTCGGCTCGCGACGGGATGTGGCGGCGGTGTCGGTCATCCCGGTCATGATAGTCGACAGGGCACTGCCGCTTACCCATCCGAGCCCGGGCCCGGGCCGCGGCCCGGGCGCACGCTCCCTGCCACCGGTTCGCTGCGCCGGCCGGGCCGGGACCAGCACGTGCACCGGCATGACGGTCGCGCGGCCCGCACCGCATCAGTTCGATCGACCCGTCACCTGACAACCGCCGCGACGCGCAGCGGCGGACTCGTTGTCGTCCGCTCTGCGCCCACTGCGGAGCTACGCGAGCATTACGTCGTCGGAGACGCCCGCGGTCTTGAATTCTCGGAGGCGGGAGAGTATGAGCGGATACGCGACATCGTCGATCTAGACAAGCGCGATCAGCACGATGTCGCCGATGCCGGCCTGAGATGGCTCGACGACATCGGAGAAGGTGACCGCTTGCGCGCGCGCTCCGGCAAGAGCGAACACACCAATCGTTATACACAGCACGATTCCGGTACGCATGTGCTCTCCGACGGGCAGGCTCCGGTTGGCGCGGGGCTGGCGCTCCATACTTGGTTGATGAATTACGCAAAAAAAACGCCGCTTTCTTCAGATCTGTGTGCGCTCCAGAAGCCGCCGAAAGCTGTCCCCTGCCCCTTATCTACTGTCTCCTCGTGGGGACGCTCCCAAGCTACCGGTCGTCGCTGTGCCGCAGGGTGCCCAGATCTTCTCATCGGGACGACTCGTCGAGCTCGTCCTCGTCGTAGTAGTCAATTTTGTGCAGTGGCATCACAACGCTCGAGAGGATGTTCAAGACGTGACCGCCGATCCGCTTGTAGTAGCGCGTGGCGAGCACGAGCACCGTGGTGGACTCTCCACCGTAGCCGGCCCGTCCGATCCGGGTGATCAACACGTCGCACCGGTGGGCGATGTCGCGGCCCTGCTGGATCATCTGCACCGCCTGTTCCCGGTCGGAGGCCTTGAAGATCTCGGAAGCCGCCTGGAACGCCGCCTCCACTCCATAGCGGATCTCACCCAGCTCGCCCACCAGTTCGTCGTCCGGAAACGAACCGCTACCGATATCGACCACCTCGGACAGATTCTTGGCGTAGTCTCCGAGCCGCTCGACGTCCTTGGCCAAGCTCATCAACAGCAGGCAGTAAGGCACGTCGACCCGGGAACCCGGAATCGACAGATGCGCCACAACCAGTTTCCGGATGGATCGCTCGAGCATGTTCACCTCGCGGTCGAGCGCGTAGAGATCAGTCCTCCGCTCGGGGGTGACCTCACCACCGAAGGCCATGTTCCCGGCCGACAAGGTCATCTCGTAGGTCAGCTGCAGCATTCGACCGAAGTGCTCTCCGACCTCCTGCAGCGGGTCGTGCGTGCGAAGAATGCCGAGTAGCGCGCGTAGCATGTCAGCCCTCCCCAAGTCCGCGCTGGTGGACTAGTGGCCCATAACAGGGAAACGATAAGTGCCTTCCGGGCGGGGCATCCCGCCTGGGCGACGGTGCTCCTCAGTCGAATACTGGTTGCAGTATCCCTTGTCGCGCCCGGCACTGGCTGGGTCGGCATCGATCACGACGGTTCCCGGCGCAACAGTGACTTTCACCACAAAACACGGTCCGCGAGCAAGAGTAACGTGGGCACTCCGTAGAAGAGTGCCACAACCCACAACAGGGTGAGCTTCCTGGACCGGACCGCCAGGGTCGTCAAATAGCGGGCCGACATCAACGGAACATTCCGGATGACCCTGATCGGATAGATGAGGGCCATCCCACTCAGATTGAACAGCAGGTGGACCAGCCCGATCTCGAGACCGTAGATGGCATTCGGTCCAGACACGGCCAGTGCCGCGAGAAGTGCCGTCACGGTGGTCCCGATGTTCGCTCCAATCGTAATCGGCAGCGCCTGCTCAAGCCGCAGCAGCCCGGCAGCCCCCAACGGCACCAGCAACGACGTGGTGATCGAGCTCGACTGCACCATGACCGTCACGACCACGCCGACCAGGATGGAGAGCATCGCGCTCGACCCCAACACTTCGGTCACGAGCAGCTCCACGCGCGTATGAACCAGCGACCGCATCACCTTCACTAGCAGGAACAACGTCACGAGGATGAGACCACCGCTGAAACCGATCAGTGCGACCCCCTGCGCTTGCGCCGTAGAGAACAGCAAAGCGGCAAATTGCTCCACTGGGCCAAGGGTCGCCGACAGCGCGGCGGCAACCGGGGTGTCGAACTCGACCCCACCCCTCCCTTCCAGCATCGACCCGATCGCCACCGCCGTGTGCCGCAAAAACCCCGTCATTACTTCCAGTGGCAACAGCACCAGCACAGTCATGTAGTTGAACAGATCATGGCAGACAGCTACCGGGAACGCCCGCTCGAACTCTTCGCGGCGGCCCATGTGCGCGAGCGAGACGACGGTGGCGGTCACCGTGGTGCCAATGTTCGCGCCCATGATCATCGGCACCGCATTGGCCAGCGGCAGCGGTGACTCGGGCGCCGCCACGAACCCCACGATCATCGACGTGGTGACCGAGGAACTCTGGACGACCGTCGTAGCCAGGATGCCGACGACCAAACCGATGAACGGGCTCTCAGTCGCGGAGAAGATCGCGTCAAGGAGTCCCCCGCCGAGTAGCGTGAACCCCTCTCCCAGGCCCTTGACACCGACGAGGAAGCCGAACAGGAGGAGAAAAACCGTAATCGGACGGGAAAGGGAACCCCTGGACCTCTGCGGAGGTGACTGTGGTCCTGAGGGCAAGAGAGTAATCCGATTTCGGTGCGCGTTGAGCCGACCGAACTTGCTGCATTCTACATGATCTACGACGCCACTGTCGCTGGTCACGAGCGGCCCCGGAGAACTCGATCTTCGCGCACGCGACCCGTGGATCGCTCGCGTGTAGTCCCCTCCGCAGGTCACTATGTCCCCCAAAGTAGGTAGCGTGTGGCGGCCCAGCCTGGGTTTGCGAGATAATTAGGGATCCGGGGAACGATCCGACCGCCTGACTGCGGGGCAAGAGGAGAATAATCCGTTCGAGGGTGCAATCCGGGACGCGTCCGGCCGGCAATGTTCATGGACAACGCACCGGTAGGCATCGGCGAACCATCTGACGGGCGGTCGAACCGGATGGGCACGACACTTGCTTCTGAACTGCGTCGGAGAGAAACACGGATATGTTGACGAAATCGATAGCCGTCGTCGGACTCGCGGCGGGTGTCATCGTGGCAGCCGGGACCGGTGCCTATCTGGCGGTGCGTCAGAACACCGCCGAGGCACGGCCGATCGCGGTAGATACGCGGAGCTCCGCGGCCGCCCTGACTTCTATCGAGCCAACCGGCCCAAACGCGACCGCTGGCGAGCCACCCGAGGCGGTGGTCGCCCGTCTCGAGACGACCGTTGCCAAAGAAAGAGAGACCGGTTCACCGCCCCCAGCGTCTGAATTCTCAGACGCTCCACCGGTGACCACGTCGGTACAGGCACCGCTGCCAAGCCCGCCGCCGGCCGTGACCGAGCCACCCGCGGCTCCAGAGGCACAGTCGGTGGCCGACGTGGCACCGGTCGTCGCGTCCCCCGTACAGACGGCACGGGCCGATCTACCAACGGTGGAGGGCTGGAGGCGTCCCGGGGGAGCGGACCCGTCTTCGGGGGCAGTCTCCGAGCTACGCGGGATTGCGTCGACCGCCGCGGATGCGGATATCGACACTGCCGACAGCCTTCTGGAGCCGATGCCGTCGTTCGTCGAACTCGAGATCGCCGCCGACTCGGTGATCGGACTGCAGGTCGAAACGGCGGTCTCCACGCGCACCGCCAAAGTCGAAGACTCGGTGAAGGCTCGGGTCACACGGGACGTCCTGGTTGCGGACCAGGTCGCAGTACCGGCGGGCACACGGATGCTGGGCTCGGTCGTACTGGTCGAACAGGGCGGCAAGCTTCGTAACGCCGCCAGACTGGGCGTCCGCTTCCACACACTGGTCATGGAAGACAGCCTCCAATTACCGATCGTCACCGAAACGATTTACCGTGAAGGTAGCTCACAAGGCAGGGAGAGCGTCGCTAAGATCGGCGGCGCAGCCGTCGGGGGCGCGATCCTGGGGGCGATCTTCGGTGGCAGACGGGGCGCCGCCGTCGGTGGCTCGATCGGGGCCGCGGGCGGCACCGCCGCTGCGCTGAGCGGCGAGCCCGAGCCGGCCGGCCTGCCGCCGGGCATCATGCTGACGGTACGGCTGTCGCGCCCTGCTGCGGTCACCGTTGAGCGGTAGACTCAGCTCGATGCCGCTCGGGCACTCCGGCGCGGCACGGAGCAGAAAATGGCTCGATCGGCGCGGTGGTATAGTGCGCGTGTGGACGACGACATCACGCAGGCGGTGCTGTCTCGCGACGAGGTAGCGCCCTACCTGCGTGGCGGGGCAGGGCTGACCCCGGACCAAGCCTACGAACGGATCGCAGCCTATCTCGAAGAGCTCAGAACAACCCAGCGATATTCCGTTTATCGTGCCCTGAAGCACCCGCTATACCCGATTCTGCGCAAGATCAAGCGGCATCCCGAGCAAATCGAGCTAGCGCAGCGGGCAACCCGGGAGCACCGCGTCGTCTATGCCTCGAATCACAAGAGCCACATCGACTACCTGGTCGAACTGCTCGTGCTAGACGATTACGGCATCCGCCCCCCAGTAATCGCAGCCGGTATCAACCTGTTTCACGGCGCGATGGGTCTATTGAACCGGCATGTGACCGGCGCCATCCCGATCCGGCGCGATTCGCGAGACCCCGCCTATCTGGCCACGTTGAGGGCGTACGTGGCCGAGTTGGTGCAACGCCACGATCTGTTTCTCTATCTTGAAGGCGGCCGCAGTTACAGCGGCGAGTTCAAATCTTTAAAAACCGGTCTGCTGCAAGCCGTCATGGCCGCGCGCCGACGGGATGTGGTCATCGTCCCGGTCGCGATCGCCTACGATCTCGTGCTCGAAGACCAGGTGCTGTCGCGGCGGGGCGCAAAGGGGCATCAACGTCATTTCGCCGTGGAAGTGGCGGAAATGGTGCGGTACGCCGTCGGATACGAATCGCGCGCCTTCGTGACATTCGGTCAGCCGATTCCATTCGCAGGTGCCGACCTGGATTCGCGACGGGATCTCGTGATGCTAGCGCGCCGTACCCACGGAGCGATCGGCAAACTCTACAAGGTGCTGCCCACCGCGTTGCTGGCAGCCGCCCTCCGCCCATCGATGCACCGGCAGGATCTGGTTGACCGGATTGACCAACTGCTCGACGCGTTGCGCCTCATGAACGCAAACCTGGGTGTCGAGACCGGCCGCCAAGCGGTCGAGCAAGCGACCGGTCCACTGGTCACGCGGGGCGTCATCGTGGTCCAGGGCGACCGGTATCGCATCCGTGAGCGGAGCGTCCTCCGTTACTACGCCAGGACGCTGACCCATCTATTGAACGACCGCGGCAGCTCGAGCTTGACCCACTAACGAGGCTCGCCTCAGACCATCCTGACCCGGTCGGCTCCGCCCTCTCCAGTCAGCGGTCCTCACAGCCCCGCCACGACCCTCGCACGGCGGTCGGCACCGCCAAGCGTCGCACCGAAACCGACGATGCTCGATTCTCTCTCGCGGAGGCTGTTCCTCACACTCGTGGACAGTACCGCTGTCAGACGGTTCGTCTCACGCTACGGCATGCGGGAAGGCAGCCTCGTACGGAGATTCATCGCGGGTGAGGCGCTCGAAGACGCGATACGCACCGCGCGGCGACTCACCGGAGGCGGCCTACACTGCACCTTCAACTATCTCGGCGAAGAGGCAACTTCATCGACTGCAGCCCGCGCGGCGGCCGAGACCTACATAGGCATGATGCGCAGCGTGCGCGCCGCCGGCCTACCGTGTCAAGATCTCGGCAAAGCTCACGCAGCTGGGGTTGGCGCTTGACCCGGTGGAGTGCGACGCGAACCTCCGCTCCGTGCTCGATGCGGCCGGGGACAGGTGCTTCGTCCACATCGACATGAAGCGATCCGCCTGGATCAACCCAACGCTCGATCTCTTCGAGCAGGTCTGGAAGGAGGGTTATCGCAACGTCTGGGTTGCGCTGCAATCGTATCTGTACCGGACCGAGCGCGGCCTGACGGCGGAGGCATTCGAGTTCGAGATGTTCTTCGGCATCCGGCGGGATCTACAAAACTCGCTGCTCGAACAGGGCTACCATGTCCGAACCTACCTACCCTTCGAATAACAGTGGTTCCCGTATTTCATGCAACGCCTGGGCGAACGGCCAGCCAACGTGTTGTTCGTCGTACGCAGCTTGCTCCTCGAGCGCTGGCACTGACGCCGTATTCCAACCGGACGGCTTGTTCCCCGGTTACACATGCCTCGATGTCTCCCTCGTCGCGCCTGGCACTCGCCGAGCGCGGCGTCGATCACGAAGTTCTCGGTGCCATGCGAGGTTTCACCACGGGCGCCTAGCAGAACGTGCGCGCGAGATCGACCAAGACGTCCCGGCACACCAGGACGGACTCGATCTCCACGTACTCCTCCGTGCCATGGAGCCCCGCCCCTGAAGGACCGAACAGCACAGCCGGCGTGCCGGCGCGCCCCAAGATTGCCGCGTCGGTCCAGAACGACATGCCGGTCGGCTCCGCGTCGCGACCACGTCCCCGCAACACCTGAACCAACGCCCGGCACACGGGGTGATCGTCAGGAATCTCATAGGCCGGACGGGAGAACAGCTGACTGGCCGAGGCCTCGAACTCTGTATCTTCTTTCGCAAGCTCGTCCAGCGCTGCCCGCATCTCCGTCAGTCCCACATCGGGCGGCTCGCCCATCAGCGTGCGCCGCTCGAAGCGTAAACGGCACCGGTCGGGATAGACGCTGAGCTCGCGGCCGCCGCCGATCGTCGAGGCGTGGAGCGACGCCGTCCCCAATCGCGGGTGACGCGGGCCCATCATCAGCCTGGCGTTGATCGCCTCCAGCCTGGTCAAAACCCGGCCCATACACAGAATGGCGTCGCGTCCGTCAGTAGGCCGGCTGCCGTGGGCGGCTCGACCGCGGGTCTCGACCTCGACCCACTCAAACCCCTTGTGCCCGGTCGCGACCGCCAGGTTCGTAGGCTCGGTCACCACGGCACCTGCGGCCATGTGATCCCTCACGAGCGCATCGGCACCGACGCTGGCGTACTCCTCATCGGCGACTGCGGCCACCACGAGCCGGCCCGTCTCGAGACCCCCCCCGGCCGCGACCCGGGCCGCCGCGTCGATCATCGCAGCCAGCCCGCTCTTCATGTCCTGCGCGCCGCGACCGTAGAGGCGCCCGTCGCGCTCGACAGGGTCGAACGGCGCCGTCAATCCCTCGACACCGACCGTGTCCATATGCCCGCAGAGCATGAGCGAACGGCCCGGGGCGCGCCCGTCGAGCACCCCTACCACGTTCGGTCGGCCCGGTGAGGCCTCGGTAACCTGAACATCGAGCCCGGCCTCTCCGAGCGCGAGCGCGATCCGCTCGGCGACCGCGGCCTCACCGGCGCCACCGGATGCCAACGATGGATTAACCGAGTCGATCGCGACGAGGTCGCGGAGCAGCCGCAGGACAGGGTCCACCTGAGGAGGGCACTCTAAGGAAAAGGGTGGTAGGAGACAGGAGACAGGAAGAACCGGGGAGGCATCACCCGCAGTGCCAGATGCCGCGTAGCCATCAACTCCACTCCGTCTCCTTGCTCCCGATCAGTCGTCACTCACTCCACCCAGTCGGCAATGAAGACGTTGGTGTCGCCCTCGGCCCGTGCACCGCGGTTCGAAGCGAACACCAACTGGCTGCCGTCCGGGGAGAACATGGGAAATCCGTCGAAGGTCTCGTCGAAGGTGATTCGCTCGAGCGCGGTGCCATCCTCCTGGATCATGAACAGATCGAAGTTGCGGCCTTCCGGGTTGTGCCAGTTGGAGCTGAAGATGATCCGCCGGCCGTCGGGGTGCCAGAACGGCCCGAAGCTCGCTCCGCCCAGATCGGTGACCTGATGCAAGTTGCTGCCGTCAGCGTCCATGACGAAGATCTCAAGCGCGGTCGGGCGCCACAACCCTTGCTCGAGAAGCGACTGATACGCCTCCAGCTCCGGACCGGGCGCGATCTCCCGACCGCGGAACACGATCTTGCTACCATCGGCCGAGAAGAACGGCCCACCGTCCGGGCCGGGCCGATTGGTCAGCCGCTGGACGTCGGAGCCATCGCCATTCATGGAGTAGATCTCCATGTCGCCGTCGCGCACGCTCGTAAACACGATCCGCCCGTCAGGACCGATGGTCGCCTCGGCGTCATAGCCGTCGGTGTCGGTAATCCGCGTCAGGCCGGAACCGTCCGCGGCGCCCCTGAAGATGTCGTAGCTGTCGTAAATCGGCCAGACGTACCCCATCTCGAAGCTCGGCTCCGGCGGGCACTCGGCACCACCCAGGTGAGTCGAGGCGAACAGGATCGACTCACCGTCCGGGAAGAAATACCCGCACGTGGTGCGGCCGTCGCCGGTGCTGACCATCCGGTCGTTCGTGCCATCCAGGTCCATCGTGTAGATCTGGTCGCACGGCACGCCCTCACGGGTGGTCTGGAAGATCAAGCGGCTGCCGTCGAACGCGTAGTAGGCTTCGGCGTTCTCGCCACCGAAGGTGAGCTGGCGGAGACTGGTCAGACGCACCTCCGCGCCCGCGCTGCCTCCAGACATCACCGGCGGCTCCTGCACCGGCGTCACCGGCTCGCCACCGCCGCCGCACGCGACCGCGGCCACCATCAGTAGCCCGATGACAGTGGCCCGCAGCGAGGCCAGTGTCCTGTAGCAGCCAGTCGTGGATTGAATCCCTGGCGCGGCGAGGGAGCGAATCGGGACATTTCTGACCCCGCTGCATTGAAACCCAGCGCTGCCCGGTACGGGATGCCCAGGCTGGGAATTGTTTCGCGAACCACCGTCACAGGACCCTAACTTCCTCATCGTATTCCCTCCGGCACTGGCCATATTGGCACGACCGCCGACGCGCACGCACCACGTACTCCCCGGTGGCAGACCGGCTCGGCCGTCAGACACGCCCGAGCCATTCGAGGAGCCCCAAGGTTAGCCATGGTACATAAGTAATCACCAGGACGCCAAACCCCAATATCGCCAGCAACGGCAACGACGCACGGTAGACCTCCAGCAACGGCCGGTCGAACCGATACGACGCCAGAAACAGATTGAGCCCGACCGGTGGCGTCAGGAACCCGAGCTCCAGGTTGGCGATGAAAATGATCCCAAGGTGCAGTGGGTCGACTCCGAACCGCTCGGCGACGGGCACCATCAGCGGCACCACGACGAAAATCGCCGAAAAGATGTCCATTAGGCAGCCGACCAGCAGCAGGAACAGGTTCAGACCAAGCAGAAACACCAGCCGCGACCCGATGTGCTCGTCGGCCCATTCCACGAGCAGAAACGGTACCTCTGCGTCGACGAGATAGGCGGTGAACCCCACCGCCACACCCAGTATGACCAGCACGCCGCCGACCAGAATCACGCACTCGCTGAACGCCGCATGCAATCCCCGACCGAGCGTGAAGTCGCGGTGAAGCAACCCCTGGATGATCGCGGCGTACAACGCGGTGAAGGCGGCGGTTTCGACCAGCGTGGCGAACCCGCTGAACAGCACACCCAGGATGACGAAGGGGATACTGAGCTCCCATTTGGCGTCCCAGAGCGCCGCGCGGAGCTCCGGCCAACCGAAGCTATGACGACCCGCGCCTGTCACGACGCCCTCGCGGATGCCCCAGGCGGCCACCAGACCAACCAGCAGAACACCGGGCACGATACCGGCCACAAACAGGTCGCCTGGCGCGACCTGCGCGACGATGGCATATAGGATGAGCGGCATCGCCGGCGGGAACAACAGTCCGAGCGACCCGGAGGCGGTCAACAGACCGAGCGAGAAACGCTCGCGATAGCCATCGCGCAGCAGTGCCGGAAACAACAGGCCACCGAGCGCGAGGATCGTGACCCCAGACCCTCCGGTGAACACGGTAAAGAAGGCGCACAGTACCACGCAGACGACAGCGGTCCCCCCGGGGATCCAACCCACGCTGGCCCGGAACGCGCGTAACAACCGTTCCGATGCGTTGCCCTGTGCCAGGATGAATCCGGCCAACGTGAACAGCGGAATGGCTGGCAGATACGTCTGGATGGTCAAGCCGTAGGTCTCGATGGCCACGATGACCGGCAGGTTGCCGTCGCCCATGTAGAGCAATACCGCGGCGCCACCCAGAATCGTGAAGATCGGCGCGCCAAGCACAGCGGCGACCAGCACCAGCATGATCAACGGCCAGATCGGCACCGCCTCGAGAATGCCGTCGGTGCGCCCGAGCCAGTACCCGACCAGGATCCCGATCGCGGCGATCGCCCGACCGCCCCACAGGGGCGACGCGCGCCAGACGAGCCGAAACGCAATAACGGCGAACGAGACCGGCAGAACCAGCTGGGCAATCCAGACCTGCACACCTGCCGCAATCAGCGTGCCGTCCGCCTTGTCGAACAGCACCAACTCGTAGGCCGCCGTTGCGAGGATGGTCGAAACCGCCGCGCCGACAAGCGCCGCGAAGACCTCGGTGGCCCGACGGGTGCGACCTTCCGGAATGAAGGATGCCGTCGCCAGGGCAATCAGCTTCCCCTCGCGCGCGGCGATCGCGGCACCGAGAAAGCCGACCCACAGGGTGAGATGTCGAACGAAGGAAATCGAACCGGGGATACCACCCGAGCTCAGCGGCCGGACGATGATCTCGGCCAGCGGCAATAGCACCATCGCCGCCAGGGCCAGGTTCGCGATCAGCTCCTCGCCGCGATGCAACGCCAGGACCACCGGCAAACGTGCGCCGGTCGCCCGGGCTCCGGCGCTGTCACTCATGGGAGCTCGCGACGATCGCGTCGTATGGCCGGATCACCGGGCGGCTCGAAAACTGTTCCGCTCGCGCAGCGCCTGGTCATACACGGCGGCTGGGACAATGGTCCCTCGCCATGATGCGGTCAGCTCGTCCGCCACCTCCCGGAAGGAAGCGGTGGCAGCTGTGTCGAGCTCAACGACGGTGAGGCCTCGCTTCTGCATTTCCTCGACGGAGTCACGTTCCTGGGCCGGCACGTCGCGAAACAGTCCAAGTTCGAGCTGCTTGGCCGACGCGCGCAGCACCTGCTGATCGTCGTCAGCGATCCCGTTCCAGACCCGCGCCGTGACGACGGTGATTCCGAGCACCGGCGCCAACGGCACATCGAGCATGAACGGCGTCTTGTCGTACCATTGAAACAGCAGGGCGACATAAGGTGGGCTCGGATGGGCGTTGATGAGCCCGGTGTTGAGCCCCAGTAGCACGTCGGTGACGGCAAGCGGCTCCGGGTTGAACCCACTCTCCTTGTACCACTGCAGCATCTTCTCGTCGCCGGCGGTCGTGTAGAGCTTGGTTCGCTTGAGGTCCGCAAAGGTCTCGACCCGGTCCGCCGTGAAGATGTGTGCCCAACCGGCGTGACCCCAGTTCAACAACACGAGATCCTGGTCCGCGAGCACCCGCTCGAACATGGGGGTCAGCTTCTCGACGACGTGAAGCGCCTCCTCGTCTGACTCGAAGAAGAACGGGATGTTCAGCACATTGAAGGACTCGTCGATCTCGCCTGGCAGCCCAAACACCGCCGCCTGCGGTCTCCCGGCCTTGAGCCGCCTGGCCAACGACCCCTCATCCTTGACGGAACCGGCCAGCACGCGCAGTTGCACACGCCCATCGGTATCCCGCCGCCACCGGGCCGCCATCTGCTTCAGCGCCTTGTCCCAGACCGAGTTCGCCGGCAGAATCGAACCTAGCTGGATCCGGGTGGTGCGTTGGGCGACCAACACGACCGATGCCAACATCAGGGCGACCGCGATGATCATGAGTCGCGACTTCATGGAAGGACCTCCTCCGCTTCAACGGGGTCAAAAAACAGATCGTCGATGTGGTCCAGCAGCGTGCGTGCCCGCTTTTGGTTGACCAGATTTAACAGACGCAAGCTCGTGTCCTCGTCCGGGTCGATCGACAGCGCCTGTTCGAGCAAACGCTGGAACTCGGCCCGATCCTCTTCCGGCACCGAAACACCGGCCGCGAACGACACGTAGGGCGCTGCATCGAGCCCGTTCGATAACGCAACCGCCCGCTCGAAATGCTCGCGGGCCCGCGTGGACGAGCCGCCCAGCTCGGGCGGCAGCGCCTCGAGCGTGATCAGGGCTGTGTGAATCGATCCGCGCTCGTAGTCCGCGTCGAGCTCGAGTGCCCTCGCCATCAACACTCGGACCACCTGCAGATCAGCCACCAGCGCAGGCCGGTCTAGGGCGTTCGAGATCGCCAGCCCCCAGGCCGCGCTCAGCAGGAACAGCACCTCGACGTCCTCGCTCTCGGTGACGGCCAGAGCGGCGAGCGGGTCCTGCCGTAGCCGCTCGGTGATGCCATCGTACTTCACCTCGAGACCGCGCAGACAGTAGTCCCGCGCCCGGACATAGATCCGCCAGGTCCGGTCGCGGATCTCCAGTGAGCGCTCGTAGTCTTCCCACTCGGCAATATCTGCGTCGACCTCGAGAAACGCGTTGCCATACAGCGTGAAGCCTGTGCAGGCAAACACGAGCGCCTCGCCCTGTGTGGGCGACGCCTGAATGATCGACTCAATCGTCTTGAGCAAGACCGGCAACGCCAGCCGAGCCAGCTCGGGGTCCTCCTCGGAACGGTACACATCCGGATCCGCCAGCACCGGCACTATAAAGCGGAGACCGGCATTGACCGCCGTCGACCGCAGCGAGCAGCCGAACGACAACAGAGCAACGCCGGCGATACCGACGACTGCAGCGCCCAATCGAGTCCGCTCTGAGCCAAGCATACAGGAAGGATCCTGATGTGCCGGAGCACACGGCCACCCGCGCCGCAACGACACCAGGTGCACGATGATATCAGCGTTCGTAGGATGGGTGAACAGGGACATCGGCGCCGATGGTCACACCCTGAGCCCAGGCATTCCGGGTCGAGAGTGCCTTGCACCGGCCCTCGACGCGACAAATGGAGCGCGACCACGCCATGTCGAACGACGATTGTGGGCGGGCAACAGAACGCGGGACAGGCCACGTGTTGATGCCAAACTGGTGGTCGCGTCCCGACCTTTCCCGGAGCGCTCCACATCGCGCCGACCAGTCGAGCCCGGGGCTGCCCGGCGGCTGGAAGCCTCACCGAACACTCCGTCGGGACCACAGTGGGACCACCGATCCGTGCCATGATCGGCTGGTGCTCGAATTCGTCACCGTCAGGCGGGGCTGGTTTCTCATGGGGAGTGATGAAGGGCAGGAGACCGAGCGCCCTATCCACCGCGTCTGCGTGGACGCGTTCCAGATAGCCGTATACCCGGTCACGCGCAGCGATTACGCGCTTTTCCTGGAAGTGACCGGCTACGAACAGCCGCGTGAATGGGACAACCCGGCCTTTGAGCATCCGGCGCTGCCGGTCGTCGGAGTGAACTGGCACGACGCTCAGCACTACTGCGCGTGGCGCTCCCGTCGCGACCGGCCAGTACGTCTGCCGACCGAGGCGGAGTGGGAACTGGCGGCGCGCGGCGGGCCGGACGGTCAGCGCTACCCGTGGGGCGACGAGATCCCGGACTGGGTCCCCAACCGGGGCAACGGTCCGCTCGGGGGCCCATGGCCGGTGACGCTGGGGGAGCCGAACGGATACGGCCTCTACGGGATCACGGCCAACATCCACGAGTGGTGCGCGAACTGGCACGCGCGCGACTTCTACAGCACATCGCCAGCGATCAATCCGGTCGGGCCGCTGGAGGGCCGGCGACGGGCCTCCCGCGGCGGCGCCTGGCGTCACGCGCTCACGATCAACCGAACGGCGGCGCGCAGCAGCCTGGACCCGTCGTTCCGCTACACCGACTACGGCTTCCGTCTGGCGCGATCTCTAAGCGTCCGTGGTGAACCAGCCTCGAGCGATCCGTAAAGGCGACAGCCAGTGTTTGAGTGACCGACGAGATGACCGAGTTCCAGCTCGCGTCGAGCATCGCCGAGCGGGCACGCGAGGCCGGCGGCCGCGCGCTGTTCGTAGGCGGCTGGGTGCGCGACCGACTATTGGGGCTGGACTCGAAGGATATCGACCTCGAGATCTACGGCATCGAGGCGGAACGGCTCCGGACACTACTCGAGGAGGTCGGCCCGGTGAACACCGTCGGCGAGAGTTTCACGGTGTACAAGGTCGGCCCTGTCGACGTAGCTTTGCCCCGCACGGAATCGAAGCGAGGCCGCGGGCATCGCGGCTTCGCCGTGACAGGCGATCCGAACCTGCCCGTGGCGGAGGCGATCGGACGTCGCGACTTCACAATCAACGCGATCGCCTGGGACCCTGTCCAGGACGAATACCTGGACCCCTACGGTGGCCGGGCCGATCTGGAGCGGCGGTTGCTGCGGGTCGTTGACCCGGCCACGTTCGGTGACGACAGCCTGCGTGTGCTCCGGGCCTTACAGTTCGCCGCTCGTTTCGAGCTATCCATCGACGCGGCCACGAAACGGATCTGCCGGGACACTGCGCTGGACGACCTGCCGGCGGAGCGGATCTGGGGCGAAATGGAGAAACTGCTGCTCCAAGCCTCGCGTCCGTCACCCGGGTTCGAGTTGGCGCTCGAACTCGGCGTCATCGATCAACTGTTCCCCGAACTGAAGGCACTCGTAGGGTGCGAGCAGGAGCCGGAGTGGCATCCGGAAGGCGATGTCTGGGTCCACACGCTGCTGGTCATCGACCAGGCCCGCACGCGGATCGACGACCTCGACCGGCCGCAGCAGGTAGCAGTGATGCTCGGCGCCGTCTGCCACGACCTTGGTAAACCGGCCACGACTTCGCTGATCGAAGGTCGAATCCGGTCGCGGAACCACGAGGTGGCCGGACTCGAGCCGTCTCTTGCGATCCTCGACCGCCTGAATGTGCACACCATGAACGGCTATAACGTGCGCCACCAGGTGGTGGGGCTGGTGACGCAGCACCTGAAGCCCGGCATGTGGCACAAGAGCCCTGGTGAGGTCGGCGACGGCGCCTTCCGCCGTCTGGCAAAGAAGGTGGACCTGGAGCTGCTGGCCCGGCTGGCCAAGTCCGACTGCCTGGGACGCCACGGAGGGTTCGACTGCTCGGCGATGGACTGGTTCCTCGAGCGGGCCAGGGCGCTCGGTGTAGAGCACGGCGCTCCGCCGTCGTTGTTGCTCGGGCGCCACCTCTTGAAGCTGGGACTGGTGCCGGGCCCACACATCGGCCGGATCCTGAAAGCGGTCTACGAGCGTCAGCTCGACGGCCATGTAGTTACGATCGACGAGGCAATCGACGCGGCGCGTGAACTTGTCGCCGAGCACGAGCAGCGTCCCCTCCAGACGGACCGGTGATGAAGCCAGCGAAGCGCGCTTCGCCACGGCGTCAGCGGACATGCAGGTCACGCCGCCTTCTACGGTCCGACTTCCAGACCACCTCAACGCTCGGAGCTCAGCGAGGGCTTCCATCGCGATGGTCCGACCGCTGATCACGGCTCGGTCGTAACGCGGACGCGCCGGTATACTGGCCACGATGGTTCTACACACGACGCCTGCGCATATCGGGATGGCCCGGGTGCCCTGCGGGGTCATCCTCCTCCTGTTGACTGCCGCCAGCACCGCGGCCCAGGACCCCGGGCCGATCGGTCCGTTCGTCGTCGATGTCCGAGCCTCGCTCGTCGGCGTGGGCCAAGACACCCAGCTGGCCACCAACCGCGGGCTTCGTCCCGGTCAACTCGCGGCATCCGGGCTCGGCCTCGACATCGGCGGCCACGTCTATCTGTTCCGGTGGCGCGCGGTCACGATCGGGCTAGGGGCCTCGACGCTATTCGCCTCGCCGAGCCGCAAGCCTGGGCAGGACGACCCGGACCCGAGCGGTCCGACCGTCAGGACCCGATTCACGGCGATCTCGCCGCAGCTGTCGCTCAACTTTGGAACCGGCGACGGGTGGAGCTATCTGAGCGGCGGACTGGGAACGTCACGAATCTCGGTCTTCGTGGATGACGGCAACGAGCCGGAGCAGCGGCGAGCCGGGACCCTCAACTACGGAGGCGGAGCACGATGGTTCATCAGGCCTGGTCTGGCGTTCTCCTTTGACATTCGGCTCTTCGCGATCAGCCTACTCCCGCCGATCAACACTGAACCGGGGTCGCCACGCATGACCAGAATGGCGTTCAGCGCCGGTGTGTCGATCAAGTAGGCGCCACCTCAGCAAGACCGGTCTTGCCACCCGTCGCGAAAGCGCCACGGTATTCGACCGGCTCTCCATCCCAACCGGGAATCGTGTCACGAACTGCCGGGGCGGGACACTAGGTGCTGGCGCAGGAACTCAATGGTCCGGCGCCAAGCTCGCTCGCTCGCCGCCCGGTTCGCGCCAGCCCGACCTTCCTGCGCCCGCAGGAACCCGTGCCCGGCGCCGGTGAAGATCTCCATCTCGTAGTGCTTCCCATATCGCGCCATCTCCCGCTCCGCTGTCGGGATGGTGGCCGTCACCCGCTCATCATCCTCTCCATACAACCCAAGCACCGGGGCCCGGATGAGATGGTAGTCGGCCGTCTCGACAGGCGAGCTGCCGTAGTAGACGACCGCCGCCTGCAACTGCGGCTGCGTCACCGCATAGGCGAAACCGGTCGACCCGCCCCAGCAAAACCCGAGTGCGGCGACCCCGCTGGTCGTCCCGGGCAGTGTAATCGCAAAGGCGCGCACCGCATCGAGTCGCGCGATCGCGTCAGACGGTTCGAGCCTGCGGATGAGCCGGACGACCTCATCGCGGCTGGCCACTGAATCAGTTCCACCCCCGTCAGGTCCGAGCCCAGACAGCAGGTCCGGGGCGACGGCGATGAATCCGTTCTCAGCCAGCCGGTCCGCCACGGCGCGGACCCAGTCGGTCAATCCGAAGATCTCGTGGATGACTATTACGGTCGGGGCATCGAACGACCCCTCCGGTCGCACGATCCAGGTGGCAATGGGCTGCTCACTCCCAGCCAGCGCGACGTCCACCCACTCGTTATGACGGGGTGAAGCGGCGAGCGCAGCGGCCGCGCTCGCTTCCGGGGGTGGTGGATCAGTGACAGTTACACTGAGGTCGGTCCGGGTCGTGACCGGCGTGTCCGCGGCCGGTCCCGAACAGCCGACCGTCAGCGACAGCGAGACCGCCACCGAGACGCTTCCACTGCAGATCCGCCAGGCTGACGTCATCACATTCCGTGGGTCCGTTCCGGCCGCACCAGTGGGTCCAGGACGGTCTTACATCATAATGCCAGCATGCCGCGGGACACGCTGCTCGACTTCTTCAACGAGCGGCTGCAATCGGATGCTGAGTTCCTCGTACACGACGACGGATACCGGGTCCGGCACTACAGCTATGCCGTGATACGAGGGGCCGCCGTCGATTTCGCCGCGCGGCTCGCGAGTGCCGGGATCGGGGCGGGGGACAAGATTCTGCTGTGGGGAGAAAACCGTCCCGAGTGGCTCATGGCCTTCTGGGGCTGTCTGCTCGAGGGCGTGGTGATCGTGCCGATCGACTACCGAGCATCGGCGAGCTTCCTGCGCAAAGTCGGGGAACTCGTCCAGGCGCGGGTCCTACTCGTCGGCGACGAAGTGGAGCCGGTATCCCACTCCGGTCTCGACGTCTGGCGGCTCGCCGACCTGAGCGAAACAGCCGGCACCCCTGCCCCATCGGGCACGCCGGTGCCGGCCCGACACACCCCCGCGCGAGACGATGTCGCGGAGATCATCTTTACCTCGGGCGCTACGTCGGAACCCAAGGGGGTCATCATCACCCACCGCAACCTGCTGGCGAACATCGTGCCGGTCGAACAGGAGGTGCTGAAGTACCGAAGGTACGGACGACCCTTCTACCCGTTGCGTTTTCTCAACCTGCTGCCATTGAGCCACCTGTTCGGTCAGGCGCTGGCCACGTTCATCCCACCGATGCTCCCGGGCGTCTGCGTGTTCATGCGCGGCTACAGCCCCTCGGCCATCGTGCACCAGATACATAGCCGCCGGATCTCGGTGCTCGTGTGCGTCCCGAAGATCCTGGACGTGCTGCGAGCTTACGTGCTTCAGATCGCGCCCGAGGTGGCCGAAACGTCGGTGGACCATTCGAATGTGGCCAGACGCTGGTGGCACTACCGGCGCATCCACCGCCTGTTTGGAGTGAAATTCTGGTGCTTCATCGTCGGTGCGGCGCCGCTCGACCCGAACCTCGAGGCGTTCTGGTCCAGGCTCGGGTTCCTGGTGGTGCAGGGATACGGCCTGACCGAGACGGCACCGATCGTGACACTCAACCATCCGTTCAAGGCGCGACGGGGAACGGTCGGCACTCCGATCGCCGGTGTCGCGGTCAAGATAGCGGACGATGGCGAGATCCTGGTCCAGGGCGACAACGTCACTACCGGTTACATCGGCGCCGGGGCCAACACGGCGGCGGCGTTCACCGACGGCTGGTTCCACACCGGTGACCTCGGCGCGCTCGACGATGAGGGCCGCCTGCGGGTGTACGGGCGGAAGAAAGAGGTAATCGTGACCCCGGAGGGGCTGAACGTCTTCCCCGAAGACGTCGAACGTGTGGTGAACGAGGTGCCGGGGGTCCAAGAGTCGGCCGTCGTGGGAATCACGCGCGACGGTGAAGAACGTGTGCACGCCGTCGTCGTCCTCGAGACGCCGACAGACCCCACCGCTATCGCCCGCGAGGCCAACCGCGGACTCGGCGATCACCAACGCATCCGGGACGTGCTGGTGTGGTCGGAGCACCGATTGCCACGGACCGCGGGCACACAGAAACTCAGGCGCGGCGCGATCAGAGAGTGGATTGAGCAGGGCACCGTCCCATTCGTGGCGAAGCCTAACTCGAGTGACCGCACCGTCGCGACGATACTCGAACGGGTAGCGGGCGGGACGGTGAGCCGCGACGCACGGCTCGGCGAGCTCGGGCTCAGCTCGCTCGAGCGGGTCGAGCTGCTGATGCTGCTCGAGAACGAGCTCGATACCACCATCGACGAACACGCGTTAACGGAAACGGTCACCGTCGCCGACCTCGAAGCGCTCGTCGCCTCGCCGGCCGGGGTGTCGCCAGTAACACCGTCGTTCAACTTCCCGAGCTGGAACCAATCGCGGCTCCTGCACGGAATTCGCCGGATCTGTCTGGGACTTTGGCTACTGCCACTGACCCGTCTCTTCGCGCGGATACGCGTCGACGGTCTCGAGCACCTGACGGCGGTACACGGGCCGGTGGTGTTCGCCGCCAACCACCAGAGCTACATGGACACGCCAGTAATTCTGGCCTCCCTGTCGGCCGCCGTGCGATACCGGGTGGTGACGGCAATGGCCAAAGAATTCTTTGCGCCACATTTCCACCCCGAGAGCCACCCCCTCGGCGCTCGGCTCACCAACAGTCTCAACTACTACCTATCAACGGCCCTCTTCAACGCCTTCCCGCTCCCCCAGCGGGAAGGCGGCGCTCGTCACGCACTGCGCTACGCCGGCGAGCTGATCGGTGCCGGCAATTCGCTGATCATCTATCCCGAAGGGCGGCGCACGATCGGGAACGCTATCGCCCGATTCCAGCCTGGGGTCGCCATGATCGCGGCGCGTCTCGACGTGCCGGTCGTTCCGATACGACTGCGCGGCCTCGACGCCGTTCTGGGACAGGGCCAGCGAATGGCGTACCCGGGCCGTGTCCATGTCCGGTTCGGCCCACACCTGCGTCTCCTCGGCACGGACTACACCGCGATGGCGGCCCGACTGGAAGCCGCGGTGAAGGCGCTATAGCAATCTCGAGGACCACGGACCTTTCGGCTTTGGACTATGGGCTTTCCGCCACCGAAGCCGATTGAGAATCGGTCGGTGAGTTGTGCCGGATCCGCCAGAATATTAGCGGAAGCGGATTCGTTTCGGCCCGACTCGCCGGTCTCCTGGCCCAGATTTCCGGTCTCCAGCCAAACCTTTGCAAACTACGGGCCAGTGTGCGAGACTGGCCCGGAGAGGAGAGTGGTTGGCCAAAGACGATCTGATCGACGTACAGGGCACCGTCTCGGCGGTGCACAGCGGCGGGCTGTATCGCGTACAGTGCGATGCGGGCCACGAAGTGCTCGCGCAGTTGAGCGGTCGCATGCGTCGTTTTCGTATCAAGGTCGTTCCCGGTGACCGGGTCACCGTGGGCGTCTCACCCTACGACCCGGTTCGTGGCATCATCACCTTCCGAGCTCGCTGACCGACATCTTGGATTCTGATACTACTCTTACCAAACCGCGCCCGCCCCGCCGCCGAGTCGGCCGGCGGGGCGGGCGACCGGCCCTATCACCCAAGGACTTCGCGGCTCCCTCGAACGAACCGGTGATGCCGTCGGCCGTGTTGGAGGCGGACCCGATAGCATTCGAGAAGCTCGGTCTCGACCAGGCGCTCAGCCTCGGCATCCAGGACCGCGGCTTCGTGGCGGCCACACCGATCCAGGCCGCGGTCTTCCCGATCGTGATGGCTGGCCGCGACATGATCGCCAGCGCGGAGACCGGCAGCGGCAAGACAGCCGCCTACCTGCTCCCGGTGCTCAACCGCCTGCTCCAGCGGACCCAACCCGCCGGGGACGCAGCAGCTCCCCGTCGCACACGGGTGCTCGTCCTCGTGCCCACCCGCGAGCTGGCCGTGCAGATCGAGGACGACCTGCAGGGGTTCATCTATCACACCGCGCTTGCGAGCGCGGCGATCTTTGGCGGCACGCCGATCGGCCCACAGGCGCAAGCGCTCAGCGCTGGCGTCGACCTCGTGGTCGCCACACCGGGCCGGTTGCTGGACCACCTGCGCAGCAGTACGCCGCAGTTCGACCAACTCGACACGCTCATCCTCGACGAGGCCGACCGCATGTTGGATATGGGGTTCTGGCCGGACGTCCGTCGCATCGTCGCCAGCCTGCCGGCGCGTCGAGGGGCGGGAAGAACCGGGCGTCAGACACTGCTGTTATCGGCCACGATCCCAGACTGGGTCCTGACCCCGCTCAAGGAGTTGGCCCACGACCCCGCCTACGTACAGATCGGTCAGCGCGGCGCGCCGGCCGACGGGATTTCTCACGCCGTCCAGTGCATGCCATCATCCCGCAAGACCAGCTGGCTGACGTCGTTTCTCGGTAGGACATCCGGCCCAGTGCTGGTCTTCGTCAACACCAAGCGCGGTACTGAGCGGCTCGCGCGAACGCTATCGAGCGCCGGAATCAAGGCGACCTCCCTGCATGCCGACCGCTCGCAGAGTTTACGCCTCGCTGCGATCGGCGGATTCCGCAGCGGGCTCTATCGTGTGATGGTAGCAACTGACGTCGCGGCGCGCGGACTCGACATCGACGCCATCCAATACGTGGTGAACTTCGAGGTGCCGCCCAACCGGGACACCTACGTGCACCGGGTCGGACGAACAGCCCGGCTCAACGCCAAAGGCCAGGCACTGACACTGGCCGCGCCGGATGAACTCCCTGCGGTCAAGGCGCTGCAGGCCTCAATCGACCTGCAGTTGCGTTAGCACGTCCAAGAAGCATCCATGTCAGACCATTCCGGACCCCAGCCCGAGTTGCCCCCCCCCGACTCCGGGGTGGAGGGTAAGCCGGAGCCGAGCCCGGCGGAGGCGCGGTTCAAGGCGTGCCGGTGGCAGGCCAAGGGCGACGACCGGGATTACTGCTCGAACCGGGATGTCCTGCCATACGCCGGCAAGGGCGGCTTCGACCCCGAAGCGTGGTGTCCAGACTGTACCCTGTACAAGCTGCGCCGGACCCCTAAGAAGAGACCTCGCCTCGACGACGACGACCTGTACTAAACCGTCTATTCGCTGAACTCCCTCGCCAGCTCGACCCACTCACCATCGGGTGCCAAGGTGCGATAGACGCGCCAGTGGGCCTTCGCCTCCACCGAGTGGCCGATCTTTTCGAGCGTCACCGCCAGATAGAAGTGCGCGTCTGGATACTCGGGGTTGATCCCGATCGCGACCCGGTAATGCTCGAGTGCATCGAGATACCGGCCGAGATCATGGTGGATGTTGCCCAGGTTGAAGTAGGCCTCGAAGCACTCCGCGTCGAGATGCATGGCGCGCTCGTAGAGCGCTTGTGCTTCGACGAGCTCGTCACGCCCGTAGTAGATGTTGGCGAGGTTGACCAGTGCCGGGACCAGGTTCGGATCGAGCAGCAGCGCCTTACGATAGGCGAGCCGCGCGCGTTCCTGGTCGTCTTCGCTCCCCTCGTCGAGCGCCGAGCCCTCTCGAAAGTGCTTTGTGGCAAGCAACAGCTGAACCGACGACGGCGGCTCGGCCACATTCGCCGCGGTGGCGCCACGCTCGCGACGCGGGGTCAGCGCCACCACCTTAACCGGATGCGCCTCCCCCACGCGCCGGCTAAAGTCGAGTGTTAGCTGCCCTTCCCGCGCCGCCACCATCGTCCGCAGCACACGACGGAACGATGCTCCGGTCTCGAGCCCCTCGCTAACCTGTCGGATCGTGCGGAGATCCTGGAACCCGTAGTAACGGCTGGTGTTGGTACGGGCGACGGGGTGCACGAGCGACCATTTCTCAAGATATCTGAGATGATCCTCACGGACCGCCGGGTATCGGTCCCGAATCTGATGCAGGCTATGATACTGCCGGTCCAGCGCTTCGACCGAGGGCAGCCCGCCGAGACGGCAGAAATCCTCCTCCAGCAGAATTCGCACACGACCCGGCGAGGCAGCATTGACCTGTTCCGCCTTCCGCACCTTGAGACTCCTTGCGCCCTCGGGCGTCGTGGAGTCACTTGCGCACGACGACGTACCGCCCGCGCCGACGACCAGCATCGTCGTGCGCGCCGTCACGTCGTCGGCCGCGACACCGCCGAGCCGATCTACGAGCGCGCGCGCTTCGCGTCGACCGACCGACGCCAGCTTGCCGGTGAAGACGACGACCTGACCGTGAAATGGGGACGCGGGGGAGAGCGCTTCTTCGGCAGGCGGCAGCCTCATGGCACGACCTCGTGGCCTGTCAAGGGTGAATCAGCACCGTCGACGCCGGATGAGGGACCCCGTCCCTATCTGATTCGGTCCGTTCACATCCGTCACTCCAATTATGGCCGGCGGGCTGAAAGATGAATGAGAATGTGTCGTATGTCAAGTCGGCACACGGCGCTCGTCCCCGCGGGACGGCACACGGCCGGAATCGGATGCCCAGGTTGATCCTGGCCGGTGACGTCGGCGGCACGAAGACATGGCTAGGGCTGTTCTCGCTGGACGGACCTCGCCTCACCCCGCGCGAAATCCAGCGCTATCCGACGTTGGAGTTTGACGGCCTGACGACTCTCGTCGCTAGCTTTCTCGCCCAAACCGGTGCCGCCACCCAGGTCGTGGCGGCGTGTTTCGGCGTCGCAGGCCCGGTGCAGAACAATGCTTCGACGCTGACCCACGTACCCTGGATGATCGACGGCTCGGACCTGGGCGCACGGTTCGGGCTGAGATCGGTCTGGTTGCTCAACGACCTCGTCGCGATGGCACACGCCATTCCGGCCCTCACCGAATCGGAGCTCGCCCGCCTGCAGACCGGTGTGCCGTCGACCGACGGCAGCGCGGCGCTGATCGCGCCAGGGACCGCGCTGGGCGAGGCGTGTCTCCACCAGGTCGACGGCCTGCTGATACCCGCACCGTCGGAAGGCGGGCACACCGACTTCGCGGCGCGAACGCCACGCGAACTCGATCTGGCGAAGACCCTCATCGTCAGGAATGGACGTGTCGCGCTCGAAGACGTGGTGTCTGGACGCGGTCTCATTAACCTCTTTTTCCTAACCCACCAGTCACGAGAGTGCGAAGCGCGTCTGCGACCGGGAGAGCCACTGAACGTCGAGCTGCCGGCACAAATTTCCGGGGCCGCGCTGGCTGGCGCCTGCGGGGCTTGTGTCGAGGCGCTGGACCTCTTCGTGTCAGCGCTGGGCGCGGCCGCGGGCAACCTCGCCCTCCGCTCCTTGGCCACCGCGGGGGTTTATCTAGGTGGGGGCATAGCGCCCCACATTCTGCCCCTCCTCCAGTCCGGCCCTTTCCTAGACGCCTTCCGTGACAAGGGAGCGATGCGCCCACTCCTCGAGCGGATGCCGGTGTCGGTGATCCTCCGTCCGGACGCAGCGCTGCTCGGCGCGGCGGTGTACGCTCGTGACGGCCTGCGTCGCGGCGTCAGAACGCCGCCGGCCAGTCAACAACTCGGATGATCCGCAAGGGCCATGCGGGTAAACTGGAGAGACCGTGGTGCACATTCAGCCGGCTCGCTTCGCCCACCGATGGACCGCCATCGTCACGTGGCTCATCCGGACCTGGGCCTGGGGTGACCGGCCTGTACCTCTCGTGGACGCTCCCACATCATGACGACACCAACAGCGGAGTGTGGCGAGCGTGTGACCATCGGACTGGCGCGTCTCTTGATCGCGAGTCTGCTCGCGGTCGGTCTCGTCTCCCCCATCCTGGCGCAGACCGCCGAGCCGATCAGCTACACGCTACGGTTTCCCGCGCCACACACACACTATGTCAGCGTCGAGGCCAGTGTGCCGACCGGGGGACGTGCACAGGTCGAGCTGATGATGGCCGTCTGGACCCCCGGCTCCTATCTCGTCCGTGAGTTCGCTCGCCAGGTCGAAGCGGTTACCGCCCGGACACCGGCGGGTGGGCCGCTGGCGGTCGAGAAGTCCCGCAAGAACCGCTGGCGCGTGTCGACCGGCGGCGCCGACCGCATCATCGTGTCCTACCTGGTGTATGGACGGGAGATGTCGGTCCGCACGAACTGGATCGAGGCTGATTTCGCCATGCTCAACGGCGCACCGACGTTTCTCACCATCGCCGATGACGACACACTCCGCCCGCACGATGTCACCCTCGAGCTACCGGCCGGCTGGGACCGGAGTATGACCGGTCTCGCACCACGGACCGACCGTGGCCCGCACGCCTATCGCGCGGCCGACTACGACACGCTGGTCGACTCGCCGATCGTCGCCGGTGCCCCGGCCCTCTATGAGTTCGCGGTCGACGGCACGCCGCACCTGTTGGTGAACCTCGGTGAGTCCGGCGTATGGCACGGTCCGCAGTCGGCGGAGGACGTCGAGCTGATTGCCCGCGAGATCCACCAGATGTGGGGCGTAATGCCGTATGACCGGTACCTCGTCTTCAATATGATCACAGAGGCCCGCGGCGGGCTCGAGCATCGTAACTCGACGATCCTGATGAGCAGCCGCTGGGACACCGCCTCGCGTCCGAGTTATCTACGATGGTTGGCACTCGTCAGCCACGAGCTGTTTCACGCCTGGAACGTCAAGCGACTCCGTCCGATCGAGCTTGGTCCCTTTGACTACGAGAACGAGGTGCACACGGAGAGTCTCTGGGTGGTCGAAGGCCTGACCTCGTACTACGGCGACCTCAGCGTCCACCGCGCCGGCCTCTCCGCCATCGATGAGTATCTCGAGGTGCTATCCGGTCAGATCCGGGGACTGCAGACCACGCCGGGCCGCGAGGTACAACCGGTCGCGCTTGCCTCCTACGACGCCTGGATCAAGTACTACCGCGCAGACGAAAACTCGCCCAACACCTCCGTCAGCTATTACACCAAAGGTGCGGTGATCGGGTTTCTGCTCGACATGCGGATCCGGGCGGCGACGGGCGGCGCGAAGACGCTGGACGACGTGATGCGCCTGGCCTATGCACGATTCTCCGGGACGCGGGGGTATACACCGGAGGAGTTCCGCGCCACCGCGCAGGAAGTGGCCGGCACGGATCTGTCCGAGTGGTTCGCGAGCGCGCTCGACACGACCGAGGAACTGGACTACACCGAAGCACTGGACTGGCTCGGGCTGGAGTTCTCGGACCCGCCGGGGGACCCCGGGGACGAGGCATTCGGCTGGGTCGGCCTGGTGACCCGCGCCAGCAACGGCCGCCTGCTGGTGAGCCAGGTGCTCCGCGACACGCCGGCGTACAACGCCGGCTTCAACGTCGGCGACGAGATCTTGGCGATCGGAGACCATCGGGTACTACCGAACGAGTGGAACACACGGATCGCCGCAGCCCCCACGGAATCAGAGCTCTCAGTGCTGGTCTCGCGTCGTGGGGCACTCAGCCGCATCCGGGTGGTAGTTGGCGCCAGGCCGGCAAACCAGTGGGACCTACAGCCAGCCACGGAAACGTCACCGGCCCAGGAGCGCCATCGGGCAGCCTGGTTGACGGGGCAGTAGAGTCCTCTGCGAGACTGGGGGCTTCCAGTGCGGGAGGCCCTGGCTCCAGCGCATCCAGCGGCAAGAGAAAGGGGGCGGCGTGGGCCAGCACCATGAGTCCAGCCCCGGCAGCCACGAAGAGCATGCACGTCGGCGTCGCCTCTACCGTCAGGACATCAACCACATCCTGGCCAGAATCGTCCCGGCCGTGTTCCTCGGATTGATCGTTGCGGCCTACACGGCCCCGGTCGAGATTCCGGTTGACGCCACTCTACGGGTGACGAGCCCCGCGGCGCAGGCGACGCTGAATCGAGAGGGCGACCGCATGCGGATGGTTGACGAGCAGCTGCTGGCCAGGGATATCACCGATCCGCGTCTCCTGGACGCCATGCGACGTGTCCCCCGAGATCGGTTCGTGCCGGCCGACCTGCGTGCGCGGGCGTACGAGGATCGCCCCCTCCCGATCGGCTATCAGCAGACGATCTCCCAGCCTTACATCGTGGCCTACATGACCCAGGCGTTACGGCTGCCCCCGGAGGCGAAGGTGCTCGAAGTGGGCACCGGATCCGGCTATCAGGCAGCTGTGCTGGCCGAACTCGCCGCCACCGTCTACACGATTGAGATCATTCCGCAGCTCGCCACCCGCGCCCGTGCCGTGCTCGACGAGCTGGAGTACGACAACGTACAGGTGAGACAGGGAGACGGCTATGCCGGCTGGCCCGAGGAGGCGCCGTTCGATGCAATCATCGTGACGGCGGCCCCCGACCACGTTCCGCAACCGCTCGTCGACCAGCTCGCGCTCGGGGGACAGCTGATCATCCCCATCGGGCAGGGCCGCCAAGCGCTGACCATCCTGACGCGCGCCGAGGACGGCGTCGAGCATGAGACGACGCTGCCGGTGGTTTTTGTGCCGATGACCGGCCAGGCGGAGCGGCGCTGAGGTCAGGAAACGCCCGCCACGGCTGGACCGAGCGCCGCGATCGAAACTTGCGCGGCGGTGCGCTCCGCAACGTCCAGAAACGCTCGCGCGGCGGCCGAGTCAGGCTGGGCGACGACGATCGGGTTCCCGCTGTCGCCGCCCTCACGGATCGACTGGTAGATCGGAATCCGCCCAAGAAACGGCACCTGCATCTCTTCGGCCACTGCCTCGCCGCCCCCCTTGCCGAAGATGTCACTCTCGTGGTCGCAACCCGGGCAGACGAAATAGCTCATATTCTCGACCAGACCGAGAGTCGGCACATTCAGCTTCTTGTACATCGCTACCGCACGGCGTGTGTCGGCCAGCGAAACCGTCTGGGGCGTAGTCACGACGACAGCGCCAGAGACCGGCACGGTCTGGCTGAGGCTTAGCGCGACATCGCCGGTGCCGGGCGGCATGTCCACGATGAGGTAGTCCATCTCGTCCCAGCGGACCTCCCGGAAGAACTGCTGGATGATACCGTGCAGCATCGGCCCGCGCCAGATGATCGGCGTCTCATCCTGGGTCAGAAACCCCATGGAGACGACCGGAATACCATGGCTCTCGGCCGGCACAATCTTCTTCCCGTCCGTCTCGAGCTGAGTTCGGACCCCGAGCATGATCGGAATGTTGGGCCCGTAGATGTCGGCGTCGATCATCCCGACCCGTCCGCCGTATCTGGAGAGCGCCAGCGCCAGGTTGACCGCCACCGTGCTCTTGCCGACTCCGCCCTTGCCGGCGCCGACCGCTATGATGTTCTTTACCCCTGGTATCGGGGCCCGACCCGCTTCAGGCGACGCCACCGCACGCACATTCGCGCTCATATCGACCCGAACGCCAGTGACTCCCTTGAGCGCCGAGACGGCAGCTACCGCCTGGTCGTGCATCTGCTCCTTCACTGGGCAGGCCGGTGTGGTCAGCTCGATCACGAACGAGACCTCCCCGCCGTCGACGTGGAGGTCCTTGACGAAATCGAGGCTGACGATGTCACGGCCCAGGTCGGGGTCCTTCACCGCCCGTAGCGCTTCGAGAACTGCGGTCTGTTCGACGGTTACGGTGGCCATACTTCCTCCGAGTACGACCGCCAGCGACGCTCCAACACGTCTCGCCTAGCGGCCAACGTTTCAGCTTAGTCACTTGTCGAAACCCTGACAAGGGCACGCGGGCACGGCACGAGTGACACGCGTCGCGGCTCCATGTCAGACTGCCGTTCGAGATCCGTGGCCAGGAGAGGGAGATCGCGATGACCGACGAGCAGAAACCCGAGGGAGCCGCTCCGCCACCGCCGCCGCCAGAAGCCGAGCCTCCCAACCGTGGCGTGATGATCGTGGTCTCGTATCTCTGGCCGCTTGCCTTCGTACCACTCCTCCTCGAGAAGCAGGACGCAGAGACTCCCCTTAGACGTTACTGGACGGAAATCAGGACCTCCACGCAAGTGACTGACGCGTAGGAAGGGGTCACGTCGAAGCGTAGACGGCTGCCGTCTCGCACCCCGGGCGGGACGACCAGCTGGAGCCGATGCGGCAACAGCCCGGTTCCGCTCCCGGCGCAAACACCGCACGGGTCGAGCCAGACCTCGCCGCGCCCCCCGCACACCGGACACGTGTGACGCAGCGACACGTCGAGCGGCACTTTGACGCCACGGTGCGCCTGTTTGGGCGTCAGACACACCTCGGCGGAAAACGGGCGTCCCGGGACCGGTCCCAAGAACGACTCCCTCATGCGGTCGACGAGACTCGAGACCGACGGAAAATCGACATCAACCTCGTCGACGAACACCGCCTCCCGGGCAGCCGATCGCCAGCGCGCCCGCGCGGCTTCAATCGAACGCCGGCGGTCATGGTCGGTCAGCATCTCGTAGGCACGGTGCAACGAGGCCAGACGTCCGTTGCGCCGTGCTCGCCGGATCTCGGTCCGCAACGCCTCGCCAGCTCGCGATACGCACATCTGACCTCGTCGAGACCGGCCTGGCGCGAGAGACCGAGTACACGGTAGTGGTCCATCGGCCCCTACGATAGGAGCCGCTCTCTAACCTTGTCAATAGACGACCCGGGTGCTGGTGTCCTGTCCATGCCTGAGACACAACCCCTACCGCGGCCCGGCGCCGCGACCACACCACAGACCTGCCCCGATCGTGGCGAAGCTCTCGGACCGACCAACCCCGCCCGGGCAGACATTCGCTCACCGGTCGCGCCCGGACCGAGCCAGCACGCCGCCGACCGACCACCGGCAATTGGCCGTGTCAAATCGTGCGACTATTGCAAACCGTGGAGCAGCGTCCCACAGGACGCAGCCGTGACAGGACCGAAGCTGGAAGAGACCGGAAGGGCTCCTCCCGCCTTCTGACTCCTCCTCCTGATTCGGCCGGGAATAGGCGCCCTTAGTCGGCGCCCACCAGCAGGATCATCTCTCGACGCAGGTCCGATTCGAGCGAGCCGAAATCAAGTTCGGTCTCGCACTCGTCGCACAGTAGCTCGAACACGGCTGGGCGGCTCTGTTCCGTCAACTCGAGCTCTGTTGCGCCCGCCTGGACGACGTGCATCTGTAGCGTCTTGACCAGGAAGCTCCGTTCGTTACCACAGCTCAGGCACGTCAACCCCATTGACAGACAACTCCTCTCGTCGCGATCACGAATAGAAGGACCGGAGGCCGGCATGCCCGGTGGCTGGCACGACCACCGCTGATTGTATGAGAATCGGAAAGAGACGCGCAAACGGTGACGGCGGCCTGGCGAGCCGCGTAGCGCACGGACCGTCAGGTGCGATACGATCCTCCATCATGATCGCAGGAGACACAGACTTCGAGATCAAGGCCGAGTCACGCGGCGCTCACTGGATCGCCTGGCTCACGCGGGGGAGCAGCGACCAGCCGCTCGACTCAATTATTCTCGTCGGTCAGACACGCGAAGAGGCTGAATCCAAAGCCCGCGTCTGGGCCGACAAGCTCACCGCTGACCCGCTGCTGATACGCGGGTAGCGCTGCGTGACGGTGGCTTGTGGAAGTGTTGCTCGACGGGGTGCCGGGCTGGCAGCGCGTGACCCGGAGAGCATGTCGTATGTCGGCGGTTTTCGACCGATTAGGAACGAAGCCAGGGCGGCAGACCCAGCCCCGCTAACCGTCCCGGCTTCGGACGCTGGTTGACCATCTCACACGTGGAAGGCGTCAGCCCAGCCGACCAGCTCGCCAGGCTCCAGCAGCGATCTGCTCGTGTGGTGTCGGGCCATGCAGTGGGGGCCCTTGGCCTCCACCGCCACTACATCGAGCGCCAGGAATATCGCGCCGTCGTCCGCCGCGACGCAACCGTACGGCAGCACCTCCAGGTAGCAAAACTCGAAGAGCATCTTCGGTGACGAGTGCGCTGTTTCCCGTGTCGGCATCGATTGCCTCCTCACCACATCAATTGCAAGCGCAAACCCAACGTCAAGCATTGTCCTTTAGACGTTCGGGGAAAACCGTTGGACTCTTGGACGCTCCATACCGGCCGTTGGACGCCGTTCCGCGACCGGCACTACCGGGCTGGAACCGCCAGACGGTGTCCGTTCAGAGCCACTCGGGTTCCAAAAACGTAAGCATACGAACGAAAAAATATTGGGGAGGCCAGGGTTCCAGGTTACCCGGATGCGTGTTTCCGGGTCCTGGCGAGCAGTGAATCTCGCCGCCTGCTACAGACAGACCAGCCTGCCGTCGACGGCCGCCTCGGGAAACAGCGCGCGCACCGCATCCACGCAGAGAGCAACCTCGCGCTCGTGGCACGGCTGGACACCGCCGGTCTTCAGCACGATCACCGTCAGGCGCCCATCCGGCCACGTCCGCAGGCAGTCGACGACACCTCGGACGATGACGCCGTCTTCGGCGGGGTCCACGTCGTCACGATGCATCGAGAAGGGAATCTCGAACAGACAGTCCCCGTCGAAGAGCGCTGCAATACCCGGCCGGCCGCGCGCCCGGTCGTAAAGGGCGGCCGCCTCGGCTGCCACCTGACGATGGTCCTCCCGGGCCCGCTCCTCGCCGGTCATCAGCTGACGGACACGAGCCTCCGTATCCGGTGTCGGTGGGCCGATCCGGTCGAGTTCACTGTCCCGCCGCAGCAAACGGTACACGAGCCGCCCGAGGACGGGGTCGGCGCCGGCCGCCCCGGTCTGAGACCCCCCTGCCGGCATCGCGGCGGCAATCTCCGTCACCTGAACACGCAGGGGGCCGCTGGTCGGCTGCCAGGGTGACAACTGGTCGTCCCCTGCGTCGGTCACGTCGGACCGGAAAAACCCGAGCCCGGAATTCGCCACCTCCGGGCCGACCAGCACAAACGTGTGCGCGCGTCCACCGGGTCCAGACCAGGCCAGCCGCTCAGCGTCGACCGGCGCGGCGGACAACTCCTCCAGCAGTGACCGGGGCAGCACCGTGGCAAAGCTGCCGGACCCGACCACGACCGCCCCTTCGGTCAGTGTGGCGGACAAATAGAGACGATCCCGCGCTCGTGTGGTGGCTACATAGAGCAGCCGTTTCGTCTCCTCCCGGTTGCGCAGACGCTGGTCATCGTCCGCGTCCGACCGGAACGGTGCAACCGAGACCGACGGCTCTCCGTCTCCGCAATCCGACACGACACGGATCGCCGGTGCTGCCCCGCCGGTTCCGCGAGCCAACTCGACCAGAAACACCACCGGAAACTCGAGTCCCTTCGCTGCATGCACCGTCATCAGGTTGACAGCGTCGAAGACATCGACCACGGCATTGGACACGTCGCCGGAAAGTCGGTCCACGTGGTCGGCAATGCGCGGGAGCGTCATGAACCCGCGGTTCTGCAACCGCCGCACGAGCCCGCGCATCTTCTTGAGATTCTCCCGCGCCTGCACCAGACGCGGTCCCTGTAGCTCGTAGGCGTAGGCGCAGTCGGTGTACACGCGATCCAGTAAGTCAGCCGGTGCCACGCGATCCACCGCGGCCAGCCACCGCGGGATGCTGGCGCGTAAACGTAGCAGAATCGCGCGATCATCCTGGTCGAGCGCGTCGAGCTCCGGTGGCGCCTCTCGAGACAGCAGCGACCACGACAGCCGGCCGGCCAGGCCGGCCAGCGCCGCGTCCGTGATTCGAACCAGCCTCGACCGGAGCAGTGCCGCCGTGCGCAACTCGGAAGTCGGGTCGGCTAGAAAGCGGAGCACCACTCGATAGTCCTTGATCTCGTCCGCGTCGAAGAACCCCAGCCCCTTGTAGACGAATGCCGGTATTCCGCGGGACTCTAGCGCCACCTGAAACTCGCGGTGCGCCGTGCGGGACCGGAACAGGATGGCGACGTCGCCCGGGGTGACCCGTCGGGCCATGCCACTGGTCCGGTCACGCACCGTCGCCCCGTCGAGCAGCCGAGCGACCTCGCCCGCCACACGAAGCGCGTTGTCCTCGACGCTTCTCCCGAGCACGAGGCCGAGTGACGCCGGCAAATCGCTCGGCGCCGTCGCTGCCGGCGACGCTTCGGTGTCCACCGGAAACCGGTCCGCCAGGTCATACCGGAACCCGTCCCAGGGACGCTCCGCCTTCTCCACGGCTTCGAACAGGTCGTTTATGAACGCCAGCAGCGGCGGCACCGCGCGAAAGCTGTGGGAGATGGCCCTGCGCGGATCCCCATCAGGCCGCAACGTCTCGATGTAGGCTGCCGCATCGGGCAGTACCGCAACATCGGCGTCACGGAATCCGTAGATCGATTGCTTGCGGTCGCCGACGACGAACACCGACGGCGGCACGGGAGCATCGTGCACTAGCCCGAACCCCTCACCCCACGACTTGACCAGCAGCGAGACGAGCTCCCACTGCGCCCGGCTGGTGTCCTGGAACTCGTCGACCAGCACATGGTGATAGCGCGACTCGAGCCGATACCGGCTCCGGGCGAACTCGTCCATCCGCCGCAGCAGGTCCAGGGCACGACGCAACAAGTCGGAGAAATCGAGCACCGACCCGGCCGCGAGCTCGCGCTCATACTCCGTCACGGCGATCGCGAACATCCGATGCGCGCCTCGCGCGAGCACCGCGTTCAGATCACGGTCGAACCTCGCCAGTTCCTTGGCCACCGCCGGCGCGAGCCGGCGCCCAGCCTCGCGGTGGTGCCGCCAGGCCTCCACCGACCGGCACTGCTCCGATCGATACGGCGTGAACCGCTGGCGCGGGTTGCCTGCGCGGGTGAGGAAGTAATCCCGAAGCCGGTCCAAAACCGGGCGCAATGTGTCCGGCTCTGCGTCAGCTAGTGCGGCAAGGCCGGTCCACTCGCTAGCCAATCTCTTGAACCTCGGGTGCTCGACCGGTCCGTCCGCCAGAAAGCAGGTCAGTCCCCCGTCGACCCTGCTCAGCACCTCCGCCAACCGTGCCACGGCCTGGCGGCAAGCCACACGCGCCGTCAGCTCGGGTGGGCTGGACGCCAGGAAGCGCTGCAGCGCCACCGACGTGACCAGTCGCCGCTCGAGCAGGTTCGCCAGACCGGTCCGGACGCGGCCCGCGCCGAGCCGTGCCAGCACCATGGCGACGTTGATGTCCTCCGCGGCGACGGCATTACAAACCACCAGAGTCCGGTCCAACGCACGCTGGATTAGACGCGGTGCCTCGGTCTCGTCAACCACCCCGAACGCCGGATCCAGATCCGCCTCCAGTGGGAACTCGCGCAACAGCGACAGGCAGAACGCGTCGATGGTGCCGATGGAGATCTCGCCCAGGCGATCTCGCAACTCGCGCCAGCGCTCCCGGTCCGCCAGGGAGCGTTCCATTGACGCGCGCAGCTGCCGGATAATCCGCTCCCGCATCTCAGCCGCAGCCTGTCGGGTGAACGTGATTGCGAGAATGTTGGACGGATCGACGCCAGCGCGCAGCAGGTTGACGTAGCGCGAGACGAGAACCGAGGTCTTCCCGGTGCCGGCAGACGCCTCAAGCACCACGTTGTTGGCCGGGTCGGTGGCAAACGCACGGGCGGCGGCATCCTCGAGCACGGCACCGTGGCCCGCAGCGCCGGGCGACGAATTGCCGCGGTCGGAGAACAGCGGGAGCTGTCGCTTAGACGTCTCCAACGTAATCCTTCCGACAGACGGTAGAGTAGTCGCAGAACACACAGCGATGGGGCTCGGCAGGGCGTGGCGGAAATTCTCCCCGCTCGATGTCATCGACCGCTCCGATAAACCGCGCCTGCCCAGACGCAAGCGCCGCAGTCATGTCACGACGCCGGTCCAGCGGCACCCATCCCTGAGGCTCACCGAAGGCGACATACGCGGCCTCGTGAAGCCGCCAGCTCGTGCCGTGACGCCCTTCGAGCTCCTGCTCCGCGCACCGGCCATACAGTGGCAGCTGCAGCGAGTGCGCCTGGTTCGGCGCCCGCCCGCTCTTGTAGTCGAGGACCCGGAGCCCGCCGTTCTCGAGTAGATCAATGCGGTCGGCGATACCACGAAGACGTACGGCCCTCGGCCCGTCTGGGCCATCGAGCTGATAGACGCCGTCAAAGCCGAACTCCAGGAGCCGCTCCAGGACCCGGCCAGGACGGTCCGCCTCGAGTGACAGCAACCGATCGACCACCCCCGTCCCAGCCGCTGAACCGAGCAACCAGACCCGTTCCACCGCCCTATCGCGTGCCGGCAGCCGGCCGAGTTGCTCCGCCGCGATCGTACGCGCCAGCGTACGGGCATCGTCGAGTTTCTCGACGTCAATCGCGCCACCTTCGGACTGTTGCCAGCGCTCGAAGAACTCTCGGAACACACCGTGCACGAACCGGCCGCGTGAACGTGGGGCCAGGATCAACTCATCGTCCGGCTCCTCGCCGAGTCGTAGTACTGTCGAGGCAAAGTACTTGAAAGGACAGCCCAGGTACTGTTCGACTGCGCTGACGGCGTATTGGGCCGGCGGACGTGGCCCCGCCGCGCCTCGGTAGCGCTCGGCCGCCTCGCGCGAGCGCGCCACGCGCAGCGCCAGCCACTCGGCCGCCTCTCCGCCTAAAGAAACGGCGGCGGGCACTTCCTCGAGCCCAGCCTCGATCGTCACGCGGCCGGTCGGTTGTAGCTCCGATATGGCACCAAGCCCGATGTCGTCCAGGTCCTCGAGCAGCGCCGAGACGGCGACTACGGCATCGTTCTCGAACGCCACAGTCGAGACCGTGACCCGACCGTCGGCCAGCCTGAACAGATCGAAGAAGCCGGCACGGACCGCCCGCAGCCGCTCGATCTCGCGCGACCACCCCAGCTGGGTCAGCAACGACCTGGGATAAAGCGAACTCTGGCGGGTGCGCTCCGGCCATTCGCCGTCGACCAGTCCCACCAGAAACACGTTGTCGAACATCCCATACCGAGCTGCCCGGGTGTCCACTAGCGACACCCCCCGAGCGCCAGTCGGCGCCGCGAACGTCAGGCCCTCAACCCAGCGCCTGAGCGTCGACATCACCGTCGGCAGGTCTACGGTCGGATCATCGTATCTGGCATGCGCATCGCCCAGGTCCTGGATCGCGCCGACCACGGCGGCGCGGGCTCTCGACTCGCGCGACGCGATGTCGGGATCGGCCGGCGCCGGCGCGCGGTGCCGATCGAGAAAACGGAGCAAACAGTCGAGCAACCGGCTGATCGGACCTGGGCGCGTCAGCTCGTCGAGCTCGTCCGCCAGGGCCGCGGCAACCAGCGCCGGCGCGGCGGCGCGTGACGCCCCGGTTGCGTCACCCTTCGCCTGCCATCTCGTACCGAGCCGACGGAGCTCGCCTCGGTCCCCCACGTAACGGGCCTCGAGCAACCCGCGGTCGAGCGCGCTTACGGCGGCCGGGTCGAGCGGACACCCATCGTGGGTGAACAAAAAATGCGGAGATCGCAGCAGTTCCACCGTGGAGATGCGCGCGTGACCGGACGAAGCGAACGCCAGGACGAGGTCAAGCGCCGCAGAGAACGGCTCGGCTGCGAGCGGAAGCGCGTCGCGGGTCTGGTACGGCACGCCAGCGGATGCGAATAGATGACCGGCGAGGTAGAGATACGGCAACGGTCGCTGGAAGACAACCGCCGTGCGCTCGCCGGTCGACCGGCGCTTGACCTGCCGGATGACTGATAACAGCTCTTCTTCCCGATCCCGAAACGAAAAATACCGGCACCCTGACGCTTCCTTCGGCGTCACCAGCATGACGGTCGCGGCGGTCGATGGCTCGACCCGTATCTCCTCGACGCCAGGCAGCAGATCGTGCAGCCGCTCCCGGAACCCCGTATCGAGCATCGACGCGGTTGCGATCAGGTCGACTCTCGCGAGGTCTGGCAGTCGCGCCAATAAATCGAAATCGCCCGACCACAACCCGTCGGGGTCGCCGGCCCGGTCCCCGACGGTGACGGCCACATGGTGGAGTGGCCGTTGCAGCCCCTGGTCGAGCACCAGCGCACGCAGCCCGTGTTCGTCGAACCGGCCGGTCGACGACACGCGCCGCTCGTAGGCACGGAACATAGCGACCAGGAAGCGGGTCTGGCGCAGCATGCGGCGGGCGCCCCGGTCGAGCTCGGCGCTTGGCTCGAGCTCGCTAACCAGCAGCCGCTCGAAGACGTCGACCCTCTGGAGGCGCCGCCGCAACTCGTCGTAGAACGCCAGGAATTCGGCGACCAGTCCGGGGCGAAGCTTGAACGGCGGCTCAACTCCCGAGGCCAGGGCCTCGGTGGCCGCGGCCCGACCGCAGACGAGCCGCTCGATCGGGCTCAGCATAGGCGCAACGTCGCCAGCGCGTCCGTGCAAGTCGGTATACAGCTCGTCGCGAGTCAGTATCCTCGGCGGCAGCACGACGACGTCGCGTTCGAGCACCAGCCGTTCGAGCGTCCAGTGCAACTCGTCGGCCGCGGCCCGCGACGGGACAAGCACGACCGACGCCAGTCGGTCCCAGGGGGAGGCCCCGTCAAAGCGGCCGGCGATCGTACGCTGGAATGTCGGTAAGTCGGGGGTGTTATACAAACGGATCTGTCGCGGGGTGATCAAGGTGGCTCGGGACCCACCAGCAGGCGATCTGATTCGTCGCCCGCCTCGTCAAAGCGCATCAGCGCGCCAGACGCCGCCGACTCCGTCGCTCCGCCGTCCGTCTTCGGAGCACATAGACCAGCGTCTCAACGGCGAGTGTACTCCCTCGAAGCCATCTGGAGGCGACATCGACTCTAGTTGCATCTAGAGTCCGTCAATGGGCCACCAATGACAGCCCACTCCCACCAAAGACGCTCCTTTACGTCGGCCTCGCCACCGGCATCGCGTCGCCCAGACGCACGAACGCTGTGGAAAAGATGTGCGCGGCTTGTGGAAAGTATGTGGATTGCCCCTAGAACAAAAATATTTTTCGGACTACAACCTCCCACGACAGCGAGACCTCCCCGATGTGCACCGGTTGTCGCACGTTCCTTCGCTTGATCCCCGTCACGAACCAGCTAGAATCCTTGTCTCTTCCATTTACGGTTATCAGCTATTCCCGACAGTGTCGTGACCGCTCAGCGCTTCGAACAGACCGTCAACGGATGCGCGTACGTCATCGAGGCGATGCTGGTCGATCCGGGCCGCTGGCGCGCGTTTCTCGTCAGTGTCCCAGGGGGACCCTCCGCTCTGATGCCCTTCTACGGCGGTACCGCCGAGGAGGCAGTGCGTCAGCTCACCGAATGGCTCGCGCTGGCTCACGAATCGCCGACAATTCCGGTATAGTACGGACACGTTCGACGCGACTCGCCCGTTCGGTCCTGGGCGATGCGCCGGGCTGGCAACGGAATCATGTGGCGCCTCACGCTGCCGGTCGGTTCCTCGCTGATTATCGTGCTGCTCGGGACCGTCGTGCCCGAAGCGGTCGCTGCGGAGCTGCCGCGGGTCCGATTGATCACGACCGGTGGTACGATCTCCAATCGGCCGGGCGACCGGCTCTCACCCGACGAGCTGGTCGCGTCGGTGCCCGACCTCGATAAGTTCGTCGAGGCGGAAACCGAAGAGTTCTCCAACGTCTCAAGCAACGCGCTCACCCTTGACCAGTGGCGGCGGCTGTCGCGCCGGATCAACTCGGTATTGTCTGGCGATCCGGAGCTGGCCGGCGTCGTTGTCACGAGCGGCACGGACACGCTCGAGGAACTCGCCTTCTTCTTGCATCTCACCGTGCGGCACGAGCGCCCCGTCGTGGTCGTGGGCTCGATGCGCCGGCCGGAGACACTGGGATACGACGGCGCGGCCAATCTCCTGCAGGCGTTCCGGGTGGCCGGTGCCCCGGCGTCCCAGGGACGCGGGGTCTTGGTCGCACTGAACGACGAGATCAACTCGGCCCGCGAAGTGACCAAGACGGACGCGTTTCATCTGCAGACCTTCGAAACACGAGGCTACGGCGTCCTGGGGGTGGCGGCCCGCGACAAGATCGTCTACTACCGGAGCGTGGAACGCCGTCACACGGCGGCCAGCGAGTTCAACGTCTTCCAGATCGAACGGCTGCCCCGTGTGGACATCGTCATGACGTATCAGGGAGCATCCGGCGACCTCGTCCGGGCCTCCGTCGACAATGGCGCCAAGGGCATCGTAATCGCAGGAGCAGGGGTCGGCGCCACAAGCGCTGGGCAGCGTGATGCGATCGCGTACGCTGGTGAGCACAACGTGTTCGTCGTCGTCACCACGCGGACCGGGAGCGGCCGGATCGCGCCGCCTGATCCCACCCTTGACTCAGCCGCCCCTGACGAGCAACTCGCGCGCCTGCGGATCTCAGGCGAAGACCTGGCGCCCGTCAAGGCGCGAATCCTGTTGATGCTGGCACTGACGGTGACCGACCAGGGCAATGACATCCAGCGGATGTTCGGGGAATACTGAAAACCGGTCTCGGGCCGGGAACCTCTCTCCAAACAGGGATGATGGGGTTCGTTGCGTGTAGATTCGTCAACGAAACGACCGGGTCAGCTGTTGGTGGGGTACTCTCTGATCGTGGCACCGGCCTGCGAGCCGTCGCTCGCTGGCTTGCGGGAAGAGAAGGTTGGTGGACCAGACGGGGGTCGAACCCGTGACCTCGTGAATGCCATTCACGCGCGCTCCCAACTGCGCCACTGGCCCATCCGAGCTTATTTTATGTCCATCACCGCCGCCGATCAAACGCTTGGTGGCAGTGACGGTAACGGCATCCCGAAAACGCGCTCGTAGTCCTCCGGCGTATCCACGTCGACGAATGCGCCCTCGTCCTCGATCTCGATATCGAGACCCTCGGCCGCATGGGCCCGAACGATCGGCTTCGCCCCCTGTTCCGGGTCTGCGTCCCGCAACGCGTCGAAGAGCGAGCGATCGAACAGGACCGGGTGCCCGTGCCGACCGTGCCGCGCCGGCCGCACGAGCGGCGCGCCGGTCCGCCGGTATCCCGATAGGACAGCGCGCACCGTCGCCGGCGACACCAACGGCAGATCGACCAACGTGACCAGCATGGCGCGCACACCCGGGTGGTCAACCGCCCTGAGCGCCACGAGCAACGAGGACAGCTGGCCCCGTTCTGGGGCCGGATTGCGCAGCACCCTGACGGGCGCCACCAGCAATTCGGCGGCCTGGCCAATCACCGCCGCATGGCGGCCGGCGACCACCACCACGTCGTCGACTCCGCCCATCCGCAACGTGGAAACTACGCGCATGAGAAACGTCTCGTCGCCGCGCCCGGTCGGCAGCAGCGCCTTCGGTCGGCCGCCCATGCGGGACGAAGCCCCGCCGGCCAGTACGACGCCTGGAATCAATTGCGTGCCCTCCCTCTGGCCGGACGCCGCCAGCGATAGGATCGAGTAGTGAGCCCACTCGGCAGCGGCCGCAGACGGCTCCCGGCGAGGCGGCCCGCCTGGCGGCGCGCACCGGCAATGCCGTCAAGACATGTGTGGGATATGCCACGAGGTTGCGAACCCTTGTGCGGGAACACTACAATCTCGCCATGAACCACCCCGACGTCAGCGTTCGTTGCCAGCGATGCGGCGCCCAGATGGACCTGAAGGACCCCGGCCCAGAAGACCCGTGGCCGCCCCAGCAGTTCTGGGAGTGCCCGACGTGCAATCGTCATTTCTGGACCACCTACCCGCCGGTGAAACCGGCCAAGCCGGTACCGACGCCGGCGACTACCGGCACCACTGCCGCGCCGGCACGGGCCGAATAGAGAAGCCCGCCGCTGTCCGCTCATTCCGCGCGCCGCCGACACCCGTGCTACCAAGCCCATGGCGGAGCCGCGCGTCATGACGAGACGCCCCGTACGCGATGCCGCGCACGACCAGCACACGGGGCGACCCGGAGCATACCGGGCAGTATACGACCGAGCGGCCACGCCAGCATGCTAGGCGCGACGCCGGTCGAATGCAGCGGAGCTATTACCACGGGCTGCCAAGGAAACGACGTGTCCAAAAAGCGGTTAGGTTGGAGCCTGCGCCCCGCTTGACTTCCAACAACAAACCTCACTAGACTGGCAGACTCTCAAGGTGGGTTACTAGGCACTTACGGCGCGCTTGAGGCGTGGTCGGCTCTGAACCCAGATTGAGGCGGGCTCGTCACCAGCGAGGCGATCGCGGGGGCGCTGCCGGTAACCCGCGCCCGTCAGGGATAGTGGGAGGTTCTGGTGATCACTCTGGCCCAGTGCCGAAGGGCGTGGGCGGAGTTGGTCGGCAGGTCCCGGGTCGGCACACGGCGCATGTCTGCGCCGCGGGGCGGCAGCGGGGTTCGGGCATCAGAGGAGTACGTATGACCAGCGGTACAATTGCGCGTCTCTTGATCGACAAGGGTTTCGGCTTCATCCGCGATGAGGGAGGAATCGAGCATTTCTTTCATCGCAGCGCGGTTCGAGGAGCGGTGTTCGAGTTGCTGCGGGAAGGCCAGCGAGTCGAGTTCTCCATCGAGGAGTCGACCAAGGGTCCTCGCGCCGGTGAAGTCCGTCTGATCGAGAGCTAGCGCTCCGGCCGTCCCCGCCGCATCGTGCGCACGGCGCCACATCCGTGTGCCCTTGTTCTGGGCCCGCGACGATTCGCGTCCTTATCGGCGTCGTCGGTGTTGTACCGTCCGACCGCCCCGTGCGCGTCAGTGTGCGTCCCGCCTCGTCTTTCTGCCAAGTATTCGTCCCCCTTCGGTCCGTCGTCGCCTGGGAGATCTGCGGCCTCCATGCGATGATCGACATGCGCGCATGGAAGCGAACGGGGCCCGGTGGCCCTCCCGGTCTTCAAAATCGGTCGCCCCCCGCTAGCGCGGGGGGGCTGGGTTCGACTCCCAGGCGCTTCCGCCATTAACCTCCTGTTACCCAACAATTTACCGGTCGCCCCCTTCCTCGCCTCCCCTATCTCTCCCCCAACCGGCCCATCCAGCAGCCGGATGGCCCCTTCGATGGCTGCGGGGCTCAAGTGCATGTAGCGCTGCGTCGTCGTGATGTTCGCGTGCCCCGCAAGCTCCTGAATCGCCCGCGCCGGCGCCCCCCGCATCGCCAGATGCGAGCAGAAGGTGTGCCGGAGCACATGCACACCAGCGTTCTTGACTTGTCCACGCCGGGCGGCTCTCCGCACCCACCACAGGACTTTGCGTCGCTTCAGCGCCTTGCCGTCCTCGTCGCACACCACCAACGCACTCCTGAGATGCCGGTGCTCGCGGAGCGCCGCGGCGAGGCGGACTGTCAACGGAATGAATCGCAGCCGTCCCCCTTTCGGGGGGGTCACGTGCCCGCTCCAGCTCGACCGCTGGACGCAAAGCTGCCGCTTCGCCAGGTCGACGTCAGCCCACCCCAACGCGATCATCTCCCCGCACCGCAGGCCCGCCTCGCCGCCCAG
>CAUZDS010000002.1:0-149434 GCA_963578725.1 Vicinamibacteria bacterium
AAATCACGCGGCACGGCGTTCAGCACGCGCAACAGCTGGGTCATCGGCGCCTGCAGCTGCCTCAACAACATCGCCTGCAGCTCCGGCTTGCTCGGCATGGTGGCCAGGTTCTCGACTTCGGCGGGCGCGACCAGGCGCCCTGCCACCATGCCGGTCTTCACCTTGAGCTCGGGCGCCCCTTTCGCGAAGGTCACGAGGGCCTTGGCCAGCCCCACAGGGTTGTCCTCGCTGTATGCGATCGCCGTCGTGCCTACGAATGCGTCCCGCAGCGGCTCGAACGCGGTGCCGATCACCGCGCGTCTGGCCATCGTGTTCTTCACGACGCGGTACGTCGCCTGCGCCGCGCGGACCTGGCGCCGTAACTCGGTGGCACGTGGCACGTCGAGGCCGGTGTGATCGAGCAAGACGACACTCTCCGCGTCGGCCAGCAACTCACCGAGTTCCTTGGCCATCTCTTCCTTGGCGCTTCTGCTGACCGGCATCTACCTCTCTGTCCCCCGACGACCGGGCCTCCCGGTCTCTGGCGCGAGCCGACGCACTCAGCGTCCACCCGACTTCCACCTCAGTAAGACGTGGCGTGACGCGCCTTCCGGCTGCCGACTCTGGCGCACGTTCCCTTACGCCTCGTCGTCGAGCGTATCGACGTTCGTCGTGTCTATCTTGATCCCAGGGCCCATCGTCGACGACACCGTTGCACTCCGAACGTAGGTGCCCCGCGCTGCCGACGGCTTGGCGCGAATCACACTGGCGAGCAGCGCCCTCGCGTTCTCAACCAAACGGTCGGGCTCGAACGAAGACTTGCCGATTGGCGCGTGCACCACACCAGCCTTGTCGACGCGATAGGCGACCTTCCCGGCCTTGATCTCGTTCACCGCCTGGGCCACGTCGAAGGTCACAGTGCCGGTCTTCGGGTTAGGCATCAGTCCACGCGGCCCGAGCACACGGCCCAGCTTGCCGACCACCCGCATCATATCTGGCGTGGCCACGACGGCGTCGAAATCCAACCATCCACCCTGTATGCGGTCGACCACGTCCTCACCGCCCACGATGTCAGCACCAGCATCTTCGGCTTCCTTCTGCTTCTCGCCGCCTGCCACCACCAGCACCCGCTTCGAGCGACCCAACCCGTGCGGAAGGATCACCGTGCCACGCACCATCTGGTCGGCATGTTTTGGATTCACGCCCAGCCGGAGCGCCAGTTCCACCGACTCGTCGAAACCGGCGTAGCGCACCTTCTGTAGGAGCGGAATCGCCTCCTCTAAGCTGTAGAGCCGCTCCTCAACCTGTTCGGCTGCCGCCTTGAACCTCTTGCCGTTCTTCGCCATCTTCGTTCCCACGGGGCTACGCCCCGTACCCTCCGCGGGGACCACAACGCCGCACGCCTCGCCCGCGAGGGCGCATGGTCGCGCGCCCTGTTCCCGTGGGACTCTGCCCCACATCCCGGTTCGTCGCTCGCGGGGCTCGCACGCCCATACGTCGCTTCCTCGTGGGCGCGGCTGTGCGCGCCTCAGCCTTCGATCTCCAGCCCCATAGAACGCGCCGTGCCAGATACGACCCGGACCGCTCCCTCCAGGTTCTTGCAGTTGAGGTCGGGCATCTTTGTCTTCGCGATCTCCTCGACCTGCGACGCGGTCACCGTGCCGACCTTGGTGCGATTCGGCTCACCGGACCCCTTCGCGATGCTCGCCGCACGCTTCAGCAACACCGCAGCCGGCGGAGTCTTCGTGATGAAGCTCAACGTCCGATCTGCGTAAATAGTCACCACCGCCGGAATGATGAGCCCTTCCTGACTGGCTGTCTTGGCGTTGAAGGCCTTGCAAAATTCCATGATGTTCACGCCGTGCGGGCCGAGCGCCGTACCCACCGGAGGGGCGGGCGTCGCCTTCCCCGCGGCGATCTGGAGTTTGACCATGCCGATGACCTTCTTCATACCGCACGTCCTCCGCGGACCTGACGACACCCCGGCCCACCCGGCGTGTGACGCCGAGCCGGCTCTCTCCCGCCTTCGTCGAAACGTCGACGGGGCGGCCGGCTGGCCGACAGCTGACTCCTCATTTCCGCCCCCTCGAGCATTCGGAGCGCTACAGCTTCTCGACGTGCAGAAAATCGAGCTCGACCGGTGTTGACCGCCCGAAGATAGTCACCATTACCTTCAACGTGTTCCGGTCCATGTTGACATTGTCGACCACACCGTTGAAGCTGGTGAACGGCCCTTCGTTGATCCGCACTTGGTCACCTTTCTCGAACGTGTACTTCGGCTTCGGCTTCTCGGCGGCAACGGTCACCTGGTGGAGGATCTGGTCAACCTCCTCCGCCGTTAGCGGGGTCGGCTTCGACCCGGCGCCAACGAACCCGGTCACCTTCGGGGTGTTCCGCACCACGTGCCACGCGTTGTCCGACATGATCATATCGACCAAGATGTACCCGGGAAAGAAGCGTTTCGAGCTGACCACGCGTTTGCCGCCGCGCATCTCGACGACGTCCTCAGTCGGGATCAGAACCTCACCAATCTCGGACTGCAGCCCATAGGCCTGCACTCGCTGCTGCAGCGACTCGGACACCTTCTTTTCGAATCCAGAATAGGTGTGCACGATGTACCACTGCCTGGTGGTGACGTCAGTCATTGCGCTCCGAACGTAGCAAACAGGAGCCGGGCCAGCCTGGTCAGCACCAGGTCGATGCTCCACAGATAGAGACCAAAGAAAACCGACGTCAGGATCACGACGAACGTGGTGGCATAGACCTCTTTACGGGTCGGCCACGTGACCCGCTCCATCTCGTTCTTGACCTGCGCGAGGAACACCCGGGTGCGGCCGACCCATCCGGTCAGGTTCGACGAGGCCTCTCCGATGTGCTCCAGTCGTGCTGTCTTCACGGACTGACCAGTCCCTTCATCGCATCCAACATCGCGGAGCCCCGCTGACCCGGCCGTCGCGCCACCCGGTGACTGGCAGGCCAGGAGGGAATCGAACCCCCAACCCCCGGTTTTGGAGACCGGTGCTCTGCCAATTGAGCTACTGGCCTGTACCGGGGCGGAGCCGGCGACCAGGCGGCGATCACCCGGTTACCGCCCCTCTCCCCTGGATCTACTTCGACTCTCGATGCACCGTGTGCGTGCGGCACCATCGGCAGTATTTCCTGAACTCGAGCCGACCCGTCGTCTTCCGCTTGTTCTTGGTCGTGCTGTAGTTGCGCCGCTTGCAGTCGGTGCACGCCAGCGAAATGATGTCCCGCATGGTCCTGGTTGAGCGCTGGTGGAGTCGGGAACCGCCCCCTGTCCCCGTTCCTGGTTTCCGGCAGGGCGCTACTTGACGATTTCGGCGATGGTGCCGGACCCGACGGTGCGGCCACCTTCCCGGATGGCGAACCGCAGCCCCTTCTCGAGCGCCACCGGCGTGATCAGCTCCACCGCCATCGACACGTTGTCGCCCGGCATCACCATCTCGACACCCTCGGGCAACGTCGCCACCCCTGTCACGTCCGTCGTCCGCAGATAGAACTGCGGCCGATACCCATTGAAGAACGGCGTGTGCCGTCCACCCTCGTCCTTCGTCAACACATACACTTCGCCCTTGAACTTCGTGTGCGGCGTGATCGACTTCGGTTTCGCCAGCACCTGCCCCCGCTCCACGTCGTCCTTCTCCAACCCCCGCAACAATACCCCGATGTTGTCCCCCGCCACCCCTTCGTCCAGCAGCTTCCGGAACATTTCCACCCCGGTCACTACCTTCTTCCGGGTCTCCGTGAACCCCACGATCTCGATCTCTTCCCCGACCTTCACCACGCCCCGGTCCACGCGCCCCGTCACCACCGTCCCGCGCCCCGAAATCGAGAACACGTCCTCGATCGGCATCAGAAACGGCTTGTCCACATCTCGTTCCGGCAACGGCACATAGTCGTCTATCGCCGCCATCAGCGCGTCGATCCCCTGCGCCGCATCCGTGTCCCCTTCCAGGGCCTTCAACGCCGACCCCCGCACCACCGGCAGGTCGTCCCCCGGAAAGTCATACGACGACAGCAGCTCCCGCACCTCTAGCTCCACCAGGTCCAGCAGCTCCTCGTCGTCCACCATGTCCACTTTGTTCAGAAACACCACCAGCGACGGCACGCCGACCTGCCGCGCCAGCAGAATGTGCTCCCGTGTCTGCGGCATCGGTCCGTCGGTCGCCGCCACCACCAGGATCGCCCCGTCCATCTGGGCCGCCCCCGTGATCATATTCTTGATGTAATCCGCGTGCCCCGGACAGTCCACATGCGCGTAGTGCCTGTTCGCCGTCGTGTACTCCACATGCGCCGTCGCGATCGTGATCCCCCGCTCCCGCTCCTCCGGTGCATTGTCGATCGAGTCGAACGACCGTACCGCGTTCTTCGCGTCGTGCTTCGACAGCACCGTCGTGATCGCCGCCGTCAGCGTCGTCTTCCCGTGGTCAATGTGCCCGATCGTACCAATGTTGACGTGCGGTTTCGATCGATCAAATTTTTCCTTCGCCATGTACGCGCTCGCTCTGCTTGGATGAAGATCCGTGTCAGTCGCTGCGTTTCATCGTGTCTCGTCGCCGGTTGCCCATCGCTCGCTGGCGCCCCCGCGCGAATCGCGCTGCCCGGTCCGGCTCGAAGGAACCCCGGCGGAGCAGACCTAACAGCGCGTGGTGTCAGTCCAGTCACTACACCCCGCCTGACTGGACTCCTCGATCAGATACGGCCAGATACGACCGGTGAGCTACCTCGTCCCGTCCCGTCTCGTCATTCACACACACCGCCAGCCACCGTGCCCCGCTGAACTTTCGCCGCGGACTACTGGAGCCGATGACCGGACTCGAACCGGTGACCTCGTCCTTACCAAGGACGCGCTCTACCTACTGAGCTACATCGGCCCGTGTCAGTCGCCGCCCATCCCCCCACAGTCCAACGCGGCGAGGCGAACGAAAGCTGGAGCGGGAGACGGGGATCGAACCCGCGACCAACAGCTTGGAAGGCTGTGACTCTACCACTGAGTTACTCCCGCCTCCCCGACGCCCACACCCTTCGCTACAGCGGGCAAGACCGTCTCGTGTGACCTTCAGCACCATGCCCTGCACGTCACAGCCGACTGCGCGTCCCCGCCCGTGCTCACAGCGGTCGGCCTACCGAAGCCAGACCGGATCTTCGGGCCCTCTCTCATCGCCCAGCCTCCGGCTGGCGAAGGCTGGTGGCGAGGGGAGGATTCGAACCTCCGAAGCCGCTAGGGCGACAGATTTACAGTCTGTTGCGTTTGACCGCTCCGCAACCTCGCCGATGTGAGTGGCCCGCTTCAGAAGCACACTGGCAGTCGACCGCGGCAGCCAGCCCCACAGCATTCCTCGCTGGTCGAACACTGCCGGTATGCTCCCTCCACGCCCCGCACCGGACGTGCGACTCGACAACCTCGGTGTGGTGCCAAACTTCTGAACGAACCACACGACCACGACGACCGGTCATCATGCGGCACGCAGCAATGTGTTCGCTGAAACTGCCGGACGGACCGTCACCTCGCTGCCCCCTCGTGCCGCCACTCCGTCCCGTATGTCCCGCATTGCGACCGGTCCGGCGCACACTCAGGACGTCATCAGCTGATGGCCACCCGGGACACTCCGTGGCGCATTAGCTTGGAGTGCGCTCGACCACCGGACCTTGGGGCGGATGGCGTCCGTTGGCGATCACAGCGGCATTCGGCCACTGCCTCATCCTCGCCGGCCCCGCGGCCCTGCCGCGACTATGAACCGGACCACAGAGACCCGGCCATTCACCTTTATGCCTGGGAATTTTTCTCTCGACGATCCCTTGGAGCTGGCGAAGGGATTCGAACCCCCGACCCGCTGATTACAAATCAGCTGCTCTACCGGACTGAGCTACGCCAGCCGGACCAAACGGTGATGCTAGCACAACTCGTGCCAAGCTGGCAACAGCGGGCCTGTTTCTGGGATCCTGGTCCGCCACGCGCTCTAACCGCTCTTGACCGCTGCTTCTCCGCCGCCGCACCGTTCGCCCTCCCGTGCCACGCCGCTGAACGCATCGTGGCGTCACTCGGCGCTCGGTGCCAACGCCAGATGCCGCTGCCGACGCGCCTCAAAGAGGACGACGCCGGCGGCGACGGCCACGTTGAGGCTGTTCACGCGGCCGAACGTTGGGATCGACACCACCCGATCGCACCGCTCGCGCACGAGACGACGCAGCCCCCGCCCCTCGCTGCCCAGCACCAGGGCGGTCGGCTGTGTCAGGTCGAGGCCGTCGTAGAGGTCCTCCCCGTCCGCCTCAAGCCCGACTACCCAGATGTTCGCCGCCTTTAGCTCGGTGACGGCGCGTGCGATGTTCACCACGGAGGTGAACCGGACGTGCGTCAGCGCCCCAGCCGACGCCTTGGCGACCCGGCCGAGCGGCGCGGCGCGACGAGTTTGTCTAATCACGCCGTCGACCGCCACCGCCTCGGCGGTCCGTAGGATTGCGCCCAGATTCCCAGGATCCTCAACACCGTCCAGAACGAGCAGCAGCGCTGGGTCGCTCGCCCTGTCGATCAATTCCCAGAGACTCAGCGGCGCCGGGGGAACAACCTCCGCCACGACATCCTGGTGGACGGCTCCGCCGGTGCAGCGGTCGAGGGCCTCCGCGGACACCCGCACCATCGGCGTCCCGGCCACCTCGGCCAGACGACGGATCTCCGCCGTCTTCGAAGAAGCCGCGGCGCCAATGCGAATGGCGTGCACGCGACCCGCCCGTAACGCCTCGAGGACGGGGTTGATACCGTAGACGATCATGGCAGGCTCGGTCACGCCACGGAGACAGGAGGCGAGCAGCATTCTCCTGTCTCCTGACTCCTGACTCGTGCGAACATCAGATCTCCCTCAGCATCGCGACAGCATGTGTTGCGACCGCTTCGCCCCGACCAACCGCGTCGACACCCTCGTTTGTCTTGCCCTTCAGGCTGACGGCCTCCGGCGCTATCCCGACAGCCGACGCCACCGCTTCGCGCATCCGACCCGTATGGGGACCAATTCTGGGGTGCTCGGCCACGATAACCACGTCCAGGTTCACGACAAGAAACCCGCTGGACCGGACGAGGTCTACAACCGCCCGCAGTAGATCAATGCTCGACGCTCCCTTCCAGCGTGGGTCGGTGTCGGGAAAATGGCGACCGATGTCGCCCGCCGCCGCCGCCCCGAGAATGGCATCGGCCACCGCATGACAGACGGCGTCGGCGTCCGAATGGCCGGCCAGACCGCGATCGTGCGGAATCCGGATGCCACCCAGCACGAGCGGCCGCCCTTCGACGAGCCGGTGCAGGTCATAGCCAACCCCGACCCGCCCGGTCGGCGTCGCACCACCCAGTAGCCGTCTGGCAACAGTCAGATCGCGCTCCGTCGTGATCTTGATGTTGTCCGGCTCACCCTCGACAAACGCGACCCGGTGCCCCGCCCGCTCGGCGAGCGTCGCCTCGTCGGTCGCCTCGACGCCACGCCGACCGAGCGCAATCGCCTGAGCCAGGACCTCTCTCTGGAACGCCTGTGGCGTCTGCGCCAGCACAATGCTCTCGCGTGACAGCGTTCGACCGACAAATCGGCCGTCGTCCTGGGCGCGCTGCTTGACGGTGTCGTGCGCACCCAACGCGGCGATCGCCGCCCCGTACCGGGACGCCGCCTCGAGCGTCCGGATGATCAGCTCGGTCGAGCACAGCGGCCGGGCCGCATCGTGCACCACGATGATCTCACTCGCCGGCGACGACGCGTCGAATCCACGCGCCACGGAGTCCTGTCGCCGCACCCCCCCTGGCACCACCCGCATGGGTGTGCCGTCCGGCGTCGACGCCACGGCCGAATCGGCGGCCAGCTCGACGGGCACGACGAGCACAATTTCGTCAACCCGGCCGCACCGGTCGAACGCTGCCACACTGCGTTGCAGTATCGTGGCGCCGCCCAGCGACAGCAGCTGCTTGGGACGACCACCCCCCATCCTGACCCCGCGGCCACCGGCCGCGATGATGGCACTAACCATCAGAGAGCGTACTCCGAGAAGATCTGAGACAGCAGGCAGGAGACACTACCGCGACTGTCGGCCCACGCTGTTGCCGCTAGCGTTCTCCGATCTTCGGTGTCCCGTTTCCGGTCTCGCAGCCTCACGTGAACAACCCCTCCAGCGCCTCCGCAACGGTGTCGACGCCACGAAGCTCGCATCCCGCCGCCGTCACGTCCGGCACTTGGTTCCCTGACGGCAGGACACACCGTGTGAACCCCATCTTGGCCGCTTCGCGGACCCGCAGATCGGAGTGTGTAATGCCGCGGATCTCACCTGCCAGCCCCACCTCTCCGAACATCGCCACGTGAGGCAGCAGTGGCTGGTTCCGCATGCTTGAGGCCACGGCCGCGACGACCGCCAGGTCGGCCGCCGGCTCCGTCACCGGGATGCCGCCCGGCACGTTGACGAACACGTCCTCACCCGTCAGATGTAGTCCGACACGCCTTTCGAGCACCGTCAGCAGCAGCGACAGCCGCTGCCGGTCAACGCCGCTCGTCACACGCTGGGCGTTGCCATAGGGACCGGTGCCAACCAGCGCCTGCACTTCGACTAAGATAGGCCGTGAGCCCTCCACAGAGCACAAGACCGCCGACCCCGGCACGTCTACCTTGCGCTCGGAAAGGAACAGCTGCGAGGGGTTAGGCACAGCCTCAAGACCGGTCGCCGTCATCCGGAACACCCCGAGCTCGCTCACCGCCCCGAACCGGTTCTTGACCGCGCGCACGACGCGGTGGGCCTGGTGACGGTCACCCTCGAAATAGAGCACCGTGTCGACAACGTGCTCCAGCACCTTCGGACCAGCCAGGTTGCCGTCCTTGGTGACGTGCCCGACGATCAGGACCGTCACGTTTCGCCTCTTGGCTGCGAACAGCAGTTGGGTCGCCGCCTCGCGTACCTGTCCGATGGTCCCTGGGGCGGACTCAAGCTTCAACGAGAACATCGTTTGGATTGAATCGACGATCACCAGACGGGGCGACAGCCGCGTGACCTCCTCGAGCACCCGCTCCAGACACGTCTCCGCCAGCAGATACAGCGGCCCCCCAGTGACACCGAGACGCTCCCCTCGGCCCCTGACCTGATGCGGAGACTCCTCACCCGAGCAGTAGAGCACCGGCTGCCCCATCTCTGCGACGCGCGCGGCCGCCTGCAGCAGGAGCGTGGATTTACCGATTCCAGGCTCTCCGCCGAGCAGCACCAGCGACCCGGGAACCATCCCACCACCCAGTACCCGGTCGAGCTCACTGACACCGCTAGACAGCCGGTCCCCTTCGAACGACTCGACTTCCGCGTACACCTGCGCGCCAGCCCCAGTCAACCCGGCCCGTGCATCCGAAGGCGCGCCGACCGCCGGCATACGTTCTTCGACGAGCGAGTTCCACGCTTCGCAATCCGAGCAGCGGCCAAGCCACTTTCGCGACTGTGCGCCGCAGTTCTGACACACGAAGACGGTGTTTGGTCCCTTCATGACGTGAGCCGTCACAGGTTACGGCGCTCCGCTTCACCCCTCGCCCTGACGGATGTTCGTCGATGCCGGGCCAGATGCGACATCGTAGGTACGGACGACCCGACTTCCGGTACGGCATAGGATCTCATGAGGTATCGTGCCGATCGCCTCGGCTACATCGCCTGCGTCAACGCTGGCCCCGGCCTGAGTGCCGAGCAGCACGACCTCGTCGCCCGGCGTCACATCGAGACCAGTCACGTCGATCGTGATCGAGTCCATGCAGACGGAGCCCACGATCGGCACGTGACGTCCGCGAACGATCACCGACCCACGTCCGGCGATTCGGATGTCCAGCCCATCGGCGTACCCGGCCGGCACGACAGCGACCGTGGTCGGACGCCGCACCGGCGATCGGGCTCCGTACCCGGCAGTCTCACCGACACGCATCCCCTTGACGGCGACGACCCTACTCCGCAGCGTCATCACCGGTGCGAGGCGTAGCATCCCAACACGTCCTCTCGGCATGACGCCGTAGAGCAGCAACCCGGGCCTTACGGCCTCGTACCAGGTACTTCGATCCCGCAGCAACGCTGCGCTGTTGGCAGCATGTCGCAACCGGGGCCGCAGTCCGAGCGCGGCCAGGTAACGCACCGCTTCGTCGAAGCGGGCGCGCTGCACGTCGAACAGCGGATACGCGGGATCATCGGCCGTAGCGAAGTGCGTGTACACAGCGTCGATTTCGAGACCGGACGCGTCGAGCACCTCCGGCATGGTTACGGAGAGGTTGTCGTACCGGAAGCCCAGTCGGTTCATCCCGGTGTCGATCTTCAGATGGCAAGCCACCCGCGTCCCCCGGCGCGTTGCCGCATCATGGAGTGCGCGGGCGGCGAAGGGAGAAGAGATGGTGGGTGTCAGTCCGTGGGTGAACACCCCATCCAGATCGCTGACACTCAACGCACCGAACACGAGGATCGGCGCCCGTACGCCGGCGCGGCGCAGCTCCACCCCTTCCTCGATGTCCGCGCATGCCAGCATCCAGGCTCCAGCCGCCTCCAGTGCGCGCGCCACCGGCACCGCACCGTGCCCATAGCCATTCGCCTTGACGACCGCGATCACATCGGGCCGAGCGTCGCCGCCGCCCACAAACGAGAGGACTGCCCGGTAGTTGGCGCGAACTGCGTCAAGGTCGACGTGCGCGAAGGTAGGTCGGACCACGATTGTATGTGCGGCGGACGCTATCGCCGCCGGCCGCGCCCCCCGTGCGACCACCGCCCTCTCACTCGTAGGCGGACGTGAGGTTGGCGAAACGCGTGCACTGTTTCAAGAAGGCGAGCTTGACGACGCCGGTCGGTCCGTTCCGCTGCTTGCCGATGATGATCTCTGCGAGGTTCTCGTTCTCAGGACGGGGGTCATACTGCTCCTCGCGGTAAATGAACAACACGACGTCAGCGTCCTGTTCAAGCGCACCCGACTCGCGCAGGTCCGACAGCTGTGGCCGCCGATCCGAGCGGGCCTCAGGCGCCCGGCTCAGCTGGGACAACGCCAGTACCGGCACGTTCAGCTCCTTGGCGAGTCCCTTGAGTGACCGCGAGATCGAGGCCAGTTCCTGGGTTCTGTTGTCGAAGCGGCCGCGCCCCTGCATGAGCTGAATGTAGTCGAGCACAATGAGGTGGAGGCCGTGCTCCGCCATCAGCCGGCGCGCCTTGGCCCGCATCTCCAGCACCCCGATCGCGGCGCTATCATCGATGAATACCTTCGTCTCGGACAACCGGCCGAGCGCCGCCGACAGCTGCCCATAGTCCCGCTCGCCGAGAAATCCGCCGCGGAACTTCTGTGAATCTACTTCGGCCTCGGTCGTCAGCATCCGCATGAACAGCTGCTCCTTGGACATCTCCATGCTGAAAAAGCCGATGGTCATGTCCGTCTTCACGCCGAGATGCTGGGCGACGTTCAGCGCGAACGCCGTCTTGCCCATGGAGGGTCGCGCGGCGATGATGATCAGATCGGACGGCTGGAACCCAGACGTCAAGCCGTCTATGTCGACGAACCCGCTCGGCACGCCGGTGACCAGCCCCTTGTGCTCCTGCAGCTTCTCGATGGTCGCGAAGCTGTCCTGCACGAGGTCGCGCAGGGGTACAAACCCGCTGTGGATGTTGTCGTCGGCGATGGAGAAGATCGCCTGCTCCGCCCGATCGAGAAGGGTCTCGGCCTCTTCCTCAGCGCTGTAGGCCGTTTCGAGAATCCGGTTCGCGGAGAAGATGAGGCTGCGAAGGGTCGACTTTTCCTTCACGATCCGCGCGTAGTGATCGACATGGGTCGAGCGCGGTACGCCGTCGGCCAGTCCGGCGATGTACGCCGGTCCGCCAACACCGTCGAGGTCTCCAGACCGCCCGAGCTCGTCCTTCAGGGTGACCATGTCGATCACCTCGCCCCGCTCGTTTAGGCCGACCATCTTGTCGAAGACGCGCCGGTGTGCGTCCCGAAAGAAGTCATCGGCGTCAATCAGCTCAGCCGCCTGGTTGAACGCGTCGTTGTGGATCAGGATCGCGCCGAGGACACAGCGCTCCGCTTCGAGGTTGTGAGGCAGCGACCGCTCGGCGGCGGCAAGGGAAACCGTCTCGGCCATCACAGCAACTTCGACGCCAACCGGGCAACAACCCGGCAGTCCGATGCGTTACCCGGCGGCCGGCTCGCCGTTCGGGGCATCGTCTGGGGACACCGTGTCGCCGTCCGTCTCACTCGGGACGCTCTCAGCGCCCTCCTTCACGATCCGGACGCTGACCTGCGCCGTTACCTCCCGGTGCACCTTGATGGACACGGCGTAGTCGCCAAGCCGTTTCAACGGCTCTTCGAGCTGGATCTTCCGACGGTCGACCTCGAACGACTGCTTGGCCAGACTGGCCGCCACGTCGGAGCTCGTGACGGACCCATACAGAGCGTCAGTCTCGCCAACCCGCCGAGCGATGACGCACACTGCGCGGCTGAGGCGCTCGGCGAACGCCTCCGCCGCCTGCTTCTCCTCGGCATCGCGCACGTCCGACACCACCCGCTCCCGCTCGACCTGCCGCCGGTTAGCCTCGGTCACCGGCAACGCCAACTTGGCCGGCAGGAGATAGTTGCGCGCATACCCGGTAGCGACCTTGACGATGTCGCCACGGCGCCCGAGGTGATCGACCGGTTCTCTGAGGATGACCTGCACAGACATCTGTTTCGCTCCGCTCGCGCTACCGCGCCGGGATACTCTGGGACGCTCCGTACTCAGGATTTGATCCGGCGCCGCCGTTCCGACTGCGCCACGACCATGGGGCCCCCTTTAGACTTACCGGCTCCCCCTGGGTCTGTCCAGCACACCGTCGGTGAGGCGACGCGATCGTCAGGCTACGTCGCTCGGGGCACCGCCGGTCGCGAACTCGAATCCAGACCTGACACCGACACCCGCATCAGCGGCCAGTCACCCGTCCTGAAAATTTCGCCACGGGATCCCTGGGCATCACCCTGCGGACGCTGCCCACGTCTACTCGGTCACAAACGGAATCAAGGCCAGTTGCCGGGCTCTCTTGATAGCGGTCTGCAGCGCCCGCTGATGACGAGTGCAGGTGCCCGAGAGCCGGCGCGGCTGGATCTTGCCGCGCTCGGGAATATTCGTGATCAGCATCCGCGCATCCTTGTAATCGATATACGTAACCTTGTCGACGCAGAAGCGACAGACCCGCTTGCGTCGAAACATGCCGCGTCGAGGCCGGTCGGTCTTCGGTTTGCGCCCACCCGCGCGACCGCCCCTCATGCCTGCACCTCCGATGTCTCCTTGGCGGCGGCAGTTCCAGCATCCGCCGCCGGCGCGGCCGGCGCGGCTGGTTCGACGGGCAACGGCGGCTTGCCACGCGCAGCGCGCCGACGCTGCGTCGTCGCCTTCCGCTTTTCGGTCGCGCGCCGGACCTTTCGGAGGTCCTCATCGACACGCACGATGAGATGTCGTAGCACCTGATCCCGCACGCGAAGTCGGCGTTCCACTTCCTTGATCATCTCACCAGGCCCGTCGATCAGCAGCACCACGTAGATCCCCTCGGTGTGATGCTCGACCTCATACGCAAGCTTCCGGCGTCCCCAGACATCGGTGTTCCGGACGGTGCCGCCAAGCTTCTGAATGAGTTCGCCGACCTCCGTCTCGAGCACCGCCACCTCCGCCTCGGTGGCGGTGGGTGTCACGATGTAGACAAGCTCGTACTGTCGATCGTCTTGCATGATGCTCCTTCTGGACTAACGGCCACCACACTGTGGCAAGGAGATTGGTTGGTGGACACGACGGAGTCGCGTCACGCTGACCCAGAAGCGTAACGGACCTGCATGGCCACGGTCAAGACAGTCGGCCTGGCGACATTTAGCGGTCCGATCTCTCTCCCGTGTCGTCCTCGGCGGCCTCCGTTGTCTCCTGGCGGTTGAAACGGTTCATCACGGGCTCAATGCCGAACTCGACGAAGAGGTCCACTGCCTCGGCCGCGCTGCCCACCGCGTCATTGATCGCTGGACGTTCGTCCGGATCGAACCTTGAGAGCACCCGGCCGGCCAGCCGGCGTCTCGGGTCGCCCCGCCCCACGCCGACGCGGATACGCGAGAACCTCTCGGTCCCTAACCACTCGATCACGGAACGTAGGCCATTGTGGCCTCCGGCCGAACCCTGCCGCCGTGCACGCAAACGTCCCAACGGGAGGTTGACGTCTTCGGTAACGACCAGTAGATCCGACAGCGCGACCCGGTAGTAGCGCTGCAAGGTACCGACAGCCAACCCACTGCGGTTCATGAAGGTCAGAGGCTTGACAAGGATCGCCGCTTCCCGTTCTCCGGGGACTTGGCGTGACTTCGCCAAGACGGCGTCGGCCGGGGCCGACTGGAACGGCACGCTCCAGCGTCGCGCAACCTCGTCCACTACCTCGAAGCCAACGTTGTGGCGCGTGCCGCGATATTCGGACCCCGGGTTACCGAGCCCGACAATCAACTTCACAGTTTTAGGAGCGCTGAGCGTCCCCCATTGCAGCATGGGAGACCATGAATCTGTCAGTCGCCGGTTTTGGCGCCCGCGTCCACGGCCGCCTCCTCCTTCTGGCCATCGGGCACCTCACCAGCCTCCTCTACCACACCCTCTTCAGTCTCCTCCTCCGGCGTCTCCTCGACCTTCGGCGCAATGACGTGAACGATCAGTGTGTCGGCAGCGGTCATTGATTTCCAGGACACGCCCTCGAGTAGATCCCGCACGCGGACACCCTGTCCGATCATCAGGTCCGAGATGTCCACCTCGATGTGCCCCGGGATCTCGGTAGGCAGACACTCAACCGCGAGCTCGCGCTGCACGAACTCGACCAGCCCGCCCTGCAGCTTGACCCCCTTGGCTTCACCCTTGAGTTCGAACGGCACGTCGACCGTAATGACTTTGTCCATCGCGACCCGGTAGAAATCCACGTGCAGCAGCTGGTCGGTGACGGGGTCGAGCTGATAGTCCTTGATCAGCACCTGGCTGGGTTCCCCCGAATCGACCGTCAGCCCGATCAGCGTGTTGACTCCGGAATCGGAGTGTAAAATCCTGGACAGCATGCTCGGATCGACGCTGACCGAGACCGAGTCGTGCACCGACTGTCCGTCGCTGCCGCCATACAGGACGCCCGGAATACGCCCGTTTCTACGGAGCCGCCTGGCCGGGTTCTTACCGCGTTCCGTCCGTTCCTCGGTGTGAAGTGTGGTTTGCATGACTAAACTCCCGAACACAGTGTACCGTCACGATTAAGCCGACCGTGTCAAAACGGTGTGAGGCGCGCCTCACCGGACCTTGGTGGCGAATCGCGACCCGTCATCGTCTACACGAACAGCGACGAAACGGATGTCTCCTGGTGAATACTCTGGATCGCGCTCCCCAGTAACGGGGCAACGGACAGGATCTCGACCTTGTCCGAGGCAACGAACTCCGACCTGGCTGGAATAGTGTTGGTGATCACCAGCTTCTCGATGGCCGACCCCTCGATACGCTCCAACGCGGGACCGGACAGCACCCCGTGCACTGTGCATGCCAGCACGCGTGCGGCCCCATTGGCGCGTAACGCCGCCGCGCTCTGCGTCAGCGTGCCGGCCGTATCGACGATGTCGTCCGAGATGACGCAGACCCGGTCCTGCACCTCGCCCACGACGTGCATCACCTCGGCGGCACCGTCCTCCGACCGTCGTTTGTCTATAATCACGAGATCGGCGCCAAGCCGCTTAGCATAGGCCCGCGCGCGTTCGACCCCGCCGGCGTCCGGGGATACGATCGTGAACGCCCGACCCGCGTGCCGCTTCAGATAATCGATAAACACCGGCGCCGCGAACAGATGGTCGACCGGAATGTCGAAGAACGCCTGAATCTGCGCCTTGTGCAGGTCCATAGTCAGGACCCGGTTCGCCCCAGCAGCGCTCAACAAGTTCGCCACCAGCTTGGCCGAGATCGGGACCCTGGGCTTGTCCTTCCGGTCCTGGCGGGCGTAGCCGTAGTAGGGTATTACGGCCGTGATACGGGCAGCCGACGACCGCCGGAATGCGTCGATCATGACACAGAGCTCGACGAGGTGTAGGTCGACCGGTGAGCAGGTCGGCTGCACGATGAACACGTCGGTGCCCCGGATGTTTTCGCCGATCTGGAACGACACTTCCGTGTCGGAGAACCGCTTGAGACTCGTCCGCCCCAGAGAGACTCCGAGATGCTCGGCGATCTCCCGAGCTAGGTCGGGATGCGCACTGCCGGAGAAGAGCTTGAGCTGCCCGTTCTGCATCACCGTGGATCAGATGCCGCCCGCCCGCGTGTGCCAACCGACCCGTTCCCACGGCTGCAGGGCGGCCGCATGCGACTGGCTGGGGCGGAAGGATTCGAACCTTCGAATACGGGATCCAAAGTCCCGCGCCTTACCGCTTGGCCACGCCCCATCTGATGTGTGTTCGGCACGCGACCGCGCGTGTGACCCCGTCCCAGGCGCAGCCAGGCCGATGGTGGCACCGACAACCGGCGGCCACGGCAGGCCTCCAGATCTTCCGCGCAGACGTGTACTTTATCCCGACGACCCCGACACCGGCAAGCACCTCGGCGTTCGGCTCGTGCCCGGGGCCGGGACAGGAGCCGGCGAAAGCAGCCGGCCGCTCCGGTCGGCTGCAGGACCGGCGCCCTCAATCCAGATCCGCTTCACGATCTCAACGCGATCCAGGGTGCGCGTCACCAGGACGGTCCACCCGTCTCGTCGCACGGCGCCCGCCGCCGCGATCGCGTGCGCCCGACGAGCGAACAAACCGAACACGGCCGACCCGCTCCCGGTCATGGCAGCGGGCAGCGCACCGGCGCCAGCGAGCGTCCGGATGGCCGCACGGATCTCGGGTCGGCGCCGGCCGACCGGCCGCTGCAGATCGTTGGTCAGCGCAGCGAGGTCGAGTGTCGAGCCGACGATCGGCGGCACCCGACGCGTACCGGCCACCCGCCGCCCGCGGTAAGCCGACGTGTCGCGGTCGATCCAGTCATAGGCCATGGTCGTCGACACACGGCGCGGCGGCACCGCCAGCACGACCCAATATCGAGGCAGCTCGGCAAGTGGATAGACCTCGTCCCCGCGCCCCACCCCGACCGCGGTGCCGCCGATGAGGAAGAAGGGGCCATCCGCACCCACCGCGGCGGCCAACTCGTGAAGGCGCGATGCCCCGAGTGATGCACCCCAAAGCCGGCACAACCCGCGAAGCGCCGCCACAGCATCGGTGGTCCCACCCCCCAGCCCCGCTGCGACCGGTATCCGCTTGGTGATCGTGATCGTCACGCCGCTGGGGTCGCCACGCCTGCCCAGTTCCCCCCACAGCCGTTGCGCAACCCGCCAGACCAGGTTGTCCTCGTCCGCCGGCACGCCGGCCGCGGCACACCGCACCCGGCACGGCCCCTCGACAGCACGTAACGAGACGGTGTCGTACAGCGCGACCGACTGCAGGATCGTCGTCAGATCGTGGAAGCCATCCGCCCGCCGGGCGCCGACACGCAGGTCGAGGTTGATCTTCGCGTGCGCCCGCACCCTGACAGGCGCGGCATGCGCGCGGGTCGACATCCGGGTGGTCGATGACCGATCCATGTCGGTTCTGCCGTGGAACGTTAGTACACTGGTCCGGCCATCGTTACTCGTGCCCGGGCGCACCGTTACTGAGTCCCTGGAACCAAACCGAACATTCGTAACACCCGCTGAATCGAATCCGGGCAGTGCCGGCCGCGGGGTAGCCTACCTGGAAGCGTCGCGGCCGAGCGCTGACCGGACGCACCCCCGGTTCAATTGAGCGAAGACGACGCACCCGTCGCCTCCAACGGTCCGACCAGCCGCAGTTCTTCCAGCGTCATCTCCCTGACGTCGGCCGGCACTGCGAGGGAGAACACGGCGTCGGAGATCTCCACGTTGAGATTGACCTGCGACAACGTGGCGGTGAAGTCAGTCAATGGCTGCGTCCGGCCAAGCGCATCGGCGGCGACTGAACTCACCCGCACCTGCCGAGGAATGCGACGGCGGAACTCCCCGTATTCGATCGTGAGCCCGCCCCGGACTCCGGCGGTCAGATGATACTCGCCATCCACCAGCCGCAAATACGCGACCGCGCCCCCCAGTAGGTCCACGATGATCCATTCGCCATACCGCCGGCCGGCCGTGGCCTGCGGGTCCGGCACCAAGCACCCGGTCAACACCGCCCGGAGATCATCCGGCTCGAGGGGCACGCCGGTCAGGCTCTCGAGCAGGTCAGCCACCGGTGCGCCGGTCACCACACGGGCCTCCCTAGGCAGCCACAACGTGGCCTCACCCGGTCTGGCCACCAGATAGAAACCCGGTGCTCCGAACGGAGCCAGCCCCTCGAGACGCACCGAGCCCGGAGCGGCCAGACCGGCTCGGACCCGACCGTTGAGGCGGACACCGCCGCCGCGCCCGCGGAGCGCGATCAACGCCTCCAGCGTCCGGACACGCCGGCACTCGGACACGGCCGTCTCGAACACGGCCAAGTAGTCGGAAAACGGCGTTCCTGGACCTTCCGGCAGCGAGAGCCGCCCCCTCGCGCAACCGGCCAGCACTGGGAGGAGAAAACAGATCGAGAGAAAACGGCGGGAGGTCATCGCAGGCCGCGGCTGTCCGCCGTTCAGACGTGTCCTACCGGCGACATCGTGACGTTCGGACAGAGGCCCCGGTCACGTTTCGCAACATAGAGCCCCGAGGCGACGTATGTGAAAAACACGGCTCGAAATACCGTGAGATACCGTGCCGACTACGATCCAGCGGTGTGAGGCGGGGTTCCATTCGCGCCCCGTGACTACGTCGCGAAACCGCGTCCAGCTGGGGCATCCCGGCTAACTAGGCGCGAAGTGACCGCTACCGGCATCGCCCCGGTGGAAGCCCGCGCCGACCCGGGCGCAACGCCGCGGCTGGCGAACACCACGCGATCTCACGTGCACCGCCCAGCCCACACGCTACCGTGCCAGGCGCGAGCGGCTCTCGCGTAGCTTGCTCTCGATCATACCGCGGTCGACCCCGTCCCCATCACCGTCGAGCGCACGCTCCCAGGCGGAAATCGCCTCGGCGAATCGTTCAAGCCGGAACAACAGGTCCCCTAGATGATCCTGCACGACCGAATTGCGCTGTAGCTGGTCGCCGGCCTGCCGCAGAAGAGGCTCGGCTAACTCCAACCTGTTCTGTTTAAAGTAGGCCCAACCGAGGCTGTCGAGATACGACCCGTTACGGGGGTCCAACTCCAGCGCGCGCTGGATCAGATCGACAGACTCGTCGAAACGCTCGCCGCGCTCGGCCAGCATGTACCCGAGGTAGTTGAGCGTGGCCGCGTCCTGGGGGTTCCGCTCGAGCACCCGCCGAAACGCCCCCTCCGCCTCGTCGTAGCGCTGCCCACGCTCGAACACCGCGCCAAGCTGGAAGACGAGGGTCGTGTTGTCCGGAAACCTGGCTTCCGCCGCCTGCAGCACACGCACCGCATCGTCGACCCGGTCCTGCCGGCTGTACATGTCGGCCAGTGCGACATGCGCACCGGGCCGGTCCTCGTACTGAGCCAGGGCGCGCTCCAGCATGGCCACAGCGTCGCCGACCGCACCGCGCGCCGACAGCGTCTGCGCTTCGAGCCGCAGCAAAGCCATGTTGCCGGGTCTCACCTCCCGGGCCTGTCTGACGAGGTCCCCCGCCTCGTCTGGACGACCGGCATCGAGATACGCCTGAACAAGCTGGGCCTGCAGCCCAAGATCGGACGGGGCGAGGTCGAGCGCGTCGGTGAGCGTGTCAATCGCCGCGTCATAGTCACCTAGGCGCTCGTGGGCGATGCTCAGCCGCCGTAGCAGGCTGGTGATTGGGCCCGGCGCGATCCCGGTCTCGCGCGCGGCGCGCGCGGCCGGCTCCAGGGCGTCCACGATCGCCTGATACTCGTACTGCGCGCCAAGCACACTGGACAGCAGGTAGGAGCCGCGCAGACCCTCCGGCTCCAGCTCGATCACGCGCCGCGCCGCGGCTTCGGCCGCGTCGTAGTCGTTGAGTTCCAGCTCCAACTCAGACAGCAGATACCACCCGCTGGTGTCGTCGGGCCGGACCCGCACCAACTCCAGCAGGACTTCGCGAGCCAACTCTGACCGTCCGGCGCTCACCAGGGCACTGGCAAGCTGACGCCGGTACCGCATCCGCCTGGGGTTCGACTTGACTGCGCGCTCGAAGGATGCCGCTGCGTCGTCCCACTCACCCTGTGCCTCGTGAGCCTCGGCGATCAGCGCGAGCGCCTGGGCGAACTGTGGCTCCGCTTCGAGCAGCACGTCCAGCACGTCGATCGTCTTTGCCGGCTCCCCCGCTGTGAGATAAAGACGGCCGAGCGTGAGATACAGTCCCACATCCGGCGTCAGCGGATTGCGAGCACGCTCCAGGTGCTCGATCGCCCTATCGACCGCTTCCTCTGCGGGCATGCCGCTGGCACCGGCGCGCGCCGCGTAGACGAGGCCCAGTACACGGTGCGCCTCGCTGCTATCCGGGTCGCGTTCGAGCGCGGCAGTGCCGGCCGCGATCGACTCGTCGGCCTGATTACGGCGGGCGTAGAGGCCCGCTAGCTCCGCCCAGATGTCCGATGCCGCCGGGTCAAGCTCCGCCGCCCGCCGGTAGGCGGCTATGGCGCCGTCGACGTCACCAGACCCCTCGAGCGAACGGCCCAGTACGAAGGCGTGGTACGCCGCGGCACGCTCTCCGACACCCGGCCCGCTAGACGCAGATTGGGCATCGATCGGCTCAACCCATGTCAGAACACCTGCGATTGATAGGAGACAGAGACACCACCGCATTATCATTCGATTGTTCCACAGGACGCAGGAATGGACAAGCCGGCACTGATCTGCGAGGCGCTATAGGACAGCTTCCAGAAGACCGGTCTGGTATAGTCTGGCTGTCCGCTGCGGGAGGATCGCCAGATGAGTATAGATGCGGAATTGCTTGACATCCTCGCCTGTCCAAACTGCAAGGTACCCGTCGTGCTCGTGCACGATAGTACCGGCTTGAAGTGCAACACGTGTCATCGTGTGTATCCGATCAAGGACGACATTCCTGTAATGCTCATCGATGAGGCGACTATCGAAAAGGATGAGGCGCCCATCGAAGAGAACGCCGACTAGGGCTCGTAGTGAACCCTCGCGGTGCACCGGAAACCGTCGTGATCGATGCCGCGGTCGGCCAGGGCCAGGCGTGCACGGGTTGGCACGTTGGGCATGTGTGACCGAGGAGCAATGCCGTCCAGCCTGGATGCAACACCGGTCGAATGTGGCGGGCTCGCCACGGGCTCCCAGACCGCCAGCGTGGCAGGGTCGCGCGCGACTGGCTCTGGACGCTGACGAAATCTCGCGGCCATGAGCGTGATCTCGAGTGCCGACGATGGAGCCTCCAAGCTGGAAGTCGCGGCGCTGGTCTCGCTCATGGGTCTTGTCGCGGCCCTGCAGATCTCGATTGCCGCCTCCGGCATCCTACTCACGATCACCCTCGCGTTGTGGGTCGCCCTGCTGGTAATCGAGCGCGAGCGACCAGCGGCGCCCCCCTTCTTCGGCGCCCTGGTCGTCTACGCGGCAATGACGATGGTGGCGGTTGCGTTCTCCCTCGACCGCGGTATCAGCATCGTCGACTCCAAGGAAGTGCTGCTCTTCCTCGTCGTGCCGGTCGTCTACCGACTGGCCCGGGGCCAGCGCGCGCAAACGGTGGCGACGATCATCGTCACGGTCGGCGCGGCCAGTGCGGTGTTCGGTGTCGTGCAGTACAGCATTCTAGAATACGACAACCTGGGACAGCGGCCGCGTGGCGCCATGGGGCACTACATGACCTATTCCGGCCTGCTGGTGCTAGTGACCGCGCTCGCGGGTGGGCGCCTGCTGTTCGACAGGCGGGAACGAATCTGGTCGGGACTGGTCATGCCAGCCTTGCTCGTGGCCCTCGCGCTCACCCTGACCCGTAGCGCATGGGTGGGCGCCTGCACCGCACTGGGCCTGCTGTTCGTGATTAAGGATCTGCGGCTGATCGCCGTCGTGCCGGTACTAGCGGCACTATTCTTTGCCTTCGCTCCGCCACAGTTAACCGACCGGCTGTACTCCACCTTCGACCTGCAGGACCCAACCAACCGCGACCGGTTCGCGATGGCGCGAGCCGGTGTCCGCATGGTGCGCGATCACCCGCTGACGGGGGTTGGACCGGACGTGGTGAAGGAGGTCTACCCGCAATATCGCGACACGAACGCGGTGCAGGACAACAACCCGCATCTCCACAACGTACCGCTGCATATCGCGGCCGAGCGAGGCCTACCGGCTCTGGTAGTCTGGCTCGGATTCCTCGCACTGGTGGTGCGTAGCCTGATCGGCCGGCTCAGGAGCCGGGACACCACAGCCCTGGCGGCTGCTGGACTGGCGGCGGTGGCCGGCATGCTGACAGCCGGGATGTTCGAATACAACTTCGGGGATTCGGAGTTCCTGATGCTATTCCTCGTCCTGATCACGCTACCGTTCGCCGCGGCGCACCACTCGGGCGCAGCACATCCGGACGGCGCGCACGACGCGACCTCGCGGACTTCTGGACCCGGGACGGCCCCTGAGACTTCGTCCGTCGAGCATGCACCTCGTGGTAGCTCCGCTCGGGAGCCAGCGATCCGGGAGTAGCTCAGGCCACGGTGAACGGCACCCGTCCCCGTTTGCCTGTCCCCACCGTCTGGCCGGGCACCGGCCAGACGGGATGCCCCGACCCGCGAACGCTACCGAGTCATCTTGAACAGGCCACTAGTGCCGGAAGTGCCGACGACTCGTGAACACCATCGCAATGCCGTGCTCGTTGGCGGCACCGATGACCTCCTCGTCCCGCACCGATCCGCCGGGCTGGGCGACCGCGGTCGCCCCGGCCGCCGCAATCGCGTCGAGCCCGTCGCGAAATGGGAAAAACGCGTCGGACGCGGCCGCCGTGCCGGAGAGGTCCGTAGTCGCTTTCGATGTCGCGACCTTCACGGCATCGACCCGGCTCGTCTGTCCCGCACCGATAGCCAACAGCCGGTCGGCCGCAGCGAACACGACGGCATTCGACTTGACGTGGGCGCACACCCGCCAGGCCAGCCGCAGGGCGGTCCACTCTTCTTCGGTCGGGTGGCGCATCGTCACCACCCGGAACCCGAGCCGGCCCGAACCTGACACGTCCCCCCCCCACGGCGCGGCGGCCTCGGTGACATGGTCGTAATCCTGTACGAGGAGGCCACCGAGAATGGAACGTACCTCGCGGGTCAGCCTGAGGTCGTCTCCGGTCGACACGAAGTCGGCCAGTACGAGCCGAAGGTTCTTCTTCTTAGCAAATACCGCACGCGCCTCGGCGTGGGCGTCCGGCGCCACGACCGCCTCGATGAAAGTTGAGGTGATCGCAGCGGCCGTGTCACGATCGATGGTGCGATTCAGACCGACGATCCCGCCGAACGCCGACAAGGGGTCCACCTCACGTGCTCGTACATAGGCTTCGCTGAGCGACGCCGCGGTGGCGACCCCGCAGGGGTTCATGTGCTTCACGACGACCGCGGCCGGCTCGTCGAACTCCAGCATCAGTCGCGCCGCGGCATCGAGATCCAGAAGGTTTGTGAACGACAGCTCCTTGCCCTGGACCACCTGGGCACCACCGAACCCAACGGCGCCGTCAGCATAGAGCGCCGCGACCTGATGCGGGTTTTCGCCGTACCGCAGCATACGCCGGCGCGTGGTCCTCAGAGCCAGCGTGGCCGGCGCCAGTTCCTCGGCTGGCGATACGCCGCGCGAGATGTTGTTCCCGACCACATCGACGGCGGCCAGCGTCCGGGCAATGGTGTCGTCGTACGAATGGGTATGCGCGAACGCTTTGCAGGCGAGCGACAAGCGGTAGTGCACACTCGGCCCGTCTGGCCGGTTCAGCTGTTCCATCGTTTCCCGATAATCGGCGGGGTCGACGACGACGACGACATGACGGAAGTTCTTGGCCGCCGCCCGAACCAGCGTGGGCCCGCCGATGTCGATCTCATCGATGAGCCGCTCGACGGTCGTACGCGGGTCGGCGGCCGCCCGCGCGAACGGGTACAGGTTGACGACGACGACGTCGATCGGGAGGATCCCCTGTGATGCGATCGCCTCGAGGTCGTCGGGCCGGTCGCGACGCGCGAGGATGCCGCCGTGCACGGCCGGGTGTAGCGTCTTGACCCGACCGTCCATCATCTCCGGGAACCCGGTCACCGAAGAGACCGCCGTCACCGTGAGCCCAGCTTCGGCGAGAGTGCGCGCGGTGCCCCCGGTCGACACGAGCTCGTACCCGAGAGCGCCCAGGCCCTGGGCCAAATTGATCAGATTCGTCTTGTCGGACACACTCAAGAGCGCTCGCATGTGTGGGACACTCCCCCTTCCTACCGACGGACTCAGGCTGTCTTGACAAGGCCAGATCGGCTGGCCGCGATCGGCACATCGGTGCGGCCCGCAGGCTGCTCGGGCGGTCTGTCTCAGAAGCGTACTTCACGACGTTCTCGAGAAGGGCCCGGGGCGACCCTCCTCTCGCTCGCGGAGCGCGCTATCCCAGAGGTTCGCAAGGCTTCTGAATCGCATCTGGAGTATCGTGAATCGAAAGTATTCCACCGACTCATTGATCGCTCGAACCCATCGCTTAAAGGTCGCCTCGACCCCGGACCGCAGGTCAAGCGGTGGCCGGGAACGCCGGCCAGCGAAAAACAATGAGCACGCGATCTCGAGCTGACGCAGCTCCGCGTCGAGCCGCCGCAGGTCGCGTTCCGCATCGGCCACGGCCGACTGCGGGTCTCGCGCCTCGGGGCGGACAGTCATCGCCTGATCAGAAACCAGATGAGCGGCAGCCAGAGCTCGCGCGCGTACGGCACCGGTCGATCGTCGACCAGGACCTCGCAGGACTCCAGAGACCCGACCAATTCGAACAGCGTGCGGAGCCGGATGGCCTCGCCCGGCAGGAACCGGACTCGGTGACGTGTCGCTGACCCAGACCCGGTGACACGATACTCCGTCGCCCTCTGCGCCAGCTCGAGCGCGGTCTCGAAGTCCGGACCCTCGAACGGCGGAAAGACGATGGTCACCGAGAACGGCCGGTCGGACGCGTCCCCGAGCAAGACTTCTCGGAGGTCCGGGTCGAGCAGCGCCAACTCCTCGTCGCTCGGCTCCTCCGGCAGGTCAACGTACGGCCAGAATCGGTCGGATGGCCGATACTTGGGCGTGCGCCTGTCGCTCGGTGGTGTGTCGGTAGGCTGACGGCGGGCCTTGCTCATCGGTCGCGGGCGACGTGATGGTATCCTGAATACCCGCGGTGCGGCAAGACGAGTCACGCCGCGTCCCGTTGGCGGGTTGGTGGCCTGTCAGGGTCATGTGTATCGCACCCTCCGGGCGGGGTATCCCGCTTGGCGTCGTTGCTCCTCGGTCGAATACTACCGGCACGCTCCCTCGTCGCGTCTCGCCGGTCTGGTGCCGCTCACCGGAATCTGCGACACACATGACCCAGACAGGCCACTAGCCGATGACCACGCCCCGTGTCCTGCCATCCATCGACAACCTCCGACAGCGACCGGCTGTTCAGGAGCTCGAGACCCTGTACGGCGCCACGGCGGTGCTGGGGGCGCTACGCGCAGCCAGCACCGCCCTACGGCGCGAGCTGACGAGCTCCGCGCCACCGCCGATCAGGACCAGCAGCCAGGCGACCACCCGCATCGAGCAACGAGCGTCATTGCAGCTGGCTGTCGGATTCGCCCCGTCGCTCGTGCCGGTCATCAACGCGACCGGGGTCATCGTCCACACCAACCTTGGCCGAGCTCCCCTTGCGGAGTCCGCGACCCGCCAGGTGGCGCAGGTGGCAAGTGGCTACATGAACCTCGAGTATGACCTGGCCACCGGCCGACGCGGCTCGCGAAACGTGCACGCCGATGCTGTCCTGTCTCGGGTCACGGGCGCGGCGGCGGCCGTCGTGGTAAACAACAACGCGGCGGCAGTGCTGCTCGTGCTCGCCGCGCTGGCACAGGGACGAGAAGCCATCGTCTCTCGCGGCGAGCTCGTGGAAATCGGTGGAGGCTTCCGGATTCCGGATGTGATGCGCCAATCTGGTGCGCTGGTGAGGGCGGTCGGCACGACGAACAAGACCCGAGCGGCGGACTACGCGGCGGCCATCAGCGAACGAACTGCGCTCATCCTGCGCGTGCACCCCTCGAACTTTCGCATGGAAGGTTTCACCGAGCGCCCGCGTCTCGACGAGTTGGTAGCACTGGGACAACGGTTCAACATCCCGGTCGTCGAGGACCTCGGCAGTGGTAGCCTGCTCGACGACACGCCACCGGTCGTGGACGAGCCCCGAGTCGCCGCGAGCGTCGCCACCGGTGCGGCAGTCTGCTGCTTTAGTGGCGACAAGCTGCTGGGTGGGCCGCAGGCGGGCATCATCGTCGGCGCGGAGGAGCCGTTGGCTCGCATTCGCCATCACCCCCTGATGCGGGCCCTCCGAGCAGGCAAGATGACCTACGCCGCGCTGGGGGCGACCTTGCTGGAATACGCGCGTGGCCGCGCGCGGACGACAGTTCCGGTCGCCAGGATGCTGACCACCTCGACCGAGGAGATCGCGGCCCGCGCCGAGGCACTGGCCGGGCAGCTCGCCGGTCATGCGGTGTTCGGCGCGGACCTCGTTGACGGCGTTTCGACCGTCGGTGGCGGTTGCGCGCCCGGGTCGGCGCTACCGACCAGGCTGGTGCGGCTCACTCCGCGCGGTGATTCGGCGGCAGGCCTCGCCGCCCGGCTCCGCGGGCTTCGACCGCCGATCGTCGCTCGGATCGAGCACAACTGTGTGATGCTGGACCTTCGGACCGTGTTGCCACAGCAAGACGGTCAACTCGGCACGGCGCTGACCACCGACCTGACGTCCTCGGACCGTCCGCGACCGTGAGGCGACCAGTGCCTTTCGTATGGGCAAACGGCACGGCCGGTCGCTCGTAGCCTGAACACCCACAATTTTCCGTGCCACCCGCGATCGCGAGCTGTTCGAAATCCTGACAATTGAGGCATACTACTGCCTGCTGATCGCACTGCGCCATCCGTTTCGTCTTCCACAATGGACACCGGCATGGCTTTCGATTCAGCGCCCTTGTCAAGAAGCGTGACCGTCAGCCCCTCTTCAGGATTTCTCGCGGTGGCGTCATATCCGAACTCGGCGCATTCTCTTCGACAACCAGCATATCGTGATGAAAGGCGCGTCTCCGGTGACGGTCCGCGGGCTTGTGCGACCGACGTTCGGAAGCAGGTTTCGCACGCGCTACCCTATCTCTATGCGACCTTCCGTTGCGCGACACACGATACCGACCGGCCGTAGCCGATTCGCCGAAGACGTTGCGAACCACCTGTCGCAGACGCCGCGACAGCTGCCGTCCGATCATCTGTATGACGAACTTGGATCGGCGCTCTTCGAGGCGATCTGCCGCCTGCCGTGGTACGAGATCACCAGGGTGGAGCAACGCCTACTCGAGCGTCGGGCGCACGAAATTCTCTCGCTCGTCCATCCGCTCTCGACCGTCGTCGAGCTTGGGCCGGGCAACGGCCTGAAGCTCACCACTCTCCTGTCGGCCCGACCTACCCGCCCGATGACCGTGCACTTGGTGGATGTATCGAGCGCCGCGCTCGAAGCGTCCGGACGTGCCCTTGCCAGCCACGCCGACCTCGTCGTCGTGCCTCACGAGGCGACGTACGAGGCCGGACTGACCGACATCGCCGGCGCCAGGCGCGCGGGCGGCCGGAGTTTGACGCTCTTTCTCGGGTCAAACATCGGCAACTTCGATCCGCCTGGCGCCAACGCATTTCTACGATTCCTCCGAGGCGCCACGTCCACGGGCGACTCGCTGCTGCTTGGCGCAGATCTCGTGAAGTCCGAAGTAGAGCTGCTCCTCGCCTACGACGATCCCCTCGGCGTGACAGCGGCCTTCAACATGAACTTGCTCGTGCGTGCGAACCGCGAGCTCGACGCCGATTTCGACCTAGGGGGCTTCACCCATCGCGCAATCTGGAACGCCGGCGCCTCGCGCATCGAGATGCACCTGGTCAGTGTGCGGCGACAGCGCGTGCGCGTACCGGCCGCCAATCTCGACATCACCTTCGAGACCGGCGAAACAATCTGGACCGAAAGCTCGTACAAATACCACGCTGACAATGTCGTCGCTATGGTAGAGCGGGCTGGGTTCGTCACCACACATCAATGGTCGGAAGGTGGCTTCGCGCTGACGCTCGCGGAAGCGCGGTAGCCGGTCTGACGCCGTTCGCACAATGAAGGGTTGAAAATGTCAGGCGAACAAGAGCCGATTCCCGAGATCACGCCAATCTCGAACGGTCCGTATCGGGTCACGGACCTCAAGACGCTCGAGGGTCTCCATGGCGCCAAGACCCATTCGACTGGTACGACGGTGAAGTTGTGTCGCTGCGGCGGTTCGCAGAACCAGCCGTTCTGCGACGGCAGCCATCGCACGAACGGTTTCGGCGACGAGAAAGCCCAGGACCGAGTCGCCGATAGGCGAGATGACTACGTGGCTGGGGCGATCACCGTTCGTGACAACCGGGGTATCTGTGCGCACGCCGGTCGCTGCACGGACGGCCTCAAGGAAGTCTTCCGGTTGAAGCAGGAATCGTGGATCCACGCAAACGCCGCGTCGGCTGAACAGATCGCGGCTACCATCGCGTCGTGCCCATCGGGCGCGCTGAGCTACTCGATCGGTGGGGTCGAACAACGCGACGACGACGTGGATCCGGTCGTCGGCTACGTCCCGAACGGACCGTACGTCGTGCGCGGCGGTGGGGCCGCACTCAAGAACGCCGAACAAAGCGAGGGCGCATCCACCAAGCGTTTTGCGCTCTGTCGGTGTGGGCAGAGCACGAACAAGCCGTTCTGCAGCGGCGCGCACTGGAACCACCGCTTTGATGAACACGCTTAGAAACTCGAGTGGCGAGCGGAGTGTCATGCCGACCCACTACGATGCCATCGTGATCGGCACCGGCCAGGCCGGGCCTTCTCTGGCGTTGCGGCTCGCGAAAGCCAGACATAGGACCGCTGTGCTTGAGCGCGGCCGGTTCGGCGGCACCTGCGTGAACGTGGGCTGTATCCCGACGAAGACACTGGTCGCGAGCGCTCGCGCCGTCCACGTCGCGCGGCGAAGCACTGGGTTCGGTTTCACCACCGGTGGTGACGTGCGGGTCGATATGCCACGCGTGAAGGCGCGCAAGGATGCCGTCGTTCGGTAATCGAACGAAGATGTCGAGCGGTAGATGAAGAGCACTCCCGGCCTGACCGTGTACGAGGGGCACGGCCGGTTCACACGCGCGAACACGGGGCGGTCAACGGCGACCCGCTGCAGGCAGACCAGATCTTCGTCAACGTGGGCGCTAGCGCCGCGATCCCAGACATGCCAGGGGTTGACAACGTACCCTTCCTCACCAACGCTGGCATCCTGAACCCAGACGTCATGTCCGAACACCTCGCCGTGGTCGGCGGCAGCTATGTCGGGCTCGAGTTCGCCCAGACGTACCGCCGTTTCGGCAGCCGCGTGACTGTCGTGGAGCAGGGCGACCGGCTGGTCGCGCGTGAGGACGAAGACATCTCGGTAACGCTTCAGAAGATCCTCGAAGCGGAGGGTATCGACATTCGGCTCAGCGCCACGTGCATCGGCCTGCGACGGACACCCCAGGGCGTAGCAGTGAGCGTCGACTGCGCGCAGGGGGGCCGGAGGTCGACAGCACGCATGTGCTGCTGGCCGTGGGTCACCGTCCGAATACTGACGATCTCGGCTTCGATGTGGCCGGTATCGCGACCGACGAGCGCAGCTTCATCACCGTGGACGATCGGTGCAGGACCAACGTCCCTGGCGTCTGAGCGATCGGAGAGTGCAGTGGGCGTGGCGCGTTCACGCACACGGCGTACAACGATTACGAGATCGTTGCGGCGAATCTATTCGACGGCGACGCGCGGCGGATCGGCGATCGCATTTCCTGCTACGCCTTGCATACCGACCCGCCGGTCGGCCGAGTGGGCATCACCACGCGGGAGGCCAGCGAATCCAGCAAACGAGTGCTCGTCGGTTACCGGCCGATAAGCAAGGTCAGTCGTGGGAAGGAGATGAGCGAGACATCGGGGTTCATGCGGGCGCTCGTCGACGCGGACATCAGGCAGATCCTCGGCGCCGGCGTCTGCGGCGCGGGTGGCGACGAGATTGTGCACTCCATCCTCGACGTCATGTACGCCCACACACCGTACACGACGATTTCCAGGACTGTCCACATCCACACAACCATTAGCGAGCTGATTCCGACGCTGCTTCAGGGGCTGAAGCCACTCGACTGACGCCGGGGCGAGCTCGAACGCCTCAACAACCTCCGGCCTCCCCCGTTAGATCGTCGTCTACGGCCAGCTCGCCGGCGTCGCGGTCTTCCGGCGCGGGCAGGTGGCGCAAGCCAGCGACTCGCCATCCGGTCCGGCGACATCAGGACCGCCACAAGAGCCGCGCAGACACCGACCGCCTAGCATGACACCGATCGCCATGATGATCATGATGATCGCCATGCCGCCAAGCGTCAGCAGAAACAGCGCCATCTCAAATCCATTCTAGCCGAGACACCCTGGCCAACCGCCCTCTGGAGGGAACAGAAGAAGCGGAAGCACCTTAGCAGCCTCCTCAGTTCACCGGGCTCGATGCGGCGGCCTCCAGCAGCGCCTCGAAGGCCGGGGTTGCAAGCTCGGTAATCGTGCCGGCGACGTCGCGGATCAGAAACAGCGCTGGCCAGCCCCGTTCAACGGCCAGCGCATACCCCTCCTCCGGCCCCAACACCTCAAGCGCGGTCGCCAGGCCGTCGGCGTCGATGCACAGATCGGCGACCACACTCACCGAGGCCAGCTGATGCGCGACCGGCTCCCCGGTGCGCGGGTCGATGGTGTGCGAGAGCAGGCGTCCATCGACCTCACGAACGTTTCTATAGTCACCCGAGGTAGCCATCGCCTGATCGCGCAGCAGCACGACCCGCTGCACGCCGCCCTCGATAACCGGTCGCTCAACCGCAATCCGCCAGGGACGACCCTGCTGGTTCAACCCACTCGCGATCACCTCGCCCCCGACCTCGACCATGAAGCGCGGCAGCCCGTTCGCTCGCAACACCACGGCGACTTGGTCGACGCCGTAACCTTTCGCGACGGCCGACAGGTCGCACTCGAGCTCCAGGTCGGTCTTGCGAACTGTCGACGTGACCGGGTCCAACTCCAGCTTCATGAACCCCATGTGGTCGCGGAGCCGCGCCACGAGCGCGGGGTCGGGTGGCAGGACGTCCGGTTCGACCGGCCCGAACCCCCAGGCGTTCACCAGTGGGCCGACGGTGACATCCAGCGCCCCACCGGTCAGCGCGCTCAACTCTGCGGCGCGCCGGATAACATCGAAAGTGCCGGACGACATCGGCACCGGCTCCATGTGGCGTGTCCGATTAAACCGCGACAGCTCGGATGACGGCTGGTAGGACGACATCTTCGAGTCGACGTCGTCGAGTGCAGCCTGAATCCGGTCGCCAATTGCATCTAGTCGGAGCTGGTTCAGTCCGGTCGGCGTCACAACCTTCACGGCGTACGACGTGCCCATCGTCGCCCCGGTGAAGATGTGAAGCACCGGCGTGGGTTGCGGTGTCGTGCACCCGACCACGGCAAAGAACAACGCGACGAACACCACGGCCGACCCGCCACGCGCCAGACAAGCGACAGCCCAGGACGGACCGTCTCCGGCATACGGGGGCCGAGGCACCCGTGGTGCAACCCCGCGTTGCGCCGAAAGCCGTCGTGATCTATGCCGCGCTCGACCACTGCGCGGCGTGACGAGGGGGCACGCTAGGGAACTACTGACAGAGGAGCCAGGCCGTCCAGCCGGGATGCCGCACCGGTCGAATATAGCGGGGCTGTCACCACGGGCTCCTCGCCCAAGGCCGGTCATCGTCGACTGCGAGCCAGACGCATCGCGCTGTCGACACCCTCGCCATCGGCCGGCGTCGCACCTACGGAACCGTAGAGATGGATCGATTCGATCGCAGCCACCACATCACGCCAGCTGACCTGTCCGACGACCCGACTTATGACACGGACCACCGAGACCAGTATGGCCCTGGCGGCGCGACCAGACAAGAGCCAGCCCACTAGCCGAAGTCGTCGAACGCGATGTTCTCCAGCTCGACGCCCAGCGAGTCCAGCATCTGCATACACGCCTGCAGCATCAACGGGGGTCCACACAGGTAGTACTCGATGTCCTCGGGCGCCGGATGCATCGCGAGGTAGTTGTCGAGCACCACCTGATGGATGAATCCGGTATGCCCGGTCCAGTGGTCTTCGAGGAGCGGATCCGACAGCGCGAGATGCCACTTGAAGTTGTCGTTGTCCTTCGCAACGGTGTCGAAGTCGTCGATGTAGAACGCCTCGCGGAGGCTGCGTGCCCCATACCAGAACGAGACCTTCCGTGTCGCGTGGAGCCGGCGGAATTGGTCGAAGATGTGTGACCGCATCGGCGCCATCCCGGCGCCGCCGCCTATAAACATCATCTCGGCCGCGGTCTCCTTCGCGAAGAACTCGCCGAACGGTCCCGAGATGGTCACCCCGTCACCGGGCTTCAGACTGAAGAGGTAGGAGGTCATCTTACCGGGAGGGGTGCCTTCTGGTGCCCGCGGCGGCGGGGAAGCCACCCGCACGTTGAGCATAATGACGCCGCGCTCCTCTGGGTAGTTCGCCATCGAGTACGCGCGGGTGACCGGCTCGTCCACCGTGGAAACGTATCGCCACAGATTGAACTTGTCCCAGTCTGGCCGGTACCGGTCGACGATGTCAAAGTCTGCGTATCTGACCGTGCCAGGCGGCGCGTCGATCTGAATGTACCCGCCGGCCCGGAACGGCACCGACTCGCCCTCGGGCAACTCCAGCACCAGCTCCTTGATAAAGGTTGCCACGTTGTGGTTCGAGCGGACCGTGCAGCGCCACTGCCGGACGCTGAACACCTCGGGCGGCAGCTCGATCGCAATGTCCTGCTTTACCTTCACCTGGCAGGAGAGCCGAAGCCCCTCACGCGCCTCGCCACGCGAGACGTGACTCAGCTCGGTCGGCAGGATGGCGCCGCCGCCGCTGGTCACCGTGATGGTGCAGACACCGCAACTGCCCTTGCCGCCGCAGGCCGACGGGATAAAGATGGAATTTGCGGCGAGGGTCCCGAGCAGTGTGCCGCCGGCGCTGGCGCAGATCGCCTTCTCCGGGTCGCCGTTAACCGTGATCGTCACGTCGCCAGTCGCCACGAGCTGACGCCGGGCCAGCATCAGCAACCCCACCAGCATGACGATCGTGAACGTGAACATCCCGACGCCGAGGATCACGGTGGTCATGAGAGGCCTACTCCGTCCGGCACGGTCTCAATTCCAGGCTCGTGCCTCGAGCGAGCCGATCCCGGCTCGCGGCGCCGCCTGACAACCGGCGAAGCCCGTCCACCTTCGCCGAGGTGTCGTCTGACACGCCGGCCGACTTCTGCCTTTCGAGGAACCACAGTCAGAGCTGCACTCCGGCGAAAGCCATGAAGCCGACCGCCATCAGCCCGACCAGGATGAACGTCAGCCCCAGGCCGCGTAGCCCCTGGGGTGGATTGCTGTAACGCAGCCGCTCGCGGATGCCCGCGAGCGCCACGATGGCGAGCGCCCAGCCCACGCCGGAGCCAAAGCCGAATACCACACTTTCAGTGAGGTCGTAGTTGCGCTCCATCATCCAGAGCGAGGCGCCAAGGATGGCGCAGTTGACGGCGATCAGCGGAAGAAAGATCCCGAGCGCGGCGTAAAGCTTGGGCACGAATCGATCGAGCGTCATCTCGACGATCTGGGTCATCGCCGCGATCGTCCCGATGTAGGTCAGGAAACCGAGAAACGACAGATCATACGATGCCAGCGACGGAGACACCCAGGCCAGCGCGCCCGGCTTCAGCGCGTAGTTGTATACCAGGTTGTTCATTGGCACGGTCACGCTCAGCACGAAGATGACCGCAACCCCGAGCCCCAGCGCCGTCGAGACCCGTTTGGACACCGCGAGAAACGAGCACATGCCGAGAAAAAAGGCCAGCGCCATGTTCTCGACGAAGATCGACTTGACCGCCAGGTTCAGGTAGTACTCCATGCTATCGCTCCGAGTCAGACGTCCGCGAACATGTCCCTGGCGGGACATCCCGCCTGGCAACGTTGTTCCTCGGCCGAGTACCGGCGGTGTGTTCCTTCGTCACGCCTTGCCACCCGGGCGCCGTGCGCCGGACAATCCTGTCGCGAGCCTCTGACTCGAGACACTAGTCCTGCTCCACCTGCTCCGGTTTCCACGTGCGGAGCGCCCAGATAAAAAACCCAATGATGAAGAACGCACCCGGCGACAGCAGCATCAGGCCGTTCGGCGTGTACCACCCGCCTTCGCTGGCCAGCGCCAACAGCTGGACCCCGAAGAGCGACCCCGACCCGAACAGTTCGCGCAGCAGCGCAGTGCCGGCCAGGATCACCCCATAGCCCAGTCCGTTGCCCACGCCGTCGATCAGACTCATCCCGGGCGGGTTCTGCATGGCGTAGGCCTCGGCCCGACCCATGATGATGCAGTTGGTGATGATGAGCCCGACGAACACTGACAGCTGCTTAGAGATCTCGAACAAATACGCCTTGAGTACCTGGTCGACAACGATCACGAGCGACGCGATGATGGTCAGCTGGACGATGATGCGGATGTTGGTGGGGATCTGGTTGCGCAGCAGGCTGACAAATAGGTTCGAGAACAGCAGCACGAACACGACCGCCGCGCTCATCACGACCGCGGTGTCCATCTTCGTGGTGACCGCCAGTGCCGAGCAGATACCGAGCACCTGGAGGGCGATTGGGTTGTTGTTGAAGAGCGGGTCGATCAGCGCGTCGCGTGTCCTCGACATCAGTTGGTCCTCTCGCTCTCACGCAGCCACGTCAGATACGGTTCGAACCCGTCCGGGCCCAGCCAGAACCTGAGAAGGTTGGTGACACCACGGCTCGTTATCGTGGCGCCAGACAACCCGTCGACCGAATACGGGTCATCGGCTACCGGACCCGCCAGCCCCTTAATCACGGTGATGACCGGGGTCAGCGTCTGGTCGAACGCCAACCGGCCGACCCACAACGCCTTCCAGCGTGGATTGTCGACTTCTCCGCCGAGGCCTGGCGTCTCCTTGTGCTCGTAGAAGGTCAACCCACGGATCGTCCGCAAATCGCCATCAAGCGCGACAAAGCCATAGAGCGTCCCCCACAGCCCTAGCCCCTCGACCGGCAGGACGACCATATCGAGGCGACCGCTCACGTCCCGCACCTCGTAGACCAACGCCTCGTTGGGCAGCCGCATGATCCGGGACGCGTTCTCGGGGGCGACTCGACTCCGCGCCGGATCGTTGGCCGCCGTGCGCTGGTCGAACCCGACTGGGTCAACGTCGGCGGCGGCCTCCCCGCTAGCCAGATCCACGACCACCTGCGTGATCGGTGTGAACCGCGTGGCGATCTCGTCGGCGCTCAGGCCCTCATTGTCACTGGCGAGCCCAGCCGCCAGCAGCACGCTTCGCTGCTTGTCCACAGCAGCGTTTCGCTGCTGCCGTTCTTTCAGCGAGACAGCGGAAGACGACACCACCACGGCACACACGAGACAGATGGCGGCCGCGAACGTGAGGTTGTACCCGACGCTACCCTGCATGGCGGGCCCTCCTTCTGCGCACGTTGGCCTGCACAACAACGTAATCGATCAGCGGCGCGAACAGGTTCATGAACAGGATCGCCAGCATCATCCCTTCGGGATACGCCGGGTTCACCACGCGGATGAGCACGACCAGCAACCCGATCAGCAACCCGTATGCGTAATGGCCGATCGGCGTCGATGGTCCCGACACCGGGTCGGTCGCCATATAGACGGTACCGAACGCCCAGCCGCCCAGCAGAAAGTGCCAGAGTGGGGTCACCTCGAAATACGGGTTAGTGGTCGACCCTGCGGCGTTGAGCAGCAAGGCCGTCCCCAGCGTCCCGACCGCCACGCTCACCATGATCCGCCACGACCCGACTCCGGTGGCTACGAGCACGACCGCGCCGGCCAGACAGGCCAGTGCCGAGGTCTCGCCCATCGACCCGGGCATGAGGCCGACGAACGCTTGCCACGGGTCCAACCCCGCGGTGACGGCGACCAGACCGCCTTCGGTGGCCAGCGCCAGCGCGGTCGCGCCGCTGACGCCGTCGGGTGACGTCCCGGCCGCCACCCAGACGGCATCACCCGACATCTGGGCCGGATAGGCGAAAAACAGGAATGCGCGACTCGTGAGAGCGGGATTGAGCACGTTCATCCCAGTGCCCCCGAAGATCTCCTTACCGACCACCACCCCGAACGCGATGCCCAGCGCCACTTGCCAGAGCGGTACCGTGGCCGGCAGGATCAGCGGGAAGAGCATGCCGGTCACCAGGAGTCCCTCATTCAGCTCATGCCCCCTGACGACGGCGAAGATCACCTCGCAGGTCCCGCCCACGGCGTAGGTCACGACAAGCACCGGAACGAAGTACAGCGCGCCGTGCACCAGGCAAGCCCAGGGGTCGTCCGGCGCGAACCCGAGTCCCAGCCATTCCATCGCGCCGGTCTGCCAGACGTCGAGCGGGACGGCGCCGGCGACGATCGCGAGGTTGGCCTGATACCCGGTGTTGTAGAGCGCCATGAAGATGCACCCGGCCAGGGAGATGACCACGGTGATCATCAACCGCTTCATGTCGAGCGCGTCGCGGACATGCGGCGCGACCCGGGTAACCTCGCCGGGCGTGTACAGGAACGAGTCTTGTGCCTCCCAGAGCGGATACAACCGCTCGAGCCGACCACCCTTCTCGAAGTGACGGGCCTGCCGGTCGAGGCGCGCACGCAGCCACTTCATACGACTCGGTTCCCTCCGACCGGCACGGCTATGGTCGCCGGTAAGTACGCTAACGTGGAGCCTTGTCCCACAATCCCGGCCCTGTTGCTCGCGCGGGCCCCAACGCCAGGCCCGACTCCCTCACAGGCGCGTACGTGCGCGCCGTGGCCGTCAGCGACGGGCACGCACAAGTACCAAATCCTGGTTCGGGACAGCACGACGGGCTAACCTTCGGCCTCGAGCGTCGTCAACACCGCTCGCAGCGACGCTCCATAGTCCAGCTTGCTCGGGCAGACGAACGTGCACAGAGACAGATCTTCCTCATCGAGCTCCAGGCACCCCAGCTCCTCGGCGCGCTCGACATCCTGCATGACCAGCGCCCGCAGCAACGGTGTCGGCAACAGGTCCATCGGCATCACCCGCTCGTACAGCCCGATTGGCACGATGGCACGCCGCGACCCGTTGGTCGCGGTGTTGAGGGCGAACCGCCGCCCGGCCGTGAGCTTCGACAGAAACGTGCGGGACACCGAAAACTTCCCGAGCCCGGGCGTAAGCCACCCCAGCAGCTCCCGGTCACGACCCTCCCGAATCAGACAGACCTGGCGGTGATACCGCCCGAGAAACCCGACGGTGTCCCCACTCGCCAGGCGCCCAGAAAGCAGTGACCCAGAGATGACGCGCGTCTGGTCGTCGACCGAGGTGTCGCCCAGCAGATGCGAGGTCGCGGCGCCCAGCCGTGTCCGGACCAGACGCGGCCGTGGCGCGGCCGGCCCGGCGATCGCGACGACACGGTCAACCGCCAGGTCGCCAGTCTCGAACAGTCGGCCGATCGCGACGACGTCCTGATACCCGACGTGCCACACCAGCTTGCCCCGGGCGACCGGGTCGAGCAAATGGATGTGGAGACCGACGGTACCAGCCGGGTGGACGCCAGTGAACTCCTCTGGCTGGATCCGCTCACCGGCCGGTACCGGTACGCCGCTGTCGGGAGCGGTGCAAACGTAAACCGGTCCATCTGTGAGCCGCGACAAGGCCACGATGCCCCGCTCGAACGATCCCTGTGCGCCCTCGAGCACCACGTCCACCCGCGGCGCGAAGGGCTCGGTGTCCACCGCGGTCACAAAGATCGCATGCGGTCGGGTCTGGGGATCCGCCACGCGGCTGAACGGTCTGGCGCGAATCGAGACCCACAGACCCGACTCCACGAGCAGGTCCCGCACGTCGCTGCCCCGCAGCCCGCTGGGATCCTGCCCCGAGAATGAGCTAAAACTAACCGCATCGGCGCCACGCCCTTCGAGCTCCGCTCTGTTGAGCTCGATGACGATCGACCGGAAGTTGCGGCGCTCTCCCCGATGAATCGCCTGCACCGTGCCAGCCCCAGGCGCCGTAAACCGCACACCGAGCCGCTTCTTGTCCTCGAACAGAAGCTGGCCGCGGCTGACGTCGTCGCCGACCGCCACCCGCATGGTGGGCCGCAACCCGACGTAGTCGTCCGCCAGGAGCGCCACGCGACGCGCGATCCGGGCAGGCTCCACCGTCTGGTCCGGCTCGCCCTGCACCGGCAACCGAAGCCCCCGCCTGATTGTGTGTCGACCCATCCGTCCTCACGGGCCCACGGCTGTCACGCTTGTGATTTTTTTCTCAAGCTTCATCAAAAAAAAGCGCCGCGGTGCCGCGACGACTAGCCGGCGCCAGTATAACGGCACCGTACGCATCGTACAAGAGGGCCAGCGTGAAGTCAATTTACCGTGCTTTAGTCCAGACCGATCATCCTAACTCCTGACCAGCCAACTGCTTACCCTTGACTTCGTCAGCACGCGCGGGATAGGCTCCGGCCTTTGGTGGCTCCGGTGCCAGACCGGGGCCAGGACACCGCACCGTGCGCATCACGCTGAACGGCGAGCCCCACGAGCTGGCCGAACCGTTGACCATCGCTGGCCTCCTTGCCACACTCGAGATCGACCCCAGACGTGTCGCGGTCGAGCACAATCTGGTCATAGTGAAACGGGCGGCCTACCCCACCACGACCGTCCATCCGGGCGACCAGGTCGAGATCGTCAACTTCGTCGGGGGAGGATGACCGGTCTCGCGCGGAAGGCACCACGTCATGGACACCTTCGTCATCGCGGGTAAGACATTTTCGTCCCGGCTGATCATCGGCACCGGCAAGTACGGGTCGCACGAAATCATGCGACAAGCGCATGATGCGTCCGGCGCCGAACTAGTGACCGTGGCGGTGCGTCGCGTCAACGTGACGGACCGCAGCAAGGAATCGTTACTCGACTTCATAGACCCCGCCCGATACGCGCTGTTGCCCAATACCGCAGGCTGCTACACCGCCGAGGACGCGATCCGGACGGCTCGCCTGGCGAGAGAGGTCGGTCTGTCCGAGTGGATCAAGCTAGAGGTCATCGGCGACGAGCGTACGCTCTTCCCCGACAACACCGGCCTGCTCGAAGCGACCCGCGTGCTCGTCAAGGAGGGGTTTGTCGTGCTGCCCTACACGAACGATGACCCGGTCGTGTGTCGCAAGCTCGAGGACGCGGGTGCGGCCGCTGTCATGCCGCTTGGCGCGCCGATCGGCTCAGGGCTCGGGATCCAAAATCTCAACAATCTCCGGATCATTCTCGAGTTCGCGGGTGTCCCGGTGATCGTGGATGCTGGGGTCGGCACCGCATCGGACGCCGCGATCGCCATGGAACTGGGTGTCGACGGCGTGCTGATGAACACCGCCGTCGCGGGCGCCCGGGACCCGGTCGCGATGGCCGGCGCGATGAGGCTCGCTGTCATCGCCGGTCGGCAGGCGTATCTGGCCGGCCGCATTCCCAGCCGGCGCTACGCCACCGCCAGTAGTTCGCCGGACGGTCTCGTCACCGGCGACTGAGCAGGCTCGCCACGTCACACCGGCCCCCGGGGGAGCGGACCGAAAATCATGATCGATCGGACCATCAGCGCGGATGATCTGGGTCGTTTGAGACGCGAGCGTGATGAGGCTGACCGCCGATACAACGACGCGCTGACCGCCCTGGACCGGACGATCCGGGCACTGCCCGAGATCCCGCCGCCGCCGGCGGTCGACCCCGCCGAGATCGACACGCTGCAGCGGCTATCTGCCGGAGCGCCTGATCCGCCCGGCGCCGGCGGCGGCTGGCGCGGATGGGCCCGCCGCTTCGTCTGGTCGATCCTGGAACCGCCGCTGGCGCGCCAGGAGCAGGTCAACCAGGTGCTCATCAACCACCTGACCCGTGTTCTGACGGAGCATCAGCAGACGGTCAACGCAATCGCCGGCAGTCGGGCAGTGCTCGGCGACGAGCTCGCATCGTGGCGCACCTTTCAGTCCAGGCTGGTGGTCTGGGCACAACAGGTAACGCCCTATGTCGACACCAAGGACCGCGAGGTCACCGGTCTCATCCGCCGCATCAACGAAAACCCGGTGCGATTGCTCGAACGCACCATCGGCCTGCTGCAACAGCGCCAGCTGGCGATGAAACGCCAGTTGGAGCAGTGGCTCGCCTCACCCTCCGCGACCGGTGGAGACAACGCCGTGGCGGCTGGCGCCACCGGCGACGGTGGGCGGCTGGACGCCGGCCCGAGCGTGCTCGACGCCTACAAGTACGTCGGATTCGAACAGGCGTTCCGCGGCAGCGAGACCGAGATCGCGCGGCGCCTGGAGGGCTACTGCGGCCGCTTCGACGGGGCGTCGGAGGTGCTCGACGTCGGGTGCGGACGCGGTGAGTTTCTGAGCCTGCTGCGTGACCGCGGAGTGTCGGCGCGTGGTCTCGACGCGAACCCCGAGATGGTGGTGGTCTGTCGGGAGCGTAAGCTCGACGTGGTAGAGGGGGATGCGGTCGGGTACCTCGACTCGATTCCGGACGGGTCACTCGGCGGCCTGATCGCCACACAGGTGGTCGAGCACTTCCGTTCCGACTACCTGATCCGATTCCTCGAGCTCGCCTATCACAAGCTCGGGCCCGGCTCGACGATCATCCTGGAAACGCTCAACGTCGATTCCTGGTCGGCATTCTTCGGCCCGTACCTGCGCGACATCACGCACGAGCGGCCGTTGCCGCCGGAAACTCTGCGGTTCCTTCTCGAGGCTAGCGGGTTCCAGCGGATCGAGCTGCAGTTCAGCTCGCCGGCCGACGAGGAGTCCAAGTTGCGTCTGGTGGAGCTGCCCGAGTCGTTGCCTGAGGAGATGACGACACTGGTCCGGACGTTCAACACGAACGTCGACAAGATCAACACGCTGCTGTTCACGTTCCTCGACTACGCAGCGATCGGGCAGAAGCTGTCGCCCTAGTCCGTCGTGACGCGTCCGGCTGGACCTCCGGTTAGAGCACGGCGCCTCGAGGGGTCTGCCTTCAGTCCCCGTCGCGAGGGAACGCGTCACGAATCGGCAAAGCAGGGAAGCGTCCCGGTGTCGTAGGTATGTGTTGGAGTCTTTCGGCGATCAACGAGTACCGTGAGCGGCACATCGTTGGCGTCGATCTGGCCTGCTGCTCGATAGTGCCGGCGGAGATACTCGTCGATCCACCCGACCGGCACGATGCTTGATTGGATCAGCGGATCCGAGCTATACGGGCCGGTTATGGGAGCCTCGCTGCATCCGACCGACGCTGCATCTCGCCTGAACGTCGTTGCTTCTCGGTCACACACGTCCCAATGTGTCCCTCGTCGAGCCTTCCCGGGTGGGCGCATCCGTTCGACAAGGGCGAGCCGGCGTTGCGCAACGAGCACCGGCGGATCACCTCGCTCGAGCACAACCCGTTCCTCGCACTACCTCGACCAGTCGACACCCGTGACATATCTTCGTTATTGAGATTCGCGGACCCTCAAAGGACTCACAGTTCCCCAAGGCGCCCCTCATCTCTATGGATGCGCGGCGCAGGAACTGGCAGTCGTCGGACTGGACACAACAAGGCCTGGGGTGAGTATCCTGACACAACATCATCGCGTCCTGGTCGGTCTCGTCGGCCTCTCGCTGGTCCTGAAGCTCGGGGCTTTCGCCTCCATCTGGTGCATTGATCCGCAACGGGTCGTGACCGGCGACACCGCGAGCTACGAGAACCCGGCGCGTGCGCTGGTCGCGACCGGACGGTTCGCGGCCGGGCCGGACCGCGCGGACGAACCGGAGACGCTGCGTACCCCAGGCTACCCCCTCTTTCTCGCTGCCCTCTACGCCCCTTTCGGCGAGCGACGAGATCTCGTGGTCGTCGTGCAAGTGCTGCTGAGCTCAGCCACGGTGCTCCTGCTCTACGGCCTGGGCACCCGGCTCTCGACGCCCCGCGCCGCGCTAGCGGCGGCGGGGTTGCTGGTGCTCGACCCGCTGTCGTTCGTCTACAGCCAGCTGCTCTTCAGCGAGTCGCTCTTCACGTTCGTATTGCTGGTGGCAGCTTGGTGCGCCGTAGCGCAGCTAGGCGGCGGACCCGTATGGTGGAGCGGCCTGTTCGGGCTCAGCCTCGCGGCGGCCACGCTGGTCCGCCCGATCGCGTACTACCTGATCGTGCCGTCCATCGTCGGGTTCGCGCTCTACGGCCTGACCGGCCTAGGATGGACGCGGCGAGAGGTGGTGACCGCAACCCTGCTGTTGCTGCTGCCGTGGTGCATTTTGGTCGAGGGATGGCGCGTGCGCAACTTCCGAGCGACGGGCAGCGCGGCGTTCAGCCACATCCAGGCCTACAACCTACTATGGTACCGGGGCGCGGGTATCGTGGCGATCCGCGACGGCGTGTCGTTCGAAGAGGCCCAGACGCGCACCGCCGCCGCCCTGCCCAACATGACGGGGTGGTCGGCGACCGAGGTTAGCGCGCGGTATGCGAGCGAGGGGCAAAGGCTCATCCGCGACCACCCGGTGCCGTTTCTCAGAAATCAGCTGTTCGGTCTCGGGAAGATTATCGCCGGGCCGGGTCGCTCGGACCTTGAGCACTACGTGGCCGGCGTTCCCTACGCAACGGTCGCGCCGGAGGCGGTCCGGTTGAGCAGGGGGTGGCTTACCTCAGGCAGGGCGGACGACATGGCGAGCCGTCTGGTGATCGTCTACTCGGTGGCGTACCTGGTGCTGTTGTATAGCGCGGCCGGGTGGGGCCTCGTCGCCACCCGGCGCAGGGACGCCGGGTGGGCCGGACTCTTCTTTCTAGGAGGCGTCGGGCTCTATCTGCTGGTCATGGCGGCCGGTCCCGAAAGCTACGCGCGCTTTCGGGTTCCGGTGACGCCGGTCCTTGCGCTCTTCGCCGGACGCGGCTTGGACGCGGTCTACTCGACGAGACGTCGCGCCGGATAGCGACCGGCCCGCGGTCTGGAACCCGTGGTGCGGCGGCAGCAACTTCCTGTAGCAGAACCGACTACGACACCGCCTACTTGTTTCAAATACACACCACTAAGGGCTAGAAGACGGCAGATAGCGCCAAGCTACTGCCATGCCGAGCTCGCGCGAATCTTCCGCTCCAACGTCGGCCGGCCGCCACGTGCGATCCACGGTGGTCGAGAGCATGAACCGGCGGGCGTCGTCCGGAATCGTCACATCCGCTACGACCGGCGTCGCGTCCGACCGTATCACATCCACCAGGAGCTCCTCGTCCCGCCAGACCTTCAGCCGCACCGGCCGATCACCCGCGTCCGGATGATGCACCCAAAGCGTAAGCTCGATCCGCTGTGTGCGTGCGGGCAAGACGCTCACGGAGGTTCCCTGCGTCCAGCGGTACTCGCCGTGCACCGCGGACAACTCCGGCTCGTAGAACCCGTACTCGAGATCCCACTCGCCCAACACGGCACGATGCGGCACCCGCAGCTCCGCCACCGACACCGCTGCCAAGCCGGCCGTGTAGACGACCACTAGCAGAAAACCGGCCATCCAGGCCACGCGGCCTGGCGCGCGCCACGCGAGCACAACCGGGTCGATCTGACGCGTGTACCAGAACGCGAGCAGCCAGAACACGAATACGACCGACGCGTTCAGTGTTGGAACCCCAACCAGCGACACGAGACCGAACGCTATGAGCGTCCCGCGCAAGATTACCGCCTGCGGCTCGCGGCCGGGCGCGGCGCGGGCGGTCACGACGAGCCACGCGAGGAACCCGGCGAACACGATCGGGCCGAGACCTCCGAGCACCCCTAGCTCGGCGAGCTGATGACGCGCCCAGTTCTGCGCGTTGTCGGGCGGGAGCCGCGTGCCCGTGAGCGCCTGCGAGTAGTCGGGCGCCAGCATGTGGTAGCTGCCAACCCCAATGCCGACGAGCGGTGAGTTGCGAACCATCTGAATGGCCACGGTACCGTACGATTCACGCTCCCACAGGTAGCGCAGCCAGCCGCCGATGTCGGCCCGATCGTCCGGCCCGAGCCTGGCGAGACGGGCCAGCGGCGTATCGACTCGCGCGGCGCTTGTGGCCAGCGCGCCGGCGGACAGGATGACCCCGCAGAGCGCCACCATCGCGATCGCCCGGCGCGTGCGCAGCAAGGCCGGCCGGACCCGCCAGAGCTGATAGCCGAGCGCCACGGTTACGACCGCCCCCGCCAGCAGCGCCGAGCGCGAGCCCGACGCCCAGAGCCCGAACCACGACAGCCCGAGCGCCGCCGTGACGGCGATCGCGCGGCGTGGCACCGTCGGCGGCCACATCGCGGCGGCGATCGCCGGACCACTCACGGCCGCGACGAGCCCGTAGGGATTGGCGTCCATCAACGTACCGGCGGCCCGGTGCTGGACCGCCCAGTGCCCCATGTTCAAGAACTCGAAATCGACGGTCACCTGATAGATCGCCACGAACCCGGCTACGACCCAGCCGGCGACGAACCCGGTCACGACCTCCCGCACGAACGGCTCCTCGCGACCTGCCGGATAGCGACCGAACAGCCAGTCGAACCACAGCAGACCCGCGCCCAGCACCAGCATGACGTGAGTGATCCAGAGAACAGTCTCCGCGGGAGTCCCACCACCACCCGAGCTCGGGATCCCACCCTCGTGGAGCAGCGTCCACGACAACTCCGCCTCGCGTGCCGCCACCACAGGCCACGACACGCCAACCACCAGCGCCCAGACCGCGAGCGGCCAGATCCAGCGACCCGGCAGGTGCCAGCGCAGCGGCCGCGACGTCGCGACCACGAGCGTGACGATCGCCGCCAGCCACAGCGTCATGTCGGAGAGCAGGAAGCGTCCACAGAAGAGCGTGAACGCGGCCGGTGCCACCGACGTCGCGGCGGCAAGGGCAAAGGTGACTGCGCCGCTCCAGCGACGAGCGAGGACGAAGGTGAGCAGGACGATGGCGAGAGTGAGAAACGGGAGGGCGGGCCAATCGCGAGCGGCGAGCCAGAGGTTGAGCGCACCGGCAGCCGCGAGCGAGATCAGGATGACCAGCTTCGCGGAGGCTGCGATCATGGCACGACAATATCGCGATCCGCAGAGTGGTACATCAGATCGATTCTACCCTCTGGCGCGACGCAGACGCCATGCGCACCGGAGCCATAGCGCGAGCTTCGCGAGCCACCTCGCCGGGTTTAATGGGGACCGGGCGACGTGGGTAACGTAGTAGAGATACGCGCTAGCGTGAAACGCGCGGGTGGCAAGGACCGGGGCCGTCCGGCTCGAGCGACCGACGTGGTGGACGACCGTGGCACCAGGCACGTATCGGATCTCGCCGCCACGCACCCGCAGACGGCGGCACAAGTCTGCGTCCTCCCAGTACAGAAAGAAGCGTTCATCGAACCCCCCGACTGCCGCCAGCGCATCGCGTCGTGCCAGCATGCACGACCCGGCGACCCAATCCACGCCGACGCTCAACCCGCCCGTCGCCGACGCCGTACGACTGCGAACGTTACGCATCGCCAGCGCCGAACGCGGGAACAGTCGGGTCAGCAGACTGGCCCGCCCAAAGAGGCCGGTGAACATCGTCGGGTCGCCGCGCGCGCTTCCCTGAACCGTGCCCTCCGGGTCAATCACGCGGGGACCGGCCACGACACAATCGGGATGCCGATGGAGTTCGTTGCGCAGGACGGCGACTGCGCCTGGCGACAGCTCACAGTCTGGGTTGAGGATCATCACGTCGTCGCCGTCGGTTCTCGCGACCCCCTGGTTCACGGCACGTGCGAAGCCGACGTTGTCACGATTCCGAAGCATCTGCATCTTTCCGGGCATGGGCAGCTCGTCGCTGCCATCGGACGACGCATTATCGATGACGACGCCATCCCACGGAACGGAACCGACGCCCTCTTCGAGGGACGCCAGGCACCGACGAAGATCCTCGCCGGCGTTGTAGTTGACGATGACGACGGACACCAAGGTCGGCATCAGCGCGATCACGAACGCCCAGTGAGTCCCAAATCAAACCGCTTCTCTCGCAGCTTCCTGGCAAGCCAGCGGGAGTCGAGCTGTGACCAGATCATCCGACTGGACGCCCGCCGCGACCGCTGAATGACGCACCGTTTCCGCCACGCTCGACCGGCACCCCTGAGCGCCGCCCACTTGCCGCGCAGGAACGCCCCCCCGAGACCAACCGACCCGAAGTAGACCGCCGCAGCGGCGTTATACACCAGGTGCCCGGGCAACGTCCGCAAGAGCAGGGGCCACGGGGTGTTCTGCAGATAGATCCACTCGAGGTTGCGCTGACCGTAGAAGACCGCCTCTGGACTCATCCGGCCTAGCGTCGCACTCCCCTCATGGTGCACCACCGCCTCGGGCACATACCAGCAGCGGTAGCCGAGCAGCCGGGCGCGATACGACAAGTCGACGTCCTCGTGAGAAACGAAGAAGTCCTCGTCGAAGCCGCCGGCGGCCTCGAAGACCTCGCGGTGGAAGAGACACGCCGCGCCGCTCGCTGCAAACACCTCCCGCGGCTGTGTCACCCGCTGCGATGACTCGCCATGGCCGCGCTTGAAAGCGCCGCCGGAGCGGGTGAGACAATCGCCAGCGCTGTCGACGACCAATGGATCATGCATGTACACGATACGTGACGTCACGAACCCCACGTCCGGCACATCGTCGACAGCGTGGCGCAGCGCGCGGAGCCACGACGGGTCCGCGCGCGTGTCGTTGTTGAGAAACGCCAGGTAGCGGCCGGTCGCCGCACGGGCGCCGACGTTGTTGCCGGCGGCGAAGCCCAAGTTCCGGTCTAGCTCGACCAGTCGGACCGCCGGGAAGCGCCGACGGACGAACACGACCGAATCGTCGTCCGACGCGTTGTCCACGAGCACGATCTCGCACTCCAGATCCTGATGTTCGACGGCAGTGAGACAAGACTCCAGGTAACGCCGACCGTTGAAGTTGAGGACGATGACCGAAACGTCCGGCGTCGTCACTCGAACCTCCGCCCGCTCGCCGTCACCAGGCATCGGCGATACACCTGGATGGTCTCTCGGGCCGCCCGTTCCCACGTGAACCGCGCCGCGCGCTGACGACCGGTCGCACGAAGACGGGCCGCCAGGTCAGGCCGGGACAGCACGGCCTCGATCGCGTCGGCCATCACCGCAACCTCTCCCGGCTCGACCAACAGCCCGGCGTCGCCCAAAACCTCCGGACTGGCGGCGGCGCGCGCCGCGACCACCGGCACGCCGCAGGCCATGGCCTCAAGCATCGGCAACCCGAACCCCTCGTAGACCGAGGGATACACGAACACCGCCGCGCCCGCGTACAGCCGCGCCAGCGCGGCGTCGTCCAGACTGGACACGATATCCAACGCGTCACGGTGGCCGGCTCCGTCCGCCGCCGCGCGGAGCGTCGCGCCGCTTCCCCGATCGACGCCAACGAGGAGGAGACGCAGCGAGGCGCGTTCCGGGTGTCGCGCGCGGACCGCAAGAACCGCTTGAAGCGCCGTCATGAGGTCACGGCGCGGATGCAGGTCGCCAACGTGGAGCGCGTACGGGCCGTGGATACCCGTGACTCTTTCGGCCGCGCCGCTCGATCGGTACCCGGCCACAAAGGGTGGGCCAACACCCAGCGGAATCACCGTCAAGCGGTCGGACTCGACCGGATACGCCGCCGTGATCTCCCGGCGCGAGAATTCGGAATCGGTAATGACCGTCTGGGCGACGAGGGCACTCCGGCGGTAGAAGGCCCGGCGCAGGATATCCAGACGATACGGATACCACTCCGGGTGACGTGCGTAGCTACAGTCGTGAATGGTCAGCACGATCGGCTGCCACCCCCAGGGGGGCGCCGTGTACGCCGGGCCGTGATAGAGATCGACAGCCGCTCGCCGGATCGCCAAGGGAAGAGACAGGGCCGTCCAGCCGAGGTTGGTTGGGGCCAGCGAGGGTGCCCGTACGACCGTTACGCCAGGGGGCACGGCGGCCGGTGCGTCGCCTCCGATCGCGACGACTCGAATGTCAGGATCGGTCGCGACCGCGCGGAACAACTCGCGGGTGTATCGACGCACACCCCCCGCGGGCGAGGAGAGCGCCCGCCCATCAAAACCGATTCGAAGTGAATGACGCACAGGCGGTAGAGAACGCGGGACCGTGCCGAGCTGCACGTCAGGCGATCTCGAGACGCAACCGCCGGACCTGCACGCCGCGGTGGTCGCAGACGTTCCGGATCCGGTTCTCCACAGTTCCGTTTATCGACCGGCTGCTCAGAATCAGCTCGTCGACCCCGTAGCGGCCGAGACTCACCTCGAGAGCCTGGAACCCCCCGCGCACCGGTAGACCGAGGATCCAGCGAAGTTGCTTCGCAGGGTCGTCATCGAGGAACCCGACCGGGTTGAGCAGCCAGTCTGGGTTCGCGCGCATCTCCCGCGCCAGCAGCTGCCCACCAGCGCCGGCGCCGTAAATCATCACCCGCCGGCTACGCTTGCTCCGGCTCGCCGCCACCTCTCCCATGAGCCGGAACGAGGCCCTGGCCGCCGCCACCGCAACGAAAAACAGCAGCCCGTCGATCAGGAACACGCCGCGCGAGAACAACTCGAACCGGAAGAAGTACGCGGCCGCTAGGATCGACAGGACCGAGCCGGCACCGACCCCGCGCGCCACCGCGTAGAGATCGCGTAACCCGAACGTGTGCCACGACCGAGCGTAGAGACCCGACAGATAGAGAGCAACGAGCTTGCACGCGACTACGACCGGCAATGAAGCTGTGAAAGAGCCCAGAAACGTCTCAAGCGCCTCTCCCTCGAAGCGGATGAGATACGACGCGTAGAAAACGGTCGAGCTCAACAGCAGGTCGAGCAAGACCTGCCCCGCATGCCACCGGAACGCCAGATCGGTGAGGAACGGTGCGAACGAGCTTTTTTGCAGCGCCAGGAAGTCGTCAGAGTCGTACGCGGGCACCCGAGCCAGATAGATTCCGACCAGCGTGACTGCCACGACGAAGAGCGCCGCCACCGACAGCAGCGACCCACCGCCCGGGCGCGTCAACCCGACCGCTAGCATCCCACCGAGCAACCCCACGGCGTAGAGAATCCGAACAGCGCTCCGTTCCGAGAATCCGAGCGAGACCAACCGGTGCGACACGTGGTCGGTCCCACCGCGTGTCGCCCGTCGTCCGGCCATGCGCCGCAGGATCAGGACGAACCCCGTGTCGAACAGTGGTACCACGAGGATCAGGCCGGCAACAAAGCCGCCGAACACCACGGAAGCGTCCGGACGCGTGAGCGGAACCAGCGACATGCCCGCCAACACCGCCCCCACGAACAGACTCCCGCAATCGCCCATGAACAGGCGCGCTGGATGTCTATTCCAAACAAGAAACCCGAGCAGGCTCCCAGCCACCACCAGCAACATCGAGACAAGGAGCGGCCCGACTGCACCAGCCAGCGCCCAGGCTCCGAACAGGCACCCGAGCATCCCGACGCCACCAGCCAGCCCGTCCATATTGTCGAGCAGGTTCAGCGAGTGCACGATGGCGCCAAACCAGATGATCGCCAGCACCGCCACCCACGACGGCAACACGCCGGAAACGCCGACGCCGAACACGAAGAACGCACCGACGGCAAGCGAAGCCACGAGCTTTGCCAAAGGGGTGAGCCGCAGGCTGTCGTCGGCCAACCCCACGGCGAACATCGCGAACGCAGCCAATGCGACGGCAAGCGGTGCGGTCAGCTCCCCCAGCGACGGCGCCCCTAGCAGGAGCGCCGCCGTGAGCGCGAGGGATGACCCGGCGATCGCGATGCCGCCGAAGGTCGGTGTCGCGTTGCGGTGCCAGCGGTCCGCGCGGGGCGGCTCCACCGCGCCGCGCCGGACGACATGACGCCGGACGAGCAGACTGAGGACCCACGACAGCAGGGCCGCCCCGGCGAACAGCGTGAGCAACACTGGCAGCGTCATGGACAGGCGAGCACTAGACATCCTCTCGCGGTGACATCGAGCCGTGTGAAACAGGGTTCTGTCGCCTCGCGCCAGCGCCGGTGACTTGCGGGGTCGGCGTGTCCTCGTCGTACACGAACGGCGCGCCCGTCAGAATCCCATCGCAGATCACGTCGAGTCCGGGCGTGGCGCCAGGCAAGAGACGCTCGATCTTGTCGAGCCTGAGGACGTAGATCGGATACCCCGCCCTGGGCTGGACGAAGCTCAGCGGAATCATGCGACGAAAGAAGAAATGGTATGCGTATGTGCGCGCCCGCCGCAGCAGCGTCTCGTCGGGACGTGCCGCAAAGGGCAGGCCATCGAGGATCCGGAAGTACTCCTCCGGGGTGCTGGCATCGCGGGTCAACCCCTTGTTACGCACCCAGGCCTCTCCAGCCACGATGACCGGGAGCCCAACACTGGTCAGCTCCACGCCCATCTTCGTTCCGTAGATGATGGCGGCGTTACAGAGCGACATCAAGCTGTAGGTGCTCATCCGGCTCTCGGGTGGCACGACGGTGATGTTGGGCGCCAACGCGGGCAGCCGTCGAGTCATCTCGGCGAGCACCGGCTGCCGGGACGGTGGGAACCCGTTCAGCTCCGCCGGATGCACGCGGATCAGCAACTGGAGGTCCGGGCGCGCGGCGAAGTACTCGCACGTGCGCGTGATCCATTCCAGCATGTCCGGAAACGCGTTCGCCGGATAGTGCAGCTGCGCGTCCCAGCTGACGTTGGTGAGCAGCCCGATGACCGGGCGGGACGGGTCGAGTCCCAGTGCACCGGCAAGCTCGCGCGGCTCCGCACGAGCCGCGGGCCGGTGAAAGACGATCCAATCAAACATCCCCTCGCGCCGACTGGCCAGATAATCCATCAAGGTCTGCTCACGCGCCGGCCGGAGGTCGAGCGACTCCCAGGCTGCCTGCGGCTCCGACATCAGGGTATGGTGATAGGTTTCTCCGTGGCTGAAGATGAAACGGCGCTTGCGATACGCCACGTTCCAGTTGGCGATCCGGACCCCCTCCTGACGACAGACCTCCCCCATCACCCCCCACGGAATGTAGATCCCATGGGTAAACACCGCGCAGGTGAAGCCCTGTTCCCTCGCAAGACGGCGGGTCGCGAACATCGTGACCAGCGCCGCCTGGAGATACCGCCGTAGCACTGCCTCGGCCTGCGGCTCGTCGTCGAGCGAGCCGCTCGCGAAGAAGCGGAGCGCGCCCGCATAGGCATGCTCGCCGACCACCAGACCATCGTGCTGGTAGGTTGGGATGTCTGCGAACGGCACCGACCGCGCCACGGCGGCGGCCGTCTGCCGCTGGTCGTCCGTCACAAGCGCGCTCAGCCGGTGCACGCGCACGCCCAGACGCTCGTAGACACGTCGTGCGGGCCAGTAGCAGTCGCGGCACAGGTCACGGCTGGGCCCATGCGCGACGAACCGCTCAACGCGCGGGTAGAGCGACGCATCGCACTCGGCGCACGCGGCCAACTCCGCGTCACAGAGCAGCACGTGCGGCTCGGCGCCGCGCAGCCGTAACGCCGCGGCCAGCGCGCTCTCCAGCGTCACGGCATGCACGTAGGATCCGATGGCGGTCGACAGCAGCACGCGCGGCCCGCGCTGTGTCTGCGTCTGCGCCGCCTCCCAGAGGTCTTTGCCCTGCTCGAGAACCTCTTCCCAGTCGGGATAGGCATTGTGGCGCGCCTGATACCAGCGCCGGAGCAAGCGGCTCGCTCGCCACAGTCGCGGAAAGCGCCGAATGGTGTGTCTCATGACAGTGACCGACGACGGCAGGCGGGCCGCGTCAGGCCGGCTCCTCGAGCAGGGCGAGGAAGGTCTCGACGTCCGGCAGCGACCGCAGCGCCCGCCACGGCGCCTCGGCCTGGAGTGCCTCGATCGGGTAGTTACCGCTCGCCACCGCGATCGTTTTCGCACCGATCGCCAGGCCGCAGATGACATCGTGCGGCGTGTCACCGATGACGAAGACGCGCTCCAACGCGACCGGGCGGCCGCTCGTGGCGAGGACCAGAGCGCGGCGGGCGATATGCGCCCGGTCGCCGTTCCCGTCGGCGAAAGCCCCGCCCTGGAAGAAACCGAAGAGGCCGTAGTACGTCAGCTTCGCTCTCGCGCCGCCCGGCGTGTTCCCGGTCAGCAAATATAGCCCGATGTCCGGCCGCTCGGCGCGCACGTGCTCGAGGATGTCGCGAACGCCTTCGAGCACCCGCCCCTGACGGCGCGGCAGGACCGACGGCAACGCCTCCTCGTACATGCGCACGAAACGGGCGAGCCGGCCGGCATCGGAGGCGAGCCCGAGACTTTCGAGTATCGCGCGGCCGATGGCGAAATCGGTCAGTCCAGCAGTCTGCAGCGTCTGAAGGTCCATCGGGCGTCCGGCCGCCTCGGCGGCCGCCGCCTCCCACGCGAAGATCCCGGCACGCCCCGTCGTCAGCAGCGTCCCGTCGATGTCCCAGAACAGCCAGGTCGTCACGTCGTCGTTTGGCATACCACCTGTTGCATCGCCACACAGAGGCTCGCGGCATCGAGGCCGTGGGCCTGGAGCACCTCAACGTTACCGCCCGATTCAGGAATCCGCGCCACACCGAACCTCCGAGCGCGCACCGCCGGCGAGACATCGAGCTCGGCGAGCGTCGCCAGGAGCATCTGCCCCTGGCCACCGCCGACGTAGTGGTTATCGAGCGTGAACACTGCGCGGCACCCACGGATGGTCTCACGCAACCAGTCGCGATCGACGCGATTGAGCCACGGCAAGTTGACCACCTTGAGCCCGATCCCGTGGTCCCGCTCGAGCTGCGCCGCCGCCTTCATCGCCTGGGCGAGCATGATCGGCCCGTAGCCGAACACGACAGCATCCGGCCCGTCTCGCAGCACCGCTCCGCGTCCCTCGACCATGGTGTAGCCGGTGGGTAGCGCATACGGCACCTGTACCAGTATGGAGACGAGACGCAGGTAGCAACTCTCCGTCGTACCGTCGAGACAGTAGTCGACCGCCAGCGCGACCTCGTCCTCACACGACGGCTCGACCATGACCAGGTTTGGCACGGCGCCGAGACTCGAGATGTCGCGCACGCACTGGTGCGAGTGACCGGGGCCGCCCGGGAGCAGGCCGGCCAGCGAGCCGACGTACACGACCTTTCGCCGCTCGGTGGCGTTGTTGTAGATCTGCTCGTTCGGTCGCGCGGACAGAAAGCACGAAAACGAGTGCGCGAACGGAAGCAGCCCCCGCGCCGCCATACCGCTCGCGATCGAGACCATGTCCTGCTCGGCAATCCCGCACTCCAGGAAGCGCTCCGGGAACTTGTCGCGGAACGCAATGAGCCCGCAATCGAGCACCAAGTCGGCATCGAGGACGTGCAGATCCGAGCGTCGTTCGGCCGCGGCCACCAGCGCCTTCGCGTAGACCGGAATGAACCGCTGGTTACCGGAGCGGGGCCGGGACGGGGGACGTGCCACCGTCTCGAGTCGCAGCGACGCGACCCCGAGCGCCTCCAGCTGGCGGTTCGCGTCGGCGAGCAGTTCATCCTGGGCGCGACTGTATTGCTCCGCATTCGGTGCGCCGCTGTGGAAGTGATACATCTGGTCGTCGGCCGGCATCGACTGGCCCTCCATGAAGGACACCCCCTTGCCCTTCACGGTGTCGGCGATGATGACGCTGGGACGCGCCCGTGCGGCACGCGCCGCGGCCAGCGCGGCGTCGATTTGACGCCCGTCGTGACCGTCGCATCGGTGCACGTGCCATCCGAATGCCTCGAACTTGGCTTCCAGGTCGCCCAGGTCGCTGACGGCACGCACCCACGTGTCCGACTGAATCTTGTTGTGGTCGACGATCGCCGTGACCTCGTGAAGCCCAAGGTTGGCGGCCTGCTGCAACGACTCCCAGATCTGGCCTTCCTGCAGCTCGCCGTCGCCCGTAAGCACGTAGACGCGTCCGTCCACGCCGAGTCTGCGGTTGGCGAGCGCGATGCCCTTCGCCTTGGAGATCCCCATGCCGAGCGACCCGGTGTTCATCGAGACCGTGGACGTGGCCACGTCGGGATGCCCGGGCAGGCCACCAAGGGCGCGGAGGCGGTGAATCAGCTCGAACGGGAGCCGCTCGAGCGCGATCATCACGGCGTAGAACGCCGGTACATCGTGCCCCTTCGACGAGAAGTAGACGTCAAGCGGACCGGTCGAGTCGTCCCCGGCGCGCAGCTCGTGGAGATACAGCCAGCTGACGATGTCGATGCTGCTAAACGTGGTGCCAAGATGCCCCGAGCCGGCGCGCGCGATCATATACAGCGCGTTGATCCGGCAGAGCGTGGCCAGGAGGCCGGCCCGCACGTGACGGTCGTCCCGCGCGGCGCTCAAGCCGCGCCTGATTTCATCCAGTGGAACGTAGTGGAAGTCGTTCATGTGCCTCTATTCTGCGAAAGAATGAGTCGAAACCGTCGACCGCTGTCGGCGGCCAACGGCAATGAGCGATGACCCGAACGGCAAGCGGAGACGAGCGAGTCGCAACTCCGCGAGGGCGACCAGCCGCAGCAGGCCGTTGACCGGTCCGGGTGGCAGCCTGACGGCCGAGCGCAGGGCGCCATCGACATCTGCGGGTGACCGGCGCCGCATCACGAGCCGCCGACGAAACAACTCGATCGGCACAGTGGCGGCGTTGAAGTACCGAACGACCGACGGTACGAGGCCCGCCTCTCGCATCGCCCGGGCAAGTGTCGCCCGCGTGTATCGGCGCTTATGCCCGATCGCCTCGTCGTAAACAGACCACAGTGCTGGCAGCGCCGGGACGGTGACTAGGACGTGCCCGTCCACCTTGGCGGCGCGCCCGGCCTGGCGGAGCAAGGCAACATCGTCGTCGGCATGCTCGACCACGTCGCACAACAGCACCCAGTCGAACTGCGCCGTGAACGGCAGCCGCGCGGCCGTGTCCTGAAACAGCAGACCCGACACGCGTCGGCGCGCGTGACGGAGACCGGTCAGGTGCATATCGATCCCACAGCCCACCAACCCGGCCGCCTCGAGGCCCCGAAGGACGAACCCGGTCCCACACCCGACATCAAGGGCTGTCTCGCCGGGCACGCAGCCGACCGCCCGCATGATACTCAACACGATCTCGTTCCGAACACCGAACCAGAAGTGGCGGTCCTCGACCCCGACCAGGAGCGCATACAACTCGGGCGGGTAGTCCGGTATTCCTTCTGCTGCCACCCGTACTCGGACGATGCCGTCGGCGAACGCAAACCGCCGCCCGCAAACGCAACAGCGGGGCGCCGCGACATCCGGCCTGGACTCGACGTCAACCGGTGCTCGGCAATCCGGACACTCAAACGTGAGACGCACCGGCCGGGATCCCTTCAGCACCGAAACCGCAAGACCTCGTCCGTCACGCGGGCCTGTTCGACCTCGGTCAGACCGGCGAAGAGCGGCAGTCGGAGCAACCGCCCGGACACCCACTCGCTCACGGGACAGTCGCCCTCCTGGCCGCCAAGCTCCACGCCCATCCTCGATAGGTGCAGGGGTTGGTAGTGAAACACGCTGAGGATGCCTGCGCGTCGCAGGCACTCCATAAGCCTGACGCGACACTCGGGCGACGGCAGGATCAGGCAGAAGTGATGATAGGGCTGGGTGCAGCGCTCTGGAACCGCCGGCAGCCGCACGCCGTTCTCGCGCGTCCAGCTCTCGAGCCGGTCGGCGTACGTCGTCCAGACTCGCCGGCGCGCCGCCTGAATCCGTTCCCGCGCCTCGAGTTGGCCGAGCAGCAGCGCCGCGAGGATCTCCGCTGGCAGATAGCTGGAACCGACGTCGACCCATGTGTACTTGTCGATCTCCCCGCGGAAGAATCGGGTACGGTCGGTCCCCTTCTCCCGAATGATCTCGGCCCGCTCGATATACTGCGGGTCGTTGATGACGATCGCGCCCCCCTCACCGCACGTGACGTTCTTGGTTTCGTGAAAGCTTTGTGTAGACAGACACCCGAACGTCCCCAAGGGGCGACCGTCGTATGACGCGAACAGCCCGTGGGCGTTGTCCTCGACGACCGCGATGCCGTGGCGTCTCGCGATCTGGAGCAACGCCTCGACCTCGCAGCTGACTCCGCCATAGTGCAAGAGAACGATCGCCTTGGTGCGAGGCGTGATGACCGCTTCGACCTTCGATTCGTCGATGTTGAGCGTGTCCCGGCGAACATCCACGAACCTCGGTCGTCCACCTCGAATCAGGTACGCGTTGGCGGTCGACACGAACGCGAACGAGGGAACGACCACCTCGTCGCCAGGCCCCACGTCGAGCAGCAGGGCCGAAAGCTCGAGGGCGTGCGTGCAGGAGGTCGTCAGGAGCACTCGCGGCGCTCCCAGTATCTGCTCCAGTAACTCCGAGCAACGCCGGGTGAAGCGGCCGTCCCCGGACAGGCGGTCGCTCGACAGCGCCTCTGCCACGTAGGCCTTCTCGCGGTCGCCGACGAACACGCGGTTGAACGGGATGTCAATAGCGGTCATCACCGGTCATCGCTTCGCGCCGGGCGAACCGGAGAACCAACGATGGAACCACAACGCGGTGTCATCGGTGATGAACCCATATCGCTGATACAGCCGTTGCCCTTCACGGTTCCGTCCCTGACTCACCACCGTGACGACGGCGACGTCGTGCTCGACGAACCACCGCTGCGCCGCTTGTACCAGGGAACCTCCGAAGCCCAGAGCTCGAGCCTCTGGCGCCAGCCCGGCCAGGCCGATCCGGCCGCGCCGGTCGTCGTCGAGGTGACACGTCAGATACCCGACAGCGGCGCCGCCGGACTCGTAGACGAACACCGCGTCCGCGTCCCCGTCACAGCTTTTTCGAATCCAGGTCTCGTAGAGCGCATCGCATCGCACCGTGGGAAAGCCGGGGTCATTATAGAAGCGGGTGACGCGATGGTTAACACGCGCGATAGCGCACAGCGTCGCCACGTCGTCCGGGGTCACCGGACGTACCCCACCGTCTGAACCGACCGGTGCGTTCACCCCAGACGCCAGGTCTGCAGGTGCCCACGCGAGCGTCACCCGAACGTCGACGAGGCGGAATCCGTGCTCCTCGATGCACCGGACGGCTGCCCCGGCTGAGGCGGGCACGAGACAGTAGACGCAGTCGATTCGTTCGGTTCGGCACCACGACTCGATCTCGCTCACCGCGGTCGCATCCTCCGGCAGGCTAGTGACGGTCGCGACACGGCACCCGAAGAACGAAGAGTCCCATTCGAGAAACTCGCAAGGACTTCCCACGTCTATGTCGCCTGGTCGGGTGTTCTCGACTTGATTGCGTAGGTTGGGCGATCCATTACCCGAAAATGGATGCGGGCCAGATACTCGCCGATGATCCCGATCGCGAAGAGCTGCGCGCCGGCGAAGATCGCGATGATGGCGGCGAGAAACGTGAAGCCCTGCACGCCGCCGCCGCCGATGACGTAGTTGGCGAGGACGAAGACGGCGACGCCGACGCCGAGCACGGTGAAGGTGAACCCCACCAGCGTGGCCAGCTTGAGCGGCAGCGCGCTATAACCGGTCAGCATGTTGAAGGCGTGCCGGACGAGTGCCCGGGCACTGTAGGTCGACGACCCGGCACGGCGCGGTTCGTGTAGCACCTCGACGCCAGCGAACCGGGTCGTTCCCCAGCTAAGGAGCACGTCGATGGAGAGAAACGGGCTCTGGTGGTCGGCGAACGCCTCGCGCAGTGAAGTCCGGAAGGCACGAAACGCACTCGTGTCGGCGGCGGCCTGCACCCCCATCGCGTTCTGGAGCGCCAGCTTCGTCAGCCGCGACGCCGCTGTTCGCAGCCACCCGTGCCGTACTCGCGCCGGCACACCGTAGACGACGTCGACCCCTTCATCGAGCGCTTCGAGAAGCCGGGGGATCTCCTCGGGCGGATGCTGGAGATCGTCGTCCATCGTAACGACGAGCTCATGTCGCGCGGCGCGGATGCCGCACAGCAGGGCGTTGTGCTGCCCGTAGTTGCGCATCAGATCTATCCCGCGCACGGTCTCCCAGCGTCGCGCAGCCTGTTCGATCCGGGCCCAGCCATCGTCATGGCTACCGTCGTTGATGAGGATGATCTCGAAACTCTGTCCGCGCCGCCCCAGCACCTCCAGCAAACGCTCCACCAGCCTGTCGACCGTAGCTCCGCTGTTGAACACCGGTACGACCACCGATAGCGAATTTCGTACGGACATCTGGGCTTACCAGTACGGGTCGTACCTCGAGCAGTCGATCGGCGCCTCCATCGGCGCGAAACCGGCCAGGTACACGTACATGTCTTCGTTTCCGCGCTCATACAGAAAGCACATCAGCCGGTGTCGCTCCGCGTCGCGGAGGACCGCCCCGTGGTCCATGAGTAACTGCACGATGTAAGCCTGCCGGTTGAGCGTCGCAGACTCGAGCGGAGTCACCAGGAACTCCGCGCTCGCGAGAACATCCATGCGTACGGGATACCGTGCATTCGGGTCCACACCCTCACCGATCAGGCGCACGACGCTACCTCGATCCTGGGTCGCGGCAGCCTCCGAGATCGTCATTCCGCGGACCGCCCAGACCGGATCTCTGCCAACGGTCGCGAGTGCCAGCATCATCACGGTGGCAACACCTAGTGCCAGCGGGGATGCCGCGACCGCGACCGCGTATATCCGTCTCGTGATCTCGCCGGCGTGACCGGATCGCTCTGTATTCACAGGATGATTTACCCTCGCGTCGACACCCGCCCCGGAAGAAGACGACTAGTAGGGATCGAACAGCTTGATCACTTCCGGCACCGCGCGTTCCCAGAAATATGGGTTCGGCACAGGCGTCCTCGCCACCTCGGCGCCGAGCTGTTTGGACAAAGCGACCGCGGTGGGGGCACGTAGATGGCCCTGGGCACCGGCGGTCCAGCTATCGAGCTCGGTCCAGTCCGAGCTGTTGCGGAACGCCTGTTCTCTCAACGAATAGTGGTTGCCGATCGAACGGACACACCACGTCGCCGACAGTACCACCAGGCACGCGGTGACGATCGCGCTAGACACGAAGCGAAACCGGCCTGCCCTCGCCGACTCGAGGAGGTCTCGCGTGGCGACGTACGCTGCCAGCGCATAGAACACGCCGGCGGGGCTCATGATGACGTCCTTCGTGTACGGATAGCTGATCGCCGCGTTCGCGACGAGCACACCGAGAAACACCAGAACTAGACGATCGCCGTGTTCCAGATTGAATGCCGCCCATCGTCGCCGTCGTGTCCAGATCAGGCGGCCGATGAGCGCGGTCACGAGTGACGATGACACGATGTTAACCACCTGCCACGAGCCCAGATCTCCCTCCATCAGATCGCGCGTAAACGCCCATACCCCAGCACGGGGCTCCGAGAACGCGACGGAGAAGATCGAGCTGACGATGTTGTAGCCATAGAACATCAGCGGGGCGTAGCTAAAGCGCGCGAGCAGCTCCGCCGGTTCGCGACTGGAAAAGCCGAACCCGGTTGACCGACTCGCCAGGGGCGGCGCACCAGCGTCCGTGATGCCGAAGCGCAGAAGGAAATACACGCCCAGGACCCCGGTCATCACGATCAGCGTCCGCCTCGAGACCCCCCTGAAGCCGCTGAGATACCCGACGACGAAACACACCCACACCAGCAGTCCGGTTTCGAGCGTGAACACCGCCCAAGCCAGCAGACACACCCCGGCCCAGGCAACCCATGGCCTGGGCCTCGACATCGACAGGTTCACGGCGGCGACACAGCTAACGAGAATCGTCATGAAGGTGTTGATCGGAAACCCTTCGCTGATGGTCCCGTTAAAGGTGTGGATTCCCACGAGAACGGTCGTGGCGAGCGTCGACACGGCGAAGTCCAGGCTCGACCGCACATCGAGCAACCGAACGAACAGCAGGAGCAGTAGACCAACTTGCGCCGCGTGGACCGCCTTGTACGCCACGAAATAATGCCCGGCCGACAGCTCGAATACGATCTTTACGAGCCCTCCGAGTAGAGGCCGGACGTATCCCTGATCAACCTCGGTGACAATATCCCAGAAGCTAAGCTGCTGCGCGTCCAGGATGAGCCCGAGGTTGTCCCTGAGCTGGAACGGCATCCGAAACAGGAAGTACCCGACCCCAATCGCCACCAACACCACATAACCGTAAGCGAGTCTCCTCCAGACGTGCGACGGCGTCGTCCCGACGTACCCTCGCTCTTCGGGCAGGAGGATGGCCGACGGCTCGGTGTTGGCGGTGGTCATGGGGCGCCCTAGGGCGACGGTGGAAATGGCGGGTCACCGACGTGTGGTACGACCACCTGACCGTCGGCGATATGTCGTTCGGCCAGTGTCCAGTCGACCGGATCATTGATGTCGAATCCCTCCAGACCCTCGGTGAAGAACGGCGCGACCACCTCGCCGGCGATCGTCCGCTGGTCGAAGACGACGTGTGTCCAGGCGATTTCCAGGCTGGCGTTCTGCACAAAGACGACCGGGAGCGACTGATACTGACTGCTGTGCCACGGCTGTCGTTCAGGTCCGAGTGGCAGCAACGGCGTCATGCGACGGCCCCGCACCACCCACATCTTACCCGGATGCTGGCGGCACTTCTCGACCGCCCGGAGGGAGTCGACGCCGGTCTGCCCCTGGAACTCCCGCCAAGCCCGACGGATCGTCTCCGCGGTGCGCAGGGGACTCGTCGGACGAAGCAGGCAGAAACAGTCGTAGCTGCGACCCACCCGGTCGAGTTCGCGGAGCGTGTGCTCAACCCACTCGATGTCCGGCGAGGTATCGCCGGCCAGCCCTCGTGGCCGCAGGAACGGCACCTCCGCGCCGTAGTGCCTCGCGACCTCGGCGATCTCCTCGGAATCGGTCGACACGAGGACATCTCGGAAGATACCGCTCTCGAGGGCGGGGGCGATGGTGTAGGCAATCAGCGGGTGGTTGCCAAGACGCCTAATGTTCTTCCGCGGGACCCGTTTCGATCCGGCTCGTGCCGGAATCAGGGCCACGATGGAAGGGGCGGCGGCGCTGGCGGTCTTCATCACACGGCGGCCAAGTCGTGATGAATGTAGATAGTCTTAAGCTCCGAGTAGACGTCGATCGCCTCGGTACCAGCCTCCCGTGTGCCATTGCCGGACTGCTTCAGGCCGCCGAACGGCATGTGCGGCTCGCTGCCGTAGGTGCCGCCGTTGACGACCGCCACGCCGCTCTGCACCCGGCCGATGAACGTCATGGCGCGGTCGAGGTTCACCGTGTGAATCGACGCCGTCAGCCCGAAGGGAGAATCGTTCGCCAGTGTGACCGCTGCCTCGAAGTCCGTCACGCGGTAGAGGCACGTGATGGGGCCGAAGAGCTCTGACTGCGAGATCTCGGCGTCGGCCGACGCCCGCTCGATAACGGTCGGCGCCATGTAGTAGCCGTCCCGGTGCGCCTCATCGACCAGACGACCGCCGCCGGTCAGGACGCTGGCGCCCGCGTCGCGCGCGCGCGCGACGGCGGCCACCATGTTGTCGAGCTGCGTCTCGTTGATGACCGGCCCGAAATCGTCGACGTCGTCGGGGCCGAGTTTGAGCCGCTCCGTCGCCTCCACCAGCATCATCTTGAACCGATCGTAGACCTCGTCGAAGACGATCAGCCGGCTGCCCGAGGCGCAGCGCTGACCCGCGTTGCTGAAAGCCGACCCGATCGCCGCTTGCACGGCGCGCTCCAAATTGGCATCGTCGCAGACAATGAGCGGGTTCTTCCCGCCGAGCTCGAGGCAGACCTTGGCCAGACGCCGGCCGGCGGTCTCGGCGATCCAGCGCCCGACCCCGCACGACCCGGTAAAACTTATGAGGTCAACATCTGGATGCTCGACGAGTGGTCCGCCGGCCTCCGGACCGTACCCGTGGACGATCTGGAAAACACCGGGCGGCCCGCCCGCTTCGTGCAACAGCCGCGCGAACGCCCAGGCCGACAGTGGCGCATCTTCCGAGGCCTTCAGGATCGCGGCGTTCCCGCACAGCACCGCCGGAAACGCCTTCCACGCCACGTTGGCGATCGGGGTGTTGGCGGCGATGATCAGCCCTGCCACACCAATCGGCTGCCGCATCACGAAGGCCGCCCGACCCGGTACTCCACTCGTCGTCGTCTTACCGTAGAAGCGGCGACCCTCCCCAGCTACGAAGAAACCCATCTCGATGGCCGCCCCGACCTCGCCGAGGGCGTCCTTCCTCGATTTCCCAGTCTCGCGGGACACGAGCGCGGCTAGCTCCTCGCGATGCTGCTCCATCAGAATGGCGGTGTCGCGCAGGATCTCACCGCGTCGCGCCACCGTCTCGGTGCCCCAGCCTGGCTGCACACTCTGAGCCACAGCAATCGCCTCGGCGATATCATCGGCGTCGGACCGTGCGACCTGGCAGACCGGGCGGCCGTTGGTCGGGTCGAGCTTGTCGAAGGTGCGCCCAGCGGTCGACGGCCGATCCTGGCCAGCGATCCAGTTGGGAACCAGGGCAGGTACGTCGAGATCAGTCATCTAGGGTCCATAGTCGACATCAACCGGTCACCACGCCGCGAACCCGCCGTCGACTCGCAGGTCGATGCCGGTCACGTAGGAAGACGCCGACGATGCGAGGAACACCAGTGGCCCCTTCAGGTCAGCCTCCATGGCCATGCGACCGAGCGGAACCCGGTCGCCGTACTTGCGAATGAAGGTGTCATCCTGCCGGCCAAGGACGCCACCTGGCGACAACGCGTTCACCCGAACTCCTGCACTACCCCACAGCGTGGCGAAGTAATTGGTCAGACTGACGACTCCAGCTTTCGATGCACCGTAGGAGGGCATCTTCAAGAACGGGATCTCACCAGGCAAGTGGTCGTAGAAACGTTGGTCTGGCGACACCGACGCGTAGAGCGACCCGATGTTGACTACCGCGCCGCGCCGGCGCTCGGCCATGCCTCCACCGATCACCTGGGTCACCTGAAACGTACCGGTCAGATTGACGTCGACCATGCGCCGAAACAACTCCACCGGCAGGTTCTCGACCGTGTGCCTGGTTTCAGGACTGTCGGGCGGCTGGTCGATGCCGGCGTTGTTGACGAGCACCGTCGGGGGGCCGAACAGCGTCGCGACACGGGCGTTGGCCGCTTCGATCGCGCCGCGGTCGGTGATGTCGCAGTCCACGCGACGCAGCCGGTCGGCCCCGAAGCGCTCGCCCAGTCTCACAAACGCCTCGGATGGACCGGCGCCCGGGAGATCGCACGCCACCACAACCGCGCCGGCGTCGAGCAAGGCCTCGACCCAAACGGGGCCGAGCCGCCCGAGGGCGCCGGTCACGACCGCTACGTTACCGTCGAGGCTGAACACCCTGGCGCTCGCCTACCGGCTGGCTCAGAATACTGAGGGTGAAGCTCTCGTCTTCGGCAACGGGCCGGACCGTCACGCAACCCAGGACGCGATCGAGCTCGCTGGGCGGCAGGCCGTCACCCGGCGACTTGATGGCCACGTCGTCGGGACCGAGCACGTGGTCGACGGGCAGATCCCGCGCGGCAACCAGCTTCTTCCCCATCTTCTGAATCGCCTGGGCCTCGCTCGCGTAGGGCTTCTTGATGCCATCACCGATGGCCACTCGCACACGGTCGAGATCGCGCACCAGCTTGCGCATGCCGATCGGCTCGAGCGAGAACGCGTGGTCGGTCCCCTTCATCGCACGGTTCAAGGTGAAGTGCTTCTCGATGATGCGGGCGCCGAGGACGTAGGCTCCCGTGGCCATGGCGATACCATTGTCGTGACCCGAGTAGCCGATCACGGCATCAGGAAATTGCTCCCGGTAGGTCTCGATGACCCGGAGGTTCAGCTCGCCGAACTCGGCCGGATACCCAGCCGTGCACTGCATGAGACAGAGCTGGGGATTGATCGGCATCACCACGTCGTAGGCGCGTTGCACGTCGTCCATCGAGGCGCCGCCGGTGCTCGCCAAGATCGGCTTGCCGAACCTGGCCGTGTAGCGGAGCAGCGGGACGTTGCGGAGGTCGCCAGACGCGATCTTGAACGCTGGAACATCGAGCTCGGCCAGCACGTCGGCGCTGGCGTAATCGAACGCCGTGGCGAAGAAGTCAACCTCGAGGCCCGCGGTGAATTCCTGCAGCGCGCGGTACTCGTCGGGCCCGAACTCCAGCGCCTCGCGGTGCTCACCGTAGGTCGAGCCAAAGCTGTTCTCGTGGTCGTATGGCTTCTCGAACATCGCCTTCGAGTACAGCCCGCGGTTGTCACGTTTCTGCAGCTTGACCGCCGACGCGCCACAAGCCTTAGCCTGACTGAATAGCTCGCGACAGGTATCCAGACTCCCCTGGTGGTTATGTCCCACCTCGGCGATCACGTAGCACGGGCTCTCATCTGAAATTTCATGTAAGCCGATCGTCATCGTGCGTGCCACACTGCACCTACCTTCCACTGCTGCGTGAACCGCGTGCCGGTCGTCACTTGCCGGCGCCAGTCGTGACCGAGACGGCGGCCGGTCGGAGCTCCGCGATCAGACGGTCCCATCCGTAGTGCGCATGCACCGTGGCGGCCGCGGCCTTCCCGATTTCGGCGAGCGCTGCCGAATCAGGCAGGCGCTCGCACTGCTGGATGTCGATCACGTTCTTCAGATGCGTCAAGGCGGGAGGCGAATGCTGGTCGAGGTTCGTCAGCACCGCACACCCGCACTCCATCGCCGCGTTGACCGTCGTGTTGTTCGCGCGGAGGCCTCGCTCGAAGAACGCGGCCAACAACGACGCATCGAGCAGCTGGTTGTAGACCGCGGTATCCGACAGATAGCCCATGAAGTAGACGCGCTCCTCGAAGATCGACTGCAGCTCTTCGAAGGTCACCACGAACGAGCCGTCGAAGCTCGTGTTCTCGTGCAGTGCGGTCGAGACGTAGACGGAGTAGCTAAGATGCGTGCCATCGAGCAGGTCCCTCAACCGGCGATAGAGCGGTACCCGGATCTTGTGCGCCATGCCGAACGTAAACACGGCTAGCTTGGTCTCCGCGAACCGCTGCGCGTTGAGGATCGTCCCGGGGCACCAGAGCTCGTGGACGTCCGAGCGGAGGCCACGTAGCTGCGCCACCAGCTCACCGTTCCCGCAGTAGACCCTGACTGCCGCGCCCAGTAGGCGCCGCTCCGGCTCGGTGTCGTCGAACGCATGGAAGAACACCTCGAACTCCCCGGCGTGGGCCAACAACCAGCCGTCCAGCAACCGCGTGTCCGTTGGGGAGAACTCTGACAGCTTGACAGACAGCAACGGCCGGCGGTAGCGAGTGTGCTCCAGCCCCAGCACGCTAACGATCGGCAAGCCGAGCCGCTGGCCGAGAATCGCGTTGAACTTCGCAATGCCGCAGGTCCAGGCGTTCAGGTGATAGCCGGCAATGCAGTCGAACATAGGCTCCAGCTTCCAGGGGAGTCAGTGGCCGGATGAATCGGCTCGCGACCCAAAAGACCGCCAGGGTCCCATGTAGGATATACCTGCGCCCGCCGCGTGACCAACCGGCATCCCGTGAACCCAGACTGTCGACGCCGCAACGGACCCGGACGGGAGCATATGTGCCGCCTCCGAGCATCGAGCAGCCCGTGGTGAGAGCCCCGGGCCGTACAAAGACGAGTCACGACGTCTGGCGGGATGCCGTGGCGGGCGGAATGGCGCAGTCATGCCCGCACGGGTCCTATATCACTCGGTGACGGCTTCTCCAGCACCAGGACACGCCCCTTGCCCAGCCAGTCCAGCCTGGCTTCCAGGTCCGGACGCGAACGGCACCCCTCCAAGATAAACAGGAGCCGTAGCAGGTCCTTGTTGAGGAGCGTAATGTGACTTGGGTCGATGTCGAACTGCGTCGTGAAGTCGAGCAGGCTCGCCGGAGCAGGATGAAAACGCGTGGTGCAGTACACGTAGCGCGACGTCATCCGGACCATGTTGGCGACCGTCTGGCGAACCTGGAGCACCGTCAGGTGCTCCAACACCTCCCGGCAGATCACCAGGTCAAAGGCGTTGTCCGGCTTGATCGGATCGGAAGTGTTGCCGATGACGATCCGGTCCCGAACCGCGGGTGTCGCCAATTGCCGGCTACTGTGCGCGAAATCGATGCCGTCGACCTCGACACCGAGCTCCCAGAGCAGGTGCATCAGCGCACCCGGACCGCAGCCGAGGTCAAGGACGCTCGCCGGCTCGAACACCTCTTTAATGAGCTGCGGGTTCTTACCCTCCAACCGGCGCCGCGTCTCCAGCGAGTAGTTGTTCCCGTCGGCCCGCCAGTCGCCGGCGAAGTACTCCGTGTCGTAGTGTGCCGCCGAGACGGGCTGTTGGGAGAATACAGCGGTTTCAAACTCGGTCACAGTCATGGGACATGGTTCCGCGTGCGTTCGGTGAAGCGGTCCAGGATGCGGCTCGACGAGTCGCGAACCGTGTCGACATAGATGATCTCGATACTGTGCGAGCGACAGATCTCGATCTGCCTCGCCGGTAGCGAGCCCTGCCAATCGCTGCCCTTGACGTAGTAGCGCGGTCGCAGCTGTGTGAGCACCGTTTCGGTGTCGAGCTCGCTAAGATGGGTATATGCGATGTAACGGATGGCATCGACGATCGCCACCCGTTGCTCCGCCGGCAACAGCGGGGGATGCTTGGCACGCACGTAGTGGTCTGAGGCCACGTTGCATAAAAGCGGGAGTCCCAGGGCATCGGCCGCCTTGAAGTATTCGATATGGCCGGTATGGAGCGGGTCGAACGCCCCGTCGACCATGGCGACTTGACCCCGCATCTGTTCGAGGTCAGCGAAGCTCAGAATCATCGAGTTAGCGAAATTCGCGGGTTACCGTATGCGTCGAAACTCCCGGCGTTCGGCGGTACGTCGCGACGGCGCTCATCGGCGGCGGCGCGGGCAAACCTTCCGTCGTCAGGTATTCAAGCCGACGTATCGGCAGTTCATGCTGCCGTAGTCGGCGGTCGAGATCCTACCCGAGTCGATCGATGTCCGCTCGCAGTCTGTCGGCACCCCTTGCGGTGACCTTCGCGGCCTGCTTGACCTCCCGCCCGAGCTCGCCGCAGCGCGCGGTCTCGTTGTCTGAACCGATGCTCCAGCGGCCCGATGGGTACCAAGCGATTTCGAATCGTGCGCACGAGCGATCGCAGCATGACCCCTCTCTCCGCTATCGCGTGGTCGATCTATCGACTAGCAAGCGCTTGGTTTTGAGTTCGTCCAACGCCTTGTCGAACATGTCGACCGCCTGGCCCGGCTCGGACCCCGCCCACGCGATCAACTCGGCCATGCCGGTCTCGAACGTGACCGTGGGCTGATAGCCGAGCGTCTCACGGGCGCGGGAGATGTCCGCGAAGCAGTGGCGGATGTCGAACTTGCGCCCCGTCTCGAGCACCGTCGGCTCGATCGACTTGCCCAGTAGCCGGCTCAGGGTGCGCGCGATCTCGAGGATACTGATCCGCGTACCCGAACCGAGGTTAACGGGTAGGAAGTCGGCACCGGACGTCTCCAGCATCAGGATCAGCCCCTCAACGACGTCATGGATCGAGACGAAGTCGCGCAGCTGTCCACCATCCTCGAACACCACGGGCGGTCGGTCGTTGAGCAGCCTGGCCAGAAAGATCGCCGCAACCCCGGCATAGGGATTGCTCAGGCTCTGCCGCGGTCCGTAGACATTGAAGAACCGTGGAGCGACGGCGGGTATGCCGTACGTCTTCCCGACGAGCAGCACCATCTCCTCTTGGTGATATTTCGTCATCGAGTAGATGTTGTCGCGATAGAGCGGCTTGTCCTCGCGGGTCGGCTGCGGCTCGAGACTCTGCCGGCAGATCGGACACCGGGGCTCCCAGTCTTGCTCGGCGAGCTGCGTTTCCACGCGTAACTCGGAGTGGCTCGGGCCGCAAGCCGGACATGAGTACGCGCCCTCCCCATACACTCCAACCGACGACGCCACGATGATCTTGCGCACGGCGTGGTTGGCGTTCGCCAGTATGTCGAGGAGCAAGCCAGTGGCGCCCGTGTTGACTCCCACGTAGCGGTCGATCTGATACATGCTCTGTCCGACACTGACAGCAGCCGCGAAGTGTACGACGGCGTCGCTGGCGACGACCAGCGGCTCGAGCGCGCTCCGATCGCGTACGTCACCCAGCACGTACGTAGCGCCAGGATTGACATAGGACGGCCAGGTGCCGCTCCGGTGAACCTGCGGCTCCAGGTTGTCCAACACCGTGACCGTATAACCGCGGCTCACGAGCGCATCGACCAGGTGTGACCCGATGTAGCCCGCACCTCCGGTGACCAGGACCTTCTGGTGCCGGCTCATCGCGGCACCTCGACGCGGGTCAACACCGGGCCGGTGGCCAGCAGTGACGCCAGATCGATACGTGGAGCGTCCAGCGCGTTGACGTCGACGGTCGCGAAGCTCGCAGCGCCCATCGCGCTGTAGGCGTGGCGCGCGAAATAGAGATGTTCTCGCAGGAACCGGTCGTCGCCGAATAACGCCACGGTCGGCACACCGAGCATCGGCGCCATCCACGTCAGACTGCCGCAGGTGCCGACAAACGCGCGGGCCCCCGCGATGACCTGCGTCTGCAGTTCGAGGTTGTTCTGAAGGTTCATGCGCGTGTCCAGGTGAAAGACGCGGTCCCGGCGCTCGAGGCGATAGTCCTCGTGGTCGGCTATGGTGAAACCGGTGTCGAGGATGACCACTGGGACTGATTCGGTGAGATGGTCGACCAACGCGCAGATGAACTTGCGATGACGCGGCAGGTCAGGGAGCGACTGCGCCGTGTATATCTTCACCGCGACGTAGTCCGCCGGCAGCATGTGGCGATCGGAGCCGGCGGGCGGGCAAAGCCGCGCGAACCGTGTCCGCTCCAGAACGTGACTGACCGGCCGGTGGCCCAACCAAAACTGCTGAAACAGCCGATACATCGCCGAAGGATGCACGACCCGATGGCCGGTCAGCCCGGCCTTCTCGCACGCCTGCAGGATCAGATCGCGGTCGAAGTCCGATCGGTCGAGCTGCTTCTGGGTGCCGTCGGCAGACGCCCGACGCGCGTTCCGGACGTTGAAGGTGTGTAGGTCTACGATATCGAAAATCTCGACATAGCGCTCGGCCACGTCGCTGTACCACGACGCCACGCCGCCGCGCGAGATGGCCACAGCCGTCGACGGGTCCCATCCGCACTCGGCACGCAGCCACCGAAGAAACGGGATCCAGTAGAGCACCTCGAACCCGACTTCAGACACCCAGGGGCCGAGCACGAGCGGCCGCCGGCTCCGCGCTGTCCGCCGGGTCTGTCGTTCGACGCTCCACTCGTTCCGGCGCAACGCCAGCAACTCGCCGGACCGCCGGCTCCGGCGGGATAGTCGCACGAAGGGCTTGTGCAGGCTGAGCAGGCGCCTGACGATCAGGCGCCCGATGTTCCATGTCGCGATGCCGGCATGCTCCACACCCCGCCGCGCCACCTTCCATCTCCACCTGATGCGCTTCGTATAGTGGCGTGACCACTTGCGGAGGAGATTACGAGCGCGGGCGTTGGCTCTGATCAGCACGCGCGCCGCCAGCGAGACCCCCGTTCTGGCCTTGCGCACCATCACCGAAGTCTGGCTGTCGGCGCTCACGCATCCGCTCCCGTGAGGCGCTCGCACACACCCGCCTGGTCGGCTCGTATAACCCGCAGGCCAGTGTCGCCGATGTGCAACAGCGCCTGCTGGGCGAGCTCAAGATGACGGGGGTCGAACCCGTGCTGATCGCTCCAGACCGCGGTCGCCGACACACCGACGAACGGCGCCAGGTATGCGAACCCACCATAAGTACCGACGAATGCCCGCGCGCCGGCGACAACGGTGGTCTGCACCGCGAGGTTCTGCCGCGGTGTCAGGGCCACCTCCGTCACTCCCGCGACGTTCTGGGCAACCGGGTCACCCTCGCCGTGGTCGTCGATCTGCAAGCCCTTCGACAAGGACACGACGGGGCCGGTCTCCGCCAGAGCCCGCACGGTCGACGTCACGAACGCCCGGTTCTCTGGCGTCTCAGCAAAGCAGTCATTGAAGTAGAACTTCACGGCGACATACGACGACGGCAGAGACAGGCCGTGCGCGGCGTCATCCGGCGCCGGCCGCGGTGTGGTCAGCGGCGCGAACCGCATGTAACGGCTGGCCCAGTCAATCGGAGCGTGACGCCACCAGTACGGCTGCATCAGCCGATACATGAGGGACGGGTGCAGGATCTCGAGCTTCGATTCGCCGAGTTCACGCTTGAACCAGCTGACCACCTCGTCTTCGAAGGCGGTCATGCGGAGCTGTTTCTGCTCTCCCAGTTCCTGGCGGCGCCGCTCGTTGCGGCGCCGAAACTCCTGCGGCTCCAGCTGATCGAACAGGTCGAAATAGCGAGCTCCCAGCCCCCGATACCAGCTCTCTGCCCCCCCGCGAGAGACGATGGCCACACGCGCCGGATCCAGCCCCAGGTCTTCGACGACCCACCGAAGAAACGGCACCCAGTACAGCAGCTCGAAACCGACCTCTCCCAGCCACGGGCCCGCGAGCACCGGCTGTCCCGAGCGGATGAGGCGACGCAACGCCGTCCGCACCTCGGTGGCCACGACCTCGGCATTCGCGCGCGCCGCGAGCCGCCTCACCGTCCGAGGGACCAGCCTTCGCACGGGCCCGTTCATGACCGACGAGCCTCGGCGAACCGCTGCTCCGCCGCGGTCCAGTCATCGATCGAATCGATGGTCATGGTCTCCGACGGCGACAGCACGAGAGGCTGGCAGTCCGTCCCGTACAGGCTCCGCTGAACGATCAGCGTGTCCCGTCGACAGGCGTAAACGGTGCCGTCGCGGACATACGCCGACCGCGCGTCCTGCCTGCGCGTCACCGCCGCCCCGTCTGGCAGAAACGGCACGAGCCGCCCATTCTCGATCCGCATGACGTAGTCCGGAGAGAGATGTCGCCGCAGCTCCACGACGCTGACCACCGAATCGGCGTTGGTGTCATGTAGCAGCGCGACGGCCCTGGCGAGATGTTGGGGGCGCCGGAGCGGTGACGTCGGTTGCAGGACGAGGACGATATCCGGTGACCACCCGCCGGCCTCGAGTGCCGTCACCGCATGTTCGATGACCGGCAGCATCGGAGTCGTATCCAGCGCCAGATCGGGCGGCCGCAGAAACGGCACCTCGAGCCCACACTCACGCCCCACCCGCGCGATCTCGTCCGTGTCCGTCGACAGTATCAGTCGATCGACGACCCCGGACGCCCGTGCCGACTCGGCCGCATACGCCAGCAGAGGCCGCCCCCCCAACACACGAGTGTTCTTACCAGGCACGCCCTTGGAGCCCGAGCGTGCCGGCACGACAGCGAGCACGTGGTCTGCCATCTTCACGCTTCACGCCGGCCGGGGTGCGTTCTGCACCAGGCGCACCTCGTCGAACATCCGCTGCACCACAGAGACTGAAGGCAAGACGTCAACCCTGGGCGAACAGGGACGGCACACATATCCCACATGGAGGTGATCAGCGGCGTAGTCCGCACATAGGATGGCAAAGCCCGCTTGCGCGAGGTAGACCTCGAACGTGGTCGCGGTGAGATAGTGCGGATGATCGATCTTCACCGCCTCTTCGACGGACCAGTTGCGCAGGTAGGCCGCTCGGAAGTCGACGATGTCGACGAAGAACACGCCGTCGGGATGCATGAGCTGTCTGATTGCCCGAAGCGTACGCGCGATATCGAGCAGGTGGTCGACGGTCTGACACATCACGACGACATCGAATCGTCGCGCTTCCGGCTCATACTGCTCCACCAGCCCGCCGATCGTCTCCAGGCCCCGCGTGCGGGCCTCGTCGAGCTCGTCCGGCGAGGGGTCGAGCACGGTGCCACGCAGACCGAAACGAGAGACGAATGCGTCGGCCACGACACCGGTTGAACCACCGATGTCCAGGAGCGTGGTGAACCGACCTTGCTCGACATACGGCGCCAACAGCGCGCCTCGCTCGTGCGCATAGTCGCGCTGTTCGGCCTGGATGGTCTGCGCGTCGATGAGACGCCCGTGGTACGCGCTCACCAGCGGGCGGTAGACACCCGTATAGAACTCGCCGTAGGCGTCGGCGGTCATCACCGGATTGAGGAACACCAGGCCACACTGTCGGCAGGCGTGGGCCTGGGCCTGGTACCCGTAGCGATCACGGTGCACGAGCACCACAAACCGCTGGGCCCCACAGAGATTGCACCTGACGACCGGCCGCACGGATCGCGTCGTGTAGTCGAAGCCGACCGCCTCGATGCGCTCACGCCTCGCGTCGTCCGTGATACCAGTCACGACATCTCCGTGCCACCGACGCGCTCTGACACGCTGTGGCGAAGGGCCCTTGGGTTCTGCAGGGCCGCGCCGAACTCGCGACACACGTGGGGCGTGGACTCAATAGGTGAGCCGCTTGTCGATCGTGAGCGGGTCGGTCGCGAGATTCTCGGCGATCCGCTGGCCGGCCCGGCCATCACCGTAGAGCGTGTCTCGTTCCGGTCTCGCCTTCGTCAAGTGCGTCTCGATGGCGCAACGGATTTGGTGGCGATCGTAATCGACGTCGATCACGTTGCGCCCGCGCTCGCGCCCGAGCTGTCTGGTCCCGATGTTGACCGCCGGCACACCCAGAAAGGACGCCTCCCGGATCGCGACGCTCGAGTTGCCCACGATGCACGAACAGCGGATCAGGAGCTGGAGGAAGTCCTCGGGCAACATGTTGCGGAAGAGATGCAGTCGCGCATCCTTGTGCGTCTCACGGAAGACCCGAATGCCCTTCGACGTCCCCTCCGATCCGGCGTCGGCGTTCGGCCAGAACCACAGAGCCGGCAGATCAAGAGCGTGTATCGCGTGGAGAGTCTCGTCCACCTGACGGCACGCTTCCGCATGCTCGGTGGTCACGGGGTGCTGCAGCACGACGAGAAAACCGGCCGCCAGATCCAGCGGCTGCCCAACGCCGCCGTATCGGTCCAGCGGGTCGAACGACGCGTCAGCGTCAGCAAGCACCGCGGCCGCGAGATCGATCGACGGACAGCCGGTGCGCACGACCCGCGTGGGATCCTCGCCAAGCTTGATGACCCGTTCGCGGGCCAACTCGGTCGACACTAGGTGCAGGTCCGACAGCTTGGTCACGGCATGGCGGACCTTCTCGTCGATCGAGCCGGTCACCTCGCCGCCCTGCACGTGTGCGACCGGGATGTTCATGTACGCGGCGGCGACGGCGGTCGCCAGCGTTTCGTAGCGGTCGGCGACCGTCACGACGACGTCAGGCCGCAGGTCGTCGAAGACCGTCGCGAGCTCGACCAAGCCGATCCCGGTCGACTTGGCCGACGTGACGAGGTTCTCCCCCTCGAGCACCATGTAGACACGGCGGGTCACCTCGAAACCATCGTGCTCGAGGCTGTCAATCGCGTGCCCATACCGTTCGAGCAGCGCAGAGGCCCCGACCACGAGCTGCAGCTCCAGCTCCGCATGGTGTGCGATCGCCGTCAGCGCCGACTTGATTCGGGAGTAGCTCGGCCTAGCCGTGACGACAACACACACCTTTCGGGTCACTGGATCGGCTCCTCAAGATCGTCCTCCGCCAAGAGCGTGTCGGCCTCGACCCGGCGCTTCAGCCGGCGACCGGCAAGCTCCAGGAGCCGCTCGGCCGGAATCCCGGTGCCTGGCTTCTTGGCCACGAGGTGCTCCGCGGTCAGTACGGCCCCGGCGTCCAACGTGGTTCTCACGACCACACTGCGGGTGAAGATGCGGCGGAGCGGCGCCATGTCTCGCGCTACGGCATCCTTGTCGACGGGGTGCGCCTGCATCCGTTCGATGAAGCGCACGCCGTCAATCAGCTGGCGCAGCTCATCCATCGTCACCGAGGCGGCGACATCTGGACCAAACATCGCTCGGCTCATGGTCACGTGCAGCTCGACCACATCGGCCCCGAGCGTCACGGCCGCCAGACCCGGGTAGATCGTGCCCGAGTGGTCGGACAGCCCCACCGGACATGCATAGCGCTCCCGGAGCACCTGCAGTATATTCAGTCCGATGCTCTCCGGCGGACATGGGTAAGCGGTCGTGCATTGCAGCACCGCACGCGCGACTCCACGGGCGTCGAGCCAGTTCATCGCGTCGTCGAGCTCCGAGAGCGCGCTCATCCCGGAGGACAGGAGCACCGGCTGTCCGGTGTCAGCCACGCGCTCTATCAGCGAGCGGTTGCCCACTTCCCCTGACGCGATCTTCCACATCGGCATCCCGACCCGGGTCAGTAAATCGACCGCCTCGAGCGAGAACGGAGAGCTGAGAAACACCAGCTGCCGCTCACGCGCGTGGTCGGCCAGACCGCGCCACTGATTCTCGGTGAACGCCATGCGTTCCCAGTACGCATATCGGCTCCCGTCCTGGCGGCTGAAGGGCACACGGAACGGCTCCGCCGGAGTGCTCTCGGCCGCCGCGATGTGAGTCTGAAACTTCACGGCATCGGCGCCGGTGGATCCAATGGCGTCGATGAACGCGTGGGCCAACCCCAGGCTTCCATCATGGCCGAGCCCCACCTCGGCAATCACGAAACAGTGCCCGCCCCCCAGTTCAATAGGAACCGTCACCTCGCCTCCTTCGACCGACGACGACAGGATCCCCGGTCACGCATGTCGTGACCCCTGGCCCTCCGACCGCGAGCGCCTCGCGCTGACCGCGAGGCTGACGAATGATGCGAGTAGCCGCCCTCCCCAAGTGGTTCCGGCACCCGGGGACGCCTTCTGGTCGCCGAGCTGCTCGACCGCATCCGCGAAACGCGGAGTCGCTGGCACACCGCCGCCGAACGGCCGGATAAACGTCTCGACGAACGCGCGGTTGCCTTCCGGTGGCGCCGGTGCCGTGAGGCTGCAACAGAGCTGATCGAGGGAATCGTCAAGCGAGCTTGCCAGCCTCAGCAGGCCGCCACCCTCGTCGAGCAGATATCGGAAGTGCAACGTGCCTGCCTGACTGGCCGCGTGCTCGAGAGGCTGGAGCGCATGCACGGGCTTCCCGACGACGGCCGCCTCGAGAAACGCGCTCGTGTTGAGCCCCACGACCGCGGCACTGTACCAGAGCGATTCGAGATAGTCCTCCCGGGCCGCGTCGTCGACCGGGTTCCGTCCGTAGAGGGCGGCCGGCTGGAGTTCCGACAGGTCGCGGCCCTCCCATTCACCGCGGCGGTTCGGGTGGGGTCGCACCAGGATTCCAGCGGTCCGCAGTCGCGGGTCCGGATGCGCGCGAATCCTCCGGATCCAACGCACCACCAGATCGGCTTCCGGCGGCTCGCCACGGAACGGCGATGAGCAGACATACAGCAGGTAGGGACGGTCAGCCGGCAGCCCAACCCGTCGGCAGAATTCCGCGCGATCGCGGGTCGGCCGTCGGTCGAACCACTGGTCGTAGCACTGCGCACCCGTCACGACCACGAGGTCGGGTGGCAACCCGTGCATGTCGACCGCCTCCCGTTTCTGCACGTTGTTCCACACGATGACCAGATCGGGCCTGATACGGATGAGCGCCTTGCTCGACAGGTGGTCCCAGCTTCCAACACACAACGCCGTTCGCAGTCCCAACCGACGGGCGGTCTTGAGCAGGTCGAGCTGCGGCGAACCCAGATCGATGAGCGGCGTGAAGAGCACTACATCTGGCGACGCCTCGCGAAGAAACTCCGTATAGCCAGGCGGAACCGGGATCGCCTCCTCGACCGCGCCGAGCACCGACCGCAGCGACGCGGCACCGGCGACCCCGAGCCACCCGGCCGCATCCACCAACCGAACACCCAAGACGGGCGTCCGGTCCCTCGAACGCCGACGCAGCGGGACCGCCGTGTCGTAACGCGGGTCGGCGTACCGTTGATAGTCCTGCGTGAGCCGAATGTTGGTCGCGAACCGGAGCATGTCCGGGTCGTCGCGTGGCGGCGTCCAACCGCCGTCGACACCCGGGAACCGCTCGGCGAGACGCTCGACCATCTCCAAGCCGCCACTCGATTCAACGCGATCGGCCACCAGATGCAGCGTGTGTCCGCGACGCGCGAGCTCGGCGATCACCGACTCGAAATTGCGCAGATAGCCGAAGTGACGAGCGCAGAAGAGAACCCTCACACTGTGTGTGATGAGCCCGCGAGCTGCGATCCAGCAGTGTCACCCACGGTCAGCCGCAACACAGCAAGATCGCGCGGATGCATCGGAAGAAACGACGCCGCACCGATCTCGATAAACACGCGTTTGGCGATCTCGAGATGATCGACGCGGAAACCGGCAGGGTTCGAGTACAAAGCCAACGTGTTGATGCCGCATAAGGGAGCGAGATACGAAAACCCGCCGTAGGTACCCACGAACGCCCTCGCGCCGCCGATGATACGTGTCTGCACGTCGAGATTGTTCCTCGGTGTCATCAGGTGGTCGACACGGTGCAGTCGACCACGCGACTGCGGCGAAAAATCGCCGTGGTCGTCGAACCGCACCCCGGTGTCCAGCAACACGACGTCGTGGTTCGCACTGAGCTGCGCCAAATACGAGCCGATGAACGCCCGGTTCTGCGGGGTGTCCGGCAGACCCCGGTTCGTGTAGAACTTCGCGGCGACGTACTCGGTCGGGAGCTGCTCACGCAGAGCCCCGAGCGGTGGCGCGGTCATCTTCCGATGTACCGTGTAGCCCTGCACGAGGCCGATCGACGCCTGCTGCCTCCAGAAGAGCCGGAACAGCCGGTACATGAGCGACGGGTGAATCAGGTCCCGTTCGCGGATTCCGGTCGCGTGCTCCACGTGCCTCAGGATCTCCTCGTCGAACATGGACACGTCGACGTGTTTCTGCTGCCCGCTCTGCTCCGCGATCCGACCCTCGTTGCGACGTAGAAATTCGTCGGGACTGTAAAAATCAAAGACGTCATGGTAGTGCGTCGTGAGGTGCCGGTACCACGACCACGACCCGCCACGCGAGATGACGACCAGCCGGTCATCCCGAATGTTGGCGTGACTCTTCGCCCACTGGAGAAAAGGAATCCAGTAGAGCAGCTCGAACCCTGTTTCGCTCAACCAGGGGCCCACTAACACCGGGCGGCCGCTGCGGGTGATGCGAGAAAGAACCTCCTTGATCTCTTCGACCTCTTCGACCCCCTCGAACAGCCGCTCGCCCCGGATCTGCTGCCGCTCGCTCTTGGAGAGCAAGGGCTGCGGCGGCTGGCTGCGGACCCGCTTGAGCACGAGCGTCTTCGCCGCCTGACGCAGGGCGCGCTGGGTCCCGTGCCACGCGCGCTTGAGGTTGCGCTTCGCCCGCTTGCGCAAGAAGACCCACTCATTGCGGGCCCGAAGGAACCAGATCAGGGGATACAGCATGGGCCGCAACAGCACAGCCGTCCCTCCGGCCCCGGCCCGATGCGACACACGGAGCGCCGCAAGCTCCTCGACCGCGTCGGCCAGACGTGGCGTGGCGGCCGCCTCCAATCCGTGCGGTCGGACGAACGCCTGCACGAACTGGTCGTGACAGGGGACAGGTCTTTGCAGCGCGTCGCACAGTTGGGCGACATGCTCGTCGAAACCGTGCGCCACCTGCAGCAGACCTCCGCCCACTTCGACGAGATACGGCCAGTGCAGCGTGCCCTCCTGGTTGTGGGCGTAGCGCTCGTCCACAACCGACAGCACCGGCCGTCCGACGACCCCCGCTTCGATGAGCGCGCTCGTGTTGATCCCGACGACCACGGACGCATGAAAGAGCGTATCGAAATACAACGTCTTGGCGTCGTTCCCGGCCGACGCCGGATGCACCGCCACCCGACCGTACGACGAGAGATCGGCAGCTCTCCATTCGTCGAGTCGCTGTGGATGCGGACGCACGAGCACGTTGGCCTCGCGCAAGCGCGGGTCGGACACGCTCCGGAGCCGACCCAGCCATTCCTCGACCAACTCAGACTCGCGCGGGCTCCCGCGAAAAAGCGACGAGCAGACCCACAGAATCAGTGGCCGAGCCGGGTCGAGACCGAGCGCCTCCAGGAACTCCAGACGGGACGTGGCCGGCGACCGGCCGAACCACTGATCGAAACACTGCGCGCCGGTCACGACCACACTGTCCGCATCCACCCCGTGCAGCTCAACAGCCTCGCGACGCTGGGTCTCGTTCCACACGAAGACACGGTCCGGCGCGTCGCGAATCCGCGACTTACTCGACAGGTGATCCCAGCTGCCCACGCACAACGCGGTCGGGACCCGGGCGCGCATCGCCGCGCGCATGTGGTCGGTCTGAGGTGAGCCCAGCTCGACGAGCGGTGTGACCAGGAGCGCGTCGGGGCGGTGCGCCTGAAGAAACGCTGCGAGCTCCGGGGACGGGCGGACGGCGCGCTCAAGCGCCGACAGCCACACCTGAAGCATCAGACGTCCCGGACGGGTGCGGTACCCCATCAACAGCAGCACACTTAAGGCGACCGTCGGCAAACGTCCTTCTGCCCGCCGACGCAGCTGAACCGCGCGGTCGTAGCGCGGATCCTGATAGCGCAGGAAGTCCTGTGCCAGCCGGAGCCTCGTCGCGAGCCAAAGCCAGTCCGCGTCCCGGTCCGGCGTCCACCCCATGGTGATGCCCGGCGCGTCGTGCGCCCACCGCTCCACCATGTCCCGGCCGCCAGAGGTCTCCTCCCGGTCGACCGCCAGATGCAGGCTGTGCCCTCGACGCGAGAGCTCGAGGATGACGGACTCGTAGTGCCGGAAGTAGCCGAAGTGCCTGGCGAGAAAGAGAATGTTCACCGGCGCCTTATCTCGATGCAGACGTGCCGTCTCGACGGGCAAGACACCACGCCGCGAGCTCCAGATCCCACACCGAATCGATATCGACCGATTCTTCGGCGGTCATGACGAGAGGCCGGCTGTCCCGTCCGTAGAGACTGCCGTCCAGCAGCACGTCGCGGCGCGTCGCCAGCACCGCTGGGCCGTTGCGGCCATACAGAATCGGCTTGTCCTGACGCCGGGTCACGGTCGCCTGGCCCGAGTAGGAGACCAGCCGGTCCCCGTCCAGGTGCAGTACCGACCGCGGATGAAACTGGTGCGGCACCTCGACGACGCTCACGACCGAGTCCGCTCCGCTGTCGCGCAACAGGCGCACGCCAGCGTCGATGTGTCGCGCCGTTCGTAATGGGGACGTCGGCTGCAACAGGACCACCATCTCCGAACGCCACCGCTCGCGATGCTCCAGCTCGCGGATCACGTGTTGCAGTACATCGAGGACGGGCGTGTCGTCGTCCGCTAACGACGCCGGTCGCATCAATACCTCCATATCGCGCGCGCGGGCCTCGCGCGCGATGTCGTCGTCGTCCGTGCTGACGACGATGCGCGTCAGCGACGCGGCGCTACGCGCGGCCGCGAGCGTCCAGGTCATCAGCGGTTGGCCGCGCAGTGGCGCCAAGTTTTTTCGACGAATGCCCTTGGACCCGCCGCGCGCCGGCACGATACCCAGAACCGACATGCGTCAAAAAGCGAGATGTTTCTGGACCCGAAGCGGCGTGGTCGCGAGAATCGCCGCGACCCGATCGCCGGTCTGGCCGTCCCCATAGAGATTCTCGGAGCGGTATCGCCCGTGCTCGACCTGACGCCTAACGGCCGCGACGATCGCCCCGCGCTCGTGGGGTACATCGACGACGTTGCTTCCGCGCTCGCGACCGGTCTGGCGTGTACCGATATTGACGGCCGGGGCGCCCAGAAACGCCCCTTCCCGAATAGAGGCGCTCGAGTTGCCGACCAGACACGCGGCGTGGATCATCAACCGGACGTAGGTCTCGACCGGAAAGTTTTTGTAGAAGCGGATGTGCTCCGGGTGGCGCTTCTCCCTGAACTTCCGCATGCCGCGCGCCACGTCGTCCGACCCAGCGTCGACGTTCGGCCACAGCATGATCACCGGCATGCGGAGCGTACGCAGAGCCTCGAGGGTCTCAAGGACCTGCCGCTCGCCCTCCCCGTACTCGGTCGTCACGGGGTGCTGGCTTACCAGCAGGAACGGGGCACTCAAATCAACATGACCCCCGACTCCCTCCCGATCGAGCCACGCAGCGTCGAGATCATCCGATGGGCTGGCAGCAATCTCAGCGACGAGATCGATCCGGGGACAGCCGACGACGTGCACCGTGGACGCGTCCTCGCCCATTCTTATGATTCGGTCGCCCGCCCGGCGGTTGGCCGGGAAGTGCAGATGGGCGAGCTTAGTGACCGCGTGACGAATGCTCTCGTCGATCGTCCCCGTCACCTCGCCACCCATCGTGTGCGCGACCGGAATGTTCATGTAGGCGGCGGCCACGGCGGTCGCCATGGTCTCGAACCGGTCACCGACGCTGACCACCACGTCTGGCCGGAGCATGTCGTAGAGCGTCGGCAGCTCGAGCAGCCCCAGCCCTGTCGACTTCGCCATCGTCAACGGTGTCTCACCTTCGATGATCATGTTGACCCGGGCGTCTGGCGCGAAGCCATCCCGCTCGATGACGTCGACCACCGAACCGAACCGGTCGAGCACGGCGGAGGCGCAGACTATCAACTGCAACCGCAGGTCCTGATGCCGCATGACGGCGCGCATGACCGACTTGATGCTGCTGTAGTTGGCCCGTGAGCCGATGACGACGCAGACCTTACGCACGCGCGGGAGCCTCCTCGAACGGCGGCAGATCCCTCGTGTCTAACCGAGGGATTTCAAATAGGGAATCCGTGTCCGGCTGCGCGCGCCGGCGGAGGGTCGTGAAGGCGGACGGGTAGCCGCACGCACCGAGCTCCGACACGGTCTCGGCCGTGTAGGTGTGCGTGTGCCCGTACGGGTAGCAGAACGGCACCGGACCCTTTCCAGCCAGCGCCTGCACGCGACGAACGCCGTCAGCCAGCTCCACCTCCTGCTGCGCCCGGGTGAGCCGGGCGAGCACACGATGGTGTTCGGTGTGAAACCCGAACGTCATGCCAGCGCGGGCCATCTCCCGAATCATCGCCGGCTGGAGATAGAGCGCTCGGGCGAAGTCGGTCTCGTCACCCAGATGCACAGCGAACAGATCGCGTAACAACCGGTCGACCGTTGGATACGGTAACTCGTAGTTGAGCAGGTGCTTGGTGGCCACCTGTGCGTCGTCATCATCGTAACGATAGACCTCCCGGCGCCAGGCGAGACCTCCACCCTCCTCGACCGGCAGGGCGGCCACGGCCTCACGCACCGAGTCGGCGAATGCCGCCGCACCCAGCGTGGCGATGAGGAAATGGGTCTTGTGCACGTTCAGCACGCTAGGTCGGTCGGCACACGAGGCACCGGCGACGAAGAACACCCCGCGCCAGCCACGGGCGGCCAAACGCGGCCACACGTCGACATAGTGGTCGACCAGGCCGTCATCAAACGTCAGCAGCGCCGCGGTGCCCTCGAACGGCCGCCGCTCCACGACGTGTCGCTCGAAGGTCTCGTAGGACACCACCGCGTGGTGGGCTCCGATCCAGTCGAGTTGCGCTTCGAAGTCACGGATGGCCAACGCCCGCAGGGCGGGAAACGGGGTGCGCTCGGTGTCACGCACGTAGTGATACATCGCCACCAAACAGTCGCCCGCCATCAGACGTCCTCCGGCAGAGCGACCAGTGCCAGCGATGCGTCGCGTGCCGGCTTCTGGTCAAGGTACTCGGGAATCATCCCGGTCGAGACGTTGTCCGCGAGTCGCCGGACCGCCGCGGCCGAGAAATCCTTTCGCTGGTAGAGCCGGCCCTTGTCACTCTGCGGCACCGCCCGAATGCGGCCGGCGATATGCGCTCGCATGGCGGCCTGCAAGCCATACGCCGCCGCGACGATCGCCTTATTGCCGATGTCGTGGGGTCCATCGTCACGTGCCACCTCGGGCCGCACGTGACCGATGATGGGGCCGGTATCGATCCCGGCGTCCAGATACAGGATCGTGGCGCCGACATACTCGGGTTCTCGGTTCACGAGCGGCCAGAAGTTAGTGCCCGCCCCTCGGTAATAGGGCGAGAGCCCAAGATGGATGTTGATGATCCGACCACCGAACCGGTCGATGATCCCCCGACCCAGCAGACCCGTCCCGAACACGGCCACCACGTCAGGCCGGCATGCTTCCATCCGCGCGACCTCGGTCTCGTCATTGATGGCGCCAGCCGCAATGCGCCGATAGACGGCGCCCCGGGCTGGACGCGGATGTGCGTGTTCCGAGAAAAACGCCGTCTCGGCTGTATCCCTGGCCGCAAAGTGGTCTGCGATCACGACCTCCTCCTCTGGCCCGCGAGCGTAGCGCAACGGCTGGAACGACTTGGCTTCCTGCCAGACGCCGACGACGTCAAGCGCGCCAGTGAGCGTGTTGACAAGGAAATCGTGACGACGATGCGTGCTGGTGAGCACGAGGACCCGCATAGGGAACCGACCGTTCTTCCGCAGCCGTGGTTACCGCGCCCCCCAGTGTACGAAATCGATGAATCGTCTCACGCGTTGGGCGAGAGGCACCCCGAGCGCGGTCAGCGACTGGCGTCGCCTGATCCTGCTTCGAGAGACGCGCTCGGGTCGAGTCCAGCCACGCCCGCGTTGAAAGCGGCGATCACGGGCTCGACGTTCCTGAAGCACCCCACGTGCTTTGCGGCGATGTCCGAGATCAGATACCGATTCGCTTCCTGATAAGCGAGCCCAGAAATGTCATCCGCTCGACACGCTTGGACCAGAGTCGCGCACGCTTCTCCCGCCGCTTCACTCTCTTGACCGCGACCTTGCGCCTCTTGACGGCGGCCTTGCGGGCCATCGCCTGTCGTCGGACTCCGACCAGCGCGCGCTCCCTCTCGGCACGGTCCTGCCGTCGCTGGCGTTTGCGGCGGTGCTTGTCCCTGGCGTGCTGCGCGAGGCGGAGGGACCGCTGCCGTTGTTTTTCCGCTTCCCGGGTGTCGAACAGGAGCGGTCGTACGACCCGACCATCCTGGCTGCGCGCGACGATCCAGTCGACGACCGGTCTCAGCCGTGACGTCGCGTCGGCCACCTCGAACTCGGATGACTCGCTCGCCCCGAGCGCTTCTACCGCGTCCGCGAACAGGTCCGTCGCCGGCACCTCGAGGCCGTGCGGTCGGACGAACGCCCGCAGAAACCGCCGTTGCTGTGCGACCCACTCCCCCGTGCCATCCAGCGCCGCTGAAAGCTGCGCACAGTGCTCGTGAAGATGCCGGGCCACCTGGAGCAGACCGCCCTCCACCTCCAGCAAGTATCGAAAGTGAAGCATGCCCTCCTGGTGCTTGGTCAGCTCCGGCCGCAGGAGCGTCAGGACCGGGCGGCCGATGATGGCGGCCTCCAGGAACGCGCTCGTCACGAGACCGACGACCGCCGCACTGTGCGCGAGCCCGTGATAGTAGTCGCTCCTGGCGTCCGGTGTGAACGGGGTCCGCCCGTGCACCACCACCGGTCCGAGACCGTCGAGGTCCACATCGTCCCATTCGCCGCGCCGCTCTGGATGGGGTCGGATGAGGACACCGACCGTACGCAGCCGCCCATCCGAGCTCCGGCGGAGCGACCGCACCCATTCGACGACGAACGCCGCCTCTCTCGGGTCCGGTGTCAGCGCCGAGCACACATACAGCACATACGGCCGATTCGGCGGTAGGCCGGCCGCGCGGCAGAAGTCCTCGCGCAACTGTCCCGGCTGCCATCGAAACAGCTGGTCGTAGCACTGGGCACCCGTGACCGTGACCCGAGCAGCCGGCACGCCGTGCAGCTCCACGGCTTCGCGTTTCTGCGTGTCGTTCCAGACCAACACTCGGTCCGGCAGTACCCGAATCAACGCCTTGCTTGAGAGATGGTCCCAGCTGTAGACGGAGATGCCGGTCTGGATGCGCAGCGCCCGCGCGCTCCGCAGATGGTCTAGCTGCGGGGCCCGCGGGTTGGTGATCGACGTCAGCAGCAGCACGTCGGGACGCACGTCGGCAAGACACGCGTCCATCGCCGGGTTTCGCGGCATCGCCGTATCGAGCGCCGCCAGGCCGCGGCGCAGGAGACGGCGGCCAGGCCTGGAGTTCACGCCCGGGATGGACAATAGCCAGAGCAGCCCTCGGGGCACCCGCTCAGCCAGCCGCTCGTGCAGCTTGGGGAACGCGAAATACGGATCCTCCAAGAACCGGAGGTAGTCGAAACCCAGACGGAGTTTCCGCGCCACCAGAAACCACCGTTCCCCCTCGTAGGACGGCGCAAACCCCCAGCTCACGCGGGCCGGATATCGGGCCACCAGCGCCTCGGCCAGAGCCTGCCCCCCGAAGGCGTCCGGTTCGTCGGCGAGGAGGCGCACTACATGTCCACGCTCGGCGAGTAACGCCACTACGGAGTCGAAGTTCCGGAGATACCCGAAGTGCAGCGCACTGAGGAGGATCTTCACGGTCGACCGCTAGCGCTCGAGCTCGACGAGGGACAGCCCGTTCTCCCTCGCCAGCGCATAGATGTCCGCGAACCGGCTGGTCTTGACGTCGGAATACGGCAACGCCTCGAGCGGGCAGGCGGGAATGTCGGTACCCAGGTCGTTGCGCAGAAAGATCGCGTTGAGGGCCATCGGCTCGACGGTCACGAGGCGATACCCCTTCTTGTGACCCAGGCGGACGAAGGCCGGCAGCGAGGCACCGAAGTAGCGCTTGCGGAGCACACCAGAGAAGCGCGCGCGGTCGAACGCCGCGTCATAGGGCACCGTCACGGCGCGGTCGAGGCCAAAGAGCGCGTTGTACTCCACGATGACCAGCCTCGGGGCCGCGGCCGATAACGCTTCCCACACCCAGTAGTCCATGCCGTCGATGTCGATGCTGAGGAGGTCGACCTCTCCACCGTACCCAGCCTGCTCGATGAGGTCATTGATGTTCTCGCGTGTGACACAAGCGGTCAGGGCCGTCACCTGGGCTCGGCTGAACCGGTCGCGCACCGACGCCACGTGGGGGTCGTCGATATCGATCATCAGACCCTGCCAGCCGCATTCCCGAGCATAGAACCCGGCCGTGCCTCCCTCGCTGCCACAGCCGATGTCGATGAAGCGGTGGGTCGCGATGCCGACATGCTGGAAGATGGCCCACGAAATACCATCCTCATCCCGCTGGGACCCGAGGCTGCAGCGTTGCGCCGACAGGCGATGCGGATAGTCGAGCTCGGTCGGGTCGAGCACGAGACGCCGCAGCACGGCCCGCGTGTCGAGCCGCAACGAGCGCAGGTGCGCCTGGATCCCACGGCTACCCAACTGTGTGCGCACGCCACGCAGGTGTTCGTTCACGTCACGACTCTGGAGCCGGATGTCCTTGTATTGGGTCGTGACCGCCTTGTGCCGCTGCTCGGTGTCGCGCTCGAGATGGCGTAGCCGGTCATTAATCTGCCGCACCGCCTTCAGGACACGTCTCGTGTCATCCTGTTCGCGCGCCAGACGCACGTCGAGCGCCGTGATACCGAGCAACCCGCGGAGCCACTGTTGCAGTCGTTGTCTCACGGTGGTGCCGTCAGGCCTTGGGACGCGAACCGCCCGCTCTGGACTCGCGTACCTGTGCGAGCTGTGCCAGTTCCCGAGCACGATCCTTGGCAGCTCGCTTACGGCGGATCGCCACTTTCTTTTCGTACTCACGCGGCGACCGCCACCAGTCCATAAAGCACTGGCGCTTCATGAGCTCTCGTAGACCGCCCAACGCAGCGCGACCCATCGGCGCCCAGAATGGCGCTGTCAGCGGCGCTCCTGCGGGCTCGGCGGCGACGTGTTCGACCGCCTCGACGAACCGATCCGTCGCATTGACCGCACGTCCATACGGGCGGATGAACGCCTCGACGAATCGCTGGCTGCGCTCGTCCGGCGCCCCCTCGGGTCGCGTCAGGGCGTGGCGCAGATCGTCGAGGTGCTTGTCCCATGATCGGGCCACGTGCAACAGTCCACCGCCAACGTTCATGAGGTACTCGAAGTGCAGCGTTCCTTCCTGGTTGTCGAAATGCTCCGGGAGCAGGACCGTATGGACGGGGCGACCGACGATGGCAGCCTCGAGAAAGGCGCTGGTGTTTAGACCGGCGACCGCCGCTGCGTACGCGAGCGACTCGAAGTAGTCGGCCCGAGCCGCGTCATCGGTCGGGTTAGTGCCCCACACCGACACGGGACCGAGCCCATCCAGGTCCATGTCCGCCCATTCCTGGAGACGAGCCGGGTGCGGACGGATGAGCACGCCGACCTCGCGGAGCGCCGGATCGTCGCTGGCCCGTAGCCGGGCGAGCCACTGCCGCACGAACGGCGCCTCGGGAGCGCTCCCGTGCAGCAGGGCGGAGCAAACCCAGAGCAGAAATGGTCGGTCGCCCGGCAGCCCGACGTGACGGCGGAACTCCGCCTGACTCCGGCGCGCGGTCCACTCGAACCACTGGTCGAACGACTGCGCGCCGGTGACGACGACACGACGGGCCGGCACAGCGTGGAGGGTCACCGCCTCACGTTTCTGGGTCTCGTTCCAGACCATCACCGCCTCGGGAAGCGTTCGCAGCCGAGCCTTGCTCGACAGGTTGTCCCAGCTCCACACACAGAAGATAGTTGGCCGGCCGAGTGCCCGGGCGGCGTCGAGATAGTCCATCTCGGCCGAGCCGAGCGCGAGTAGCGGGGTAATCAGGACCAGATCCGGTGACCGCGCCGTGATAAACGCGTCGACCCCAGGATTCCTCGGCACGACACGTTCGAGAGCCAGGAGGAGCGCTCGCATCGCCCGGCGGGCCACCCACGTCCGTCCCCACCACGCCTGCGTGGCGCTCAGGATCCAGCGCGGGGTCCGCTTGTGTGCACGCTGCACCAACCCGAACGCCCTGGAATAGGCGGGCTCGACGTAGCGCAGATAGTCAACGGCCAGCCGGAGACGCGTGGCCAGGTCGTCGAACGGCGACGGCGGCAGACCGGGCACGCGCTCGAATGTGATCCCTGACTGACCGCCAACCCAACGCTCGACCATCGCCAGTCCCCCCAGGACATCGTCCTGATGGGCCGCCAGATGCACGCGGTGGCCAGCGCGGGCGAGACGAAAGATCGGCCGCTCGAAATTCCGCAGACACCCAAAGTGACGCGTGAGAAAGAGAATGTCCACCGTCTCAGGCAGCGCGTGGGCGGCGCGCGATCAGTCGGAGGTTCTTCCCATAGCAACCCGCGTTGATCAGAAACTGCAGCGTATCGGCAATGGTCTCGATCGCCGACACGTCCTGCCCGGCTACTTCTCGCTGGTACCAGACGTAATCGGCGACGTCGAGTCCCTCGGTCACCACTCGCGCGACCTCCAGACCGGACCGGCGCATCAGCTCACTCAGCGTCGATGGCGTGTAGTAGTTCAGGTGGTGGGTCGGCCAGATGAAGTGCGCGTCAGCCCCGAGCAGGAGCCGAGACGCCGAATCGTAGTTCGGCACGTAGAGGAATAGGATGCCTCCGGGTCTGAGTAGCCGAATCGCAGCGTCGAGCATCGCCTGCGGATGGAGCAGATGTTCCAGCACGTCAAAGAGAGAGACCGCATCGAGACTCTCCGCGGCGCGGCGGTCGTCCTCGAGTGCCGCGTGTCGGAGGTCGAGGCCCCGCTGTCGACCAAACTCGATCGCCGATGGATTGAGGTCGATACCGCTTGCGCGCCACCCTCGCCGGGCTGCCGCCTCGACGACGAAGCCGGTGCTACACCCCACGTCCAGATACGCTGGGGACACACCGTCCGGCAGATCGAGGTGTTCGGCCATCAACGAGACGCGTTCTTGCCCGAAACGCTCGACCCGATACGCGTGACTCGTGATACCGAGGTCTTTCATGATCCCCTGGTATTCCTCGGACGTGTAAACCGCGCGGTAGTGCGCTTCATCAAAGGCCGGATTTACATAGACCAGCTGGCAAGACTCGCAGCGCACGAGGACCATGTGGTCCTTGCGCAGCTCCTCGCGGTAGGTTGTGCTACGGCACGTCGGGCACGCCCGGAGCAAAAGGAGCTCCTCTGGAATCTGACCGTGTTGGGCTACGAGACCATCGATGGCATGCGTGCGCTGTTTCATCAGCGCGGCGTACGAACCTGCCGGGCGCAGCCGCTCAATCTCGACCGGGATGTACTCCGAAAACTGCCGATACGGAACTCGCATGGTTGAGGGCCGCTGTCTGTACACGCTCCCGCCCTCTCGCCTACAGAAAGGCGCACAGAAGCCCGTTGGAGACAGACCATCCGCCAGTCCAACTCACCGGCTCGGCGCAACGGATCCCCGAACCCTCGAGGAACGTAGGCCCAGACACCAGTGCGATGGAGAAGATGGATCGGCGATGACGGAAGGCGGCACTTTCTAACCCCCAGATGATAGAGGATTTTGGCGATGCCGTCCACCTGTTTCGAGTGGGGTGAAGGGGCCGCGAAGAGAGCTCAAACCGAGCCTGCTGTGCCCGAACCGAAGGCCTGAGAAATCAGGGCAGCCGCCGCGGAATCGACCACCGTGAGCCTCCCTCCGTTGACACAGTCGAAGGCCTGAAGTGCCACTTCGAGGTGCTGAACAAAGAAACTCGGCACCGAGAACAGACCGACGGCGTCCACCCGGCACAACGGTGCCAGATAGGCAAACCCGCCATAGGTGCCGACGAACGCCGAGGCGCCCTGGATGACAGCGGTTTGGACGGCCAGGTTGTCCTCGGGCTTCATAATATCGTCGATTCGAAGTACGCCCGGCAGGGACGAACCAGAGAAATCGTCGTGATCATCGACGCGGAAACCGGGATTGAGCAACACGACGTCGTTCTGCTCGGTCAACCTTCGGAGCGTTCCAACGATCAGTTCGCGATTCTCAGGCGTCTGGGGAAAGCAGTCGGAGAAGTAGAACCGTGCGGCAACGTAGCTGGAAGGCAGCCGGCCAAACACGGCGGGACGTGCCGCCGGACCGAACGACTCATGCATCGTGAACGCGTGCAGACGCTGCAAACTCGCCTGGCCCTTCCACACCGGATAGAACAGCTCGTACATCAGCGCGGGGTGAAGCAGCCGGACTCGTGAGACACCAAGGCGCTGACGGGTCCGCCGCAGGAGCTCGAGATCGAGCTGACGCACACGACGCTGCTTGGACCCAGCCGACACGGCGGTGCGGAACTGGTCGGGTGTCAGAAATTCGAACGCGTCGATGTAGCGGCCCGCCAGCCGGCCATACCAGGAACTCGTGCCCCCGCGCGAGACCGCAACCAAACGAGATGGATCGAGCCCGAACTTGCGGGTCACCCAGCGAACGAACGGGATCCAGTACAGGAGCTCGAACCCAACCTCGCCCGTCCACGGTCCGACGATGATCGGTTCGTCGCTCCGGGCTAGCCGACCCAGACGGTCGAGCACGAGGGCTTCCTGGCGGCGCCAGCCCTCCAGGCGCTCGCCCTCGCGGTGCGCACGTTGTGCCCACGAGACCTGCCGGCGAAGCCGATCGCCGATCCCGTCGAGCGCCCCTAGAACCCTCGCGTTCTCGGTCCGCCGGACCTCTGCCTGGCGGTCGCGGAAGGCGCCGAGCTCCCCTCGGGACCGAGCGGTCTGTTCTTCGACGCGTGTGAGGCGACGCTGCTGGTCGTCGATCGCCCGTTCGAGGTGCTTAGCGGCCCGGGCGAGGTCGGCGAGCCGTGCGACACTCTGCTCGTAATTGGGATCGACCAGCGGCCTGAGCCTACGGCCGATCCAAGCCAGGATTCGACGTAGCCACGGGCGTGGGAGGGCCTCGGGTGACACCATGGCACGGCTCGGGTCGCGTGTACTACGAACGTGCGGGCGCAAGCCCACCGCTTCTTCACAGAACGAGATCCGTCTCGCGCGCCTCCGACCCCAGGATGGACAAGCTGTTCCGAAGGTCACCGGTAGGCATCAGGCGAGACCCAGCCCGTGACTTGTCGAGGTCCACGAACCAGTCGGAACGAGAGTCCAGCAGGGCATAGAGGTCCTCAGGCCCGCTTCCTGCCCGCTTGAGCCGCCCGGGAGCAATCTCGAACTGCCAGGCGATGTGCGGATGGCTCAAGACGCGAGGCGCACCGCGCAAGACGTGTGGCTCCCACCCACGCACGTCGACCTTGATGAAGCTCACGTCGTGGAAATCCACTCCCAGACGCTCCGCCCAGGTGTCAAGCCGATAACACGGCACCGTCACCGTCACCTCGTCGTCCGGGACGACACCGCCACCTCGAACGGTGTGACCGCCGGCGAACCGTGATGTCAGGAGCATCGCCCTGCCATCGCGGGAGCCGATGGCGGCCTGGTCTTCAGTCCGGCGACCCGTGGGTCATCCTTTCGAGGCGTCGTTTGGCTGCTCACGGAGGAGTACTGACCAAAGAGCCACACTTAGTGGAAGGATGGTCCAACGGACCTGTACGCGTGAGACAGGCGAACAGCGGGATCATTGCTCGCGCTCGCGCAGCTTGTCAACGCGTGTCACCGGCCGACGTGCGCTCCACCCAGTCTGGGCCGGTGTCAGGGCTTCGGATCAACATTACTGCCGGCGGCGCGATGCTTGACTCTCATCGCGAGCTCATAGCGCCCACGCCGGACCAGCCGCCGCAGCTTACGAGCCGGTCGCAGTACCCCAGCGTGCCACAGCGACGCGCCCCACCCAGCTCGGTCGGACCGCGCGCGCGACGTAGCCACGCGCTGGACCTGCTTCCTGACCCGACGCGCGCGGTTGCCCGACACCCGGACAGCTTTGGCCGCTCGCTTTCGGAGCGTGTGCAGACGTTGCCGCACACGCCTCCGAGCTTTGCCCCAGCTCCGCGGCGTCGCCACGACCGAGACCAGCCCAGCCAGGGCACCGCCCGCAACGAGCACGGCGCGTAGCCCGTAGCTCCAGAGGGGTGTGACCACCAGGTGTGGCCTCGGCAGCCGAGCCAGCGCCTCGATCCGCGCGACGATAATCGGTGTCGCCGGCCTGTCTAGACCGTGGGGTCTGATGAACGACCGCACGAATCGGGTCGTCTCGTGTCGGGTGACGGCTTCGCGCGTCAGCGCGTAGCCGAGCTGGCCTACGTGCTCCTCGAGGCTGGACGCGGCGCGCACGCACCCGCCGTTCTCCGGCAACAGGTGGTGGAAGTGCAACGTCCCTTCCTGCGTGCCGGCGAACTCGGGGGTCACGACCGAGAACACGGGACGACCGACGATCGCGGCCTCAACCATAGCGCTCGTATTGATGCCGACGACGGCGGCGCAATGATGGAACGCGTCGAAGTAGGCTGCCCGCTGCGCCTCCTCGACCGCGTTGTACCGGCGTCGTGGCCAGACCGACACGCCCGGGAGATCTGACAGGTCGGCCGTCTCCCAGGCTTCGGTGTTGTACGGGTGAGGCCGCACGAGCACGCCGAGCGCCCGCACTCCGGGGTCTTCGCTACGGCGCAGCGCCTCGACCCATGACCGGACGAACGGTAACTCGCGGTGGGATTCGGAAATGAAGCCAGACGAGCACGTAAAGAGCACGAACGGTCGATCTGGTTCGAGACCAACCACTCCGCAGAAGGCGTCACGTGACCGGCTCGGCCGGCGCTCGAACCACCGATCGAACAGCTGGGCGCCGGTCACAGCCACCTTGTCGCCAGAAATCCCATGGAACTCGACAGCCTCCCCTCTCTGGATCTCGTTCCACACGAACACCAGGTCGGGCTCGATGCGCAGCAACCCCTTGTTGGTCAGGTTGTCCCAGCTCGCGATGCACGCCCCGGTACTGATGCCGAGCGCTTTCGCGCTCTTCACAAGGTCGACCTGGTGCGAGGCAGCGTCGATGAGCGGCGACACGAGCACCACGTCCGGCCGGTGGCTCGCAATGAACGTCTCGAGCTCTCGGCTGCTCGGAATAGACCGTTCCAGGCACGCGAGCGCCGAGAGCGTACGCTGCACGGTGACCGCACTCACAGCGGGCACCTTATCCAGGAACCGGAAGGCGATCGGAAGCACCTTCCGCTTCATCCGGGCCCGCAGGACCGGCGCGTGTCGATATCGAGGGTGCAGGAACCGCGTAAAGTCCACGATGCCACGCAACCCCTTACCGATGCGCCCCCAGATATCCGAGCGCTGGGGGATGACACCGACGATCTCGAGGTCGCCGGTCACGCCGTCCAGCGCCTCCAGACGCGCTTGCTTGACGTCGCGTTGCTTGTTCACGCCGACGATCACCTGATGCCCACGCTCGGTTAGGAGTCGAATCGTCGAGTCGTAGTACCGCAGATACTCCGGTGACGCCATAACGAACAGGATGCGACGCGGCGCGTCAGCCCGCTGGTCTGCGGTCTTGCGCGTGGCCCGGCGGTGACGCGCGAGTCGGCATGCGCCGACGGCGAGGGGATAGAGGACGACCCGCGCGGCCGGCGCCCAGAGCGGAGCGCTTCTGCCGCGTGTCGCCTGGAGACGCGCGCACTCCTCGACCGCATCGGCGAAGATCGGCGCCACCGGGCGGTCGACGCCCTGAGGTCGAACGAACGTCTGGATGAACGCGCGGCTCTTGGGGTCGAGACCGGGCGGCGTGGCCACCGCGACGGCCAGCTGCGCAACGTGGGCGTCCAAATTCGGAGCCACGTGGACGAGACCGCCACTGACGTCCCGCAAATGACGGAAGTGGAGCGTGCCTTCTTGCGTCCCGGCAAACTCTTCGGTGAGCACCGTGTAGACCGCCCGACCGACGATCCCTGACTCAATCAGGGCGCTCGTGTTCACGCCGACGACGGCGGCGGCGTGATACATCGAATCGAAGTACTGGGCTCGCGCCACGTCGTCGATCGGATTCACGCCACCCCGTGGAAAGACGATGACGTTGTCGTACGTCTCGAAGTCGACACGGGCCCACTGGTCGTAGTTCTGCGGATGCGGCCGAATGAGCAGACCCGCGCTGCTGAGGTCCGGGTCGGCATGCCCGCGGATGGCGCGGACCCATCGCTCGACGAATCCGACCTCATACGGGGCGATGAACGGTGATGAACAGAGATACAAGAGAATCGGTCGTGACGGATCGAGGCTGACCTTGTGACAGAACGCGGCGCGGTCCGTGCTGGGTCGAGCCGTGAACCACCGGTCGTACGATTGCGCACCGGTGACGGTTACCGCGTCCGGCGGCACGCCGTGGATCTCCCGGGCTTCCTCGCGTTGGACCTCATTCCAAACGGTCACCCGGTCGGGCACCTCGTGAATGAGCCCCTTGGTCGTCAGGTGGTCCCAGCTCCCGACACAGAGCACGGTCGGGATGCCGAGCGACCGCGCCGCCCGCACGTAGTCCACCTGCGACGAACCGAAGTAGAGCAGCGGCGTGATGAGCAGCAAATCGGGTCGCCGGCGCTCGAGGAGCCTTCGCACCGCTGGATCGTAGGGCACCGCCCGTTCCAGGCCGCGGACAACCGCAGCACACCCCCGAAGACCGAGTCGGGACCGCAGACCAGCCAGACGGCCGAGCTTGACGGCCAGCGACGGCGCCTGCAACTCGGCCCGCTGCCTCAACTTCGGGGACTGGTCGTACCGCGGGTGGAGATACCGCCAGTAGTCGAGCGAGAGCCGCAGCTCGGTGGCAAGGGCGTACCACGTCCGCTCCTTGGAGGTCGGCACCCACGCGTGCGTGACACGCTCGGCGCCCCGCGTCAACCGCTCCACCATCTGAATCCCGCCGAGCGCATCGTGCCGGTCGGCGACCAGGTGGAGGCGGTGACCGCGGTCGACCAGAAGACGCAGGGCCGGCTCGAAGTTCCTCAGGAACCCGAAGTGACCCGTGGCGAACAGGATGTTCACGATACGGTGGGAAACCGCCTACATGCGGTCGACCGAGGCAGCCTCGACCTGAGTGAAGTAGCGGATGCCGCCAAGCAGGATGAGCACGATGACCCCGCCCGACATCGCGAGACCGCGCGGATAGAACTCACCGAGACCCAGGACGCCCCACTTGAACGTCTCGACGATGACCGCCATCGGGTTTAGGAATATCCAGCCCCGGTACTGCTCGGGCACCTGCGATAACGGATAGATGACCGGCGTGAGATAGAACCAGAAACGCAGCACGTAGCGTAACGTGAATCGTACGTCTCGTGCCCGGGCCGCCCACACCGACGTCCACAGCCCCAGGGCGATGGCAAAGACGATGCAGAGACACACGGCCGAGGCCGCCCACAGCAGGCCGGGGCCCACCACGAGATACCAGCGCTCTTCGGTCGCCAGGAAGTAGATCAGGGTAACCGCCAGGATCGTCGTATACACGGCGAAGTAGACGAGTCCCGGCGTCACGCCGGCCACCGGCACCACGAGCCGTGGGAAGTACACTTTCTTGACGAGTCCTCGATTCATTTCGAGACTGCGAGTCACCCACATCAACGCCTGTTCAAAAAGAACCCAGGGGGTCGAACCGGCCAAGAAGAACAGGAAATACGGCACGCCGTCCGACGGGACACCCAGTAGGCCTCCGAAGACCAACGTGCTGATGGCAAGCGGCGCAAGCGGTCTCAACAGTATCCAGAACCTCCCGAGGAAGGTGCGTTGATACATCTTCTTGAGGGTCCGGCCGCCGAAGAACCAGGTGATGTGGCGGTACCGCCAGAACTCCCTGAGATAGGCCCACAGCCCGACCCGACTGGGTTCGATGACCCAGGGCTGCGTGTCCCCGATGTGCGCGCCCTCGGGGGTCTCGAGCGCGACGTCAGGTGCGGACAACTGCCGACTCCTTGGAGAGCTTCCAGTCCAGGCGGGGTGCAAGCAGGCCGCGCAGACGGCGCACCGAGCCACCGTCGGTGGAATAGGTCGCGAACGACAACGCGTTGCGGATGATCAGCGAGAAGTCCTTGCCCTCTCGACTAAATAGCAGGAACGCATTGAGCGAGTACATGACCTCTGAGAGGAAGTTTTCTGGAATGCGGACCCAGGCTTCGTAGCGTCCGGGCTCGAGAAGCCCCCCTTCCTGCTCGTGCATCGACCGAAACAAGAGCGTGTTGCGGTAGTACATGTCGAATCCAAATCGAACGCGTTCGATGCGGCCCTTCTTCACGACGAAGCGGATCCGCACGTCGACGTGTTCGGACGTCGGCGCCGCACCGATCTGCTTGCCGGTGGAGGACATGAGGGTCGCGTCGACCAGCTCCGCGAAACGGTTGACATGGCGGCCCCGCTCATTCTGGCCAGCGTCCGCCCGGGCCCACGCGGCGCGCTGGTATTCGGTCACGACGTCTTCCGGATCCCCTGCGCTGGCAATCCGCCCCTCGCTCAACCAGAGGGCGCGGTCCGACACGCGCAAGATGGCCTCCATGTCGTGGGAGACGAAGAGCACCGTCAACCCTTGCTTGGCGAGCTCCCCCACCCGCCGGAGACACCGTTCCTGGAAGTTGAGGTCGCCCACGGCGAGAATCTCGTCCGCCAACAGGATCGACGGGTTCATATTGACGGCCACCGAGAATGCCAGGCGCAGATACATACCGCTCGAGTAGTATTTCACTTGCGTGTCGACGAATTCGCCGAGCTCCGCAAACTCGATGATCTCGTCGAACTGTCGCGCCGCTTCAGCTTTCGAGATCCCGTACATGGCGGCGTTCATGAAGACGTTCTCGCGTGCCGACACCTCTGGGTTGAACCCGGCGCCGAGCTCAAGGAGTGACACGACACGGCCGACACCAGAGACCCGACCTTCGGTCGGAGGGGTCACCCTCGCGATAATTTTCAGCAGCGTGCTCTTCCCGGCGCCGTTGGCGCCGACGATGCCGAGCACGGTGCCGGATGAGACCTCGACGGATGCGTCGCGAAGTGCCCAGAACTCTTTGACTTCGCGGCGAGCGAACAGACGGCTGGGCCACTGTCGTACCCGCTCTCCCAGGCCGCGGAGGCCGGGACGGCGGTCTTGGGTCGCGCGACGGTCGCGCGGTTGGGGCAGGTAGTAGCGCTTCCCCAGCCCCTCGACGGACAATGTCGGTGTTGTCACGGTCGGCGCGATTTGGGCAGAGTGCCAGCGCTGTCGAAGGCGGCGCGATCGACAGATAATAAGGGGCGCGGCGCCGGAAGATCAACCGAGGCCGTCAGTGTCGCGAACGGAGACGTAGCACGCCACCAGCTTGATAAGCTAACGCATCGACACCGTGCCGCCAGCTACCATGCTCGCCGAGCTACCACCCGCGAGAACCGGACTTCGCTCCTTCGCCGTGTGGACCGCCATCGGCGCGGCGTCGTTTCTGGTCGGCGTGGGCCTACTGCGTGCGCTGACCACCGAGCCGACTCCTGGCATTCACGTTCTGTGGCGCGACGGCGTCTCCGAGGCACGGCGCCACGACCTGGAGCGGCAGTTCGCGCTCACCCATGCGGAACACACGCCACCGTCCTGGGCCTACGAGCTGCTCGATACATCGCAGGGCAACGTCGCGAGACTGCTCAAGCATCCCGATGTCGCGAGTACCGGCGACCTCGACCGAAGCCCGCCCGACGTCGCTGGAACGGCCGCATACGGGGAAGGTGACACGTGGGTCGTCTACCGCCTGCCCGGGGTCCGACAACCGGCGATGGTCATCGTGATCGTCTCTACCATAAGCCTTCTCCTGGCCGGCTCGCTACTCGTCATTCGCTTCACGGGCGACTGATTGGACTCGGGTCGGTGCCCGCGTCCGCGATCACGTTCCGGCACCGCTCGAGATCCTCACGTCCGGTCGTGAGCCGAGCCCGCGTTGCCTGGGTGACGGCGCGGAAGTGCCCGGCGATCAGAGCAAGATCCGCCAGCAGGAGCCGCACCGTGAGCCGGTCAACATCATCCCACCCGGCGACGCCAGCGCGCTCGTCGATAGCGGTGGTCAACGCGGCGAGACGCGCCTGCAGTGCTTCCGGCGGCCCCGCGTCCGTCGGTGCCGTCGCGCCTGACTGAACCGGAAGCCCCACCAGACGCACGACGGCGTCGAGCCGCTCCTCCAGACTCGCCTCGGCCTTCAGACGTCGCATCGCATCGGCCACACGAACAGCCTACTTCGTAACGCCCGTGCATGTGTAGTACACTGCGCACGTTCGATCCGCATTTTCCCCTCCAGGGAGCTCACCCCGCATGAACCCTATCCGGTCGGCGCTTCGGCGCGTGCTTGCCGCGCTGGGTCTCTCGTCACGGGCTCAGGTGGAGAATCTTCGAGAGACGGTCACACGCGCCAAGGCGGAAGCGGACAAGCTCAAGGGACAACTGGCGGCCGCTCGCGCCGATCTGCGGACCGTGAAGAACGAGGCCAAGCGAGCTTCGACCGCCCACGCCACGGCCGTGCGCGAGACAGCCGAGGCACGTGCCCATCGCGATCAGCTGAAGACCGAAGGCGCCGAGTGGAAGCAGACGGCGGACACATGGAAAGGTCGCGCCGAAGCGTACCGTGCCAAGGTCCGCGAGGCGCGGCATCAACTGGAACGTGTCGAACAATCGACTCGACTTGCCCATGAGCACCTCATGTCGACCGAGGTCAAGCTCGATCTCGTGGACGCGGCTGTTCGAACCCTGGATGTCCGGACGCGCGCCGTGATGCCACAAGGCCCGGGGAGCGACACGTCGTCACCCGGGAGCTCAGCGAAGAATCGAGAGGGCAAGTGACGGTGGCCAATCCGCCGGTCCTCAGCATCGTCCTGACGGGTCGCAACGACGATTGGCATGGCGGCGACTTCAATGAGCGGTTCCTGCGCACGCTCGCTTTCAATCACGACCGGTTGACGGAGCGCGAGATCCCCCATGAAATCGTGCTCGTGGAATGGAATCCCGTCCCGGACCGACCGCCGCTCGCCGAGCTGGCGGCGACCGCGTTTCCGGAGCTGGCCGGCGGCGTGCTCGTCAGCTACATCGTCGACCGGCGTTTCCACGACGCCGTCACCCTCAACCCGAACCTCCAATATCTGCAGTTCGTGGCCAAGAACGTGGGGATCCGGCGGGCAACGGGAGACTTTATCCTGTCGACGAACGCGGATGTCCTGCTTGGCCGCCACGTAATCGACGTGTTCGCCGGTAGACAGCTGGAACCGCGCACCGTGTATCGGGCAGCCCGGGTCGACATCCAGCTCGGAGCCGATCCAGGGCACTGGGACTGGGCGTTTCTCGAAGATGCGCGTAACTACGCCCGACGTCCGGTCCTCAAGCCCCCGCTCTATGCCGGCGGCACCGGAGATTTCGTACTGCTCGACCGCATCAGCATGCACGACGTTCGCGGATTCAACGAGGTCTATCGCCTGGCCAGCGTGGGTGTGGACTACAACTTCCTGGTAAAAGCGCACGCGAACGGTCTGCGTCTCGTCGACATCGGGGGGCCCGTGTACCACCCCAACCACGTCGGTAGCTTTCGACTCTCCAAGGGGATCGACAGCCCGGAACGGAGCCACTTCGGGGACTACCGCTGGCACTCCAGGAATGTCATCTACCACAACCCCGACGCCTGGGGCCTGGCCAACGCCCCGGTCCACCCGGCCGGCCACGGGGCGTTTCAGTTGGAATTCGACTGGTCCGCGGTGCCGCCGCTGCTCGATCTTCGGGGCGTGGTCCTGCCGGGCGAGCGAGTGGGTCAAGTGAGACCCTGACGCGGGACACTCGCATCGCGACCATCTGCCCGAGCGCCGGCCGAGAGCTGGACGAACAGGAACCCGAGCGCCACATGCGCAACGCCCCACATGACCAGCAGCAACGCCGGGCCGGGGAACCGCTCGCGGTGCTCAACATCGCTGGTAAAACGAGCGAACACCGTCGCCCGTGTCGCAGACGTGCGGAACATGAGGTTCGCCCAGACGGCTCGCTCGCCAATCGACAACGTGCCGTCTCGATAGTGCCGCCCCCGAACGGCCCTGAAGCCCAGCCCCTTCGCCGTGACCCAGGGAGCGGAGATCTCCAGCCGGTACCGCCGACCCATCGATTCGGCGATCGGCGTGAACTCGAGCGAGTACTCCGGGGACCGTAGAACGGAACCAAGGGGAACACGCTCGCGCGCGACCACCGAACCGTGCTCGTGGGTCATGTCCCGGAGCGCGAACACCACGTAGCCGCGACCATCCGGTCCAGTGCGTTCAGGCCATATCACGATACGGTGGAGACCGGCCGCCCCGACCAGCATCGTCTGTTGGATGTGGAGGTCGCCACCATCGACACCGCCAGCAACGAACCGTTCGAGCCCCCAAGACACAGACGGCGCGCCGGCCGCGCGGGCGAACACCAGATACGCTTCGCCGGCTAGCAACGCGGAAGCCAGGACCACGAAGACGATACAGCGCGGTCGCCGCGTCACCGGCCCTCCGAACGAGTGGGACTGTCCGTCAGCACCCGACGACACGATTCGACCCCGTCGTTGACCCGCGAGCTCTCGCGCTGCACGCTCCGACACTCCATTTGCTGTCGGATAGCGATGCTATCACCCCGACCGTGGCCCACCTCCAACGGCGGTGGCTACAGACCGACTGACCTGGACGCACCCTGCGAGTCGCGGGTCAGGAACGTTCACGTACTGGACCAGTGCGACTTGACGGCAATGCTCCGGTCTCGACCGACTCACGCTCGGACGCCCGCATCGCGTACTCCGACTCTGGCACCAACTCGTCGACCGGGCCACCGCGGAGAAACGCCACGACGTTCCGCGAGGCTCCGCATTCCATTCGCACGCGGCAGTCGGCCGACATCGACCCCATGTGCGGCGTTATCAGGCAGGTCTCGACGTTCACGAGCTCGCCGTGGTACGGCTCGTCGGCGAAGGTGTCGACGGCGGCCCCGCCGAGCCGGCCGTGCCGCAAGGCCGTGGCCAGCGCCGCTTCGTCAACGACCCCCCCGCGGCAGGTGTTGATCAGAAGCGCGCCCGGCCGCATCGATGCTAGCTCATCGGCGCCCACAAGATTCCGCGTGAGCCGCGTCAGCGGCACGTGCAGGGACACGACGTCCGACTCCTGGAACAGCGTCCGTTTGTCAACCCACCGCACTGGCTCGTCGATCGGCACCTGTGTCAAATCGTTGGCGAGAATCCTGGCACCAAACGCCGAGAGCAGGCGGATCACCCTGAGACCGATCCGGCCCACCCCCACGATCCCGACCGTGACCCTGGCCAACCGCCGGCCCTGAATTCGCTTCCAGACTCCCCGTCGGATCGCGCTGTTCGCGACATGCACCCCACGAAGTAGCGATAGCGCCAATCCGATTGTGAGCTCAGCCACGGCGTCGGCGGGTCCCTCAGGTGTGTACGCAACCGCGATCCGACGCGCGCGTGCGGTGAGCAGGTCGACGTTGTCGAGCCCTACCCCCACGCGGGAAATCAGCCGCAGCTGCGCGCCCGCCTCCAGCACGCGCCCTGTGATGGGCTCGGTGCCGGCGACCATGGCGTCGAAGCCGGGTACCAGCGAGACCAGCTCCGCTTCGGTGAGTCGGCGGCCTATCGGGTTGATGACGTACTCGATTCCGGCCTCGTCGAGCAGCTCGAGGGATGCCGGGTCGGCCTCACCGAACGGCACGGTCGTGATCAACGCCCTGGTCATGCGACCTCCGAGACCCCGCTCGCCCACCGCGGGTCGACGGATGCGGCCGGCTCGCACCTCATCGACGACGACGGTTCTGCAGCGGTCCAGCGACTCGGGAAACGTGCCTCAGACCGTCCTGACTCGGCTGGCTCAGCCTTGCTAACCAGCATGTCTCACCGCCCCCCGTGACGCGGCGGCTCTCATCGTGCGAGCGCGATCAAGACTGGCTCAACTGTCACGACGAACGCGATTCAAGGAGTCGAGCCCACCACGCCAGTCGCCGGTGCCCCGCGAAGCCGCTGGAGGTCGGCATCCACCATTCTGGTAACCAGCTCCGTGAAATCGACCACGGGCTCCCACCCCAGCTCGGTACGCGCCTTGGTCGAATCCCCGATCAGGTGATCGACTTCGGCCGGTCGCAAGAGGTTCGGATCGCTCTTGACGTACTGCTGCCAGTCCAGCCCGACGTGGTCGAACGCGGTCTGAACCAGGTCCCGGACCGAATGACTGACACCGGTCGCGACGACATAGTCACCCGGCTCCTCCTGCTGCAACATCATCCACATCGCCCGCACGTAGTCCCCCGCGAAGCCCCAGTCCCGGCGCGCATCTAAATTCCCGAGCGTCAGGCTATCGGCAAGGCCGAGCTTGATTCGCGCGACACCGTCAGTGACCTTCCGCGTCACGAACTCCAGACCGCGCCGGGGCGACTCGTGGTTAAACAGGATGCCCGACGCCGCGAACAGGCCGTAGCTCTCGCGATAGTTCACGGTGATGTAGTGGGCAAATACCTTCGACACCCCGTAGGGGCTCCGTGGGTAGAACGGGGTGTCCTCGGTCTGCGGCGTCTCGCGCACCTTCCCGAACATCTCACTCGAGGAAGCCTGGTAGAACCGAATCGACGTATCGATACGCCTGATTGCATCGAGCACACGGGTCACCCCCTGCGCGTTGAATTCCCCGGTCAGCATCGGCTGGTCCCAGGACGCCGGCACAAACGACATCGCAGCCAGGTTGTAAAATTCGTGCGGCCGAACCTCGTCCACCACCTTCAGCAGCGACATCTGGTCGAGCAAGTCGCCGGGCCGCAGGTCGATCCGCCCCTGCAGATGGGCAATCCGCTCGGTGTTGGGTGCACTCAGCCGCCGCGTTATACCGACGACCTTGTACCCCTTCTCGAGCAGCAGCTCCGCAAGATAGGACCCGTCCTGACCCGTGATGCCGGTGATAATGGCTCGTCTGGACATGACTTGCTCGCCGCCAGTGTCGCGTCACAGACCCACGTTGCAAATCCCGGCGTCTGGCTCATGCCGCGTCGGACCGTTCCAAGACGCGACGCGGAGAGCGAGCACGTGTGACTCAGGGCAACGCCGCCAGGCAGGACGCCCCGCCCGGGCGTCGGGTGACGAGTTCCCGACACGGACACCAGGTGCCAAAGATTCTAGGAGCTTGGTGACATCGAGATCAACTTCGCAGAGCCACGGTCCAAGAGTCCGTGGCAACACCCCACGTTACACCGAGCGCCTAGCGTCGCAATGCCGCGCACGGCCAGCGCAAGGCGCGACGAGCGAACACACCGGGCCATTTGCAACCGAGGAGCAACGCCGCACAGCCCGGATCGAACGCCGGTAGAATGCAGTGGGGTACGTTCCCCACACCGCCTACAGCCGGTGGATATGGTCACCGGAGAACCGCTTGAGCGCGTTTCGCGTGTCGACGATGCATGGTGCCAGGCTCACGATGGCCGCGTAGTCGAACTCCGGGTGGCTCGTCGTGATGACCGCGCAATCGACTCCACGTTCGAGGGCGATCTGCGACGGCACCTCCTCGAGTGCCACCTCGCCCTGCTCGACCCTCGGCACGTACGGGTCGCTGTACGACACGACGGCTCCACCACGTTGCAGCAACTGTGCGATATCGATCGCGGGCGACTCTCGGACGTCGCGCACCCCCGGCTTGTAGGCGACACCGAACAGATGCACCCGGGCGTCCCTGAGCGGCTTGCGGTTCTGACTCAGCGCGCTGACGACCCGCTCGACGACGAAACGGGGCATGCCGGCGTTGATGTAGCCCGCCAGCTCGATGAACCGGCTCTCGAACCCATTTTGCCGTGCCTTCCAACTGAGATAGTACGGATCGATCGGAATGCAGTGCCCCCCCAGACCTGGACCCGGGTAGAACGGCATGAAGCCGAACGGTTTCGTGCTCGCCGCGTCAATCACCTCCCAGACATCGACGCCAAGGTCGCGACTCATCAGCGCCAGTTCGTTCACGAGCCCGATGTTCACGGCTCGGAACGTGTTCTCGAGCAGCTTGACCATCTCGGCAACGCGCGACGACGACACGGGTACAACCGTGCTCACAACCTGTTCGTAGAGCGTTTTGGCCACCGCCGTGGACGCGTCGTTGATCCCTCCCACAACCTTTGGGATGTTGGCGGTGGTCCAGTCCTTGTTGCCCGGGTCTACCCGCTCCGGCGAGAATGCCAGAAAAAAATCCTCGCCACCGCGGAGCCCGCCTGCTTCGAGCCGCGGCTGGACCAGTTCCTCGACGGTGCCAGGGTAAGTGGTGGACTCCAGAATGATAAGCTGTCCCGCTCGCTGGTGCCTGGCGATCTCCTCGACCGCCGCGACGATGTGGGAGAGGTCCGGATCCTTGGTCTTCCGCAGCGGCGTCGGCACGCAGATGTTGACGCTGTCGAGATCGGCCAGCCGCGTGAAGTCGGTCGTCGCCGTGAAGCGGCCGCTGGCGACGGTCGCCTCGATGTCGGCCTGAGACACGCCCACGCCGCATGGATCACCGGCGACGATACGCCGAGTCTTCTCGACGTCCACGTCAAACCCGGTCGTCGTAAACCCAGCCTTGGCGAACTCCACTGCGAGCGGCAGACCGACATAGCCAAGGCCGATCACGCCGACATGCGCCCGCCGGGAACGGAGTCGGTCGATCAGATCTTCAATTAGCGGGCTCGACATCTTCTTTGTCCGCGGGCACCAGACACCCGCCCGAACCACAGCAATATAGCACGCTGCCGTGGTAGGCTTCGGCCGGTCCTGTCCGAGCTACGGCCTGTTCTCGCCGAGGCGTTGCCGATGGCGGGCGCAGCGACTCTCGAACGCAGCAGTCTCCCCGGGATGGAAGACGTCGACCTCCTCATCGTCGGCGGCGGTGTGGTCGGGCTTGCGTGCGCGGCGGAAACCGCCCGGCCCGGGAGGACCGTCTGCCTTCTCGAGCGCCATCCCCGCTTCGGCACCGAGACAAGCACCCGCAACAGCGGCGTGATCCACGCCGGGATCTATTATCCGGCGGGCTCGCTCAAGGGTCGGCTTTGTGTGGAAGGGCGTGACGCCCTGTACCGGTTCTGCGCAACCCAAGACATCCCGCACCGGCGATGCGGCAAACTGATCGTCGCCGGCCCGGCCGACGATGAATCGGCGCTCGAAGGTTTGCTCGAACGCGGCCGTATGAATGGCGTCGACGATCTGCAGATCGTCGATCGACACGTGGTTCGCCGTCTCGAGCCGCACGTTGCCGCGCGGGCCGCGTTGTGGTCGCCGTCGACCGGGATCGTCGAGGCTGAGGGGTTACTGCGAGCCTTGCACCGCGTGGCGGCCGGCCGGGGCGCCATCATGCTACCGGGGACGCCGCTCGTGCACGGTGACGTTGAGGCCGACCGGGTGGTGGTCCGGACCCCGGCCGAGGCGATCCGGGCCCGCGCCGTGGTCAACGCCGCGGGGCTGCATGCCGATGACGTGTCCGCCGCGCTGGGTGGCCGCGTGTTCCAGATCCATCCCTGTCGCGGCGAGTACGCTGAGCTGGTCGGCGCCGGTCGCGAACTGGTGGGCCGACCCGTCTACCCCCTGCCAGCGCCCGAGGGCGAGCACCTCGGGGTGCACATCACCCCTACCACATGGGGCAGCGTCACGATCGGCCCGACCGCGCGGTATCAGGGCGCCAAAGACAACCACCAGGGCGACCGCCTCCCGGTCGAGGCGTTCATCGAGCCCACCCGCAGACTGCTCCCGTCGGTGACACCGGGGGACCTCCGTCTGGGCGACACCGGCATCCGCCCCAGGCTGAGCCAGGACGCCACAGCTTTTTCTGATTTCCTGATCGAGCGTGACCCCCAGCAGCCACGCCTGATCCAGGCGGCCGGAATCGACTCGCCCGGCCTCACGGCGTGCCTGTCGATCGCAAGGCTCGTGTCGGAACTGGTGGACGAGGTGCTGAGTTGAAGAACCAGTGATGAAAGCCCCGCTGCATTCGAACGGCACTGCATCGCGTGCATCCGGCGTTGCTCCTCAGTCACCACTGCTCCAATGTGCTCCCTCATCGCGCCTGGCCAGCCGAGCGCAACATCGATCACGACGGATCTCGGTGCAGCGCGTGTGTCACGACGGTTTCCCAACCCGCACTATTCATGAGCGGGCGTTGCAAGGTGGCGTAGGTGCCTGTGGTTGCAAGAAAAGCGACCGAAGTCGACGCAGGCGTCGTCGTGCACTAGGTCGAGGAAGGCTGGCCGAGCTAAACGCGGCAGATGCTAACGCATCCGTCACCGCAGTAGCGTGTTCATGAATGATGAGAGCTAAGACGTCGTCCCAGATAGCGGTCGAGGGCGTCCTCCCAGGTCGGCATTGCGGCGCCCGCAGATACGATCTTGTCGTTCGAGAGCGCGCAGAACCTGGGCCTGGCGGCACAGGTCTGAACGTCGCGCATCGTGATCGGCGACACCACCGATTCGCACCCGAGCCGGGTCGCCGCCGCTCGTGCCACCTCGAACCACGTCACCTTGCCGGTGTTGACGCAATGATAGAGCCCGACACCGGCGCCGCCGGTGAGGAGCGCGCCAGTGGCCGCGGCCACGTCTGGGACGTAGCTCGGTGACACCGTTCGGTCCGTGAACCCTCTTACCGGGCGCCCCTCCAGCATCGCGTCCACCATCCGGTCAAGCGTTCCTCCTGGCCGTCGCGCGCCGGTGCCGGCCGCATCCGCACCGCCCCCGAAGAGACTTTCCACCCGGAGTACGTAATGGCGTGGTGCACCGCGTGCAAACCATTCGCCCAGCAGCTTTGAGGTCGCGTAGACGCTCCGCGGACCCGGTGCCGCCGCTTCGTCATACGGCTGGTCCGCCTCGCCGTCGAAGACGAAGTCCGTGCCATAGTGAACCAGCACCGCGCCGGTCTCCCGCGCCGCCACAGCCAGCGAGCGGACGGCGAACCCGTTCACCAGCATCGCGGTGACCTGGTCGGTCTCGGCCCGGTCCACATCGTTATAGGCGGCGCAGTTGAGGATGACGTCGGGCCGCATCTCGCGCGTCACCCGGAGCACCGCCGCGTGGTCGGTGATGTCGAGCCTGGCGTGCTGCAACGCCGCCACCTCACCCTCCCGGGCGAAGACACGGCTAATCTCGAGTCCAAGCTGGCCACCGGCGCCGGTGATGAGTGCTCTCATCGCCCCTTGACGGCCTCTCGCGCCTCCCGATCGGCCTCTCTCCGCCGCACGGTCTCCCGTTTGTCGTACACACGCTTGCCCTTGGCCAGGCTCACGGCCACCTTCACCCGTCCCCGCTTGAAGTACATGCGGACCGGCACCAGCGTCATGCCCCGCTCGACGACCTTGCCAATCAGCTTCCGGATCTCCCGTTTCTGTAGCAACAGCTTCCGTCGACGCAGCGGCTCGTGGTCCGCATAGCCCCGGTGACTGTACGGGCTGATGTGGATGTTGTGGAGAAACAGTTCCCCCTGCTCGACCCGGCCGTAGCTGTCGCGCAAATTCACCCGGCCCTCCCGGATCGCTTTCACTTCCGTTCCGAGCAGCACGATCCCGGCTTCGTAGGTGTCGAAGAGATGGTAGTCGTGCCGGGCCTTGCGGTTGTCGACAATCAGCTTCTCGGTGTCCCGCGCGTCGGCTGCCATGTCACCCCGGGCCGGACCACGACGCACGTCACCCTACCCGCGCGGCGCTGGCCGCCGATCGCCGGCCGCGCGCGGCCGCGTCTCGCGCCAGGCGGGCAGCCAGCACGACCGCGTGCACCAGACTCGTCTCGTCGGCTACGCCCTGGCCAGCGATGTCGAATGCGGTTCCGTGATCGACCGATGTTCTGACGATCGGCAGACCCAGGGTGACGTTGACCGCCTCGCCGAACGCGACCAGTTTCACCGGGATCAGCCCCTGATCGTGATAACAGGCGATCACCGCGTCGAAGTGACCATCGACCGCCTGGCGGAATACGGTGTCGGCAGGCACGGGGCCGGTCACGTCGATCCCACGCCCGCGAGCCGACGCTACCGCCGGACCGAGTACCTCGCGATCCTCCAGGCCCATCAACCCGCCTTCGCCAGCGTGCGGGTTCAACCCCGCCAGCGCCAGTCTCGGCCTGTCGACGCCAAAGCGCGGTAACTCCGTCGCCGCGAGCGCGAGCGTCGTCTCGACGCGGGTCTGCGTCAGGAGGCCCGGCACGGCGGACAGCGGAACATGCACGGTCGCCAGCACAACACGGAGCCGGGGGGAGTGGAACATCATCGCCACATCCTCTGCGCCGGTGAGATGGGCGAGCAACTCGGTGTGACCGCGCCATGCGTAACCGGCCAGCGACAGCGCCTCCTTGTTGATCGGTCCGGTCGCGACGGCGTCGAGCCGGCCGGCTAATGCATCGGTGACCGCCTCTTCGACCGCGTCGTATGCCGCCCGCCCCGCGTCGGCCGAGAGCACACCCGGAGAGAACCGCTCGCGCTCGGCGCCGGTCGGTGGACCGTACAGTACCGGCTCGCACACCTCGGTAACCCGCGGGTCGGCCACCACCCGCAGGGCGATCTCAGGCCCGATCCCGGCCGGATCCCCCATCGTCACGCCGACACGCACACGAGCGCGGGAGCTCACCGTACTCCTCTGTGCATGGATTCTCCTGACGCGGCTGGGACGGCGGCGCATGAGCAAGCCGGCTGCCAGCACACGGCTGCCCACGTTACAGGCGTCGCGTCGGTGGGTTGTCACCCACCCACCACCGGCTGCCCTGTCGCGCGCGCTCAGCCCGTGGTGAAACCCCGCGCTGCACCGAGATGGGCGCTGTGCCCACCCGACAGGGGGCCACGAGGGAGCACACCAGCCAGTATTCGACCGCAACGCCTCATAAAGCTGGGCTGAGGCAGCACCCTTCGAATGCATCGGGGATCTTGCCACGGAAGGCTAGGCCCCGCACCCGCCGTCGCCGCACCCGCCGTCGCCACACCCGCCGTCGCCACACCCGCCGTCGCCACACCCGCCGGCCGATCGGTCACAGCTGCTCTCGTGGGCACAGCCCGCATGCTGCTCTCCCTTCGCGTTCGGCAGCTCGTAGCGCAGACAGCACTTCAAACGACCGCACGCACCCGAGAGACGTGACGGGTTCAAGCTGAGATTCTGGCGCTTGGCCATCTTGATCGAGATCGGCTCGAACGACTGCAGCCAGGTGGTGCAGCAGAGCGGGCGACCGCAGGTGCCGTAGCCGCCGAGCAGCTTGGCTTCGTCTCGCGGGCCAATCTGCCGCATCTCGATCCGGACCCTGAACTCGGCGGCCAGCTCACGCACCAACTCCCGGAAGTCGACCCGCCCTTCGGCGGTGAAGACGAATACGAGCTTCGATCCGTCGAACAACTGCTCGACCCTGACCAGCTTCATCGCGAGCCCGCGCTCACGGATCTTCAGCTCGCACACCCGCTTGGCCTCGCGCTCCCGTTGCTCGTGCCGGAACCGACGGAGCACGTCCTCGTGGGACGCCCGGCGCAACACGCGCGTGGGCGCGTCAGCGCGAGGCGCCTTTCGCTCCACTACCTGCGGCACGGTGGGCGTGACGAAACCGTACGCCCGCCGATCACCCATCTGAACGACCACCGACTCGCCCGGGCTCAGCGTCGGGTCGAAATCGATGTCCGGCAGCAAGAAGGTGCGCGACCGCCCAACCGTGTCGAACTTGACGCTGACGAAGCGGGGGGTTGGCGCGCTGGTCATCTGGCTGCCTGGTTTCCGCTCGGACGTACCCGTTCCATTATGCGGTCCACAACGAGAACCCTATACCCGTCGAGACCATCGGTGACAGCCACGTCGCGCACATGCCAGCCCGCGAACGGTGCGGGGCATAGTGCCCTCGCGAGCGACCGAGCCGGCACATGGAGCGGAGCCCCACGCTACCTAGAGCTGCAACGTCAACCAATCCACGACTACCTTGGGACTGGCGTTCCGTGACAGCGCGTGTACCGCGCGATCGACGCTGGCAAAACCGTGACCAGCGCGGCCGGCGTCGTACGACCGAGCCAACTCGGCCAACTCCGCACCAAGATCGGCGTTCGCCAGCCAGTCGGGGTCGCCGCGGACCGACAGCACCTGTAGATCGCGCAGCAACGATGCGAGCGCGCGTAGCCGGCGGGTCAGTGTCTCACGATCCCCTGCGGCGCTCGACCGCCCGCCGCGCCGCGCCCCGGCCAGCGTCTTGCCCACCACCAGACGACCCTTTGGGCTCGGTGCCGCAGCCAGCGTTCGCAGCACCTCCGCGGCGCTCTGCCGCACCTGGACATAGTCACCCGAGCCGGCCTCAATCGCGCGGGCCGCACTGCCGTCGGCCGACGCCGCCGCCGCGCGGGCCGCGGTCGCATCAAAACCATGCTGGGTCACGAGGATGTCGGCGATCGCGTCGGTCGGCAGGCCACCGAACCTCAGCACAGGACACCGAGACCGGACGGTCGCCAGTAGGAGGTGCGGCCGACTAGTCACGAGCAGGAACACCGAAGCCGGCGGGGGCTCCTCGAGCGTCTTGAGCAGCGCGTTCTGCGCCGCCGGGACCAGCCGATCGGCGTCGTCGATGACGACGACACGGCGCCGGCCTTCGAACGGCCGGAACGCCGCCTGGTCGACCGCGGTCCGGACCGCGCCGATCTTGATCGACCCGGTCTCGCCCGGATCGATGAGGATCACGTCGGTGTGCACACCGCGGGCGATCCGCTGACAGGGACCGCACACACCGCAGGCATCGGGAAACGCCGCCGCGCCAGCCGTCTCCTGGACCCTCACGGCCTCGCAGTTCAGCAGCCCCGCCAGCGCCAGCGCGACCCGTCGCTTCCCGACGCCGTCGGGACCGGTGAGCAGCAGACACGGCGGCAGCCGATCCCGGGCCACCGCCCGAGCGACTAGTCGCCGAATCAGTTCGTGACCCTTGATATCGCTGAGTCTCATGGATGCGACCCACTCGTTCCGTGATCGCATCGTAGCACGCGGTGGTTGGCCAACCCCCAGGCAGATGCGCCGGCACACCTGGGCCGGAAGACGAGGACGCCTCCCCGCGTAATCCGAGCGGACGAGGCACGAACAACCGCCCCCCCCCCGTCACGGGGTCCGCATATCCGTAGACCGATAAATAAAGTGGCGGGGCCGACGAGATTCGAACTCGCGACCTCCGGCGTGACAGGCCGGCGTTCTAACCAGCTGAACTACGACCCCGCAGTCGTCTCGTGCCCGTTGTGCCCAATTCGCCGTCTACAGGACCCTCACCCACCGCTTAGCCCGCCCTCTCACCGGCATTCGGGAAGCCGGCTGAGAATCGAAGACTGGCTTGCCTGGCCGTGGCGTGCCGAAGTTATCAGCGCGCAAGGGCTGGTGGGCGGTACAGGACTCGAACCTGTGACAGCCGGCGTGTAAAGCCGGTGCTCTACCAGCTGAGCTAACCGCCCGGCTCCGGCTCATGTCCCGCGACGACACCAAACACCCCATTATAGATGCAGCCGACCAACCCGGGTCAATCGACAAAGAGAACCTTCATGGCCAGAATCGCCAGCGCCGCCAGCAACCCCAGCACCGTCTGGGCTTCACCATTGCGACGCGCCCGATGCAGCGAATACGGCCTGGCCGGCCCCTCTGCCCCACCCGCAGCGTAGCGATCGTAGGCGTCTCCAAACTTGACGCGGAGGGTAGCCTCCTCCAACCTGGCGGCCACCCCCAGCGAACCGATCAGATACACCGCCACTAGCACAGCGGCCACGGGGTGACGCGACGCCGCCGCGAAACCGGCTCCCAGTAGAGCGGACCCGGTATAGAGCGGGTGCCGCATCCACCGGTATGGACCGGACGTCGTCACTTCGGACCCCTTCTCAAGATGTCCGGCCGCCCAGACCCGTAATGACTCCCCGACCAGCGCCACGGCGGCGCCAGCCGCCAGTGACAGCCACGACGGGCGCGCCAGCGAGAACGCGGCCGCGGCCACGCCGAACCCGACGGTCACGCGGAGACGCGCGACCCGGATGAGCCAGGCCGACACCGGGACGGATGTAACCTCGCTCACCACGTGTGCCTCCCATGTGACTCGAACCGGTCGCGATCGCCTCGGACCGCCGACACTACCGTCATCGCGTGTCGAGCCGGCATGCGATCGCCGCGGTCACGTCATCGGCCGAGATACCGTCGAGACACCATCGGGTAACACGACAGCGCCGCTGGTGATGACAGCCGCAGTCGCCGAAACGCGACACCGTGACGTCGGCGGCGGACCAGGGGCCGTTCCGGGTCGCGTCGGTCGGACCGTAGATGCCGACGATCGGCGTGCCAACCGCCGCCGCCAGGTGCACCGGACCAGTGTCCCCCGACACCACCAGGGCCGCCTCGCGCATGATGGCAATGAGGTCGGCGATGGAGGTGGACGGCGCCAACTCGGCTGCGCCGGCCGACCCATCGACCACCGCCGCCGCCATCGCCTCGTCGCCGGGCCCCCAAGTGACGACCGAGCTCAACCCGCGCTCCCGGCGGAGCCATTGCGCGATCGCCCCGAAGCGGTCAGGCGGCCAGCGCTTGTTCGGCCAAGCAGCACCGGGGTTGAGCACGACGAACGGGGTCTCGCCCGCCAGCGCCGGGCGGTCGCGAATGGCATCGAGCGCCGCTGAGGCAGAGAACACCAGGGGAAACCGGATCCGTGACACGTCTGCTCCCAGTGAGGCGGCAAGGGTCAGGTTCTTCTCGATCACGTGCGCCGTGTCACCAGGATCGTGGGTCTCCGTGTAGAAGACACGAGCCGCCTGCTCGCGTAATTGTGGTGGGGTGAACCCGAGGACACGGCGAGCGCCACTCAACCGGGCCACGACCGCCGACTTCAACAGCCCCTGTACGTCGATCGCGATGTCATACGATTCGCGCATCAGCGTGCGACGCAGCTCCGTCATCCGGCGCAGGAGCCCGGCGGACCTAGTCCGCAGCACAATCTGCCGGTCGACGACCGAAACGAGCTCGAGTAACTCGCGGTGACGTTCGTCGACTACCCAGTCAATCCGGGCGTCTGGGAACCGGGCGCGAAGCGCCGCCGCGACCGGCATGGCGTGGACGATGTCGCCCAGGGCCCCCAGACGGACGATTAGGATCGCGCGCATGCTAGGAGCCCGTGCTGAAACCCCGGGCTGCACTCGACCGGCCCCGCATCCCGGCTAGACGGCGTGCCTCCTCGGTCACACATGCCCACTGTGCCCCCGCGTCGCGCCTTCCCCAGGCCGACCGCTGTACAGATCGCGACGGTTCTCATTGCAACGCGGGTGTCACCATGGGCGGCTAGGCGTCACGACCCGCGCGGATGCGAGCGACGACGTCCCTAGTCGAATGGTCCTTCCGGTCGCCGACGATGACGGTCCGGCCGCCATAGGCGCAGACTACGTCCCGTTCAGGCACCGTTTCCACCGTGTAGTCAGTGCCCTTGCAATGGGCCTCCGGCTCGAGCGCAATCAACAGGCGACCGACCGTCACATCTGGAAACACTACAACGTAGTCGACCATCCGCAGCGCCGCGATCAGCTCCGCCCGGTCGGCCGCGGTCTGAAGAGGACGTCCCGGCCCCTTCAGCGTCGCCACCGAGGCGTCGTCGTTGACCGCCACGATCAGCCGGTCGGCCTCCGCCGCCGACCCAGCCAGATAGCGCACGTGCCCCACGTGCAGTACGTCGAAGCATCCGTTGGCCAACGCGAACGTACGCCCCACCGCCCGGTCGGCGCGCACCCGCCCGAGCAGCTCTGTTTCGGTCAGCACGACCCCGGTCGTCGCCGCGCCACTCGTGGCCCGTTTCATAACCACGCCGGCGTTCGGCCGCCGATGCATCCCACCCGCCGTGAAGCTCGCCGGTTGACGATGCCACGGCGGCTATCATGTGGGAAACACGAAGGCGCCCCATCGCCGGCTCTCATTCCGCCAGGTCCGACTCGAACGCCTGCTGCAACTCCAAGGCGCTGACGGTCGCGGTGCCGCGCTTCATCACGACCAGCCCCCCCGCATAGTTCGCGAGCAGCGCCGCCTCGGCGCAGGAAGCGCCGACGCTCAGCGCCATGGCCATCGTCGCGATCACCGTGTCGCCGGCGCCCGTTACGTCCGCCACTTCGTCGCTGCCGTAGATAGCCAAATGCTGGGTAGGGCGGCCTGGTTCGAACAGTGCCATCCCGCGACTGCCGCGTGTGATTAGGGTGGCCCGCATCCGGGTCCGATCGAGAATCGCGCGTCCGGCACGCTCGAGCGCGCGCGGGTCGTCCCCGACGGTCATCCCTAGCATCTGCTCCACCTCCGACTCGTTTGGCGCCGCAATCGTGACGCCACGATACCGCAGGAGCGCGTACCTCGAGTCGAGCAGAATCGGCGCCGCCGGACGACGACCCCGCCTGGGCATCTGTCGCTTGATGGACGCAACGAGCGCCGGCGTGACCACGCCGCCGCCGTAATCGGACACGACCACAGCGTCGCACCCGGCCACCGCCACGGCGGCCGCCTTGGCCACCGCCGCGCGCATCGCACCGTCTATCACGGGGCCATCGCGATCGATCCGCACTACTTGCTGGCGTGCCGAGTGAAGACCGCCGGCGAGGATCCGAGTCTTGATCGGCGTGTGGAAGCCCGCCGGGCTGACTAGGCCCGTCTTGACAACACGGCGCGGGAAGCTCCGACGAAGCCGGCGACCAACGTCGTCGGCCCCGATCAGCCCCACAAACCGAGCCACCCCGCCAAGCGCCGCGATGTTGTGCGCGGCGTTACCGGCGCCACCGGGAGTGACCTCGGTGGAGTCGTACTTGAGAATCAGCACCGGGGCCTCGCGCGAGACCCGGTCCAGCCGCCCGTAGACGAATTCGTCGGCGATCAGGTCGCCGACCACCGCGATCCGGGGCCGCCCGAATTGCTCGACCAAACGGGCCAACCGCTCGCACAGCGTGTGATCGCCAGGTTCTGGGTGGACCGACGGCGGAATCATTGTACGGACGTGCTCCAGGTGGCTCGCGAGGTCGGTGGTCGGCCCGGCTCCACGACGGACCGCTGTTCGAGAATCCGGACAGTCGCCGCCATGAGGTCGGCTACCACGACGGCATCCGCCGGGCAATCCGGCCGCGCAGCCTGGGTGACACCATACCCGGTCCGGACCAGGATGCCGGTCGCTCCGACGTGGCGCGCAAGCGCCACGTCGCTCCACTTGTCGCCGACCACATACGAGCGCGTCGGGTCGAGCCCCAGGTCCGCCGCGGCATGGTAAATCATGCCGGGCGCCGGCTTGCGGCAATCACAGTCGCGGCGGTAGGTGTCGACCACCGCATGCGGATCGTGCGGACAGTAGTAGAAACGCTCGATAGTAGCGCCGCCGTCCGCGAACTGACCACGCAGCACGTCGTGGACCTCGTGCACGAACGCCTCGTCCACCAGTCCGGCGGCCACGCCGGCCTGGTTCGTGACCACGACCACCGGCCACCCGGCCTGGTTGAGCAACCGGACCGCATCGATGCTGGCCGGGAAGAGGGTCAGTCGTTCGAGACGGTCCACGTGCCCGACGTCCTCGTTAATCGTGCCGTCCCGGTCCAGGAACACCGCCGGCCTCACGAGTCCCCCCTCGGGCGAAACCCCACCACCTGGCCGGCCACGGCCCGAAACGCCCGATCTTCGGTAATACCTGTCATACAACGGTGGTCGATCGGACAATCACGCAGGAAACAGGGCCGGCACCAGACCGGATGGGTCAACACTTCGTGCGACCCGACCGGCGCTGTCACCCGATCGTCGGTCGGACCGAAAATCGCCGTGACCGGTACCCCCAGCGCCGCTGCCAGATGCATCGAACCGGAGTCACCCGAGACGACCGCGCAGCAGCACGCCAGCGTGCCGATCAACTGGGAGAGATCGGTACGACCGATCAGATTCACGACGCCAGGGCCCGGTCCGGTCCCGTCCGCCGCCGCGAGCGAGGATTCTATCGCATAGCCGGCATCGCGGTCGTGCGCGCTGCCCAGCAGCACGACCGACGCCCCGAGCTCCTGGACCAGACGGTCGGCCACGCGCGCGTAGCGGTCTGCAAACCAGCGCTTGGCATGCCCGTAGGCGGCACCCGGGACAATGCCGACCATCGGCCGGATGCGGTCGCCACCGGCCAACACGAGCAGACTCCTGGCACCCGCGACCATATCGAGTGGCGCAACCAGTCGCGGGGCCGGCGCCACCGGTTCGATGTCGAGACCGCGCATGAGCTGCTGGTAATAGGCGACCTGGTGCAAGGGCGGTGTCCGCCGCCGCGGACGCGACACCGCCCGCGTCAGCAGCGGCCGGCGCCCCTGGGTCGCGAACCCCCATCGCTCGCGGATTCCGGCACGCCGAGCGGCCCAGGCGGCACCGAACGAGTTGGGCAGCAGCACGGCCACGTCGAAGCGACCGCGCCGCATCGTTACGGCCTCGGCGTCGAGCGCCCGCCAGCCGCGGCGGCCATCCCGGCGCAGCGGCACCACCTCGTCGACGGCCGGCACGGCCGCCAGCAGTGGCGCGAACGCGCCTGGCACCCCGGCCGCTAGGATGTCACCAGAGAAATGGGCACGCATGGCGACGAGCACAGGCAGCGCCATGACGATGTCGCCGAGCCAGTTCGGTGTCCGCACTAGTACGCGCATGTCTCAAGTCCGGACCCGGGCGCGCTCCCGCGACGATAGCGGCGACGGCGCGCGTTCAGTCTCCGCTCGTCCCGACGGCCCCGGCGGCAAGGGCACGGCTGGTCTCCGTCGATGGCGGCCCGCCGGATCCGGCCGCCGCGTCGGCCGCTCGCCAGCGGCGATGCATCCAGAGCCAGAGCTCCGGGTAGCGGCGTACGTACGTCTCTAGCACATCGGTACACCGCTGCGTTAGAACGCGCACCGCGTCGGCGCTTTCCGGGTCCGGCATCTTCACCGGTGTCTCGTAGACCATACGGTAGCGGCCGCCCGGCAGCGGTAGCGCGAAGACCGGAATGACCGGTACCCCGGCACGCAATGCCAGCGTCGCGATCGCCGACGTCGTGGCGGCCGGGCGGTTGAAGAACTGCACGATCACCGCGCTCCGATCCTGTATGTGCTGGTCGATCATCATCCCGACCGACTGGTGTCTGAGCAACGCCCGCAGCAGACCACGCACCGCGCCCTGCCGGGGAATGACGCGGGTGCCGACGCGGGTGCGCACCCGCTCGATCATGGCCTCGAGCAGGGGGTTGTCCAGCGTGCGCGCGACCATGAGAATCGGCTCGAAGCGAGCCGCATGCACCATGATCTGCAGCTCCCAGAACCCGAAGTGACCGGTGTAGAACATCACCCCGCGCCCCGTTGCCAGCGCCTGCTCGACCCGCTCCTCCCCTTCGAACTCCACCAACGCCTTCACCTGATCGCCGCGCATCGTGTCAAATCGCAGCAAATCGAGGACGTGCCGCCCAAGGTTGGCGAAGGCGTCGCGAACGATCGCGCGACACTCGGCGTCGCTCCGCGCCGGGAATGCGGCCCGGACGTTCGCCACCGCCGTCTCGCGCCGCCGCCGGTCCAGACGATGGAACAATCGACCCAGCCAGGGACCCACCGAGATCAGCCACCGCCGTGGCATCGGGCGCACCGCCAGTCTGACACCTAGCACCGCCAGATACTCCAGCCGGTGGCGGGCCGGCCGATGGCGGCGGACCCGCGCCACAGATCGTTCCAGCGGCGGCGTCATACGGTGGCGGTCCTCTCGCCGGCGAGCCGGTCGGCGAGAAACGCCCGGAACTCGTCAGCCGGTTCAACCCCGAGGATCAGCGGCAGCGTCACCAGAGGAGGTTCAAACGGAATCCACGCCTCCAAGCGAACACCGTCCTTCTCGGTCGTGAGAATCGCCCGCGCCCGGGCCGTCACGGCCTCGGCCTGAATCTGCGCGACATCGCGGGACGAGTAGCGATGGTGGTCGCGAAAGTGCAGGGTACGCGCGACATCAAACCCGGCCTTGCGAACATCATCGAAAAACCGATCGGGCCGGGCAATCCCGGCTACAGCCAAAACCCGCTCGCCGGGCACGAGCCATTCCGGCTCGAGGTCTGGCGAGGTCACCACGGCGGGTCTGACGTAACGACGCACGCCGAAGCAGCGGGATAGACCCAGCCGCTCCTCGATCCACGCCCGCCGCTCGGCGGAAGCATCAACGACGAGCGCGGCATCGGCGTATCGCGCAGTCGCCAGCCGCTCCCGCAGCCTGCCGGCGGGGAGCACGACCGGATCGTCGAGATCAGCCGGCGAGACGACCAATAGATCCGTGCCGCGTTCGAGTTGAAAATGCTGGAACCCATCGTCGAGTAGATGCACCGTAGCGCCGAGGCGGGCCTCTGCCAGACGACCCGCCAGATACCGGTCGGCCGCCACGACGACGGCCACACCATCCAACGCCCGAGCCAGCATCCAGGGCTCGTCGCCGGCGGTCGCCAGGTCGCCGACGACCCGCTCGGCGTCGCGCACCACGACCGCACCATCCCGCGGGTCGGCTCGACCGAACCCACGGCTCAGGACGGCCGGCCGTTCCCCCATCGCCAGCAGGACCCGCGCCACATGCGCAGTCAGCGGCGTCTTCCCGCTGCCGCCCGCGGCCAGCGCGCCGACACTGATGACCGGCCGGCTCAGCCGCCGGCGCGCGTCAGGTCGCCGTGCGTACCAGCGGCGCCGCCGCCAGGCGGCTTCGTCATAGAGGCGGCTAAGCAGATGGAGCATCACGGCGTTTCCGAAAGGGCATCACGACGTCGGCCGGGGAACCACCGGTCGGCGGGAGCAGCGCCGCCAGCGCGGCGAGGCTGCGATCGGTCGCACCGCGATGCGCCTGGACCAGCACGCTGGCGGCGGCGCCCAGTGCGGCGCGCTGCACCGGATCACCCAGCAGGCCCGACAGCGCCGGCTCAAGCGCGCCGGCTGTGTGGATCTGACGCGCGGCCCGGTTCTTGAGAAAGAGCTCGGCGATCTCGGCGAAGTTCTCCATGTGGGGCCCGAAGACGACCGGCTTGCCCCAGGCCGCCGGCTCGAGCAAGTTGTGCCCGCCTGCCGGAACGAGACTACCGCCCAAGAACACCACCGTCGCAATCTGGAACAGGGTCGCGAGCTCGCCCACCGAGTCGAGCACCACGACCGCGGCGAGCGGTTCCCCGTCGACCGGGAGCTCACTCCGCCGCACCGTCTCGAACCCGCGTCTGGCTGCCAACGCCACCACGTCGCCGCTCCGCTCCGGACGGCGCGGCGCCAGGACCAGTAACGCGTCCGGGTCGCGGTGTGCGATCCGCTCGAACGCCTCGAGGACCGGCGTCTCCTCTCCAGGGTGGGTGCTCGCGGCCATGACAACCATCCGTCCCTCGGCGATCCGGAACGCGCGCAACACGCCGTGGCGCACCCTCGGCGATCCGGACTCGGGCACCGGCAGGGTGTCGAACTTCAAGTTCCCGGTCACGGTGACCCTGGACTGTGGAGCGCCGAGATCGATCAACCGGCGTCCCGACTCCTCGCTCTGTGCGCAACAGCGGTCGACACCCGCCAGTACCTGTCGGAAAAACGGACGAACCAGGCGATACCGCGGGTACGACCGATCCGAGATGCGCCCGTTGACCAGCATGGTCTTCACGCCGCGCCGCCGGCATTGCCGCAACAGGTTGGGCCATAGCTCGGTGTCGACCATGATGAACAGCCGCGGACGGACCCGGTCGAGCGCCCTGGCCACGACTGGCGGCAGGTCAAACGGGAAGTAGAAGAGCCCGTCGACTTCCGCCAACCCGAGCGCCGCCGTCCGGCCCGTCTGAGTCGTGGTCGACAGCCAGAGCGTGTGGTCTGGATAGCGGTCACGCAGCGCCGGGATCAGGGCGCGAGTCGCCAACACTTCGCCGACCGACACGGCGTGGATCCAGATCGACGGCCCGCACAGCGGGTTGATCACCGGGGGCAGGCGCCCCCAGCGTTCGCCCAGCGTGCCGATGTACTTGCCATGACGGACCGCGTCGTACAGCAGCCGAGGCGCGAGGAGGACCGCGTAGCAGATGATGGCCAGGCTGTACAGGAAATACATCGGCGGGACGTCTAGTGCCGCGAGTATACGTCGGCTGGTTTGACCACGACAACCCGCAGGCCTAGAATGGAATGTTTATTGACCGGCTGGCGGGCCGTCGTGCAGGTCCCGCTGCCGCCGAACGGCGCGGCGCTCCGTATCGAGTGTCTCAGCACGACGCGGGCGCCGCACCAGCGGACCACAGGAACAGACCTGTGGGACGCACCGATCCCGGAGGAAAGGCGTGGCGATACGAGTGGGCATCAACGGGTTCGGCCGAATCGGCCGGAACATCATGCGGGCGGCGAAAGGCCGAAGCCAGATCGAGATCGTGGCCGTGAACGACATTACCGACGCAGCCACGCTGGCCCATCTACTGAAGCACGACTCGGTGCTCGGCAACCTCAGCGACTCGGTGACGGTGGACGGCGACGGCATTCGGATGGGCGACCATCGGTTTCAGGTGATCGCCGAACGCAACCCCGCCGACCTACCCTGGAACGCGCTCGCGGTCGATGTCGTGTTCGAGTCGACCGGCCTCTTCACCAAGCGTGACGCCGCCGGCAAGCACATCGCCGCCGGCGCCAAGCGAGTCATCATTACCGCCCCGGCGAAGCAGCCGGACCTGACGGTGGTACTTGGCGTCAACCACGACCTGTACGACCCCGCCGTGCATCGGATCATCTCGAACGCGTCCTGCACGACCAACTGTCTGGCGCCGGTCGCGAAGGTGCTCCACGAGCAGTTCGGGCTCGAGCGCGGATGGATGACCACCGTGCACTCGTACACCAACGACCAGAAGCTGCTCGACCTGCCCCACTCGGACCTGCGACGGGCCCGGGCGGCCGGGCTCTCCATGATTCCGACCACCACCGGAGCGGCGGTCGCCGTCGGGGAAGTGTTGCCCGAGCTCAAGGGCAAACTCGACGGCATCGCGATGCGCGTGCCCACGCCGAACGTGTCGGTGGTCGACCTCGTGGCGCAGATACATACAAAGACCACGGCCGAGGCGGTGAACGCGGCGTTCACGGCGGCGGCGGACGGGCCGCTGCGCGGTGTGCTGCAGGTGGTCTCGGACCCGCTGGTGTCGATCGACTTCAAGGGCAACCCCCATTCGTCGATCGTCGACACGTCCTACACCAGAGTGATGGACGGCGATTTCATTAAAGTGCTGTCCTGGTATGACAACGAGTGGGGTTACTCGTCCCGGTGCGTCGACCTGGTAACGTTCCTCGCCGACAAGGGGTTGTGAGGGCGAGCACCCGGCCGACGCCGAGGAGACGGCGGCCACCGGCTTGATCGCCGGCGCCCGGGAGAAGCCTGAGCTCCGCCGCGTTCATCGATAACCACCGCCGCCAGGCGACGACACGACTATCGTGCCGAAGCGGACCATCCACACGCTCGACGTCGACGGCCGGTGCGTGTTTATCCGCGTGGATTTCAACGTCCCGATCCGAGACGGCGTCATCGGCGACGACACCCGGATCCGCGCCGCGCTCCCCACGCTGATCCACGCGCTCGCGCGGGGCGCCACCCTCATTCTCGGTTCGCATCTCGGCCGCCCGAAGGGGACGGTGAACCCGGTCTTGACGCTCAAACCGGTGGCGGCCAGGCTGGCCGAGCTGCTCGGCCGTCCGGTCGTGTTCGCCACGGATGCGGTCGGCGACGCCGTAACCGGGGCGGTGTCGCATGCCGGGCCTGGCGGGGTGGTGCTGCTCGAGAACCTGCGGTTTCACCCTGGCGAGGAGGCCAACGACCCGGTGTTCGCCGAGACCCTGGCGGCGCCGGCCGACTGCTACGTCGACGACGCCTTCGGTGCCGCGCATCGCGCGCACGCGTCGACCGTGGGCATCGTGAACCATGTACCCGAGGCGGCCGCAGGGCTGCTCATGGCGGCCGAGCTGCGCCACCTCAGCGCCCTGCTCGAGTCGCCGGCCCGGCCCTTCATCGCGGTTCTCGGAGGTGCCAAAGTGTCGGGCAAACTCGAAGTCATCGAGAATCTCCTCGGACGAATCGACACGCTTCTGATCGGCGGCGCGATGGCCTACACGTTCTTTTCGGCGCGCGGGCTCCCTGTCGGACGTTCACTGGTCGAGGCGGCACTCATCGACGCAACGCGGGCGATCGAGCGGGACGCCGCGACGCGCGGCGTGCGGCTCGAGCTGCCGTCCGACCACATCGTCGCCGCCACGCTCGAGGTCGGGGTGTCACACGAAACCCTCGGAGTGGAGGACCCGGCCATCGGCAACCGGCTCGGCGTGGACATCGGTCCGGCCACGGTCGCGCGGTATGCCGCCACGCTCGCCCGGGCACGTACCATCGTGTGGAACGGTCCGATGGGGGTGTTCGAGATCGACACGTTCGCCACCGGCACCGTCGCCATCGCCGAGGCGGTGGCCGGCAGCGCAGCCGCCTCGATCGTGGGTGGGGGTGACTCGGTGGCGGCGATCGGGCGGGCCGGGGTCGGCGACCGGATCACCCACATCTCGACCGGCGGCGGCGCCATGCTCGATTTCCTTGCCGGACGGCGTCTACCCGGCGTCGACGCGTTGCCAGACGCCGCCGAGGGTAACTGCTGAGAACACTCGCCGCGGTCACGCTGGCCGAGCCACTCCCGAGGGCGCGACCGGCGACCTGGGCATCGGAGCACCCATGAGAAGACCTTTCGTCGCCGCCAACTGGAAGATGCACAAGACCGCCGAGGAGGCGGTCGACTACGCGTGCCGCTTCGCTCCCCTGATTGAGAAGGTTGTCGACGTCGACATCGTCATCGCGCCCCCCTTCCCGGCCCTGCCGGCGCTGGTGGAGACCGCCGCGAACAGCCGCATTGCGGTCGCGGCCCAGAACGTCCACGCGGAGCCGCAGGGGGCCTTCACCGGCGAGGTGAGCCTGGGAATGCTACAGGCCGCCGGAGTAACGCTGGCGATCATCGGACACTCCGAGCGGCGACAGCTGTTCGGCGAGACCGACGCCAGCGTGAACGCCAAGACGCGGGCCACGGTGCAGGCCGGACTGACACCGATCGTCTGCGTCGGCGAAACGCTGGGCGAGCGGGAGGCGGACCAGACCTTCGACGTGCTCGACCGACAGGTCCGCGAGGGACTCGCCGGGCTGTCACCCGGGCAGGTTGCCGCCATCGTGGTCGCCTACGAGCCGGTCTGGGCGATCGGGACCGGGCGTCACGCGACCCCGGACCAGGCTGGCGACGCGCACCGGCGCATCCGTCGGCAAATCGGCTCCCAGTTCGGCGACCTGGCCGCCGCGGCCTGCCGGGTCATCTACGGCGGGAGCGTCAAACCGGCTAACGTCAGCGACCTGAACGGTCAGCCGGATGTCGATGGTGCGCTCGTCGGTGGTGCCAGCCTTGACCCGGCCAGCTTCGCCGAGATCGTGGCCAGAAGCCTCCCGCAGTGACCACTAGCGCTATAATTGACGGATCATGCTGACCATGCTGCTTACCGCGTTGTATGTGGTTATCTGTCTGCTCCTGCTGGCCGTCGTCCTGATGCAACAGGGCAAGGGTGGCGACATCGCCGCCGCCTTCGGCGGCAGCGGCAGCGGCAGCCAGACGGCGTTCGGCGCCCGGGCCGGTGCCAGCGTACTGACACGGGCCACGACCGTGCTCGGCGCACTGTTCATGGTCGGTGCCATGACCCTCGCCATCATGGGGCAACGCGGCACCAGCTCGGTGCTCAGTGGTGTCGACGGCCCGGCGGCTCAGCCGACCGCCCCGGCCTCGCTACCAGTGGAAATCAATCCCGAGCAGGAGACTGCGGCAGCCGAGCCGGACGAGCCACCAGCCGAACCGCCAGCCGACCCGCAGTAAGACACCCCCACGCGGAAGTGGCGGAACTGGCAGACGCACTAGCTTGAGGGGCTAGCGAGCCAATGGCTCATGGGGGTTCAAATCCCCCCTTCCGCACCAGATTCCAGAAAGGCCAGGGTTTCTTGGCCTTTTCGCTGTCAGGCGACGAAAAGTGAACTGATAGCGAATGGCCAAGCAGACGGCACATTCTCGAACCAGCAACGGCGACCAACCCTCGGCCCTGGCACGTTCACGGGCAGGTCATTCCACATTGTCTGGAGCCGCGCGGACCTCAGCGCTCCTCGCTCAACCTCACCGGCATGGTCATCGCCCCGTTGCCCGCCGAGTCCCAGACGGCAAAGCGGACCCACGCCTGTCCGGTCGCGTCGAACGGAATCGTGAAGGTCTCGCTTCCGAACGCCGGCAGGTCCGTGGCGGACACGCTGTGGGTCGTCGTGCGTTCGCCGTCCCCGAAAACCACCTCGACGAACTCCAGCGGAAAGGTCCACTCGACGTCAGCGACGACCTGCATGCCAGCACCGGTTCCCTCGTAGTGGTGCGACGGGATGAGCACCTCGCCCGACGTGACGAAGTAGTCGCCGCCAGCGAGCGCATCGACGATCGGCGCGTAGTCGCCCGGCTCGGGAAGATCGCCGATTCGCAGGTAGCTCACCGGTCCGTTCCCGTAGACGTCATCACCGGGGGCCTTGGCGTAGGTCTCGGTGATGGCCAGCAGATACTTCGGCCGGAGCGACGTGCCGGCGATCCAGTTATTCATGTCATCGAGGAGCGGGATGACCCGCTTGCCTGACAGCCGGACCTCCGACAGGTCGGATCCCATCCCCCACCGCCAGCCCACGCCCCGATAGCGGTCGTCGAGAAACTGGGCCTCCCCCCGGATCGCGTCCGGGTACCCGGTCGAGCCCTTCGTGCGCGGATGCGGCATGTAGATGAGCATGTCCTCCGCCTCGATCATCGCCATCATGTCGGCAACGCTGCCGATGTGGTACATGCGCCCGTGCTCGGGAGACTCGGTCACGAGAGGCGTCCCAGGCTGGCGCTCGTCGACGTAGTAGACCGGATGGGAGAACAGCAGGTCCCAGTGGCCGCCGAGTAGGTTGCTGTTTTCCATCTCGGGCAGGACCATGAACGTCTCGTCAGAATGGCGCTCGGCGCCCTCGAAGAGCCACCGCTGCTCCTCGAGCTGCGTGGCATCGCGGGGCCGGTCGACGGGACCGGCGATGTTGATGCCGGCGACCCTGAGCACCTCGAAGTCCGACAGCCTCGAGTCGACACTCCCGGTGGCCATCAGCGTCCGGCCGAGGTCGGTGTGATAGTGGCTGCCCATCACCTGGTAGCCGGCAAGCGGACGGAACACGTCCCCGTTCGTGAAGGCCAGCGCCGCCTCGAACGCCGCGGCCGAGTCGCCCAGCGTCGGGTAAAAGTAGGCCGCCATATGTTGCTCGGTTCCCGGCGGCGCGCTGTAGAGCGACCAGTTGGCCAGGTATCGCTCGACAGCCTCCTGTTCGCCCTGACGTATACCGACGCTGAACGACGCATCGCCGTCCTTGCGATACCAGTTGTAGCCAACGTTGATCTCGATCTCGCGGGCCCAGAAGAAGGTGTGCGGGGGCGGGAAAGCGGCGATGGCCGCCCCGTTGGTTTCTGCCACGACGAGGCGGTTCGCCGCCCGCAAGGTCACCGCGTCATCGTTGGCCGGCCCCCGGAGCGAGTACGACTGCATCCGGGGTAGCCACGTCTCGCCAGTGCACCTTGGTGTCAGGGCTCAGGTCGAGGCCGACGAGCCCCACGTCGTACTTGTAGGCGACCGACGGCAGATCGGTCGACGCGACCGCCTCGATACGAATCAGGTTCGTACCTTCGTGAACGCTGATCACCAGCGCTCCAGAGAACGACCCGAGCATCAACCCGGAGAACGAGGCACTGAGCCGCCGGCCGTCTGACCGCACCGAGCATCCGATCGCGCGATAAGCCGCCGCTCCCCGTCGGATCTCATCTGGCGAGCGGGGAAGACCAGACTGGCCCGCGACGCCCTGGGTCGGTGGAGGATTCCCGCCTCGTGTTTCAAGGCGCAGATCGAGCGGCGCGTCCCAGAACACATCCCACTTGTAACGGTCCACGACCTCTGGCGTGAGCTCCACGCCCAGCGCGCGGAGCGGCGCCAGTTGCTGATTGCTGATGCGGCGGAGCCCCTCGACGATCTTGAGCTCGACGCCGAGATCCGTCGCGACGGGCGTCCACTCCGCCGACCGATCGGACCGGAGGGCCAGCTCGTCAATAACCGGAGCGCCCCGCCTAATCGCGAGCCGCAGACGGACCTGCTCGTTTCCCGCCCCGGCCCATTCGACAATCAGCCCGTCCCCAGAAATGCGCGCCGTGGCGTCGGGCCGGCTCACATAGCCGTTCAGGTCGCACATCGGCATCACGGCGTTCGGCTGCGCACCGGCCAGAGGCGCCCCCAACGCGAGCAGCATCGCCGTCAGGCATGAGAAGGACACCGCGAGCCACGGCCACTCTCGGGACATGATCAACCGACTGAAGCGCAGGGTCATTAGCTTCCGTCTCCTGGGCCGCGCACCAGCGGCAACGGTCATCGTGGGCATGTATTGATGACGGTGGACTCGAAAGTCTGGGCAACATCTCGACACAATATCACCGCGTCCCGCAGCTGCGAGCATCAGCATCGCCTCGGCCAGAACCCGGCCGCGCCGCGCGATGTCGATGGGCCGGCCGGACGGCCGATGCCCCTCAGGCGACCTCGAGCGGAGTACCGACCGGCGGCACCGGGAACACGGCGTTGATTATCTCCAAGTCCGACACGTCAAGCGCCCAGCCGGCACCACCCGCGTTCTCGCGCACGTGCGCAGTACGGCTCGCCTTCGGGATCGCGAAGACCCCTTCCTCGCTGGTCAGGAAGCGCAGCGCCACCTGGCGCGCCGTCTTGGCGTGGGACTCGGCGACCATCTCGAGCGCCGCGTGCTGCCGGCGGTCGGATGGCGGAAACTCCCCCTGGGCGAACGGCGAATACCCGACCACCGCAATGCCTTCCCGTCGGCAGAACGGCAGGATCTCGGTTTCGACGCCGCGCGACCCCAGGTGATACAGCACCTGATTGCAGGCGATCCGCTCGACAGTGAGACAACTCTGCGCGACGCGCAGCTCGCCGACCGAGAAGTTGCTCACGCCGATGAACCGGGTCTTACCGGCAGCGACCAGCCCTTCGAGCGCCCCCATTGTCTCGGCGATCGCGTGCAGCCCGCTCGGCCAGTGCAGTAGATACAGGTCTAGATGATCGGTGCCGAGCCGCCGCAGGCTCCGCTCGCAGGCAAGGGTCGTGCCGTCACGGGAAGCATGCGAGGGTAGTACCTTGCTGACGAGAAAGACCTCGTGGCGCCGGCCGGCGATGGCGCGTGCCACCAGCCGCTCAGACCGGCCATCGCCATACATCTCGGCGGTGTCGATATGGGTCAGCCCCAGATCGAGCCCCGCCCGCAGCGCGGCGACCTCGCGCACCTCGGATGCCGCGTCGTCTCCGAGGTTCCATGTCCCCTGCCCGATGAGCGGCACTTCGACGCCGGTCCGGCCAAATGCGTCTGTCTCCATCACGCCTCGATCTGTCGACATGCCGCCACCGTTGCATGGGAGATGATGACACCATGCCTGCGGCCGAAACCAGCCGAATCTGGGACGCGGCCATGTCCGCCACCCGCTTGCCACTGGACCCCGCTCACAGCGGTCAGCGCGGTACGGGCCTGGATCTGATGACCCACGTCTACCCCGGTGATAAGCTGCTTGTCATGACACCGAAACGTGCTGCCGTTGGCCGTGTCAGCGCCGCGTTCCTGTTCGCGCTCTGGATGGGCACCGAACCCTCCCCGCTGGCCACCGCGCCCACTGGGCCGGCGGTGCAGGACGGCGGCGATGGCGACGACGCGGGACTCGGCCCGCCGCCGCTGTACACGGATCTGCGGGAGTCCCGGGTCGCCCACGCCGGTCAGATTCGCGGCGGACGGATACAACTCGACCGGTTCGAGCTCGAGCTGACCGACGGCCATGTCTATCTCGCCCCCGAGATCGGCGGCGTGGTCTCGACGGCGGTGTTCCTGGGTGACGGACTTGTGCGCGGGTACCCCCCGGACGCCGTCGAGCATCACCAGCTCGAAAAGCTGTCGGACGAGCATCATCTCGAAGAGGCGTTCGATCGGGTAGTGCTGTGGTTCACGGACGACACGGCGGACCGGCTGACGGAGCTGGCAAGGCCGGCACCGGACCGGGACACCGGCAAGGCCAACGATCTGCTGGAAGACCGGCGCGAGGACCGACTCGAGCAACTACTCGACAACCCGGAGAGCCGCGTGCTCGAGGACCTGCTGCGGCGGGAGGCCGGCACGCTCCAGACCGAACGAACCTACGTGCTGGCCGACATCGACAGTGAGGATCACGGCTGGCTAACGATCGAGGTTGAGCCAAACAATGTCGAAGAGGTCCGACTGTCTCGGCACGATCGGCGACGGCGGGTCTTCGACACCTGGATGAGCTTCGACATCCTGAGCGACTACGGGCCGGCGCACCAGGACGCGGTGCTCGAGGAGTTCGCCGTCGACCCGGACTCACTCGACGAGGTGACCGGCGCCGCGATCGGCCTGCCTCTCCGGCCGATCGAACCGGACCGGGAAGGCTGGACGGCGCGAGTAGACGTGCCACGAGCCCAGGTAGATCTTGCGCTCGAAGGCAACGGGGACACGCAAGGCACCGCGGCGCTGCTCATCGACCCGCTCGAGCCGATGCGAACGCTGCGACTCCAGATCAGCCCGGTGCTCGAGATCACCGACGCACGGTGGCGACCCGACACGACCGTGGGTGCACCCGATGCCGACCTGCTGGGGGCTTCGAACCGTGACGAGGCCACGCCGGACACCCAGCCTGACGAGCCAGCCGCACTGACCGGCGAACGGATCCACTTCGTGCAGGAACGGCACGACCGCCGCTTCGAGGACGACCTGTTCGAGCCCTGGGTGACGGTCACGCTGCCCAGTACGGCGGCGGCCGGCGAGCGCTTCATTCTGGAGCTGGCCTACGAAGGCAAACTGGTCGAGCGGCTGCGCCAGAGTAACGACTTCCGGCTCAAGGACTCGCTGTTCTGGCGCCCGCGCCATCCGGACAACCGCGCCAGCCAGCTCGACCTGACCTTTCGTGTGCCCGAGCGGTATCGGGTCGCCAGCGGCGGCACGTTGGCCGAAGAGCGGGTGGAGGCCGACACCCGAATCATGCGGTGGACCAACCGCGAACCGGTCCGGGGCATGGCGTTCCACTACGGGCGATTTGACGTCACCGATGTCAACGGCAATGCGCCACCGGCGCTGTCGGTCTACGGCAACGATAACCACCTGGGTTTCGCCCCGGGCAACCGCGAGAAGACGGTTGCCGACCTGACCGATTCAATTCGCCTCTACACCGACTACTTCGGGCCGTTTCCGTACGCATCGCTGCTCGTCACCGAAACGCCGACGTTGGGCGGACAGGCATTCCCAGGGCTCTTGCTGCTGTCGTATCAGACGTTCGGCGAGCTACACACCGGGGAATCGGAGCTGTTCCGGGCGCACGAGGTGGCGCACCAGTGGTGGGGCGCGGCGATCGACTGGGAGGACTACCGCGACCAGTGGATGTCGGAGGGCTTCGCCCATTACGCCGCAGCGCTCTACACACTGCATGGGCTCGAGAAGCCGGACCAGTTCCTGGAGATGATCGACGCCTGGCGGTTCGACGTGCTCGGCGAGGGACAAGTGGGACAGGGGATTGGGCTCCGGCACTACGGGTTCCGCCCGGAAGTTTTGCGGCGGAGCGATGGACACGAGTCCGGCGCGTTGGCAGTCGGCTATCGGCTAAACTCGGGCGAGACGCCGTTCGACTACCGAATCCTGGTCTACGAGAAGGGCGCCTACGTGCTGCACATGCTCCGGTCGATGCTACTCGACCCGGCGACCGACGGCGACGAGCGGTTCCGGGAGCTGATGCGCACCTACGCTGCCGACCACCTCGAAGGCGCCATGTCGACCCGCTCCTTCGAAGCGGCGGTCGAGCGCGCCTTCGGCGAGCCGATGGATTGGTTTTTCGACCAGTGGGTCTACGGCGTGGAGGTGCCGACTTATCGCCCTGAACTGGAGGTGAGTCCGGTCGTCGACAGCTCGTCACCGTTTGTCCTGCATGGACGGATCCGGCAGGAGGACGTCGCTGACGGCTTCAAGATGCCGGTGCCGGTCCGGCTGACCTTCGACGATCGGCCCCCGATGACGCACCGAGTGTGGGTCGACAGGACGGAAGTCAGGGTCGAGCTGCCGCTGCCGGCGCGGCCCACAGGCGTCGAGTTCAACTACCAGCACGCGGTGCTCGCGAAGATCCGCTGACCGCGGGTTGACAACCCGCCCCGTCCGGTCGACAATCCGGTGTTCACGCGGGCGGTGCGTGCATCTCCCGTCCACCAGAGCGTCATCAACCGCGCCAGTTCGATTCGGTTTCTCATATGCGTGACGTGCAGGCGGTTTACGCCTTCGTGGAGAAGCACCGGCGGCGCCGGCAGAGTAATAAAGTGCTCCACGGCCACCCGTCGCCGGTGCACTGGCTCGAGCAGGACATCGCAATGGACGAGGTCCTGCGAACCCGCGCGCGGGCGAATCAGGAGATCCCCAAGCGGGTCAATCTCTACGTCGGCACGCCGTACTGCCTCCCGACCGAGCCGGACCGGTGCGGGTTCTGCCTGTTTCCCAGCGAGATCTACACGGGCCGCCGCCAGCTCGACGAGTATCTGGAGTATCTCGAGCGCGAAGGCGACATGTTCAGGGACCATTTCGCCGGCACCGCGCTGGCCAGTATCTACTTCGGTGGGGGCACGTCGAATCTGTACAAGGTGGACCAGTATCCGCGCCTGATGGAGATCGTGCGTGGAGTGTTCGACATCCCGCCCACGATCGAGGTCACCCTCGAGGGTATTCCGCAGACCTTCAGCCACGACAAGCTGCTGGCCATGAAGCAGAGCGGCATGACGCGGATCAGCATGGGGGTCCAGCAGCTCGACGACGAACTGATCAAGGCCAGCGGTCGCAAGCAACGCGCCGACCAGGTATTCCAGACGCTCGAGTGGTGCGAGTCGCTCGGCCTACCGGCCAGTGTCGACCTGATCTTCGGCTGGCCGAACCAAACGATCGAGCAGATGGTACGCGACCTCGAGGCCATGTCGACGACCGGTGTCACCCACATCACGCACTACGAGCTCAACGTCGCCGGGCGAACCGACTTCTCGCGCCATCACCGTGACGAGCTGCCGTCGACCGAGGAAAACCTCGAGATGTATCGCGTAGGGAAGGCAGTGCTCGAGGCCGCCGGTTACACCCAGGTGACGCCCTACGACTTCGAGCGGCGGGATGCGGGCCTACCCAGCTCATATCTTTACGAAGAGCTGTTTCGCAGGCCGCTCCGGGCCGACGAGGACGGCGCGATCGGGTTCGATGCCTGGGGTTGGGGATACGCCGGCATCTCGTTCTTCTTCGGCACCCCTCGGTCGCCAGGCTGGGCCTTCATGAACCAGGTCCGAATCGACGAGTACTTCCGGTGTATTCGTGAAGATCGGTACCCGGCCATGCGCGGCTTCCACTACACACCCGAAGACCTGCGGCTCCACCTGCTGTTCCAGGAACTGCAGGGGCTCGCGGTCGACCGGGCGGCGTATGAACGGTTCTTTGGTCTCGACGTGGTCGAGGAACACGCCGCCGTCTGGGCGGCGCTTGGGAACCTCGAGTGGATCGCCGTCTCCGACCAGCACGTGACGGTGCTGGGCGACGGGGCATTCTATCTGCCGCTGATCCAGAACGCGCTGGCGTACGACCGCGTCGAGCAGATGCGGAAGCCGGCTCGGACGGCCGTGACCACGCCGGCACCGGCGTCGACCCTGGTGAGCGCCGGCACCGCCGCGGGTGTGGGCTAGCACCGGGGCGGAGGCGGGAAGTACCGTCCTACCGGCCGGCCCGTACGACGGCGGTGGCGACGGCGAGCGTCCGCCGCGCCGACGCGATGACCGGGCGCTCGATCAGCTTCCCCTCCACGAGCAAGACACCGCCTTCGTTGGCCTCGTACGCCTCGATGATCCGCCTGGCCCAGGCCACCTCGTCATCGTCCGGCGAGAACGCCGCCTGGATGACCGGCACTTGTGTCGGGTGAATCGCGGCCTTGCCCGTGAACCCGAGGCGACGCACCGCGCGCGCCTCATCACCGAGCCGCGCCGGCGCCGCCACATCCATGAAGGGCGTATCCAGCGTATCGACTCCCGCAACCGCCGCCGCCGCCACCACCCTGGACCGGGCGTAGAGCAACGCGTCCCACTCGATCGCGCAACCCAGCTCGGCCGACAGATCGACGGCGCCGAAGAACAGGACGGCCACGTTGGGCGAAGCGCCGGCGATCCCCTCGACCGAGGCGAGCCCTCCAGCCGTCTCGATCTGCGCCATCAGCGGCAGCCCGGAGAGCGCCGGTGAGAGCCGGCGGTCCAGGGCGTGGATGGTGTCGGGACCACCCACCTTCGGCACCATCAGCGCGTCGGGACGCACCCCAGCCGCCAGCACCGCCGCGAGGTCCCGCTCGCCGACGGCTGAGGCCGGCGCGTTGATCCGCAGGATTACCTCCGTCCGGCCCGGCGGTCGTGTGGCCAGCAGCAATACCGCCTGGTCACGCGCCTCGTCCTTCTGCGCGAACGCGACCCCGTCCTCGAGGTCGAGACACACGGCGTCGGCGCCGGTCGCAACGGCCTTCTCAAACCGGTCCGGCCGAACGGCCGGCACGAAGAGCACCGAGCGGCGAACGTGGCGGGCGGTCATGGCTGGCGGCGCTCTCGTCCCCGTCTCCTGATACTTGTCTCCTGGGTGTCAGTTCCCGTAGAACGTGGCGATCTCCGCGAGGCGGGCCTGGATCTGCCGCTCCGGAATCCAGCGGCCGTTCAGCATGACCCCGGCGCGTCTGGCGAGGTTGGCGATGTCCTCGATAGGGTTCGCCGTCAGCAACAACAGGTCGGCACGATGCCCGACGACGATCGACCCAAACTCGTCCGTGGCAGCGAAATATTCAGCCGCCCGGCGGGTGCCGGTCTCCAACACCTCGTACGGCGTCATTCCGAACTCGACCCACAACCTCATCTCGTGGTGCATCGCAAACCCGGGCACATGGAAGATCTGCGGCGAGTCGGTGCCCAGCAGCAGCGGTACGCCACCGCTGTACAGCGCCTGCGCGATGGTTTGGCGCAATGCGGTCGCCCGGTCGGCCACCTCCGGGACGACCGCCGCCGGCCGCTCGGCCACGGCCCGCTCCCACGCCTCGACGGTCTCCGGCGGCATGTATCGCACTTCCGGCCGCCGGGCGCGCAGCTCGGCCGCCGAGCGGCCGCCGTTGAACGCCGCCTCCCACAGCACCATCGTCGGCACGACCCGGGCGCCCGCCGCGCGGGTCGCCGCGACGAGCTCCAGGATCCGCCGTTCGTCTACCGTTGGCATCACGGCGCCGATCTGTCCAGACGGATCCGCCACCCGGCGCTCTTCCGGAACCAACGCCTGGATGTAACCGTCGAGGTTGTCAATCGACCCCTGCCCGACCGCGAGCGCGTGGAGCAGCCCGACCCGGTCTGACACCTGGCCACCGAACGGAATACCGACTTCCTTCGCCGTGGCGGCCATGGCGTCGAACACATCGAGCGTCAGGTCCCCGTCGACCTCGACGAGGTCGTACCCGCGCTCCTTGTACTCGCGCACCAGCTGCTCGGCCTGCGTCGGCATGGTGACCCGCGCCCCACTCAGCGGCGGGCTCGCCAGAAACAGGCGGGGACCGAAGGTCTCGCCTCTGGCAATCTGGTCGCGCAGGGCGAACCGTGGCCGGTCGACCTGCACAGCGCGCAGCGTCGTCACCCCATTCGCGACGTGGAGGAACAGGAGGTTCTTCGCGTCGGCCGGCAGCATCCTGGGGTCGGGCAGGTAGCCGCGCATTTCGGCAAGACCCGGCATCAGATACTGCCCCGCGGCCACGATGACCTCGACCTCGTCACCGACCTGGACCTCATCGGCCGGGTTGATCGACGCGATTCGCCGGTCGGCAATCACGACCGTCCGGTTCTCCAGCACGACTGGAACACTCGAGGCGGTCATCGGCAGCACGTTGACGCCGACGAAGGCCAGGTCGCCGTCGACCACCGGCAAGGGGTCGCCACAGCCCGCAGTCAGCACGACGGCCAGCGCGACGCCACCCCACGTGACGCGTCCAACGCTCGTATCTCTCGCCTTCACCTCAACGTACCCCCAAGGCCACGCACCCTACCTCCCCGGCTCCGGCGGCCGCATTTTGGGCGGGACGTGCTCGCGCTTGTAAACCATGAAGGTGCGCTTGAACTCGATGACGATCTTACCGTCCTGATTGAACCCGGTCGATTTCACGGCCACGATACCGACGTTGTGGCGCGACCGCGATTCCCGTGTTGACAGCACCTCGCTGCTGGAGTAGATCGTGTCCCCCTCGAATACCGGACTCGGCAACCGCACCTCGTCCCACCCCAGGTTCGCCATCACGTTCTGCGACAGATCGCTGACCGACTGACCCGTGACGACGGCCAGCGTGAACGTCGAGTCGACCAGCGGCCGGCCGAACTCCGTCTTCGCCGCATAGGCGTGGTCGAAGTGAATCGGATTCGTATTCATCGATAGCAGCGTGAACCAGGTATTGTCCGCCGCCAGCACCGTCCGGCCCAGCGGGTGCTGGTAGATGTCGCCAACCTCGAAGTCTTCGTAGACCCGCCCTGTCCACCCTACCTTCACCGCCATGGCCTGCTCCTCGTCGCACGACCCCTGGGCGCGCCATCGGTCGATCGGCTCCGGTCGAATCTCCGCCCGGCCAGCGTCCGTGGGGACGTCGAACGGCCGCCCGTCCCAGACATACCGGCGACTACGAAAATCCGCTCTGTGTTCAGCGAGCTGGACCTACCTTTCCGACTGGTAGTCAGCAAGACCGAAGAATAGCCTTAACCATCCCTCCAAATCGTCAAACGAAACGGCCTTGCCAGTTGAGTGCAGATACGACGTCATGTTGGCTGAAAAGCCCTGCCCGGCGAAGACGACCAGTCCAGGAATGGGCCACGCTACGATGTCCTGAATCGTGGCCGGGATCTTCTCTTCAGCCGAACCGCCCCCACCCTGCCATTTGCACTCGATCCCCAAGCTCTGGTTTGATACGGGTCGGCTGACGACAATATCGATCGCCCGCTCGGCTCCCCACAGACGTCGACCGACCTTGACCTGTCGTTGAACGTCCAGGCCAACCCGGCTAGCCAGCGCGGCCACCTCTCGCTCGAGGTCCGCGCCACTAGCAACCGCCGTTGCTCCACCCGGCATCTAGCTCACTCTCTTCGGAATGTTCGTGATGAGGTACTCGAGCACCTGCCCGCGGCCAGAGGGGTCCGAGTTGATCGCCCGCTTCGCCGGAATCTTGTAGGGGCGCAAGCCGGCACGCTCGGCGTCCCGGTTGCCATCGTAGAGCTCGGCGACCGCCGGCGCGGTGGAATTGCTGAGCATGACCGAGCACCCCTTTCTCGCGAGTCTGATGATAGTCCGCTGCAACTCCGCTTGATCGGCGGTGGAAAACCCCTCGGACGTATAGGCGGTAAACTGTGCGGTCGCGCTCACTGGTGCATACGGTGGGTCCAGGTATATGAAGTCACCCTCGCTGGCCTGTGCCAACCCGTCCACATACCGGACCTGTTCGATCGAAATAGCAGACGCCGCAAGCACCGCCGCCACGTGCCGAAGGTTCTCTTCGTCACAGATCAACGGATTCGAGTACCGACCGAGTGGCACGTTGAACAGGCCGCTCGCATTCAGCCGAAACAGCCCGTTGAAGCCAGTCCGGTTCAGGTAGACAAGCATGGCCGCCAGGTCGGCGGTGTATCGACCGCTCTCGATGCCATTTCCATTCGACATGGCCTGTCGCGCAGGATTGAACTTCTTTTCTCGTACCCGATAGTAGTGTCCTTTGGGATCCCGTCTGTAGCCCACCGCGAGGCGTCGTAGGCACCGGATGACGGTCTCCGGCTCGTCTCGCAGGCGTAAATAGCACCCGACCAGATCAGCGTTCGTATCGGTCAGGAACGTGCGGCGTCCGTCGAGTCGGCCCTGGTTCACCAAATCGAAGAACACGGCCCCGCTGCCAAGGAACGGCTCGCGATAGGCCGCGAAGGCCTCCGGATAGAACTCCCGGAGTCTGGGCAAGAGCTGGCGCTTGCCGCCCGCCCATTTCAAAAACGGACGCACGGCCGGCGTCGCAACAGGCCGGCCCGGCGGGTGTTCGGAGTCGGAGGAAGGAACGGGCGCGGTCATCGACGAGCTCTGGACCTGTCACGGCATCTTAGCACGGGGCTCCGGACGCGCACTCGGTCCAGCCCTGGACCGGCGGGGTCGCGGGCGCCCTATAATCTTCCCGTGCCCGTTACCCTCGGATCCGCGCGCTTGGCCTCCCGGCTCGACGGCCACCGGGTTGGGCTGGTCGCCAACCCGGCGTCGGTGGACGGCGTGTTCCGGCACGTGGCCGACGCGGTCGCTACGTTGCCCGGTGTCAGGCTGGCGGCGCTGTTCGGCCCGCAGCACGGGTTTGGATCGGACGTCCAGGACAACATGGTCGAGACCGACCACACCAGACACCCGGTGCTCGATGTGCCGGTCTACTCGCTCTACGGGGAGACGCGTGAGCCAACCGGCGCGATGCTGTCAGACCTCGACCTGCTCGTTATCGACCTGCAGGATGTCGGCACGCGTGTCTATACGTTCATCCACACGATGACCAACTGCCTTCGTGCCTGCGCGACCCATGGCGTTCCGGTGGTCGTGTGCGACCGGCCTAATCCGGTGGGTGGCGTGGCGGTGGAGGGTCCCGTGCTGGAGCCTGGATTCGAGTCGTTCGTCGGGCTGTTTCCGATCCCGCTCCGCCACGGGCTGACGATCGGCGAACTGGCCCGTCTGTGCAACGAGACGTTCGGTCTTCACGCTGCGCTCGAGCTGTTGCCGCTCGAGGGATGGCGGCGCGAGATGTATCAGGACGAAACGGGGCTGCCCTGGGTCTTGCCGTCCCCGAATCTTCCCACCCTCGACAGCGCAATCGTCTACCCAGGGATGGTCCTCTTCGAGGGCACCAACCTGTCGGAGGGTCGCGGCACCACGCGCCCGTTCGAGCTGGTGGGCGCGCCCTGGCTCGACGGCATCCGGCTGGCCGGCGCGATGAACGATCTCGGGTTACCAGGCGTCCATCTCCGCCCCACCGAGTTCCGGCCCACATTCCAGAAACATGCCGGACAGACCTGCGGCGGGTGTCAAGTGCACGTGGTCGACCGGGCGGCGTTCCAGCCGGTCCGGACCGCCCTTGCGCTGCTCCAGACCTGCCGCCATCTGGCACCGAACCACTTCGCCTGGCGCCGGCCGCCGTACGAGTACGAGACCGTGATCCCGCCGATCGACATCCTATCCGGGTCGGACCAGCTCCGGCAGCGGCTGGACGACGGAGTCCCCTACACCGCCGTCGCCGACGACTGGACCGCCGGCATCGATGCATTCCGCCCGCTCCGGGAGCGCTATCTCCTTTACTGACCCCCGGATCAGCCGATACCATCGGAGGCTCTTCATTACGCTCGCCACACCTGGAGACGACACGGGCGTGCCGGCGGTATCGCCTGGACGATCAAGGATGGCATGCCGTATCACGAGCCAACGCTCCTGGACGAAATCGGGCGTATGGCGATCCAGGCTCGCGCCGGCGGGAAGGCGACGCCGACCGCCGAGCCCGCGTTGAACGCCCCGCCGCAGTCGACAGGCGCTGCATCCAGCCTGAACGGCGTTACTCCTCTGTTACACATGCCCAACGTGCTGCCTCGACGTGCCGTGCACTGGCCAAACGTATCGATAGCGATGGGCCTCGGTGCGACGCGGGATATCACCACGGGTTCCTGACATCGCCACCACCATGGATCGCCACCCGCTGACCTTCGAGCACTCCATCGTGATCACCGCATCACCCGCCGCCGTGCTGGCGGCGTTCTTCGACCCGGCGGCGCTGACTGTCTGGTGGGGCACCGTCCGCTCGGTGACGACGCCGCGGCCCTTGGGGGTCTACGCGGTCGAGTGGCGCACGACACCCTTCAGCGACACGTTGCTCGGGACATTGGGCGGAGTGTTCTACGGCACGGTGATGGAGTTCCGCCCGCGACGCGAGTTCTTCCTCGCCGATGCGTACTGGCTGCCGCCGCAGTCGGACCCGTTCGGACCGATGGCGCTCGAGGTGAGCTGCCGGGCCGAGGGTCCGGCCACCCGGCTGAAAGTCAGGCAAAGCGGGTCGGACGAGGGGATCAGGTGGCAGCGCTACTACGCGCTGATCTCCGCTGGGTGGGAGGCATCGCTCGACGCCCTGAAACGGCACCTTGAGCAAGTTGGGACGCCGGTCAGGCCTGGGGTGTGACCGGTCGCCGACCCGGGAGACAGAAGACAGAAGGCAGGAGAGACGTGAGGGCTTCGCCAGCATCACCTCTCCGGCGACGCAAATGGGGACACCCGGAACGGTCGTCATCGTAGGAGGCGGCGTCGTCGGATCCAGCATCGCCTATCATCTACTCCGGGATGGACATCCCGGACGGGTCGTGGTGGTCGAGCGCGATTCGACCTATGCGCGCGCCTCCTCATCTCTTGCGATGGGTGGCATCCGCCAGCAGTTCAGCTCGGCAGTCAATATCCAGCTGGCGCAGTACAGTACGCGGTTCTACGCCAAGTTCGACCAGGCGTTGCAGGTGCCGGGTCACACCCCGCACGCGAACTTCCGCCAGCGCGGTTACCTCTTCCTCGTCGATGACCCGTCGTCCGAGCGGTTCGAGGTGCGCGTCGAGCGCCAGCGCCGCCTGGGCGCCCGCGTGGAGCGTCTCACCATCGACCAGCTCCGCGCCCGCGTTCCTGGTCTCCGGCTCGACGACATCCGGTTCGGGGTGTTCGGTCCAGACGACGGCTACGCCGAGCCTCGCCAGGTGCTGGCTGGCCTCCGCGCCGCGGCCACCGCGGCGGGCGCCGAGTACGTCGCCGCAGAGGTGGTCGATCTCACGCGTCAGTCAGGCCGGATCGCTGGCGCGGTGCTCGACACCGGGGAGACGGTGTCTGGTGATGCCGTTGTGAACGCCGCTGGGCCGTTCGCGGCCCGTCTCGGGTCGATGGCCAACATCGAGCTGCCAGTCCGACCGGTCCGACAGCAGCTGTTCCGCTGTGCGCTACCAGTGCGATGGCCGTACCGGTTTCCGGTGGTCGTCGACCCGACCGGCGTCCACTGGCGTCACGACGACGCCGTCACGGAGTCCGACCCGGACCGGCTGGTGGTCGCCCGCACCCGGCTCGACGAACCACCCGGGGAAAACTTCACCTGCGACCTGTCACGTTGGGAGACCGACATCCGGCCGCCCCTGGTACGGCGGGTGCCGGCCCTTGATCCGGTCGAGCTGATCGAGGGCTGGGCCGGGCTCTACGCGATGACCCCGGACCACAACCCGCTCATCGGCGAGCACCCGGCAGCGCCCGGTTTCTTTCTCGCCAACGGCTTCAGCGGCCATGGGTTGATGATCGCCCCGGCGGTCGGCAAGGTGCTGTCAGAACTCATCCGCACCGGCCGGGCCATAACAATCGACGTGCGCTGCTTCGACGCAGGTCGGTTTGACCGCGGCAATCTGGTGCACGACGAGGCTATGATCTGAAGAACGAAGAAGAATCTCCAGCTTCTCGTTTCCTTCGTATAATTAATCCCAATGCACATCGTCGCGCCCGAGATCGCGCGCTACCTCGCATCGCTCGGTCCGGACGATCCGCTGCTCGCGCGAGTGGCGGCGGAGGGCGCCGACCTCAGCTTGCCGATCATCGACGCGACGGTCGGCCGGTTCCTCGAAGCGGTGGTGCTGGCAACCGGCGCGCGGCAGGTGCTCGAAATCGGCACGGCCAACGGCTACTCCGCGTTGTGGCTGGCGCGGGCGCTGCCACCAGACGGCCGGCTCATCTCGATCGAGATCAATCCAGAGCGCGCGACCATCGCCCGCGGCCACATCGAGGAGGCCGGCCTGACCGATCGCATGAACGTGGTGGTGGGCGATGCAACCCGGACGGTGTACAAGATGGCCGGTCCATTTGACCTGATCTTCAACGACGGCGACAAGCGGCACTATGGCCCGCTGCTCGACCGGCTGGTGGCGCTGCTCCGCCCGGGCGGGGTGCTGATCACCGACAACGTGCTGTGGGACGGCGAGGTCGTGCCAGGATTGGTGACGCCGCCGCGCCGGCCACCAGAGGAGACCGAGGCAATCGCCGCCTACAACCAGCGACTGGCAGTGGATTCCCGGCTCGTCACCAGCTTCTTGCCGGTCCGCGACGGCCTGGCAATGTCGGTGAAGCGAGGCTAGCGGTATGTCCACAACGAGCGTCTTGCACTCGTTCGGGACCGCCGGCGGCGACAACCGCCACGGGCCGCAAACGCGCGCCCGCGAGGAAGCGGTGCGGGGTGAAGGGGCCACCGCCAGCGACGAACCTGGCTGTGGGGCGGAGCCCCACGTAAGCTGAATGACGCCTGACGAGTGGCTGGTTGCCGCCAAGGCGGATGCCGACCGCCGAGGCCTGCGTGGGCTGAAGCCCCTGCTCGACACGTTGGCGGAGGCCACCCGCGTTCTGCGTAACGCCGTCTGGAACCGTCATGCCACCGCGCCACCGGCCGGGACTGGCGCGCCGACATCTGCCCGTCATGACCCTCCGCGATGACCACCGGCTGGTGCGATGACCCGATCCATCGGCTAGCCACATCCATCGAGACGGGCGCGGTCTCCGTGGAGGAGGTGGTCGATACGACCCTCGACCGCATCGCCAAACTCGACCCAGCGCTGCAGGCCTACACGACGATTCTCGGAGACAGCGCCAGGCTCGACGCCGGCCGGGCCGACAGGGAGATCGCCGACGGCCGCTATCGTGGACCACTGCACGGGGTACCGGTGTCGATCAAGGACCTAATCGACCTGGCCGGCGTCCCTACGACCGCCGCCTCGCTGGTCACGGGACGCACCCCGGCCACCGCCGACGCCCTGGTGGTGGCCCGGCTCCGGGCCGCCGGGGCGATTCTGATCGGCAAGTGCAACCTCCACGAGTTCGCGTTCGGCACCACCGGCGAGGACTCGGCTTTCGGTCCGACCAGGCACCCGGGCGCCCCCGACCGGTCTCCCGGTGGTTCGAGCAGCGGCTCCGCCGTCTCGGTCGCCACCGGCATGGCGTTTGCCTCGGTGGGCACCGACACGGGTGGGTCAATCCGTATTCCGGCCGCGGCATGTGGGCTCGTCGGGCTGAAGCCAACGTTCGGCGAGCTACCCTGCGACGGCGTCCTGCCGCTCGCCCCCAGTCTCGACCATGTCGGCCCGTTGACTCGCTGTATCAAGGATGCACGGCTCGTCTATCACGCCATGCTTGGCCGTGCACCGACCACATCCGCCGACCCCACAACCATCACGCGGCGGCTCGGATGCCCACGACCGTATTTTCTCAACCGGCTCGACGACGGGGTGAGCGTGGTATTCGAGAAAGCGCTCACACGACTCAACGACGCGGACTGGACCGTGGAAGACGCCCCGGTGCAACACGCCCACGATACGGCGACGATCCACCTCCACCTGGTCCTCTCGGAAGCGGCCGCCGTGCACGCCGTCACGCTGGAGCGGCAGCCACGGGACTACACGCCCCCGGTACGCCTTCGTCTGGAGTTGGGACGCTACGTGCTGGCGGAAGACTATGTGCGGGCGCAGCACGGCCGCGAGGTACTGGGTCTGGCGGTTGACGCGGCGCTGGCTGGACGCGATGCCCTCGTGCTGCCGGCGCTGGCGATCCCCGCACCGCCCCTCGACGCCACCACCGTGGTGGTCAACGGCGAGACCGTGTCCCTGCGTAGTGTCATGCTGCGCCTCACACAGCTTTTCAACGCCACCGGGCACCCCGCCGTCTCGATCCCATGCGGACTCACCGCGACCGGTCTGCCGTGCGGGTTGCAACTCGTGGGCCACCGGCACCGGACAGACCGCCTGCTGGATGTGGCCGAGGCGTGCGAGGCGATCCTGACGGGCGCGCCGTCGTGAGTCTAGCCGTCAGGAGTGGCGGCTTTCCGACGTAGCGTGTCGTAGTCGGCACCGTCGGACTCCCCGACCTCAACCGGCAGCCCCATCTGCACCCACCCTTCGTCGATCACCTCGCCGGTAGCGGGGTCGCGAGCGCCGCCGAACCCGCCCCTCACGTTGATCGCGGTCTCGTAGCCCGCTGCGATCAGAATCTGCGTAGCCCTCGCGGACCGGCCGCCGACCTGACACCCGATCAGCAGCTTCGCGTCGCTCGGGTAATTGGCCTGCATCACGGCCAAAAACTCGGGGTTGGGCCTCATCTGCCCGGTTTGGCTATCGAAGTGCAGCAACGGCACGTTGTACGCGCAGGTCGGGTGCCCGTTCTCGTACTCGGGCACCGACCGCACGTCGACGTAGACATACCCGTCGGCCGTCTGCAATTGATGCGCCTCTTGCACGCCGACGTGTCTGACAGTCATGAGGGGCTCCTTGTCGTCATACTACACTGGAGCGCACGTAGACCGGCTCGGGTACGCATTGTGCTCGGCCTCGCCCTACGTCGCCGCTTGCGTTGTCTCCATGTTCGCCAGATTCTTCCACGCCTGGGAACGCCGGTTGGTTGCCGTCGACACCGACCGTGTCGTGCGGCCGTTCGAGTGGGGCCTGGAATGGCTCGACGGGTTCGACCACCGGACCCCAGACCCGGCGCGGGAACTCGACCGGTGGGTGTCCGGGGTACTCGCTGACACCACCTGGTTCGACACGTCCCCATGCCAGGACTACGTCCTGCGAGACGAGCAACTCACATTCTCCAGTGAAATCTGCACGCCGCACGACGAGAACAACACCGTCCAGGCGCGGTATTTCCCGGCGGAGCGGCGGGCGAACCGCCGTCGCGCCACGCTCGTGCTACCGCAATGGAACGCCGATGCCGATGGACACGTCGGGTTGTGCCGCATGCTGGCGCGGGTCGGTATCAGCGCCCTGCGGCTCAGCCTGCCGTACCACGACGCCAGAAGGCCAGTCGAGTTGCAGCGAGCCGACTACATCGTGAGCGCGAACATCGGCCGCACCTTGCAAGTAAACAGGCAGGCGGTGCTCGATGCCCGCCGCGCCATCGCCTGGCTGGCCGCGCAGGGCTATGACCGGATCGGCATCCTGGGCACCAGTCTCGGGTCCTGTCTGGCGATGCTAACGACCGCCCACGAGCCGCTCGTCAAGGCCGCGGCACTCAATCACATCTCTCCGTACTTCGCCGACGTGGTCTGGGAAGGACTCTCGACGGCACACGTCCGTGCCGGGCTCGCCGAAGTGATCGACCTGGATCTGCTGCGGCGTCTGTGGCTGCCGATCAGCCCGCACCCGTATATCGGTCGCCTCGGGAACATCCCGGCGCTCCTGGTCTACGCTCGCTACGATCTATCGTTTCCGGTCAGGTTGTCCCTCCAGCTCATCACCGACTTCGAGCGACACGGCATCCGCCACGACGTCACCGTGCTGCCGTGCGGTCACTACACCACCGGGAAAGCACCCTTCAAATGGATGGACGGCTACGCGCTCATCCAATTCCTGCGACGGACTCTTTGACACAAAGGTCAGGAGTGTCTTTTCGCTACAGAGACCGCGCGAGCCACCGGAGCGCCTGGTAGATCACCTCGGTAAGCTGACGGACGAAAGGCGTCACGTCCTGGTTGCTGACCGCGTCGGCCACGGTCACCGGGTCGGTCAGCAAGAGCGAGATCATCGCGACGGCCAGCACCCCGACCGCGCCGACGCCGCTCATGCCGATCCGCGCGAGACTCATGACCGGAGAACGCTTCTCTCATGCCGCCACGACGCGCGGGGCCCGTGGACCGTCGCGAGCCGGCCGTCACACCTGCGGCGCGCCGTGCAGGACCGGGAACTCGGAGGCAGCGAACGGAAGGCCCGACGCCGGCGAGGCTCACACCTCCAGAACGATCTTGCCGAACTGCGCCTTGTCCTCCAGCCGGCCCTGCGCCTCGGCCGCCGCCTCGAGCCGATACGTGCAGTCGACGACCGGGCTGAACGTGCCATCGAAAAACAGCTCAGCGGCCTTGAGCAACTCTCCCTTCGACCCCGTGTAGGCCCCGATCAGCGAGATCTGCCGCGAGAACAGATGCCGGATGTCGAGCGATCCGCTGGGCCCTGTCGTCGCGCCACAGGTGACGAGTCTCCCGCCGCGCCGGAGGCTCTTCATCGACTGCTCCCAGGTCGCCTGCCCGACGTGCTCGAACACGACGTCCACGCCCCGCCGGTCGGTGTATCGCCGTACCTCCTTGGCGATATCCTGGTTGTAGTGGTTGATCCCTTCGTGCGCGCCGAGCTCGCGGGCCCGGGCCAGCTTCTCCTTCGAACCGGCTGTGACAATGACCCGCGCCCCTTGCGCGCGCGCAATCTGGATTGCCGCCTGCCCAACGCCGCTGCCGGCAGCGAGGATGAGCACCGTCTCGCCAGAACGAAGCGCGGCTCGGGTCACCAGCATGTGCCAGGCCGTCAAGAAGGTCAGCGGGAACGCGGCCGCCTCGACGAACCCCAGCCGGTCCGGAATCGCGACCAGGTTCTCGAACGGCACCGTAACCAGCTCCGCATATCCGCCTTCCGATTGATAGCCGACTAACCCATAACTACGGCACAGGTTGTCTTCGCCGCTCAGGCAGGCGACACATCGCCCGCAGCTGATGCCGGGCTGCACGAGCACGCGCTGGCCTTCGGCCACCCCGTGGGTCTCCCCGCGCACCACCTGGCCGGCGACGTCAGTGCCTGGGCAATGCGGCAACGGCACCCCCGGGATCCCTCGCCGTTGCCAAATATCGAGGTGATTCAGCGCACAGGCTCGGACCTTGACCAGCGCCTCACCCGGTGCCGGCGTTGGGTCGGGCACCTCTTCGCAGCGGAGCACATCGAGCCCGCCGTGTTCGTGGAACCGCACGGCTTTCATCTATCGACCTCCCGCAACCGGCTCTCGTCCAGCTGCTGATTCCTGGAGCAGTAAGCGCTGTCAGGGATCCATACGTGCTGGGTCGCCGAGATCCAGTGCCCGCAGCCCCGACGCGATCTGATCGGCTGGTCCCACCACCACCGCCACCGCGCGGTTGGCGTGGAGATGGACGTTCGCCGCCGCGGTCACCGCCAGCGCATCGACTGCCTCGACCCGCATGACGAACCGATCGTAGTAGTTCTCAGGCAGTCCGTGAATCACGAGCTGCGCGACGGCGCGCGCCACCTGTCCGGCGGTCTCGAATCCGCGCGCGAATCCTCGAGTCAGCGCGGCTCGCGCTAGATCCAGCTCCGCCGGGGTAACGGGTCGGTCCCCGCCGATCGCAGCCAGTTGCGCGAGAACCTCCCCCACCACCTCGGCCGTCGCGCCCGATTGCACGCTCCCCTGCATCGTGAACGGTCCCGGCGCCAGCCGGCAGTCGAAGGCGGTGCGCACACCATAGGTATATCCCTTTTCTTCCCGCAAGCTTAGGTTGAGACGGCTCACGAACTGCCCGCCGAGCGTCATGTTCAGCACCTGCAGCGCGTGGTAGTCAGGCGTGCGGCGAGCGGCGGCTACGTGACCGACACGCACCTCGGACTGGACGGCGCCCGGCCGGTCGACGAGGACGAGCCTGGCCAACGGCGGCCCAGGCGGTCCGAGACGCGCCGGGTCCACGACCACCGCGTCGTCGGCTGCACGCACGGGTACATCGTCGAACGCCTGCTCAGCCGCCTCGACGAACGCGTCGTGGGTCAGCGCCCCGACGGCAATCAGGGTCGCCGAACCGAGCTGATACGCCGCCTGGTGAAACCACACGACGTTCGCCGCCGTCAATCCGGCAAGCGAGGTGGCGGTGCCGATGCCAAGATGCCCGTACGGGTGTCCGGGATACAACGACTCCAGGAAGATCCGGTCGGCCACGGCACCAGGGACCGTGCGCAGCTGCCGCAAGCGGCTCAGTCGCAGATCCCGCACACGATCGACATCCGTCTCGTCGAATCGCGGTCGCGCTACGATCTCGGCGAGCAGCGCCAGCCCCTCCACCGCACACCGGCTCAACGTTGTGAGCGACACCATCGTCGTATCCGACCCGACCGCGGTGCCAAGCCGGGCGCCGATCCGGTCGAGCGCAGCATGTAGCTCGAGCGCCGTACGTGCGTCGCTGCCCTCGTCGAACAGGTCCGCGGTGAGCGCTGCGAGACCCGCCTGGCCGGCGGGGTCCGACGCCGACCCGACCGGCATCGTCAACAGGAACGTGACCACCGGCACCCCAGGGTGCTCCACCGTCCTCATCGCCAGCCCGCTCGACAGCCGGGCGACGCGCACCGACGGAAATCGTACGGTCGGCAGGAGCTCTGGCTCCGGCAGGCGGGATCGATCGATGCCCGGCGTCACGAGACCTCCGCCGGCGTCGAACCGGCGAGGGCACGATTGGCCGAGCCATCGGGAACGATGCTCAGTGCGACCCGGCCGCCGCTCAGTTGTCCGGCCGCCAGCTCACGCACCAGGGCAGGGGTCGTCTCGCGATATCGCTCGCGGTCCTGCGTCATGAAACCCGGATCTCCCGTATACACGTTGTACGCGTTCAGCTGGTCGGAGCGGCCGTTGAACCCGCCGACCGTTTGCAAGCGATAGACGAACTGCGCCTCGACCTGTGCCAGCCCACGCTCGATCTCGCCCGCGTCTGGACCGGCGTCCGCAAGCGCCGCAAGCTCGTCGCCGATGACTTGCTCGAGCTCGTACAGCTCATGACCCGGCGCCGCCGTGGCGGTGATGCAGAACCAGCCGGCCAGCTCTCGCGAGTTCTGGGCGGCGCTGACGTCGGTCGCGATCCGGCGCTCGTGTACGAGTGTGCGATACAGTCGCGACGTCTTCCCGCCGGCCAACACCTCGGCCACCATGTCCATCCCGGCGTCACCGGTGCCGAACAGCCGCGGAGTCCGCCACGCGAGATACAGCCGTGGGAGCTCGACACGATCCTCCAGCAGGAGCCGGATTCCATCGGGCGGCGCCTCGTTCAGTACCATGGGCCCGGCTCCCTCCGCGACCGGTGGTACCACCGGGCCAGCTGGGATCTCCTCGAAGTAGCGCCGCACCTTCTCGAGCACGGGGCGGGTCTCCACATCGCCGGCCAAGGCCAGCGACGCGTTGCCCGGATGGTAGTAGGTGCGGAAGAACGCGTGGGCCTCTTCGAGGGTGGCCGCCCGCACGTCGACGCTTTCCCCGATCGTGGTCCAATGGTACGGGTGGTGTGCCGTCGGAAACACGGCAGCCATCAGCGCCATCAACGCCATGCCATACGGCTGGTTCTCGTAGTGCTGCCGACGCTCGTTCAGTACCACGTTTCGCTGGTTCTCGAATTTCGCGGCGGTCAGCGCGGGCAACAGATAGCCCATGCGGTCCGACTCCAGCCACAGCGCCAGATCAAGCGCGCTTGTCGGCACGGCCTCCCAGTAGTTGGTGCGGTCGCAGTTGGTCGAGCCGTTCAGCGCGCCACCCGCCTGCTGCAGGGGCGCGAAGTAGCCACTGTCATGGTGGGCCGACCCCTCGAACATCAGGTGCTCAAACAGGTGCGCCAGCCCGGTCCGTCCCGGCGACTCGTTCTTGGAACCGACGTGATACCAGAGGTTGACCGCCACGATGGGGCATCGATGGTCCTCGTGCACGATGACGTCGAGCCCATTCTCCAGGCTGATCTTCGTGTAGTCGAGCATGATCGCGTGCACTCACCCCCGGCTGGAATAGTGGCCAGCCCGGTCGCAGCCGAAAGCAGGAACGCCTACTCCCCTATGATCTGAACGACGAACGGGCGTCGTCTTGGCCGAGTGTCACACTCGAGCAGTATGATCTGCTGCCAGGTCCCGAGCAGCAGGCGTTGGTGCTCGAACGGCAGCGTAAGCGATGGCCCCAGCAGCGCCGCGCGAACGTGACTCGACCCGTTGTCATCCCCCCAGCGCTCATGATGCGCGTATCCGGCGTCGTGCGGGGCCAGATGTTCGAGTAAACGATTCAGGTCGGAGACCGCCCCCGGTTCGCACTCGATGGTCGTCATGGCAGCGGTCGACCCGACCACGCTGGCGGTCGCGAGCCCGCCCGAGAGACCGGACTCGGATACGGCCAGGGCGACCACGTCGGTGATGTCGTGCACGTCCCCCTGGCCGGCGGTCTGTATCTGGTGCCGAGTTGTCGTGATCATCCCATTCACGCGATCATACTCCCTGCGGCGGACGGACCTCGGCATGCGGCACCGGACCCGCTGACCGGAACCGGGGGCCGTCGATCGGGCACTCCGACCCTCGCTCGGGGCGGGCTGGTGTCATGGTACGATGACGGCTCCATGGTCCGAATTGCCCTCACATTCGTGCTGCTGCTAGCCTCGACCGTCCCGGCCGGCGGCCAACCGGCGCTGCGATACGACGTGCCAGACGACTGGATCGAAGAACCCACCGGATCGCCGATGCGGGTGACGGAGTTCCGGTTACCGAGGGTTCCTGGAGACGCGGAGGACGCTGAGCTCGTCGTGTTCTACTTCGGTGGAAGCGGCGGCAGCGTCGATGCCAACCTGCAGCGGTGGATCGCCCAGATGGAACAGCCAGATGGACGGTCTTCGTTCGAGGTGGCATCCACTACGGGGTTTGAAGTCGACGGACTCGAGGTGACCCTGCTCGACGTGTCCGGCACGTACGTCGCAGCCACCCGCCCCGGGGCGGCCACCCGCCTCAACAAGCCGGATTTCCGGCTGCTGGCAGCCGTCGTAGAGACACCGACCGGACCGTATTTCTTTAAACTGACCGGTCCAGACCGCACCGTTGCCCTGTGGGAAGACCCGTTCAACGGGTTCCTGCGCAGCGTGCGGGTCAACGAGACTCCTTGAACGACGTCCGCCGTGACCGCGGATGGCGTTTCTACTCGAATCGCCGCCGCACGCGGGCGGAAACGGGGGGGGCGGTCCTACTACTCCTCAGCGATCTTGTAGAGATACCGGTAGCCGCGCAGATACAGTTCGTCGTCCACAATCGCCGGTGACGCGTCGAACCCGTCGTCGAGCGTGTTCGAGGCAAGCACCTCGTACTGGCTGCCATGTCTGAGGACCAACGTCGTACCGTCTCGGCCAGCAATGTAGACGCGGCCCGCGGCGCCGACCGGTGAGGCGAAAATATTCGGGACCCCCTGGAGCCGCTGCCGCTGATAGTGCGGCGCCCCCGTCAGCGGGTCGAACACGGACAGTATGCCGTCGTTACTCTTGATCACGTAGAGCGCGTCGTCGTACAGCAGCGGCGACGGGATGTACGGTGTGTCGCGGTCGAGCTGCCAGACGATGGCGTCGGTGCCGGCGATGTCGCCGCTGGCGTCGGCCAGCCGAATCGCCTGCAGGTTGTTGCCACGAAAGCCGCTCATGACGTACACGATACCGTCGGCGTAGACCGGAGACGGGATCGCGTTCATCGTCGTGCCCCGGCTCTGCCAGACGATCTCTCCGGTCTCGAGGTCGTAGCTATACACGCGCTCCATGGCGGGGGTAACCACCTGCGCCCGCCCCTCGTGCTCGACGATGAGCGGGGTGGCCCAGGTGTCGATCTCGTCCCGGTTCGCGCGCCAGCGCTCCGCACCTGTCCGCTTGTCGAGCGCCACGATGAACGACTGCCCACCGATGTGGTCCCACGTGACTACCAGCGTGTCGCCGTGCAACGCGGGCGTCGTGCCCTCGCCGAACTCGTTCCGCATGAGTCGCGTACCCAGATCGACCTCCCAAAGTGGGTTGCCGTCCATGTCGTACGCAAAGAGACCCCAGGACCCGAAGGACGCGAAGAGATGCTCGCCGTCTGTGACCGCCGAGCCGGAAGCGTAGGTGCCGTTGGCCTGCTGATGTCCCTCGTGCGGTACCGCCTCGCGGGCCACCTGCTCCCAGACGACTTCGCCGGTTTCTCGAGAGATCGCCATGACGATGAAGCGATGCATCGGGATCACCCGCTGGCCTCGCCTCGAACGCCCACGATCACGACGACTCTGGTTTTCCGCCGCCGACTCCGGGGCGTCAACCGGCACCGCGGTGAGCATGAAGATCTTGTCACCCCAGACGATCGGCGATGCCGCGCCTCGGCCGGGGATCTCCACCTTCCAGCGAACGTTCCGCGTCTCGCTCCACTCCGTCGGCGGATTGCCGTAGCGCGCCACGCCGGTTGCGGCCGGACCGCGCCACTGCCCCCAGAAACGATCCGCGTCCGGGGACTGCGCTGCAGCCGACGTGGCCCAAGCGAGCACGCCGCACAGCACACCGATTGTCATCAACCGTCCCATTATCGAATTCTCCGCTCAGCCCTCGTGGTGAAAGCCCGTCAGATTCCACCGGTACCGCATCCCTGCTGTACGGCGCTGCTCCTCTGCCGCACATGCTCCAAAGAGTCCCTCGTTAAACCTGACCAGGGCCGGCCGAGGCTTCTCCCCAACGGTGCTCGATGCGACGCGGGGTGCCATCCCGGCTCCTCGTGTCAGAAGCACGTCGACGCTCCGAAGCGTGGTACCGCCCCCCCCTCGGGTACATACGCCGGTGGCACCGAATCCGTTACCAGGCCGCGGCGGCGCGCGCGGCCAGCACCGAGGT
>CAUZDS010000003.1:0-148930 GCA_963578725.1 Vicinamibacteria bacterium
ACACTCCCAGTCTATTTGTGTTCGATTGAACGGCACGCGTACTGCTTCACCATGGGCGATGACCGCAGAAGGAGACTTGAGGAACATATAGGGGTTCCAGCGCCGGTCCCCGTCATCGGGTTCCCAGATCCCGCCTGGCCGTGTCGTGTCGGCGGTGGCGATCCCGGGTTCGGCACTTCCATCTAGGCCATCATCACGTACGTCTTCCATCTCCAGGGCATGCTCGGTGTAGTTCAACGCGGTATTCACCATGGTCCGCGGATACATCACCGGCGGCAAAATTATCAGGTTGCCGAGATCATGCACATAGGCCGGACGGTTGTCGCCTGACATGGCATTGACGTTGTCAATGATCTGGATGACCCTGTCCCGTAAGCCGTCGTCGTAACGGGTAATGAGGTCCTTCATGTCCATGGGCGGGGCCACGACACCACCTTGTCTGGGCAACTGGACATTCGCGGTGGCGATATCAACAACCGTGCTACCACTCAAGACGATGCCGACAAATGCCCGGCCATCACTTTCAAATGACCCCAGTGTAAATGGTGTAACGGTAGACTGGGCATGGCTGTTCAAGCTCATAGCTGATGTGAGAGCAACCATCAGGAACGCAATTCGACGAGACATATCACTTCCCCCGGGGTTTCCTTGTTCGGCTGTGACGCATAAGTCTGTTCCCCCGGCGCTGTGACTTTCGGTGCGTCTACGGTCGTATCTCCCTTGATCAGCCCTGAACTCAACTTGAGAACAATTGTGCACATGCGGATGCCATGGTGCAAGAAGACTCAGGGGGCTGGATCAGGACCGGGAGCCGAAGCCGGAGTTGTCGGCGTCACGGATTCCGAAATCACCGAGCTGGAGCGGAGACGTGTCAGTGCGTTAGCCCGTAGACGATGTAGTTCACGCCGAGCTTGTAGGCGTCATTCGTGAAGTCGACCGGGAAGAAGCCCTCAGCGGACCACTCCCAGTACTCGGCGATGTCGTTGTTGTAGTTGACGATCGCCATCATCCGCCCTGTGGGATCGTTCTCCTCGAAAATGCCCCAGTAGCTCGGCTCGACCCGCACGAGCGGATGCGGGAAGTCGAGCTTCTGCATCCCGAAGAAGACCTGGAAGATCGGATGGGTGACGTCGATCTCGATCAATCGATGGTCGGGCAGCGCGCGGCGCACCTGCAGCGTGAAGTTGTCCCACTGCTCCGCCTCAAAGTCGTCGAAGATGACGAAGCCGCCCTTGAGCAAGTAGTTGCGAAACCCCCGCACCTCGCTCTCGCTCATGCTCCAGAAGCCGGGCTCGGAGATGTAGGCGATCGGGTGCTTGAACAACTCCGGGTCATCAAGCCAAAAGACATTGCTCTCGCCCAGGTGCACGTCGATGGTCGTGATGTCGTCGAGAATCCTGGGCAGGTTCAGGTCCGCACGCGGATAATCGTGGTTCCAGGTCGAGCGGTACCCGCCGTAGCGGATGCGGGTAAAGACGAACCGGCGTGTCTGCTCGGCATACCGGCGCGCCGCCGGGTCCGGCCGCCGATCCCGTCCCTGCCCCCAGACGCCTCCTGGCAGCGTGGACGACACCGGCGACGGAGCGGCCTCGACGTAGCAGTCGGCGGTCCCGGACCGTGTGCGGGCAACGGTCGACGACGCGACCGCCGGAGCTTGGAGCCCCGTCCGCGACGCGGCCGCCCCCGTGGCCAACAGCAACACGGCCAGCAATCGCGATACCCTCATCGGCGCCATGGTCCAGAATAATAGGCATTATAGTCACGTGCACCCGCTCTCGCCGGCACGACGCGCCGGTGTGAAGGCTGACGCGTCCGGGACGACGGGACTGGGGGGCAGAAACAGCACGGGCCGGACGTCTTCAGCCGTCCGGCCCGATACCAGTTTCGTTCTCCGGGTGATGAGGCAGCTACTGCTGGATACGGTTGTAGGCGTTCGAGCTCAGCTGGAATTCCATTAGCTGGCCGCTGCGCTCGAACGCGATGTTCCAGACGGTGAACGGGATCCGTAGGTTGAGTGGACCATTCACCTGCAGAATGCCCTCGAACTGGTCGCCTGAGCTGATTTGATTGCCTTGCTCGAAGTTCTCTATGCTGACCGGAGTGGTTCGATACTCGGCGCCCCCCTGGCGCACACGAAAGTCGGTATCGAGCTCTATGTCACTTTTGGCCTCGCCCTGCACATAGACGATCACGTTCATCCTCGCCTGGGCGCGGAGCGTGTACAGCATCGGCGGACCGAACAGAGCCTCCGTGGTGAGATCGTTCAGGTGCACCACCAACATGGAACGGTCATCGTCTTCATAACGCCGTGCATAGTCCGCCATGAGCTCAGCGAGATCAGGAGTCTGTCCGGCCGCCACCGGCAACGTCAGGCTGACCAACAGCAGCGCAAGTGCAAGTTTCTTCATGTGATTGATGTCCTTAGCGTCAAGCACCAAATTACTATGGGGAAGCTCCAAAGCCTATTGTAGATTGGACTGTGACGCAAATTGGGCGGTTAGCGGGTCGTGGGCTAATAGCCCACGACCGAACGGCGTCGCCGTGGCATACTCACCGGCGACATCCGTGATCCGAAACAGCCGGCGCTGCTGGACGAAGGGGGCGGCTGGCGCCCGTCCCGACGGCGGCACCAATGCGACCAGGTTCGTGACTCTGCCCGACCGACACGCGCACCTCTGGTGGGTGCGACCCGAGCGCTTTACCGATCCGGCGGAGCTCGCGCGGTGTCGCGCGGTCCTGACCGATGACGAACGCGACAAGACCGACCGGTTCCGTTTCGCGCGTGACCGGCACCGCGGCCTGATCACCAGGGCCCTGGTGCGAACGACCCTGTCCCGCTACCACGACGTCCCCCCGGACCGATGGCGATTCCGCGCGAACGGCCACGGGCGGCCGGAGATCGCCGCGCCGGCGTCGCCGCTCCGCTTCAACCTCTCGCACACGAACGGGCTGGTCGTGTGCCTGGTAAGCCGCGGGCGCGCGGTGGGAGTGGACGTCGAGAACCTCGAGCGAGCAGGCCGGTGGGTGGACCTGGCGGATCGCTATTTAGCGCCGCGTGAGACGGCAGCGCTGCGCCGCGTGAACGCGGCCGGACAGCCGCTCCGGTTCCTCGAGTACTGGACCCTGAAAGAGTCCTATGGCAAGGCCCGCGGGCTGGGTCTGGCGATTCCACTGGCCGACTTCTTCTTCGAACTGCCCGCCGGGACACCGGACGACATCGCGATCCGCTTCACACCCGCCATCGATGATGACGCGGCGCGGTGGCAGTTCGGCCTCGCGCGAATCGGTCGGGACCATCTTGTCGCGACCGCCATTGAACGTCACGCGGGCGCCCCCGTCCAGCTAACCCTGCGGGAAGCGATGGGCCCGCTAATCCGTGCATGCCCTTAAGAGACCGTGCCAGGGGTCACGTCACCGGTGAAGAAGCGGGCCCTTATGCCGTCGCACCATCGTGGGCCCAGGCAGAATCTCGCGCAGATACCCGTCGATGCCGCGTTCGCGGCGCCAGTGCCTCGGATAGCCCAGGGACACCTCCTCGAACCGGACCCCGTCAATCCAGTCAGTCGTCCGAACATGCAGATGCCCGGCCACCACCACCTTCGCCCGGTACCGGGTATGCCACACCTCTGTTCGGCGGGTCCCGCACCAGACGGAGAACCGCGGAATTCGGCGCAACCGCACGAGATCCTGCCGCAGGGGGAAGTGGTTGACCAGCACCAGCGGGTGCCGCGACGCCGCCTCGGTCAACCGTGGCGCCGTCTGCTCGACCCTCGCCCGACACCACGCGGCGCGCGTGGGGTAGGGGGCGGGAGACAAAAGACGCTCGTCCGCGCTGAGAGTGCCTGCCGCCTGGGCCCAGGCCACCGCGTCCTCGGCCGCGACCGTGTCAGGCCGGAAGCTGTAGTCATACAGCAGGAACAGCGGTGCGATCAGGCACCACGGCTCCTCCGGCCAGACGACATACGGATCCTCCGGGGTCACGACGCCGAACCGCCGGCACACGGCGACGGCCGCCTCGTACTTAGCGACGCCGCGCGGCCCACCGGACCCGCGGCTCCACAGCTCGTGGTTGCCCGGCACCCAGAACACCCTCGCGAACCGTTCCATCGCGGCCCGCAATCCGAGCTCGAGGTGTGCGAGCGTCTCGCCCACGTCCCCCGCCAGGATCAACCAGTCCGTGGGCCGGGCGCGCCACGCCTGGAGCGCCTCGCGATTGGCGGGGTGGCCGAGGTGTAGGTCGCCGAGCGCGAGGAGTCTCACGACGTCTGATCCGGGTGGGATGTGGGGTCGCCCACGTGGTGGATGACGCCTTCCGATCCACGGGCGCCGGTCACTGCCCCCAACCCAGGCAGAGCGCGCCGAGGACGGCGATGCCCATGGGCATTCGAGACGTTATGCTCCTCCGGTCCGAGGCCGCGGCCGTCGGCCGGCGGTCTGCAGTCACCGGAAAGTTTGGACTGCCGCGACGGCCCATGATCGGCTATCATATCCCGGCGTCAGGTGCACAAGAACTAGACGCCCTGAGTAGGGCTGTCGCGTATGGGTAATTGTCTGTGCCGCAGCCGCGTAATGCAGAACCGAAACGATGAGGAAAGATTCATGAGAGTGCTATCGCAGCTGACCTTGATCGGCCTGATGGCCGCGCTGCTGGGCATCGCCGGAACGGCGACCGCCCAGACACAGACGACCGCGAACGGCGAGTGGCCCCACTATGCCGGCAACACCTCGTCGGACCACTATTCACCACTGGACCAGATTACTCCAGACAACTTCAACGACCTGGAGATCGCGTGGCGGCTCAACACCGACAGCTTTGGACCGACACCGGAGCGCAATCTCGAATCGACGCCGCTGATGGTCAACGGCCGGGTCTTTAGCACAGTCGGGACGCGCCGTGCCGTAGTCGCGCTGGATGCCGAGACGGGCGAGCTACTGTGGATGCATCGGCTCGACGAGGGCGAGCGAGGCACGACGGCGCCGCGGCGGCTGTCCGGGCGTGGGCTCGCCCACTGGAACGACGGGGCGGACGGCGTCATCCTCTACGTCACCCCCGGCTACCAGCTGATCGCCCTCAACGCCGCGACCGGCGTACGGGTCCAGGGCTTCGGTGACGGCGGCATCGTCGATCTGAAGCAGGGCGCCGACCAGGACCTCGGGCCAACCTCCGAGATCGGGCTGCACGCGACGCCGCTCGTCGCCGGCAACACCGTCATTATCGGCGCGGCTATGCTACCGGGCGGCGCACCGGCCTCGCGAACGAACACCCAGGGCATTGTCCGCGGCTACGACCTGCAGACCGGCGCGCGTAAGTGGATCTTTCACAACATCCCCGGCGGAGACGAGTTCGGAAACGACACCTGGCTGAACGACTCGTGGCGCTACACCGGTAACACCGGAGTCTGGGCGCAGACGAGCTACGACCCCGAGCTGAATATGGTTTACTTCCCGGTCGAGGCGCCGACAGGCGACTACTACGGTGGCCACCGACCCGGCAACAACCTGTTCTCCGGGAGCGTCGTCGCCGTCGACCTCGACACCGGCGAGCGGGCCTGGCACTACCAGACGGTCCATCACGACATCTGGGACTGGGACCTGCCGGCCGCGCCGGTACTGATGGACATCACCGTGGACGGGCGCGAGATCAAGGCGCTAGCGGTGCCGACCAAGCAGTCGTGGATGTTCGTGCTCGATCGCGCCACCGGCGAGCCGGTCTGGCCGATTCCGGAGGTACCGGTCGAACAGGGCGACGTACCGGGCGAGTGGTATTCACCGACCCAGCCGATCCCGACCAAGCCGCCTCCCGTCGACCGGATCGAGCTCCTCACTGTCGACGATCTGGTCGACTACACACCGGAGATGCGCACCCTGGCGGAGGAGATCTTCTCCCGCCACAAGATCGGCTCGATCTACACGCCGCCCACCGTCGCGAACGCGGAGGGGATGCTGGGCACGCTGGCGTGGCCCAGCTCGACCGGCGGTATAAACTGGCCGGGCGCGTCGTTCGACCCGGAGACCGGGTTCTTCTACGTCTACACCAAGACCCAGATCGGCGTGCTCGGCTTGGTCAACGACCCGGAACGCTCCGACATGGACTACATCCGCGGCCGCCCCGAAGGGGTCAGCGCCCAGGATGCCTCCACGAGCATCCAGGGGTTCCCGATGATCAAACCGCCGTGGGGCCGTATCACCGCCATCAACATGAACACCGGTGACATCGCCTGGCAGATTCCGCACGGCGAGGCGCCTGACAACATCAGAAACCACGGACTGCTCGGCGGCGCCGATATCGGACGTACCGGCTGGCCCGGCCGTATTGGTGTCCTGGTCACCAGTACCCTGGTCATCGCGGGCGAATCCGGCCTGTACACGACGGAGACCGGCGAAGAGGGTGCGATGCTGCGCGCCTACGACAAGGCGACCGGCGCAGACATCGGCGCCGTCCACATGCCGGCCCCGCAGAGCGGGACCCCGATGACGTACGAAATAAACGGCCAGCAGTACATCGTGGTCGCCACGAGCGGTAGCGGCAGGTCCGGAGAACTGGTAGCCTACCGCCTGCCCTGACGGGCGCGACACACGCATACATGCCCCCCACGCGCCAGCCAGCACCTCCTGGAGCTGGCTGGCGCGTGGGGGGTCGCTTCCGCCCTTCTCAGGTCAGAACGACCGGATGAACCCGCCGCTCGACCCTGCAAACCTGGAATTAACGACGTTGTTGAAGATCGACCCGAAGGTGTAGGTGATCCCGACGCTGAGCTCGTACTCGTAGTCGGTGGCGAGCTTCCGGCGGCGCAGCAGGATCTCTTCGTCGGTCGACCCGCGTCGCGGCAGGAAGATCTGGTCGCGAATCGCTGATATGTCACCCTCAATATCGAAGGTGAACCCGCGAAACAACCGGATCTCGGTTTCGCCGAAGAACACGAGGCGATGTCTGCTGGCGTCGTCGAGAAACTGCGAAAACTCGAAGGTCAGCTCGCTATCGCCCCACGGCTCGTTCAATTCCATCGACACGACGGTGGCGTGGCTCGGTCGGATCTCGATGAACCGGTCGAACATCGTCGGCTCCTTGTATCTGAAGCGGTCGAGTCCGACCGCGTAGCGCAACGTGAACTGTCGGCGTGTCGACTCTGAATACGGGTAGACGTTGTACTCGATGGCCGGTGCGAGCCGCAGGGCAAGATCCAGGTTGCGGAAGGAGGACGACACCGCGGAGCCGCCGAACCCGAGCCCGGCGTGCTCTCCCAGGCTCTTCACGACCCGACCGGTCACCGCATTGTTCTTGCTTATGCTCGTGACGACCCGCCCGTCGCTCAACTCGAAGCGGTCCTCCTCGTAGTTGACGTTCACCCCCAGGTTGATCTTCCACTGGTCGGTGGTGCGATTGGCCGAAACGGACCCGCTCAACTCGGTCGATTTCTCCCGCTCTTCACCGCTGAGCTCTGTCCGAACGCGAGTGCGGAAGAACCAGAAGTTCCAGGGATCGTCCGCGGACTGCGCGTTGAGCTGCCCACGATCGTCGTCAATTTCCCGCCCGATGGTGATCTCGGCCGCCAGCGGCGTTGCAGCAGCGTATCGCACCAGGCCGAGCCCGAGCCGCTGCGCGATGTCCCGACGCACGTCATCGTCCGTCGCGTCGTTGCTCGTGAAAAACCGGAACTGGTCGTCCCAACCCGCAAACTCCTCCAGGCCGACGAAATCCATTGTGTAGGCGTTCCCGCCACTTCCGGTTGGCTCGAGGGTGACAAGCACGTGCACCTGCGCGTCGTCGCGGTCCCGCACGTAGTTCACGAAGGCGATCTCGGTCCGGAGATAATCGAAATCGCAGCGGTTGCAATCCAGAAACACGCGAAGCGCCTGGGCACCCCCAGTGTCCAGGCCAGGTTCCTGACCACTCGCGCCGGCTGGCGCGGCGAAACCAACCACACACCCGGCCAGACCGAGACACAGCGCCACGCCGCCGCGATGTCGCATACTCGCCTGCCAGTGCGCCCGACGTGCCAGCCTCCCCGCCATCTCCACCACCCCACGATACCTTCCGCCGCGCTATCGGACCGTGACACCCTCTACCAGGTTGCCCAGACATAACACGTTTGATAACCTGGCGTAACACTCAACTCCAGCGTCACCAAGGCCAGTACCAACTCTATCTCGGCCACTCCACCTGAACGGACTGTGCGTGCAACAGAGCCTCTCGAGCTTCTACGACGAGATCCGGTCCAAGCAGTAGCGTCGATCAAGTAGGCGACCGAGGCACGTCGCCGCACGCCGGTCGGATCGACGTTAGCTGGAGGCCGTGGGCGAGTCGGTGGATGCCGGGGCGGCCACCGGCGGGGGCTGGTGCTCATCCTCGGTCTGCAGCCTGATGTCATATGCCGCCGCGACCAGCGTCACAAGCGGCAAGTTTTTCAGGATCGCCTCAACTGGCGCCCCGAACGGGTCACGCAGCCGCATCCCCTCGAGACGCATTGGTAGAAACACGGTGGTGGCGTCCCGCGACCACTCGGTGACCGCGGCGACGTCGGCGTCGACGACCGGCGTGATGTCTGCCTCGATACGCAGCCATTCCAGTCGGGTGGCCAAATTCAGCGCCACCTTTGGCGCGGACGCCGCGGTCGTCGGGGCCAGCAGCACGATTTGCGCATCGTCCCATTCGTCGCTGCGTGTCATCAAGTACGCGAACAACAGCGCCAAGCGCGACGAATCGTCGTCAAACCACCAGACGTCGATGCGGCGCTTGCCGGACTTGGTTTCCTCCATCCGTACCCAGTCGGTTTCGCCCGCGTCGAATATTACGACGTTCTGATCCAGACGAATGGCCCGCCGCAGAAGCCGCCCATAGCGCAGCGCCGACGCGGCCGCCTGCTCCGACCGGTTCTCGTACAGGTTCAGGGCGACGGTGTTGGCGCGGATCGGACCAACGCCCCAGGCCTGCAGCAGCGTCATCGACGCCGCGTCGAGGTCCGGTGCCACCACGGCCAACGGATATGCGTCCAGCCCGTCCTGGTCCAGCCCGGCGTAGAGCGCCGCCTCCGCCTCCCGTCGCCGCGCCCGCCCGGCCGCCGACCCGGCATCACCCTCGATGAGTTGCACGGCCGTGACCATGCCAGCCCCCCCGCTGATCCAGGATGCCAGCGTCAGGGCCCGTACCCGGCGCTCGGCGGTGTCGGTAAACACGAGGATCTGCGGTTGCCAGTCGATCGGGCTCCGCTCCTGCTCGGCCAACTCCCGTAACCCGTCCTTCACCCTGCGATACCGGTAAGCGCGCCGGCTGTCACGCCAGCGGGTCGGTACAGCCGTCCAACGCAGATACTGATACCCGGCGAACAGCAACGCGACAGCGACCGTCGTCGCCAGCGGGTCGATCGCCAACATGACTGCGCCACACAGGAACGTGCCGATCAGGCTGGCGCGCGCGTCGTACAGCCGGAATCGCGGACGGAACGACGGGCTCGCCCCGGTGGCCTCCACGTAGGTGGCGTAGTTGAGCAGCCCGTACGAAATCAGGAAGAACATCGACACGACCGACGCGATGGCGTTCAAGTCACCGACGACGATGGTGACCAGAGCGATCAGTCCGGTCAGCACGGTGGCGCGCTGGGGGGTACCGGTGCCGGCGGCAACAGCCGCGAACGGTCCCAAGCCCTTGAACAGCTGGTCGCTGGCGAGCGCCTGCAGGATACGCGGAGCGCCGAGAAACGACGCGAGTGCCGACGACAGCGTCGCCGCGAGGACACCCGCGTCGATGAGCCAGACGACGCTGGCCACGCGCCCCATCGCCTCGTAGTCGACCGCTAAACTGTCGAGCGGACGAGCCGCGGCAAACATGACAATGGCCGCGCCGTAGATCACCGTCGACAGCCCGACAGCCAGGAACGTGCCTCGCGGCAGGCTGCGCGAGGCGTCCTTGAGGTCCCCCGACATGCTGACACCCTGGGTGAAGCCGGTCGCCGCCGGGAAGAAGATGGCGAACAGCGGCCAGAACGACAGCGGGTCGGTCGCCGGGTCCGGGCTCAGGCTGGCTCGCAGCAACGCCGGATCCCAGGCTGCGTACGCCCCCGCGAAGAAGGAGGCCAACGCGGCCGCCAGGATCGCCATGACGACGTACTGGAACCGGGTGGCTAGATCCGCGCCTGCGTAGGCCAAGCCGAACAACCCGATTACCACGACAACGGCAACGGCGCGGACCAGCAGATCGGCACCACCCACGATCGCCGCCACCGCCTCGCCGAACCCAACACAGTAAAAGGCGACCGAGACCGCCTGGGCCAGAAACAACAGCACGCCTAGCGCGCCACCATACTCGACCCCCAGGCTGCGGGAAATCAGGTAGTAGTCACCCCCGCCCTTCACCTTACGGTTCGTCGCAATCGCCGACAGCGACGTGCTGGTATGCACGGAGATCGCCGTGGCGAGCCCCAGCATCAGCAACGCTCGCAGCAGACCGGCACTGCCCACGACGTAGCCAAGCCGGCGAAACAGGATGATGCCGAGGATGGTGAGGATGCTGGGTGTGAACACGCCGCCGAAGGTGCCGAGCAGACGCCGCGTGCCGACGGTGCTCGCGGGCTCTTGTGTGTTGGAAGTGTCAGGCATGGCCAAAACGCTGCATCCTATCAGACCGGCTCGCGGCTCCCGGCGGATACCGGCGTGGGGGGCAGTGTGGTGGTCGCCCCTCATTACGACCACGCTGTCGATTCCCGGCACGGTCGCGCGGGCGCTGGCACGGACGTCAGAAACCCAGTATTCGGGCGTCCCACACGGCGCCGATGAACGGTCATGAGATGGCGGTCTATTTCAGCGTGCAACGCTCGCGGTGTGTCTCGTCACATACGCATTCATCAACCTGACGTCCGGCGCTACGCAACGATCAGACGTGCCTCCATCGGACGGACCACGCGGAAGTCCGAGAAGCCGCTATAGTACGAGGAGTCTGGTTGGTGGAATCGCGGCAGTAACCGCGCCGGGAACCGTAACCATGGCCACACCAGTCAGTATGCGGGTGTGGCCGACACCACCCAACCGGAAGGAGTTCGCGACGCGTGACAATCGAGACGAACACCGGCGTCCGTGACGACCGCGTCTTGCTCGAAGGCCCACACACTCGCACCCGCGACCTCTGGCTGGTGCTCAGAGCGGTCAAGGACTTCGTGACCGGATTCCGCCGACTCCACTTCGTCGGCCCCTGTGTCACTGTCTTCGGGTCGGCCCGGTTCACCGAGAACCACCCGTACTACGCGCTGGCGCGTGAAGTCGGGGCCGGGCTCAGCCGGCTCGGCTTCACCGTGATGACCGGGGGCGGCCCGGGATTGATGGAGGCCGCCAACCGAGGCGCGAAGGAGGCCGGCGGCTGTTCGGTGGCCTGTAACGTCAGGCTGCCGAAGGAAGAAGACCCGAACCCGTATCTCGATCACGCCGTCCGGGTGCACTACTTCTTCGTCCGCAAGGTACTGCTCTTCAAGTACTCCTATGCGTTCGTCGCGCTCCCTGGAGGGTTCGGCACGATGGATGAGCTATTCGAGGCGCTGACCCTCGTGCAGACCGGCAAGATCGAGAGCTTCCCGATCGTCCTGATGGGCACCAGCTACTGGCGGCGGCTGCTGCATCTCGTCCACTCCATGGAACGGGAAGGGACCATCAGCGCCGACGATCTCCGGCTCTGGCTGGCGACGGATGACCTCGACCAGGCGCTCGCGCACATCCGTGCGCACACGGTCGACCGGTTCGGGCTATTGAAGCGCCCCATGCTGCGTCCGTCGCGGATTCTGGGCGAGCCACGGGCGGCGCAGTAGCCAGCCAGACCAGCATGACCGACCGGCTGGTGCCGGCGGCATGGGGACACACGCCGCGGCGCGAGCGCGCCGCTCCGGTCAGGCAATACGGGCACCGCGAGGATGTCTACTGCACAATCAGCGTCCCATGCATGCCTGCTTCGTAGTGACCTGACAGGAAGCACCCCGTGGTCCACTCGCCCCGCCGATCTTCCGGCAGTGTGAAGGTCATGAGAAACACCTCACCGGCAGCGGCTTCCACCATCGTCCCGTGCTCGTGCTCCTCGCCGTGCGCATGTTCGGTCTCCGCCGGCGCATCGTGCGCGACGTCCGCATGCCCGGCGTCCGTATGCTCATCGTGACCCTCGGCCATCTCCGCCGGTCCGATGTTGACGTGGAGATCTGCGAACAGATCCTGCCGGAAGTCGTTGCCCTCCACATCGCGCCCGGCCATGAACTCGTGAGAAACACGGCCGACATTCCGGATCACGAGGGTCACGGGACGTCCGGCCGGAATCCGCAGCGGTTCGGGACCGAACGAGTACTCGTCCAGTGTGACGTCGATCCGCAGGGGCTCCGTCTCCTGACCGGTCGCAAGCGCCGACACGCCCAACCAGCCCGACCCCACCAGGGCGGTAAGAAGGAGCATGATCAGGACCTCCGCCGCGAGGCCGCGCGCGCGGCCTGTCTCGTTCGATACCCGCATGAGCGATCCTCCTTGCCTAGATTTCGTGGCGCCCCCACATTCGACTGGGCCGGACGAAATCCGGCTCACCGCAAGTCTACCGCCACCAGTGTGTCGGTGTCCCTCGCGTAGAGCCACCCCCCGGCCAGCGCGGGATAGGCCCGTACGGTGCCGGGGAGAATCTGTGCCCGCGCGAGGGGCACGAAGCGATCGGGAGACGCCTCGGCGATTGTCAACTCACCCGACTCACGGAGAATCACCAGCCGGTCTCCGGCCAGCGTCAGGGTGCCACCACCGAACCGGTCCTCGCTCCAGTACACCTCGCCGGTCCGCAGGTCCACGGCACGCAGGCTGGGGCTATACTCCTGACGACCATGATAGCCGTAGAGCACTCCGTCGCGGACCACAGCCGTGGCGTAGTGGTTCGACAGGCTGTCGTCCCCCACCCATTCGTCGACGAGCGCCGTGCCGTCCACCCGCAACAGTGCGGCGCCAGTGCCGTAGCTCGCGGAGATGAACACTAGATCGCCGACCACCAGTGGGGTCGCCGCGTTCACCGAGGAACCAAGGCGCGAACGCCAGCGTCTCTGGAACCGCACGGCCCCGGACACCGGATCTAGACCGACGAGCCCAGATCGGGTGAAGAACAGTGCGTGACGCTGTCCGCCGAAGGTGGCGCCGACCGGTGACGAGTAGCTGGCCTCGTCGGTGGTGGCGGTCCACAACTCCGCACCGGTCTCAGCGTCGAAGGCAACGATCCCGCCTCGCCGTCCCCCGACGTTCGCAATGACCCGTCCGTCCTCGACGAGCGGCGAGCCGGCGGCGCCGAAGAACCCCTTGGGCACCCCATATCGGCCCTGGGTGTCCTGGCTCCAGATTCCGGCCCCGGTCTGCAGATCGACCGCGTGCAGCTGTCCCTGCGCGCCGAACGTGTAGACGCGACCGTCCACCACAACCGGTACTGATCGCGGGCCCTCGTCGAACCCGAAATCGTCCCGATAGGTCGTGGGATAGGCATACCGCCATACCGTCTCCCCCGTCCCGGCGGCGAACGCCTCGACCACCTCACGGTCCCCGACACGGTGAAACAGGATGACCCGGTCACCGACGACCACCGGACCGGCGAACCCGGTGCCCACCTGCCGCGTCCACACCCTGGTCGGGCCGCCGCCGGACCAGCCATCGGCAAGCGGACCCGTGTAGGTCCCGTCGCGGCTGGGCCCGAGCCACTGCGGCCAGTCCTGCGCAACCAGTGTGTTACTGGCCGCCCAGACCGCCACGAGCAACACGAGCGCGCGCAGCGAACGTCGTGTCATGTCGTCTCCACGGTTGTGCCGCGTGCCGGACGCGACCGGCGCGGCAGAGGCCGTTCCGCTCCTATCCGCCGCTCGTCGTCATTGTCAGCCGCATCCGTGGCCAGTCTGGCATAGACGACATAATTGCCCCAGTGATCGTATAGCCATTCGGCATCCCGGAGCCGGCCTTCGAGGCAGAATCCAAGCCACTCGGGGATCCGCGGCTGCGGCGGTTCCCCACCGCGCACCGGATCTCGAGACGATGCAGCCCCAGGACATCGAAGCTATGGATCACCAGCTGGCGACAGGCGGCGGTGACCAGCCCCTGCCCCTGGAACTCCTCGCCGACCCAGTAGCCAAGTGCCGTGGCACGGTTGCGCCAGTCGACTTGATGGTGACCGACGACGCCGGCGCCCAGACCGCGCGACAGGATGACCGTCTGGAACCCGTTGTTCTCGCGCATCTGGGCCGGGATGGCTCAAATAAAGCCTCGGGCACCCTCGACTATCCGGATCCCGTCGAGCTTGAACAACCACCGTCGTAGATGGGCTCGGTTGAGGTCGGTCAACCGAAACAGGTCCTCTGCGTGACGAAGCTCGAGCGTGGCCAGGGACAGATCCTCGCTGATGGCGAACGTCGGCATCGGGACCTCCGAATGGACCGCGATTATATCGTGCGCCCCAGGCCGCGACCGGCCTCAAACCGACCCGTGCCAGGCGCCGGTGCGTGGGCCGCGGACCGCTGGTAAGCGTGGCTCAACGACCCCGCTGCGCTGAGGCTAGACTCGTTGAACGAAGGCTCTTGCAGTAAGAGAAAAAGTAACAGGTCAGGACCTACTCGATGGTCACGATACACTCTGCTCGTGGAGGCTCGTGCTGTGTGGCGTAGCGGGGTGTGCTTCTACGACGGGCGAGCCTAACGCCTACCCCGGCGGGACACGGGATTTACCGCCAGCTGTTGGCAGATTGCTGAGACCGTGAAATAAGATGACTGATTTCGACGTCCAGGACTCCAGGGAGATCACGCTCGAGAAGGCAGGCCAGCTCCAGTTTTACAGGCTGATCGGCCTCGAGATCCTCGACGCCGCACCCGGACGGTCGACCAGCCGGGTGACCTGGCGACCGGACCTGACGCAACCGGCCGGACTGATGCACGGCGGTGTAATCGCGGCGCTGGTCGACACCGGGATGGCCTACGCGCTGATGCTGTGCGACGAACTGCGGGAACTGCGGGCACGCGGCGGGTCGCTGGTCTCAGTCGACCTGCGCGTGAAGTATCTGCGACCGGTCTCGAAGGGATCGGTCGTTTGTGAAGCCCGGCTCGTCCGCATGGGGCGCCGCGTGGTCCACGCCGACGCCGTGGTAACCAATGAACAAGGCCTGGAGGTCGCCCGCGGCGATTCCATCTACACGACAGTGACCCCGGAGCAGATTGCCGGAAACGATACGCCCTGATCCGAAGCGGGCCGGGGCTTGACGGCGGGGCGCCTCGCACGAATCAGCGTATGATTGGCGGACACTCACAAACCCAGATAAAGGACGGATCCGCATGACCGCGATCACGTGTATCGATCGGCCGGGGCGCCTCGGTCTGGTGCTGGCGCTCACCATCCTGGCCGCGGCGGTGGCACCGGCCCACGGACAGGATGACGGCGGCGTGCGCATGGTGCCCCCGGGCGGCGACGGCGAGCACTACTGGCCGCGCTGGCGCGGACCGTCCGGGCAGGGGGTGGTCGAGGGAACCGGCTATCCCAACACCTGGTCAAACACGACCAACGTACGCTGGACAACCGCCGTGCCAGGAACAGGACACTCGTCTCCGATCGTCTGGGGCGACCGCATCTTCTTGACGACCTCCCGCGACGGCGGCCGTCGAGTGTCAATCCTGAGCTTCCGCCGGACCGACGGCGAGCTGCTGTGGGAAACCGACGCCCCGGAAGGTCTGGGCGAGTACGTCCACAGCAAGAACAGCCCCGCAGCGTCGACCCCCACGACGGACGGCGAGCGGGTCTACGCCTCGTTCGGCAGCCGGGGAATGCTGGCGGTGGACTTCGACGGCCGGCTCGTGTGGCACCGCGACCTCGGCCGCGTCAACAACTACCACGGCCCCGCCGGATCACCATTGCTCTACCGCGACACCGTCATCATCTACCAGGACCAGAACGACGGTGCGTTCGTCATCGCGCTGGACGTGCGGACCGGCGACACCCGCTGGCGAACGAACCGGACAGCGAGCGTCGGCTGGGGAACACCGATCGCCATCTCCGTGGGCGACCACGACGAGTTGATCGTCAGCAGCCAGCGACAGGTCCAGGCCTATGACCCACTGACCGGCAACGAGCTATGGAACTGCCGCGGCAATCTGTTCGAGGTCATCCCCACACCGGTCGTCGGTCACGGGCTGGTCTTCTCCGCCTCGGGCCGCGCGGGCCCGACGCTTGCCATCAGGCCTGGCGGCCGCGGTGACGTCACCGACACCCGTGTGGTGTGGAAGACGACACGCGGGTCGCCGTTCGTGCCATCACCGGTCGTGTATGGCGACTATCTGTACCTGATCAACGACATGTCGAGCATCGTCACCTGTCTCGACGCGACGACCGGTGAGACGATGTGGCAGGAACGGCTGGGTCGCCCGCGTCGTGAAGGAATATCGGCCTCGCCGGTCGTGGTCGACGACAAGCTATTCGTAACCAACGACGATGGGCAGACGTTCGTGCTCAAAACCGGCCCGGAGTTCGCGCTGCTGCACACCAACGACATCGGGGAACGCACGCTGGCCTCGCCGGCGCTAGTTGACCGCACCTGGTATTTCCGGACGGCCCGCGAGCTCGTCGCCATCGGAAACTGAGCGGCATTCTGCGGGCGACCGGCCGCTTCGTGTCCTCCTCGGCGCCTCCCGGGTGCCTTACCGAGAACGTAGCGCGCAGCTGGGCCACGCGTCATGCCCTCCGGGAAACATGAATCACGCCCGTGGCCTAGGAGCCTGCAGGAAAGAATACAGGTTGGCGCTTCATGCCCCAGCGACCCGGTGCCGGCGCGAACCGTCCGGCAAGCGCCCACCCGCAGCCGCCGCACCGACCAGCGGCGTCGAGAGTCCACGCAGTGATCTCGTAGCCGTCTCGACCGATGACGCGCTGCGTGCACCGGGCGCAATACGTCGACTCGCCTTCCACATCGCGGACGTTGCCGGTGTAGACGTGCCTCAACCCGGCGCGCTTGCCTTGCTCGCGGGCTCGACGCAGCGTCGCGGGTGGCGTGGGCGGAGCGTCCATCATCTTGAAGTCGGGATGGAATGCGGTGAAATGCAGCGGCACATCGGGACCGAGGCTCTCGACGAACCAGTCACACAACCGTTGGACCTCGTCCTCCGAGTCGTTGTGGCCGGGGATAAGCAGCGTCGTGACCTCGAGCCAAACATCCGTCTCCTGGGCGAGCCAGGTGAGCGTGTCCAGCACCGGAGCGAGGTGGGCGAAGCAGATCTCATGGTAGAACGTCTCGGCGAACGCCTTCAGGTCGATGTTCACAGCGTCTATGTGCGCATAGAAGTCCCGGCGCGCCTCCTGCGCCATGTAGCCACTCGACACCGCGACCGTCCTGATACCGCACGCATGTGCTTCCTTTGCGCAGTCGATCGCGTACTCGGCAAAGATGACCGGATCGTTGTACGTGAAGGCGATGCTCGAGCACCCCGCGTCCGCCGCGGCTTCAGCAACCGCGCGCGGCGACGCCGTTGCCGCCAGCACTCGGTCCTCGCGGGCCTTTGAGATATCCCAGTTCTGACAGAAGCGGCACCCGAGGTTGCAGCCCGCCGTGCCAAACGACAGCACGCTGGACCCCGGATAGAAGTGATTCAGCGGCTTCTTTTCGATCGGGTCGATGCAGTAGCCCGTGGCGCGTCCGTAACTGGCGAGCACGATCTCGCCGTTTCGCGCCTCGCGGACGTAGCAGAAGGCTTTCTGACCCTCGTGCAGCTTACAGAATCGCGGACACAGGTCGCACTGGACGCGGCCGTCGTCGAGCCGATGCCACCAGTTTCCTCGGACCACACCGGGCTCGATCTGCTCGCGAAAGACACGCCCCGTCGTCATCTGTTTCAACCTCACGTCACCGGTGTTCATACTGTAGCAAGCTTCTGACAAGGGGGGTGGCTCTCCCCTCGGAAGAGGTGCTAAATCGTTCTGGCGCCGCCGGACGGCATCTCCCCATCACCGGTCACCGTGATCCGCGTCCTGGTGTCGTACCCGTGGCGTGTCTGCCCCTGTCGCTTGCGGGGAACCCTGCGGCAGTATTCGAGAAACGTCCACACGGTCAATCACGCCGACCGCGGTGAAAGCCCCAAGGGCGCGTTTCATCGCGCGGGTCGGTGCCGGAGCGAAGACCTCAGTAGAATGGATCGACGTGTGTACCGATCTCTGCGACCTGACGGCCAGTGAGATGGTCGCGTATCTCCGCCAGAAGCGGGTCTCGGCTCGTGAGCTGATGACCGCGCACCTATCCCGAATCGACCGGGTCAACCCGACCCTCAATGCCATCGTCACCCTGCTCCCGGACGCGGCACTCGAGGCCGCCGACGCCGCCGATGCGGCGCTGGCGCGGGGAGAAGACCTCGGCCCGCTGCACGGACTGCCGATCGCCCACAAGGATCTGTTCGCCACCGCCGGCATCCGCACCACGTTCGGCTCACGGGTCTTCGCGGACCACATCCCGGACACCACCGCACTAATCGTCGAGCGCGAGCGGCGGGCCGGCGCCATCACGATCGGTAAGACCAACACCCCAGAGTTCGGCGCCGGCTCACAGACCTTCAATGAGGTGTTTGGCACCACCCGCAACCCCTACGACCCGACGAAGACCTGCGGTGGCAGCAGCGGCGGGGCGGCGGTTGCGCTCGCCACCGGCATGCTGCCGATCGCCGACGGGAGCGACCTCGGTGGCTCACTGCGCAACCCGGCGAGCTTCTGCAACGTCGTCGGGCTGCGCCCGTCGCCGGGCCGGGTACCGCGTTGGCCGAGCCCGGCACCCTGGTTCCCATTCAACGTCCATGGACCGATGGCGCGCACCGTGGGCGACACGGCCCTGCTCCTCGACGCGATCACCGGCGCCGACCCCAGGGCACCCCTGTCGCTCGGGGTGCCGGCCACCCGATTCACCGGCGCACTGGACCGCGACTTTGACCGCACGCGGGTCGCCTGGAGCCGGGATCTCGGCGGGCTCCCGGTGGACACCACGGTGACGTCGGTCCTCAACCGCCAGCGGTCTACGATCGAGTCACTCGGCTGTGCCACCGAAGACGCGCAGCCTAATCTTCGAGACGCGGACGAGATCTTCACCACCTGGCGAGCGTGGTACTACGAGCTGGCCTTCGGCTCACTACTGGACCGCCACCGGGATCTATTGAAGGATACGGTGGTCTGGAACATCGAGGCGGGACGGAAGCTCAGCGGCCCGCAGATCGCCGGCGCCGAGCGGAAGCGCGCCGCGCTGCATAACCGGGTCCACCAGTTCATGGAACAGTACGAGTTCCTGCTGCTTCCTGTCGCGCAGGTCACGCCGTTCAATGCCGAGCAACCGTATGTCACCCGCATCAATGACGAGCCACTGCCGACCTATTTGGACTGGATGAAGTCCTGCTACCAGATCAGCGTGACCGGGCTCCCGGCGATCTCGGTGCCCGGCGGGTTCACCGACGACGGGTTGCCGGTCGGACTTCAGATCGTCGGGCGACAACACGACGATCTCGGCGTGCTGCAGCTAGCCCACGCCTTCGAACAAGCCACCGGCTTCTGGCAGCGGCGTCCGGCCCTCTCTGGACGGAGTCGGCCAGCCCGTGGCGACACCACGCATCGCGGCGAGACGGGCACTGCACCCGCCACCTTCCTGGAATCACCGCCGGGGAAGTGATACAACCCGGAGGACGATCCTAGAGCGACCGACGTACCGGCTGACCGGCTCCAGACACGCACGTCTAGGTGGATGATCGACCCAGCTCATGTCGGCACCGCGGTGCCCCAACGCAACGACCTGGCGCTCGTCCTGGGCGGTGGCGGCGCGCGCGCCGCCTATCAGGTGGGGTTCCTGCGGTCCCTGGTCAGACAACGTCCCGATCTCGAGCTGCCCATCATCACTGGCAGCTCCGCCGGCGCCATCAACGCGGCCTATCTGGCAGCCCGTCCCGGGTCGTTCACCGAGGCGGTCGGCGCACTCGGACAGCTATGGGCCGCACAGCGTGTCGACCGCGTGTTCCGCGTCGACAGCAAGTCTCTGTTGAGCAATCTGCTGCGATGGGGCCTCAGGCTCGTGTCCGGCGGGGGCCCCATGGCACCGAACGTGGAGGGGATGCTGGACACAGCACCGCTCCGGGTGTTTCTCAACGAGACGCTGCATGCTGACGAGAACGGGGAGATCGTCGGGATCGCCAGGAACATCGCGGCCGGCCGGCTACGCGCGCTGGCCCTCACGAGCAGCAGCTACAGCACCGGCCAATCGGTGATCTGGGTGCAGGGCACCGCGATCCAGGACTGGGAGCGGCCGAACCGCCGCAGCCGGAAGACCGCCATCAGGGTGGATCACGTCATGGCCTCGGCCGCACTCCCCCTGTTCTTTCCGGCGGTCCGGGTGGACGACGGGTGGTATGGGAATGGGGGCATCCGGATGATGAACCCCTGCTCGCCAGCCATCCACCTGGGTGCCCGGCGCATCATCGCCGTCTCCACCCGGTATCCCAGCAGCATGCAGGAAGCCGACCAGCCGTTAATCCGGGGGTACCCACCGCCGGTACAGATCGCCGGCCAGCTCATTAAGGCGCTGTTCCTGGACGACCTCGATCGGGAAGAGCTGAACCTCCAGCGTCTGAACCAGCTGATCGAAACCCTGCCGCCGGAGAGACACCAGGGACTCCGCCCGGTCGAGCTCGTCGTCATCCGGCCTTCGCGGGATCTCGGTCGTCTCGCTGGCGACTTTGAGCCACGGCTGCCGTGGCTGTTCCGTCATCTGACGCGCGGCCTGGGATCACGCGAAACCCTGAGCCCTGACCTGGTGAGCCTACTGATGTTCCAATCTGATTACCTGGTTCGTTTGATGGAAATAGGCGAAGCGGATGCCGAGGCGGCGGCGGACCGGATCGCCGAGATCCTGGATGCACCGCTCGCTTAGTCAAGCGGCCGGGTTGGCGGCCTTGACCAGGGCGGTCGTCACCGGCAGGTCGAGGTGTACGTCGAGCTGCGGGAATGCGATCACGATACCCTTGTCCTTGAACGCCCACCAGATCGCCTCGTGGAGGGCCGATTCCGCGGGTCGAGATTTCCAGGGATCGTTCATCCAGATGGCGACCTCCCAGTTGACCGAATTGTCGCCGAAGTCGGTCATGATGACCTGGGGCGTTTTGCCCTCGATCGCGTAGCGCTCGCTGACCGTACGCGCGACGACCATGAGCGTGTCCTTGACGACCGCCATATCCGAGTCGTAGGTGACACCGACTGGCACCTTGATCCGGTGACTGGAGTCCTTGAGCGTGTGGTTGGTGACCGTGGTCTGGATCAGCACGGCGTTCGGGATGACGAGATCTTCCCCGTCGCGCGTGCGGGCGACGCTCGCGCGGATACCCATGTCCAGGACCCGCACAACCTTGCCCTCGACCCGCAGGATGTCGCCAGGCTGGATACTGCGCTCGACCAGGAGGATGACGCCGGCCACGAAGTTCTGTGCGATGCTCTGCATCGCGAAGCCGAGGCCGACGGCGAACAGCGCGCCGGCGGCGAACAGCGCGGCCAAATTGATCCCGGCTGTCTCAAGCGCGACGCCAATGCCGATCACCAGCACGAGATACCGCAGCAGCGTGCTGATCGTTCCAACGGGACCCGGCTTGCCTCCCTGCTTCAGCAGCACCCGCGAGACGAACGAGCTCAGCGCTCTTGCCGAGATGACGGTGCCCGTCAGTAGCAGCCCGACCGTCAGCAGGGTGGCCGTGGTGATAACGGACCCTCCGAGCTCGAATAGCCGGAAATCGAGCGCAGCCCGCAGTGCTCGAAGTATTTCTGTCATGGTGCCTCCTCCGCAGGGACCATCCCACCCGCCGGCCTCATCGTACTAGCGTGGGGCCCAGCACACACGATCGCTACGGTATCTGCCCCCGGATCGCCCGCCCCGGGGCGACGCCGTCCAACAACGTCTCGTCGCGCACGACGAAGGTGCCGTCCACCAGGACATGGACGATCCCCTCCGAGTACCGGTCCGGCGCGTCGTAGGTCGCCCGGTCGATGACCCGGTCCGGATCGAACAACGTGAGATCAGCATCGGCGCCGACCTGCACCCGGCCCTTGGCAACCATCTGCGGCGCGACCGATTCCAGCCGCCGCGCCGGTAGCCACGTCATCTTCCCGAGCGCGTCCATCAAAGACAACACGCCACGCTCGCGTACGTAGTGACCCAGGATCCGGGCGAAGGTGCCGGCGCCACGCGGGTGTGCCCGCCCTTGCCTGAATGGGATTCCGTCGCTGGCGGCGATGACATCCGGCTGGCTCACGACCCATTCGGTCATGGCCTCGGACCGGCCGTGCGTGATGACCCACCCGCCCTGTGCTCGATAGCGCCGGAAGGTCTCGTCCGTCAGCCGCTCCCCGGTCTCGACCCACTGAAGCCGCCGATACGCTTCCGGGGACCGCCCGACCCAGCCGTCGAATAACACTGACTCGATCCGGGTCGCGCTCGCCGCGTACGGATAGGCCTCGGTCGTGATATCGACGCCGCGCGCCCGCGCGCCCCGCATCAACTCGAGCGCGGCCGGCGCCGCGTCACCCGCGCTGCTGTTCATGTGCACGATGTGCACCGAGGCGCCGGTCGCGGCCGCGTTCGCTACCACCTCCTGAAAAGGCGCAAGCGCACCACCGGCGCGGAAGGCCTCCACCGCACGGAGATGGATGAACACCGGTGCGCGCCGGTCCGCGGCCAAGCCAAACAGTCGCCAGAGCTCCTCGTGACTGACGCCAGGAGTGTAGCTGATGCCGAACCCGAACCCGAGACCGCCCTGATCGAGGCCACGCCCCATCAACACGGTGAGCTGGCGCAGTTCCTCCTCCGACGCCGCCGCGTAGACATAGGCATCCGACGCACGGACGCCTCCCAGTGAGAACATCCCCTCACCGCTGGTCCGCGCGACCATCGCACCGAATGCCTCGCGTCGGAGACTCCGGTGACTGACGGAGGCCCCGAAGTGGATCAGGGCCCGACCCTCGCGGGCCTCATACCAGCCATCGACCGGATAGGCGCCGGTCTCCAGCTCCAGCGCCGTTGTCACCCCATCCCGCGCTTGGTAGCGATTGCTCTCGGCATCCTGTCCGTGCGCGTGGAGGTCGATGAACCCCGGCGCCACGACCAGATCGGTGGCATCGATTACGTCACGCGCCTCAGGAAGGTCCTCGGTGACCGCCACGATTACGCCGTCCCGTACGGCGACGTTCAGCACCGCGTCGAGACCGCTCTCCGGATCCATGACCCGGCCGCCGGCGATCAGCACGTCCACAGATCCGGCACCTGACCCGGTGCGGCAGGCGCCGGCAGCCAGAAACCCCACCGCTCCCAGCACCACCCACCAACCGGCGCGGGACCACCCCACGGTGCCCATCATCGTTCCTCTCACCAGAGTCCGATCAGTTCAGTATCCACTACGGCAGACCGACCGGCAGCCAGTTCGCCAGGTTCAGCACCGAGGCGGAGAGTCCCGTTCGCCAGCAATCCCTCAAGGACACGTGCCCCACGACGACGATGACCGGCGACATGGCCGTGGGGTCGTGCGTAAGCCCAGCCATCCGGCTGTTGCACACCAGGCCGTAGACAGCGGATGGCGTCCCGAGACTCACCCGCAGCACCTGACACACCGGATACATCGCCAGCGCACGCGCGGTGGCACTGGCGAAGAAGTGACGCAAAGCGACGTACGAATCTCATCGCAGATCAACGCGTCGACCATGTAGGCTCCTGATCTCGACGAGGCGACAATCAGGAACCGGAGGCGGGAGGACCAGGAAAACGGTGAGGTCCGGTGCGCGAAGCCGCCGATCCTCTTCCGCCTCTTGTCTTCCTTCTCCTCATGGCAGAGGGCTGCCAAAATAGGCCCCCACTATACTGGGGCATTTCGGGGCCGGTGTCTCGCAAGGGATGCAGCAATCGTCGCCGTTCACCGGTCGCCCACCGGGGACTTGACCTCTGCCACGAGCGACCCACGACGTGTCGGAATCGCCCGCTCCTGTTTCCTTCCTGCTCCGGCGACGACAGATATAATCCAAGATCGACATGCCGCCTGACGACTTGAGCGTCATCAAACCCACTCCGGTGCCAACCGTGACCGTCCGGTGCCGCACCGCGAGGTGCCATCGGCGTCGAAGGCACCATCAGCCATAGCTCGCGGGCATACCGAAGCCAGACACCGGCGACCACCGCGGGATGACCCGGGTATGATACCGAGACCTTCTGAGTCGTAACACCGGACAATCGAGAAATAACAGATGTGCGGAATGTTGCCGGACCGGGAATCGTCGCGGCTCGACACCGCACTGATCCAACGGCTGCACACGCGCCGGTACTACGTCCAGATCCACAGCGAGCACAAGCCCGCAGGTGAGATCCGCGGATGGTTACTGTTAGAGGAATCCTGACCCATGAGACGTGGACACGCGACCGTGCTCTGTGCCGTGGGATTACTGGCCGCCACCGCCCAGGCCAGGGGTCAGGTGGCCAGCTACACCGCCAGTCAGGCAACCGCCGGCAAGGTCGCGTATCAGAACGTGTGCGGGTCGTGCCACAAGGCGAGCTTGGCGGGTGCCTTCGAAGCACCGGAACTGGCCGGCCAGAGCTTCCTGAGCTTGTGGGCCGGCCAACCAGCCAGCTACCTCATCGACTACATCAAGGCGGCAATGCCCCCCGCAGGCCAAAAACCGAGCGACGAGGCCATCACGAACATCGTTGCCTACATCCTGCAGCAGAACGGGATGGACGCCAGCGATGACGCTCTCGTGCCTATGTCGGAAGGTACCATCATCACGGGACCGGCACACCCGTAAGTTCGCTGTGTCGCCCCTGAGCGCTCTGCGTCACGACAACGGCGACAGGTGCATCAACGTCGATCCGGTTTCCGACGCAGCCTGGTTCGCAACGTGCGAGGACGTGAAACCCTTGGGTGTCTCACCTGATTCTTCGGGCGCCAGCGTGTCTGGTGACGGAACGGCGTCTGGCCTATGATGGAAGCAGGCGCCCGGGAACGAATGTCGGATAGCCTGGCGCCGTGTGCTCCGAGCCAGGAGAAAAAGGAGCTGTCCACGTGACACCAGACGCATCACCGTTCCGACCCGGTGGCCAGTACTTCGGACCGCTGACCGGCGTAATCGCCGTGATCCTCGTGGCGGGGCTCGCCTCGTTTTTCTTCTTTAGCCGGGAGGCGCCAGTCGCGGAACCGGAGCCGGTCACCGAAGCCCCGCCCCCGCCCGCACCGTCCCCGCCACCGGTGGAAGAACCGGTGGACGATTTCGTGCTGCCGCCGCTCGACGAGAGCGACGCGTTGGTGCGCAACCTCATCGCGGCGCTCACCGCTCACCCGGCGTTCGCCGCGTGGCTCATCCCCGACGATCTGGTCCGAACGTTCGTTGTGGTCATCGAGAACGTGGCGGACGGTAACAACCCGGCCAGACATATGACCCCGTTGCGACCGACCCAGCGATTTCGCACGGTTGGAGAGGCATCGGAGCTAAGCATAGACCCGGCCAGCTACGCCCGCTACAACACGCACGCTGAGATCGTGGCCTCGATCGACGCGGCGGGCACCGCCGACCTCTATCGCAGACTCCACCCTCTGATCACCGAGGCGTACGCCGAGCTGGGGCACCCCGACGGAGGATTCGACGAAACCCTGCTGCGTGCCCTACGCAACCTGCTGGAAACGCCCGTGCTGGAACGCGACGTTGGCCTGGTGCCTCGCGCCGCCTTCTTCGAGTACAGCGATAACACGCTCGAGGACCTGCTGCCGGCGCAGAAGCAGTTCCTGGGCTTGGGACCGCGCAACGTCCGCGCGGTCCAGGCCAAGCTGTTGGAGATCACCCGCGAGATCGGCCTCGACACGAGCAGCCTGCCAGTGCCCGTCGTGGTCCGGTGAACGCCCTCGTCCAATGCGGCTCAAGATCAAGCGCCTCGACCCGACCGCCACCCCTCCAGCCAGGGCCCACCCCGGTGATGCCGGACTGGATCTCTGCTCTGCCGTCGACCTTGACATCCCACCCGGCGAAGCTCGGCTGGTCGGCACCGGCCTGGCAATCGAGCTACCACCGTGCACGGAGGCTCAGGTGCGACCTCGCAGCGGACTCGCGCTGCGGCGCGGTGTCACGGTGCTGAACACGCCAGGCACGATCGATGAGGGCTACCGCGGCGAAGTGGGGGTCATCCTCATCAACCACGGCCGGGCAGTGTTCGAGGTTCGGCGCGGCATGAAGGTGGCGCAGCTGGTAGTGCAGCCGACGCTCGAGGTCGAAGTGATTGAGGTCGACACGCTCTCCGAGACGCCTCGAGGCGAGACCGGATTCGGGTCAACGGGTGGGTAACCCACCAGCGTGACACACCGCTGATTGACGCTCGGTCTCGCATCGTCCTGACAAGCCTTTCGTCCGACCGACGCCCGTCAGCGACGTCGTCGAGACGCCACGTGCTCTCACACCACACGGCCTGGCCCTTCCCACGTCTGCACGAAACGGCGCATCTCCAGCAGGTCGAACGCGCTCCGAGGGTGCGGGGACACCCGCACCCGGCGCGCCGAATGATAAGGTGGGAATCGGCTAACGTTCCGGCCTCGTAGTCGTGGCATTAGTCCCTAGCGTGGCGCGCGGCTAACCAGGCACGACGAAGGAACAAACTGGGGACGTGTGACCAGGGAGTAACACCGCCCGGCGGGATACCCCGTCCGGAAGTTATTTCACGAACTACGGGGTCGGGACACTAGCATCACGAACCGACATGTCCGACGACACCTCAGACACCGCCACCGACCGCACCCGGCGGGTCGCGCTTTGCCAGTGCAATCTGCCGGTGGGTGATCTCGCCGGGAACCTCGACCGGATCGGCGAGCTGATAAACCGAGCGGTCGAGCAAGGGGCCGACCTGACGGTCTTCCCAGAGCTGTCGGTGACTGGGTACCCGCCGGAAGATCTGCTCCTGAACCCTCGGTTCGCCGACGCGGCGGCGGCCGGCGTGCGTGAGCTCGCGCGGTCGGTCACCGGAACCGTGGTACTCGTCGGGCTTCCGGCACTCACCGACGACCTGCACAACGCCGCGGCGGTGCTGGCCGACGGCGTGGTGGCCGCGACCTACCGCAAGCACTTTCTGCCCAACTACGCCGTGTTCGACGAACAGCGGTACTTCGCGCGTGGCAACGACGCGCTGGTGGTCGATCTGGCCGGCGTGCGGGTCGGCGTGACGATCTGTGAGGACCTCTGGTACCCGGGCGGACCGGGCCTGTGGGCGGCCATCGACGGCGGCGCGGAGCTGATCGTCAACCTGTCCGGATCGCCATATCACCGGGGCAAGGGGATCGAGCGGGAACGGATGCTGGCACAGCGCGCGGCGGACTATTGTTGCTTCGTCGCCTTCTGCAACGCCGTTGGCGGCCAGGACGAGCTCGTGTTTGACGGGCACAGCCTGGTGATCGACCCGACCGGCAAAGTACTAGCCCGCGGCGCGCAGTTCGAAGAGGACCTGCTGGTGGTCGACATTGACGCCGTCGGAGCCTCTCGGCGCCGGCTGCATGACCCGCGGAGGCGGCAATTGATGGAGTCGGGTCACCAGCGGATCCGGTCGGTGGCCCTCAGCCGTGGCGCGCGGCCGAAGCCGACCGTCACCCCACGACCCGCGTCACCCCTGCTGGAATCTGAGGCTGAGGTCTACCACGCGCTGAAACTCGGCACCGCCGACTACTTCCGGAAGAACGGGTTTCATCATGCGGTCCTCGGGCTCTCGGGTGGGATCGACTCGGCTCTCGCGCTCACGATCGCCGTCGATGCCCTCGGCCCTGAGGCGGTCACTGCGGTGTCCATGCCGTCGCGGTATACCGCCGACATGAACCGGGAGGACGGGCGCGAGCTGGCGGGGCGGCTAGGAGTCGAGCTGATCGAGCTGCCGATCACCGTCCTGACCAGCACCTACGAGCTGGCGCTGGCCGGACCGTTCGCCGGCACCGAGCGGGACGTCGCCGAGGAAAACCTGCAGGCCCGGATACGGGGCAACCTGTTGATGGCGCTCTCCAATAAGCTCGGCTGGCTAGTGTTGACGGCCGGCAACAAGAGCGAAATGAGTGTTGGCTACGCGACGCTGTATGGCGACATGGCCGGTGGCTTCGCCCTGCTCAAAGACGTCCTGAAAACCTGGGTATACCGACTGGCGCGCTGGCGGAACCGCGACGACGAGGTGATCCCAATCCGGATTATCGAGAAGGCGCCGACGGCCGAGCTTCGGGAGCACCAGCTCGACACGGACAACCTGCCGCCCTACGAGACGCTGGATACGATTCTCGAGGCGTACGTGGAAGATGACCGGAGCCCCGAAGAAATCACGCAGCTCGGCTGCGAGCCCGGGGTGGTCGATCGCGTCGTGACCATGGTCGATCGGTCCGAGTACAAGCGGCGGCAATCACCTCCTGGTGTCCGGATCTCGAGCCGGGCATTCGGTCGAGATCGGCGGCTCCCGATCACGAACCGGTCCCGGGCTCGTTGACGCCTGCCCCTGTCGGAAACCGTGGTGTCTGCTGTCTCCCCGACGCCTCAGCGTACTCGCCTCCATCCACCGCGATCATCCGGCCCCGCAGCATCCGGCGCACGAACCTGGCCAGCCGTTGATCGGCCGGCTCCACGTGGTCGCCGAACCGCTCCCGCATCCGGCGCGCGATGTCGGCCAACGGCGTACGCCCATCACAGGCTTTCCACACCAGCGTCCCGACTTCATCCAGCCGAATCCGATAGTACGGGTCGCCCCCCAGCCCGGCCACCCAGCGTGCCAGCCGGTTGGAACCGAGCCGCGGCCGCAGTAGCACACATCGGCCGTCCTCTTCGCGCCATTCGAGCAGCCGCTGCGGTCGGACACGTGCGGGGTCGAGGCTAGTCCGCGTCACAAGTACGGCGTCGTGTTGCCAGCATCAGTCACCAGTCGCGCCGTCCTCCTCGCTCGCCCTGAGTGGCACGTTCACCAGCATGTAGTAGAGCAGGATGAACACCGACGCGCCGATGAACGCGCTCTGCGAGATCGATGGCAGCACCTGCTGGACGCCGTAGTAGCTCCCGCCGAGCACCACGAACGCCAGCATCACCGCCATCAACGCCTCGCCCGCGATGAACCCTGAAGACAGCAGCACACCGGTGTTGGTCGCGCGGGCCACCGCCACGGTGCTAGCGCCACGGGCCGTCAACGTCCGTGAGAGCATCCAGGCGATCAAGCCACCGACGAAGATGGCCGAGGTCGACGCGAACGGCAAATACATGCCAACCGCAATCAACATCGGCGACGGCGAGTTGATGAGGATGAGCCCGAGCGCCAGGAACATCCCGATGACGACCAACGGCCACGCCATCTCGCCGCCGACAATTCCCCGCGCCATCAACGCCATCAGTCCCGCCTGGGGCGCCGGTAGCGCTGCGCTCCCGATCTCGTACACGCGGTCCATCGCGATCATCGGCCAGATGAGGACCATCGCAGCGATCACGACGCCGATAATCTCTGCGACCTCCATCTTCCAGGGTGTCCCACCGAGGATGTGCCCGACCTTCAGGTCCTGTAGCATGTCACCGGCGATCCCGGCGGCACAGCAAACCACGCCGGCCACGCCGAGGACGCCGAGGATCCCGCTCGTGCCGGTCACCCCCATCCCGACCATGAGAATGGCCGCGATCAATAGCGTGCTCAGCGTCAGCCCGCTGATCGGGTTGTTCGAGCTGCCGAGTAGACCCACGAGATAGCCGGCTACCGCGGCGAACAGAAACCCGAGAACGATCATCACGATGGTCAGCACGATCGCACCGGGCAGGCTTTGACTGAAGAACCAGTAGAGGCCCAGTAGCGGCACCGAGAGAACTGCGACCGAGATACCGACCTTCGAGAAGTCGAGATCCAGATTCAGGCGCCCCACGCGCCCGTTCCCGGTCCGCGCCTTCTGGATGTCGGTGAACGCGCGGCTGATCCCATCGATGAGCGACGTCCGCAGCCTGAAGAGTGTGTAGAAGGCAGCGACGATCATGGTGCCGACCGCCAACGGACGCACCTGCTTCAGCCAGACCTCCGTGCTGAGGGCGATCAACGCCGCCGTGTCGGTCGCCCCTGACGCCATCTCGGGGTTCAGGAACAAACCCAGTGGGACCAACAGCAGCCATCCCAGCACGGCGCCAGCGAACAGCGTCGACGAAATTGCCGGGCCGACGATGAAGCCCACGCCGACCAACGCCGGCGACGCGGCCGGCGACTGCAGAATGAACCCACCGACGTAGCTGACCTGCTGGCCCAGCATCTCGATGGTTGACCGGCCCAGATTCACGAACGTCGTTGCCGAGCTCGCCACGATCTGGATCCCGTTCGAGTTCTTGATCAGCTCCCACGCCCCCGCGAGACCCATCGCCTGGAAGACATACTTCGCGCCGGTCTGCCCACCTTGTCCAGCCTTAACCAGCTCGGCCGCGGCAACACTTTCGGGAAACGGCAGATGCGCCTCCACCACCATCGTGCGGCGCAGCACGATGATGAACAACACCCCCAGCAGCCCACCGACGAGCATGATAGCGGTGCTCTCCCAGTAGCGAAGCTCGTCCCAGACCCCGCTGATCACGAACGCCGGGATCGTGAAGATCGCGCCAGCGATCAGCGCCTCGCCGACCGAGGCGGTGGTCCGGGAAATGTTCTCTTCGAGGACCGACCCACCAAGCGGTCGCAGCGCCGCCATCGCGACGACCGCCGCCGGGAACGTGGCAGCGACGGTCAACCCGGCACGCATTCCCAAATAGGCGTTGGCGGCCCCCAACACGATCGCCATGAGAACGCCCAGGAAGACCGCCCGGAACGTCAGTTCTGGCAGGTCGGTCTCCTCGGGCACGAACGGCGTGAACCCGGCCTCCGGTTTATCGGGCATGCTTATGTTTGCGTCGTCTCCCTGGCGACCCACCCGGACCGGAGACGCGGTCCGGACAGCTGCAGCCGCCGAGACGATCCTCCCCTCACCGATGCTTCGGCGAACAGACGGGCGACTTCCGACCGCCGACTCCCGCCTCTGCGTGCGGCCGCCGTAAGCGACAGGCTGCCAGCCTTTATAAGCGCAACCGATGCCTGACGCAACCGTCGCCGCGTCTTGTCAGTCCTCGAAGCCGGGTGGTACGCTCCAAGCAACCCCTTACGTTCGACGTCTGGCGACGCCGGCGACCGCGGCGACCGACAGGACCCGGGGACGGATGACAGACCGCATGACGACTACAAATTCGCGTCGCCGGCGCCGGCCGGCGCCGGCCGGCCCGGTACCTTCTCCGGTTCGGTTGATCCGGGACATCTATGCCGACAAGCTAGCGTCGGGTCGGCCGGTCGTCTCGGTGGAGTTCTTCCCGCCCAAGACGCCGAAAGGAGACGAGGCGCTGTTCGGCTGGACGCTCCCGGCGCTGCAGACCGTGGCCCCGGACTTCTACTCGGTGACCTACGGCGCCGGTGGCAGCACGCGGGACAAGACGCTCTCGGTAGTCGACCGGATCCAGCGAGAGCACCGGGCCACCGCCATGGCGCACCTGACCTGCATCAGCACCTCGCGGACAGACATCGAGCACTACTTATCGGAGGCGCGGGACAGGGGCATCCGGAACATCCTCGCCCTGCGGGGAGATCCGCCACAGGATGGCGGCGAGCTGGCGCGGCTGGAGAGCGGGTTCGATTATTCCTATCAGCTCGTGGCGTTCATCAAACGGACGGGCGGATTCTCCATCGGCACGGCCGGCTTCCCCGAAAGCCACATCGCCTGTAGGGAAGGAAAACATGTCGACTGGCAGCGTCTGAAGGCGAAAATAGACCATGGTGCCGACTTTGTCCTGACTCAGCTCTTCTTCAACAACGACGATTACTTCACGTTCAGAGACTACCTTGCCGGAACGCTCGGTGTGACCGTGCCGATCATCCCGGGAGTCTTGCCGATCCTGTCCACCGAGCAGATCAAACGGTTCACGACGATCTGCGGCGCGACCCTGCCCGCTGCCCTGCTCGTGAAGCTCGAAGCGTTCGGTGACGACGCCAAGGCAGTCGCCGATTTCGGCGTCGAGCTCGCCACGCGGCAGTGCGAGGCGCTACTCGCCGGCGGCGCGCCAGGCGTGCACATCTACTCGCTAAACAAACCCTACGCCACCACACGGATCATCTCGGACCTCGGGCTCCGGGTGCCCCGCGACGCGGCGCCCGGGGCCTGACGACCCGGGCGCCGGACGACCCAGGCCAAGCAGACTCGTCAATAGCGAAACAGCCGGTTGAATGTGACGACGAAGCCGCTATTGCTCGGATCGGAGACATAGCGCGGGTGCAGCGTCGCGGTCCCCGGTGTAGACGACGCGCAACCTGATCCGGCAGTCCTAACGCCGGGTGTTGACCACAAGCGCCTAGGCTACGATCACGACACTACGAGCGCTCGACCCACTCGACAAACTTCGAACCATTGGCCTCGTCGACGATCATCACCCGAGTGACCCTGGAGTTTTCGTGGATCAGCGCCTTAATGGCGTCACGGGCCTCCTCGACGGTGGCGTATTTCACGAAGGTCAGCGATGAATTCACCGCACCACCCCGCACGGTCGGTATCAGCTTGAGCATGATGACTGCAGTCCTGAGAGCCCCTGGTGCAACCTCGCCTTGCACCGAGAGCGACGGCGGGAGAAGCCGCGGCCGGCCCGGGCCCGGCGCGACGCGGGAGCACGTTGAAGCATGTGTGACCGCAGAGCAACGGCGTCCAGGTGGAATGCAGCGCCGGTCGAATGCAACGGGCCGTTCACCACGGGCTCCTCGGTTCTGGTTCTGGCACGGTCCGCGCCGGCGCGGACCGGGGGCGATCATACCGTGTCTTTCGTCGTCGCGCCGTACGTCCGTCGCTCCCCTCGCGTGATCTCACTGCCCTGGAAGGGGCGCTCGCCATTGCCGTCGCCCAAGATCCGTCCCAACCGCCAGCTGTAAGACCTCGCCGTAGCTGGCAACACCGCTTGCGACGCGATTCGCTCTCAGATAGCGATCGTTGAGTCGCCGCGCATTCCGTCGCACGATCGGGATGGTCCGACTCAATCGAGCACGAACCGCCGCGAAATCGGCCCGCGGGCCAGGTCCGAGCGCCGCACTCAACCGCCGCTGCGCGGCGTCTGGCAAGGCGGCCAGTAGACGTGGCACGAGAAACGACCAGGCGCTGTAGCGCATCATGTCATCTCCCTCCAGGCAGGTCAGCCACGCGACGAAGTTCGCCTCGGCCTCGTGGGCAAACCCCGCCACGTGTGCCCACTCGTGCGCCGTCACGAAGGGACGCTCGAACGGCAGCACGGTCTCGTTGACCAGGATTTGCAGGAAGAACGGGTCCACCATGCCGTCGACACCGGCACGACGGAAATACGGCGTCAACACGGATCGCCTCGGCACGAGTCCCGGAGTCGCCGGCGACACTCCGAGCCACCGCTGCACACGCTCGAATGGCGTGCCCAGTCGAACCGGCAGGTCGGCGAGCTGTGGCCAGGTTTGGTCCTGGGTCGAGTCGTACAGCCTGTTGAGATGCTCGATGGCGGCAACCGTCAGTGACTCCAGCACGGGCTGGGTGATACGGCTCTCGGCGTACCCGAGCCCAGCGGCCAGAGACACCCGACGGTAATTCAGTCCCCATGTGGCGAGAAACACCAGGTACAGGGTCGCGGTGACAGCCATCGTCCGGCCGGCCAAGGATGCCAGTACCCGCAGACGACCGCCACGAGGCGCTCGACTTAGACGAAAAATCCACCACGCCGGTGGCGCGATGAGTCCGCCGATCAGCAGCAGATCGAACAGTACCAGGTCGGTGAGACTCGATATCCCGGTCACAAGCCGGCGCACGATCGGGTACGCCCCCTGCGAGTACACTTCTTCCACGAACGCACGTGGCAACGGGATCACCGCCATCACGACCGCGAACACCACAATCGCGACCCGCACTATGGTCGCCTTGTGGTACCGGGTAGCTCGTCGTTTAGCCGTCATGGCACCCTCTCAGGATCTCACATCCGCCGGTCACGACGCAGGGAGCATTGGAACCGGTGATAACCGATGATACGCTGAGCCTGTGTCCGACCGTGGCGAGGAGTTGAAGTGGGGGCGGTCGACGGTCGACACGGTGTGCCCTCTTGATTGCCCCGACGCCTGCAGTCTCGAAATCACCGTCGAGCAGGGGAAGATCGTCGCGATCGACGGCTCCAAAACGCACGCGGTCACCGACGGCTACATCTGCGGCAAGGTGCGCCGGTTCGGCGAGCGGGTGTACGGCGATGCCCGCTTGCTGCATCCGCTCGTTCGCGAGGGCGAGCGCGGCGACGCCCGCTTCCGGACGGTGTCCTGGGACGAGGCGCTCGGCACCGTCGCGGCGCGCATGGTCGCGATTCGTGAGGAATGGGGCGCCGACGCGATCCTCCCGTTCTCCTACGGCGGGTCGAACGGGCTGTTGAGCCAGGACACGGCCGACGCGCGACTGTTCCGGCAGTTCGGCACGTCGCGGCTCGCCAGGACGGTCTGCGCGATCCCGACGAGCACCGCGAACCAGGCGCTCTACGGCAAGATGCCGGGCGTCGCCTACGCCGACTACCGCCACGCCAGGCTCATCGTCGTGTGGGGCGCCAATCCGTCCAGCTCCGGCATTCATTTGGTCCCGCACATAAAGGCCGCACAGCAGGCCGGCGCGGCGCTGGTCGTGGTCGATCCGCGCCGGACGAACCTGGCACGCCAGGCCGACATCCATCTGCCGTTGAAGCCGGGCACGGACGTGGTGGTGGCGCTAGCACTTCACCGCTATCTGTTCGAGCGCGATCTGGCGGACGCCCAGTTCCTGGCCGAGCGCACACACGGAGTGGAGCAGTTGCGGGAACGCGCCGCCGAATGGACGATCGGCCGCGCCGCCGAGGTGGCAGGGCTCGACCCCGAGCTGCTGGAGAACTTCGCTGAGATGTACGCGGATGTCTCCCCCGCCGTCATCCGCTGTGGGTGGGGGCTGGAACGGAACCGTAACGGCGGCAACGCGGCGCTCGCAGTGCTGGCGCTGCCGGCGGTCGCCGGTAAATTCGGCGTGCGCGGTGGCGGCTACTCGATGAGCGATTCCGCTGCCTGGAACCTGTCGCCAGAGACCTGGATCGACACGCCAGAGCCGGAGACCCGCATCGTAAATATGAACCACCTAGGCAGGGCACTGCTCGAGTATCGCGACCCCCCGATCCAGATGCTCTTCGTCTACAACTGCAACCCGGTGGCGACGATGCCCAACCAGAACCGGGTTCTCGAGGGACTGGCGCGAGACGATCTGTTCACGGTGGTGTTTGAGCAGGTGATGACCGATACCGCGAAGCTGGCCGACGTCGTGCTGCCGGCGACGACGTTCCTCGAATCCTATGACGTGGTGCAGAGCTACGGATCGAGCACCCTACAGCTGGTCCGTCCGGCAATCGAGGCGGTCGGCGATGCGCGTCCGAACGTGGAGGTGTTCGAAGACCTGGCCGCCCGGCTGGGGCTAGACGTCAGCCAGGATCAGTCCAGCGACACCGAAGCCCTGCTGCGCCTGGCCAACGCATTGCCGCGGGAAGCCCGCCGTGACCTGATGGACACCGGGATCGCAACCGGGGCGGGCGGCGGCAGCCCGGTCCAGCTCGTGGACGTGTTCCCGCGCACTCCGGATGGCAAGGTACAACTTTTCCCGGAGGAGCTCGATCGTGAAAGCCCGGAGGGGCTCTACCGCTATCGCATAAACACAGCGCCCAGCGAGTACCCGCTGACGTTGATCTCACCCGCCACCGAGAAGACCATCAGCTCGACTCTGGGCGAGCTCCGCACGCTGATCGCGAGCCTGCAGATGCACCCGGACGACGCCGACGCACGCGGGATCTCGACGGGCGACGCGGTCCGCATCTTCAACGCCCTTGGGGAGGTGCAATGCCGGGTGACGTGCAACGCCGACATGCGCCGTGGCACGGTCGGGCTACCAAAGGGCTTGTGGCGAAGGAGCACCTTCAACGGCTCGACCGCCAACGCGCTGGTTTCCGACGACCTGACCGATATCGGCGGCGGCGCCGTCTTCAACGACGCGCGCGTCGACGTGTCACGTATGCTGGCCGCCAGCCTCGACAAGCAGAATCTGGCTATTTGGACCACTAACCCGGTGGCATAAGTGCAGCCGTAACCGCGTTGGGCTTTCGTTGCTCCCTAGAGGGCCTTACTGCGTTCTGCCGCTTGGTGATCCGGATGGACGAGGTCGGCGGGGAGCCCCGCTGGGATACGGAGCGCAGACACGATCCCGACGCCAGACACGAGCGTCGCTAACCAGAAGGCACGATGAATGGCAGTCGTCATCTCGGCGGCGGTGGGGTCCTGACCGGACGGAAGCGCTCCGGCGATGACGGTGCCGAGCAGTGCAACACCGACGGCGCCGCCGATGCTACGGGTGAACTGCCCGAACGACGTCGCGACCCCGAGATGACGTCGCGCCACCACGTTCTGCATCGCGAGCACCAGTGACAACATCGTCATGCCCATACCCAGCCCCATGAGCACGAGGTCGGCGCGCAGCAGCCACACGGAGCTCTCGGCACCGATCCGGGTAAGCCCGAGGAACCCCAGGGTGACGCACGTCAACCCGGTCAGCACCATCGGCCGGTAGCCGATCCACAGCACCACCCGTCCGGTGATCATCGACATCACGACCCAACCCAAAATCAACGGCGTCAGCGCCCGGCCCGCGTCGACAGCGCTCCCGCCCAACCCCTCCTGCACGAACAGCGGCACATACGAGATGGCACCGAACATCGCCACGCCGACCAGTAGACCGGTACCGGCGATCGCCGCGACCATCCGGTCCGCCAGCAGGTCCAGCGGGACCATCGGCTCGGCAGCCCGCCGCTCGACCCGCGCCAGCAGCAGCCCGAAGCCGACGGCACCGGCATAGGCCAGCACCACCCAGAGCGTACCGCCAACGCCTCCATCCAGCCCGTGACGGCTCAGCGCCAGCACCAGCAGGGTGACCGACATCATCAACAGTATCGCCCCCGCGTAGTCAACCGGTCGCCGCTCACCGGTCGTCCGGTCGCGCAGGGCCGACCCGACCGCCGCCGCCGCCGCGATGCCGAACGGGATGTTGAGATAGAACACCCACCGCCAGGAGAACAGCTCGGTGATGTAGCCGCCAGTAATCGGACCCACAATCGACGCAACGCCCCAGACACCGCTCAGCATCCCCTGCATCCGGCCACGTTTCTCGAGCGTGTAGAGATCGCCCAGGACGCTCATACCCAACGGCAGGAGCCCGCCGGCACCAACCCCCTGGAGCGCCCTGAACAGGATGAGCTGCGGCATCGTCTGCGCCGTACCGGAGAGCGCCGAGCCGACCAGAAACAACCCAACACACCATAGATAGAACCGCCGCCGGCCGTAGAGGTCTGACAGTTTGCCCCAGAGGGGAATCGACACGGTCGAAGTCAGCAGGTAGGCTGAAAAGACCCAGCTGTAGTAAGGTAGTCCACCCAGTTGGTCGACCACGGTCGGCATCGCCGCGGCGACGACGGTCGTCTCGATGGCGGCCAGGAAGGTCCCGCCCAGCACACCGGCCGTGGCCACTGCCAGCCGGGTGCCATCCATTCGTTCAGACACAGCCCACCATGTTACGATCCGGACTCGTAGACGTCGCGGGAAACCATCATGGATGACCCCACCAAGCCAGGGACGACACACCGCACCGTCACCTGCGTGAAGTTCCAGAAGGAGTTGACGGCGCTCGACGAGCCCCCCTGGCCAGGCGAGCTTGGACAGCGCATCTACGAAAGCGTCTCGGCCGACGCCTGGAAGCTCTGGGAAGAGCGGATGAAGATGATCCTCAACGAGTACCGCCTGATGCCATGGCAGAAGGAGGCGCAGGACCTCGTGGCGAAGCACATGGAGGACTTCTTCTTCGGCGAAGGCTCCTCCCTCCCGCCAGACTACGTCCCGGAACAGAAAAAATAGTGGGTGTTCTGGCGTTCACGTAGAACGCCGGCCACGGTTCCACCGACGCGCGTTGGCCGGCGCCGATACCTTCGTTCGGCGCGGACGCTCCCCCTCGGCGCTTACGACTCACACGACCGGGATCGGTGCGTCGATGACGAACCGCAATCGGGCGTGCGCGTCTCGTAAGCTAGCCACAGCCTCTGCCGGGTGCGCGGCGCGCGCGAAGATGAAGCCCAGGTAGCTCGCGCCTTCGGGGAGCCGCTCGAGCCTCTGATCCGGCTTGGCGGTCATCACCAGGTCGACGATACCGGGCACTGCGCGGGCCGCCGCGAGCTCCTCGGTCCGACGATAGGTCCCGGCACGCGGGATCGGAATCATCATGACCGCCGCGGCGACCGTCTCGCGCCGATATGCACTCACCGGTTCACGGAGCGCGTGTCGCACCAGCAGTTCCTCGAGCGACAGCCCGACATGGCCCAGGCCCTGGAACCTGAGTGCCCGCGCACAGAGTCCCCCGATCGGCCTGGGCGCGACTTCAAGCACGAACACCCCTTGGTCGTTGACGCGGCATTCGGCATGGACCGGGCCATGATGCAGCCCGAGCGCCCGTACGGCGTCGGCCACCGCCCTTCCAATCCGTCGCTGCCGCTCTACCGGCTCGGTCGACGGCGTCACGTATATTGACTCCTCGAAGAACGGCCCATCCAGGGGGTCCGGCTTGTCGAACAGGGCCAGCACCCGGAGCGTACCGTCTTCGATGATGCCCTCGACAGCGTACTCGCGACCGGGGATGAAGGTCTCCAGTACCACACGGTCGTCAGCGAGATGGCGCCGCTCGAGGATGTCTGGGCGAGACAGCAGGCGGTGAACCCGTTCGAGCGCCGCCCGTAGCGTTTCCGCATCGTCGGCGCGAATGACCCCACGGCTGCCGGAGAGCGCCAGCGGCTTCACGACGCAGGGAAACTTGAGTCCCGCAAGCGCCGCGTCGAGATCACCGGCGAGCAGCGCCTGGCGAAACGCCGGGCACGGGAGGCCGGCCGCGACGAGCCGCCGCCGGGTCTCGAGCTTGTTACCGCACACCCGGGCCGCCGACGGCGGATGCCCGGGCAGCCCCAGCGCTTCGCACGCCAGTGCGGCGAGCACCGCCGGACGGTCGCCGACGGCCAGGACTCCGTGAAACGGCCGGCGATCGGCCGCCAGGTTGACCGCATCCAGGAATGCCGCCTCTTCGTGGAACCGGACCGGGATCGCCCCATCGCGCCACGGGTCATCCAGCTGGTGACAGCGGTCGGTGGCGAAAACCAGCTCACAATCAAGCCGTGCAGCCGCCTCGCCGAACGCGCGGGTCTGATACCCCGTCGTGGCCGCGATCAACAGTACCCTACGCATCGTAAACGAGACGGAGTCAGCCGAGAGTCAAACAGCCTCGCCAGCATCGATCGGGATCTCGATAGTCGCTCGAACCGTATCGCGTGCGTCGGACGGACGCAATCATCGAGGACAGGTATTTTCTTGACGAGGCGCAGCCTTGCAGCTACCTCCTGCCTTCTCACACCAGAGCCACCTGCTCTGCTGTCGGCTCGGCTCAGCAGTACCAGGGTTCGTTCAGATACGCTATCGTTGCCCGGTTTTGTGCTCCGGTCCTGCGTGGCATTTGCGCACCAACCCGCTCGGCCGCCAGCACCAGCAGTTCGTCGAACACCGCCGACCTGGAAGCGCTAAGCCGACGCTCCACGACGCCGGCTACCGTGTCGTGGAGTTGCTCCACGAGGGGGTCCGGGTGCCGCCACGGGAACACCAGCCGGCTGTCGTCGAACGCCCCGAGCTCCACACCCAGGTCTCGCGCATCCAGCTGGAGCAGCCGCGACCCACGCGGTATCAACAGGCGAAGCACCAGCTGGATCGGCGCCACGTGCTCCACCAGATCAAGGGTGTCGATCGCACGCAGCAGCTCGTGGTAGCCGGCCAGCGTGGTCCACGGCGTGAACGGGATGAAGGTCGGGACCAGAGTGAGACCGATCCGGTGGCATCGCTCGACCACCTGTTCGAAGTCGGCGCGCGTGTGCCCCTTGTCGAGCCGCGCGAGCACCGCGTCGTCGATCGACTCGACCGCACTGACGACGAACAGACAGCCGGTGTCGCGTAACACTGCCAGCCGGTCGTGATGCCGCCGCAGATGCTCCACCTTGATCGTGACGTCGTAGCTCACATCGGGAAATTCGCTGGCGAACGCCTCGACGATGGCGATGGCATGCCCGACCCCGTTGAAAAAATCTGGGTCCCCGAACGTGACGTGCCTGGCGCCGGCCGCGACCTGGGCACGCACGTCCGCCAGCACGACATCACGAGACACGACTCGGAACCGCCCCTGGTAGATCGGTACCACCGGACAGTGTCGGCAGAGGTGCTTGCACCCGCGGCTGGCCTCCGTATATCCCGCAACCAGACGGCCGCCGGTTGCCGTTTGCAACGAGGCATATCGGTCGAGCGCCGGTAAATCGCTCCGATCGGGCACACGGAACCGCAACCTCGGCAGCGAGCCCTCCCCCTCGACCAGGTGGGTCCCACCGGTGCCCCCGGATGCCACATCGAGCAGCGCCTGTTCGAACTCGCCGCCCAGAACGTGCTCGACGCCGAGGCCTCGCAGAACCGACTCATTCAGCGGCGCGTAGAGCCCGTAGCAGCACACCCGCGCCCGCGGGTAGAGCGCGCGCACCCGCCGAATGACCGGCAGCGCCAGCCGGGTGGCGGTGTGCATCGGGAGATGGAAGGCGACCAGATCGGTGTCGAACGCCTCGGGCCGAAACGGTTCGCGTGACAGATCGACGGTCGCCACGTCAATCCCAGCCTCGCGCAGCCAGGCCGCCGGTGACGCCAACCCGAACGGCTGCCGCCCGAGCTCGTAGGTAGCAACGAGGAGGACACGTGTCATCGTGGCGCTCACGACCGCGTCAATCGGCGTCGAGATCGGCGGCAGTAGTCCGGGATCAACGGACGTCACCAGCCAGCCGACGAACGGGACCGCTCACAAGCAACATCACGACCCCGCCGCCGACCAGAATCAGCCCAACGGCGCCGAACAGCTGAGGCAGAGCCAGGCTCTCGATCAGGCCGGCCACCAGCCCGGCCAACAGGTTGCCCAGTGCCGCCGCCATGAACCAGATCCCCATCATCTGGCCGACCAGCCGCTTGGGCGACAGCTTGGTGATGCTGCTGAGGCCGACCGGACTCAGGCAAAGCTCCCCGGTCGTGTGAAAGAAGTAGGTCACAATCAACCACATCGGGCTCACAAGGGCGCCGTCCGTGGCAAACGTGGAGCCCCACGCCAACACCAGAAACCCCAGCCCGAGCTGCAGCAGACCGTAGGTGAACTTTGCCGGTATCGACGGATTTTTCGAGCCAAGCCGTACCCACAGCGAGGCAAAGGCCGGCGCCAATAAAATGATAAAGAGCGGATTGATGGACTGTAGCCACGTGGTCGGCACCTCCATCCCGAGCACCGTTCGATCCGTCAGGCGATCGGCAAACAGATTCATCGACGATCCCGCCTGCTCGAAGCCCGACCAGAATACGGCGGCCGCCACAAAGATCACGGGGATCACGGCGACACGACGGCGTTCATCGTGGCTGAGCCGCCCGAACAGAAAGACGTAGAGGAAATACAGCACGACGAGCGCGGTGATCGTGATCCCCATAGCCTGCGCCACGTTGAGAAACGACAAGGTGAGCACACCACCGCGCTGCAGCCACGTCGCTCCCAGCACCAGTGCGACCACCCCACCGGTCCCCCAGCAGAAGCTACGCAGTGCTCGTGCGCGACCGTCGCCGTTCCCCTGCCGGAGCAGGCCGGCGTCACCCAGGTATCGCCAGCCCCACACGTACTGAGCGACCCCGAGCAACATGCCAAAGCCTGCCGCGCTGAACCCAAGGTGCCAGTTGACGCGCTCGCCGAGCGTGCCACAAACGAGCGGGCCAATGAGCGCGCCCACGTTGATGCCCATGTAGAAGATCGAGAACCCTGCATCTCGCTGTGCACCACCTTCCGGATACAGGTCGGCGACGATCGCGCTGACGTTCGGCTTGAGCAACCCGGTGCCGAGGACGATCAGAACCAGCCCCGAATAGAATGTGGCCAACGTGGGAATTGCGAGGGTCAAGTGTCCCAGAGCAATGACGATGCCACCGATGAGCACCGCGTGACGCTGGCCAGTCAACCGGTCGGCGATCCACCCTCCAGGTAGCGCAACCGCGTAAACCGCGAACGTGTAGAGGCCATAAATCGAGGTCGCCATGACGTCGGTCATGCCCAGACCACCGCTGGCAACTAGATCGGTCATGAAGAGCACCAGCAGCGCCCGCATGCCGTAGTAGCTGAATCGCTCCCACATCTCCGTGAAGAAGAGGGTCGACAGGCCACGCGGGTGTCCGAACCACTGGGCCGCGTCAGACCCGGCATCACCAGGCACGTGTGACATGGCAAACAGCTTACACTCAAACTCAGCCCATGCCCCTGGACGAATGCCGTCGCAACCGAGACTTCTCCAAGACGCCGGAACCCCGTGGCGAGCGGCAGCGACGCGCACGGAAGACCCGAACACCACAGCCGCTCTACTTCTGCGTCCAGAAGCACCTGGCCAGCCGGCTGCACTACGACTTACGCCTCAAGCACCAGGGCGTGCTGCTGTCGTGGGCCGTGCCGAAGGGGCCATCTTGGATCACCGAGACAAGCACATGGCAGTGCGGACGGAGGACCCTCCCTGCGACTACGGCGACTTCGAAGGGGTCATCCCACAGGGCTACGGTGCCGGCGTCATCATGCTCTGGGACTACTGCACCTAACAACCGGAGAGCGATAACTTTGACGCGGAGTTGCGCAAAGGGGATCTGAAATTCACGCTCGACGGGTACAAGCTGAAAGGGTCGTGGGTGCTCGTCCGCACCCGGGACCGGCCCGACACCTCTCCGCCGACATGCCGGACCTCTGGGTGACTAGACGCCCGGCCAGCGGGGACGCCACCGGCAGGAAGCTACGCGAGATCATCGAGAAGGCGGCGACCAAGATCATCGAACGCGACACACGAAGAAAGGCTGCGAAGCAGGCCAGACGCTGAATTGGCCTAGGGGTGCGGCGAGCGAAACAGCGATGGACGATCGGCCGTCACGGCAACAACCGCTGTGCCAGCACGCTCCACACGGCGTAGGCCAACCGGCGTCGGGCATGACGGGCGAACTCGCCCTGCCAGAACTCGCCGGTGATCACCTCGCACCCGTCTGGCACATCACCGAGCGGGAGCGGCTTCTTGTGCTCTGCGGCGTAGCGCGCGAGCGACTCCTCACTGGGGTACCCCGTGTTGACAACGACGACGTCGACCGGGCGGCCGATCGCCTCGCTGATGCGTGTCACCGCAGCGGCGGCCGTGAAACCGTTCATCCCGCGCCCCTCGGTCAGCAGATTGGTAACGAGCACGATCGGCCCGTCGACGGCGGCGACCGCTTCGCACACGCCTTTCGGCAGGAAGATCGGCACGAGGCTGGTGTAGAAACTGCCTGGTCCGATGATGATGGTGTCGAAAGTTGGGATGGCGGCCGCGGCCGCCGGATGAATGCTGACTTCCGGTTCGAGCCAGATCCGGCTGACTCGGCGCCCTTGGCTCTGCTCGACATCGACCTCCACCTCGCCCCGGGTCGTCGACCCATCCTCGTACTCGGCACACACGGTCGCCTGCCCGACACTAATCGGCCAGACACGCCCGACGCAGTCGAGCAGGGTACGCAGGCCGTCGACGGCGGCGAGAAAGTCGCCGCTGTACTGCTCCATCATCGACAGTAGCAGGTTGCCGCCGGTGTGGCCGCCAAGCCGATCGTGCTCGAAGCCAGAGAGACGGGTCAGCAGGATCCGTCTGGCCTCGGTTTCGTTCCGCGCCAGGGCCAGTGCGCATCTGAGGACGTCTCCCGGTGGTAGCACGCCAAGCTGGTCCCGCAGTGCGCCGGAACTGCCACCACTGTCAAACATGGTCACGACCGCGTTCACCCGCAGCCAGGGGTTATGCTTGAGTCCGCCGATGAGACTCGGGAGCCCTGTACCGCCACCGAAACACCCGACGTTTAACCGTCGCAACAGCATCGGTGCATTGTCGCGGATTTCACTCGGATGGATCTAGCTAGACTTTGCCTCAGCACGTCCCGCTCAAGCTGGTTCGCCAGACCGTGCCGATCTGGCAGATACAATCCATAGCGGAGACACCGCGTGCCGCTCCTCGACATTCTGCTGCCCGAGTTCGACCGTGAAATCGGAATCACGCGTTCGCTGATCGCGGTCGCGCCGAAGGCCGACCTCACGTGGCGACCGGAAGGACACGCGCGCACGCTTGGTGAGCTCGTGGCCCACCTGGTGGAGCTCCCCGCCTGGACCGGCATCGTAATGATGCGCGACGGGTACGACCTGGCCGACACGCGGGAAGCCCAGCAGGTGGGGTCACTCGCCACGATGCTCGACCAGTTCGACAAAAGCGCGGAGGAGGGACGCGTGGCGCTGGCGAGTCGGATCGACGATGATCTGACCGCCGACTGGAAGCTCGAGCGGAACGGCCACCTCGTCTTCGCGCTCCCCCGCATCGCCGTGCTCAGGGTACTCGTGCTGAACCACCTAATTCACCACCGGGGCCAGCTCAGCGTGTATCTGCGAATGCGTGGGACCGGCGTCCCGTCGATCTACGGTCCCACTGCAAACACCTAGGAACCTGTCGTGAAACTCCACGTCGCACCGAGACCGGCGTTGCGCCCGTCTGGCATGGCGCGACGAGGGGACAAATTTGACACTTGTGGCCAAAGGGCAACGACGCCCAGGCGAGATGCAGCGCCGGTCGAATCCAGCGGGACTTTCACCACCGGCTCCTGGTAGCCTGTGCAGGGTGGATCCGGAGTTAGCACCCGAGTGCATGGCATCCCATCTGTCTGCGTTGCTCCCCGGTCGCGAACCGGGCCGGTATACTACTTCGTCGCGCCGTGTCAGACGGGCCTAGCGCCCGTTCCGGACGCGTCGTCGTGGCCCTGGTAGCGCTCGCGGCGGTGATGCGCGGCGGCTACGTCGGGTTCATCGAGCATCCAGAGCGCCAGGTGGTGGCGCTCAGACCGGCCGAGATCGACTGGACTCGTCTGATGGAGTGGGTCGTCCAAACCCCGCCAGGCACGCATCTACTGGCCGACCCGGCGCACGCCTGGCGGCACGGTGCCAGTGTGCGGGCAACCAGCCAACGCGACGTGTTTCTCGAAGAGGTCAAGGACCCGGCCCTGGCGATCTACTCGAAAGCGGTGGCCCAGCATGTGCTCGACCGACTACACGATCTCGGCGAGTTCGGCACACTGACAGCCGAGCGGGCGACTGTGCTGGCGGACAAGTACGACCCACACTATCTCCTGACTGACCGTTCGTTCGAGCTCCCGCTGGCACATCAGGTCGGGCCGTTCAGGGCCTACCGCCCTCCGGCCTCCGTCCACACCGCACGTCGCCGGTCTGGACGGCCGGCCCTCGCGGCAAACGCTGTCTCCTGCCTGTTTTGAGCATACCCGACTACGTTCCCCATCCCAGGCTGAAGGGCGGACATCGGATGACGCTGTTCACCTGGGGGCACGTGCGCAACTTCCCGAGTCTGCCGCACCCCGTCCCCCGCTACTTCGACGTCGCCCCGGACGCCCGCGTACTCGCGCACTGCTACTGGCAGCCCGAGCCGCGCCGACATGCGACGATCGTCGCGCTCCACGGTCTCGAGGGCTCGAGCCGATCGCACTACATGCGGGGTCTCGCCGACAAGGCCTACGCGATCGGGTGGAACGCCGTTATGCTGAACCAGCGCAACTGCGGCGGCACCGAGGCGCTGTCGGCCGGACTCTATCACTCGGGCCTCTCGGACGATCCCAAGGCGGTCATCGCCGAGCTGACCGCGCTCGACCGACTCCCCGACATCGCCGTCGCCGGCTACTCGCTCGGCGGCAATCTGGCATTGCGACTGGCGGGGAACTACGGGCCGGAGACGCCTCCGCAGCTGCACGCTGTCATCGCCGTGTCACCCACGATGAACCTCGGCGCGTGTGTCGAGGCGCTCGAACGACGGTCCAATTTGATCTACGAGTGGAACTTCGTCCGTAACCTCAAGCGACGGATGAAACGGAAGGGACGCGCCTGGCCGGGCCGGTTCGACCTGAGCCGGCTCGACGGGGTGCGGACCGTGCGCGAGTTCGACGAACGGTTTACCGCGCCGCACCACAGGTTCCGGGACGCCGCCGACTACTACCATCGCGCCAGCAGCCTGCGTGTGATCGACCGAGTACAGGTGCCAACGCTGATCCTCAGCGCAGAGGACGACCCGTTCGTCCCTCCGTCCCAATTCGAGGACCCGGCGATCACCGCCAACCCGCATATCAACGTGCAGCTAACACGCCACGGCGGGCACTGCGGATTCTACAGTCCGGCATCGACCGGATTCGACGGGTACTGGGCCGAGCGGCGGATCGTGGACTTCACGCACGCGCAATTGGTGTGAGGCACCGGTCTTGGCGCAGCCGGTGGGTGGATCGTTCAGACTGACGCGGCCAGCGTCTCGATGAGGAGACGGGTGAACTCGGGCCCATTCCCCTGATCTTCGTGCTTGAAGCACATGAAAACGTCCCGGCAGGCGGCCGTACCAGCGGCGATCGTTGCCGCCCAGCCCGTGATGTCGTTCGTCTGGTAGCCCTCGTCGCGAAGCCGGAAATAGGCGTCAGCGGCGGTGATCTCGACCGGGGTCGTCAGCCGATCGCTGTCGGAGCCGCACAGCGCCAGACGACGGGCCCGCAGCCGCTCGAACACTTTCGCGTCGTGCCAGGACGTGTGCCGAAACTGGAAGGCGGCGCGCACTCCCGGCTGCAGTGTGACCACGAAGTCGTCGAAGACTGCCAGGTCCTTATTGAACGAAGGCGGCAGCTGGAACAGCAGGACGCCAAGCTTCACGCCGAGGGTCTGTCCGGCACCGCGGAAGTCGGCGGTGGTCTCCTCACTGCGCCACAGCCGCTCCTCGTGGATGATACGCTGCGGCGCCTTCAGCGTGAACCGGAAATAGTCCGGCGTCACCTCGGACCAACCGGCGAGCAGCCGTTCGGTCGGCATGCGATAGAAGGTGTAGTTGATCTCGACGGTCGGCAGCAGTGCGGCATCGAAAGGCAGCATCTTCTTGGACGACAGTTTCTCCGTATAGAAGCTTCCTTTCCATTTCGTGTAGTTGTACCCCGAGGTGCCGACCAATACCAGGGTAGAATCGGCGACGCCTTCCCGCTCGCCAGACCTGGATGATGCCGAAAACGGCGGCGGCGTGAGCGGCAGTGTGCCCGATCATGAGGAGCCTACCGGCACCCCCAAACCCGACCCGGTCGGTGCCTACCAGCCAGTCGTACCCGGCCCCGGCGTTCACGCCGCGTCAGCGCCGACTGATCCGGCGGCTCAGCACGCCGACCGACGTCCAGCGGTTTCTCAACGCGCTGCCGTATAACTGCGAGGATGACTGCGCGACGCTCCGCAGCTTTCGCGGTGTCGTGCGACATCGGACAGCCCACTGTCTCGAGGCCGTTCTCACCGCGGCCGTCGTGCTCGAACAGCACGGCTATCCCCCGCTGGCCCTGAGCTTCGAGTCGATCGACCGGCTGGACCACGTGCTCTTCGTCTACCAGCACCGCGGCCGGTGGGGCTCAGTGGCGCGGTCCCGCGACCCCGGGTTACACGGACGCAAACCGGTGTTCCGCACCACGCGGGCCCTGGCGCTCAGTTACGTCGAACCCTATGTCGACTTCACCGGTCGGATTACCGGGTATGCGGTGCTGGATCTGCGGGTACTGGGCCGATACGACTGGCGACTGTCCGAGCGGAACGTCTGGAAGGTGGAGCGAGTGCTGCTGGACCACCCGCATCGGCGGATACACACGCCAGACTATCGTATCGACCGTTGGCGGGCGCGCTACTACGCGTTCATGACGAGATTTCCAGACCGAAAGCCGATGTTCTTCCAAGGTCAGGATCGGTGGAGCGAGCTCCCCGCCCAGTTCCAGCGGGTGACCGGCCGCGGCGACATGCGACGCGCCTGATCGGCCTTCGGCCGACGACACGCGCCCGGTGGCCGGGGCGCCACCACCGCTGATCCCGCGATTGCCGATCCCGGCGTTTAGTCCATATCGAACTCACGCTCGGGTCTGGTGATCGGCTCCTGCTGCGCTTGCTTCAGAGCCTCATCGAATCGCTTCGACAAGGCGTCGCCTCGAGTCTTCTCGTCGCTGATCGACTGCTGGAACAGCGCTTCGCGGCGCCGCGCCTCCTCGGTCAGAATCCGCTGCGCCTGGTCGAGCTCCGGCCTGTCCTCGCGCTGCGGCTCGCGATGGTCGACGATTCGTTTCAGGTGGGAATCGATTGTCTGGACGGCGCCGCAGCAGGGACACGACACCTCGAATTCAGATAACAGCTTAGTCATTCCACCATCCTCGAACGAGCTCGCTATCATACCCTCATGCAGGTACCCTGATACCACTCGCGTCGGCGCGCCCGGACCGGGGCACTAGGCCTCGTTCGGCTCACAGTCGACGACATGGACGTCTCGAACGCGCTGCTGTAGCTTACCCCTGGCGTCAGCCTCTTCGGCCGGGTCAAGATCACCGACGGCGCGAGCCCACCACCGTCGGTGATAGGAAAGCTCTGGTTCAGCGCACCGATGACCGACAACGCGACGGGGTCTGGACTCACCCGCAGCCGAGTCGTCGCCGACGGCAGCTTCAGCCTCGCGACACCGGAGGGCACCCGTGTGATCCGGCTGGAGGAGGTGCCCTCCCCTTGGTCACTCGAGTCGGTGTTCTATCAGGTCCGTAACGTGATTGACGTGGTGTCCGCCCTACGGTCGGGGGATTGTCGCGAGCGGATCACGCTGGTGCTAACCGACCACACGAGCCGTGTCGTCGGAACTGTCCAGGACGAAGACGGGGACGCCGTTGCTAACCGGGCGAGCGTGGCGCTGCCGGTTAACCCTGCCTTCTGACGCCCGAGCAGCCGCCACTTCCGGTTGACCACCCTGATTTATCCTGGCGATACGAGATCATTGGCCTGCAGGCTTCTACCTCGTCGCCGCAGTCGCCGGGATCGACCGAACGAACCTGTACGACCTGGCGGTCTTTCAGGAGATCGCCGCCTTTGGCCCCGAGACGCTAGTTGAGGCGGGCGAAACGACGATGCTGGACATCGTGCTGATGCTCGAACGGAACCAACGCGGGAACTAGCGCGGCTCCGCCTCAGGCCGTTCTGGCCCGCGCCAGGCTGGCAAGGCGACGTCGTCTAGCCTGGATACGGCTGGGCTTCGCGGGCTCCTAACCCTCTTCCTCGTACCCTTCTTCCTCGATTGTGCTGATGCGCGTCGAGGGCCGGAGCGCCTCCCGATAGTCGTAGACCGGCAGTCCCTGGACGTGGAGAGTCAGGGTGCAGCCTGGCGCTTTCCGATCGACCACGACCATCACGGGACTGCCTTCGACCCCTTCGCGAAACGCGAGGCGGCAACCGCATGACAACTCAGCGTGGACGAACCCTTTCAGCATGGCGGCAACTCTCCCGGGCCGATCATACTACAGCCGCCCTTCGCCCTCGCTGAAGCAAGAAACGCCGGCGAGCGCGCCAGCGTTTCCATCACACGTACCGGACCAGGAGACCGCATCTGCGCCAACCTGGGTCAGAGCAGATCGGCGAGATCCGCTTCGAGTTCGTCCCTGGTCGCTATGCCGGCGTGGGTACGGCACAGCATCCCTTCACGGTCGATGAAGAAGGTCATCGGGATCCCCCAGATCGGCCCGTAGGCCTCCTGGAAGTCGTCGCGACCGAGCCCCACCAGCATCGGGTAGTTCACCTCGTATTCGTCGGCAAACGCCTGGATCTTGTCGACCGTATCATCGACCGACAATCCAAGTACGACCAGCCCATCGTCCGCGTACTGCTCGGCGAACTCGACGAACCACGGGATCTCGATCTTGCACGGACCGCACCAGGTGGCCCAGAAGTTCAACAACACGACCTTGCCCTTCAGGGACTCGAAGGACACATCGTTGCCATCCTGGTCCTGCAGCGTGAAATCGAGATTCGCCGGTCTGGCCTCGGCGTCACAGGTGGCCGCCATGGCGATCTCGCCGACACCGGCGACCGCGTGCGAATGGGTGCCCACGAGACCGAACGGCAACGTAGACATCGCCAGCGCCAGCGCCGCTCCACCCGCAATCACCCAACGAAGCGTCATGTTGACTCACTCCTCTCGTCCGGCCGCGACGGCTGCAAACCGCCTACCGGTCATAGCCTCGCATATAGGTGGCGCCCTTGTCCATGTCGGCCACTTGCTCTTCGCTGACGAGCACATATGACGCCGTGTCGCTCGACCAGCACTGCGTCTGATGCCCGACCACGTCGATGGAGCGATCGGCATGCCGCGCATCGGGGATCACAAACAGCGAAAACTGCTCCCCCCTCACCTCGTACAGCAGATGGGCCATCCCCCCGGCGTCGTAGTCGCACCGGCGTACGTCCACCAGATCGAGCTGCTCGATCGCGCCATGCAGCCTCGGCAACTCAGCGCCTGATGATCCGGACGCCCCTCGTCCCTCCGTCATCAACGTGAACACGCCGGCTTCCTGACATATTCCCGATTCCGGCAGTGCTAGCATCGCCTCCGCTGTCTCCCATGGTGGTCGGTCCTTAGCCCGATATGGACACCACCGGCGCGTTCACGAGTACTGCGACCCGTCGAGGCCGCCGAAGCGGCGCTCCGCGAGGGGTGAAAGGGGAGTGGCCTGGCGGCAGTGTTCGACCCGTGGGTAAGACCCGGAATCAGATGCGTGGGCGGCCGACCGTCGCCGCCGCGATCCGTACGGTACGTGTCTTGCTCTAGTCGGTCCGCAGCACGGTGCCAGGCGCGATCCACAGCGTTGCGACGTCCGTCATAGCTACAGTAAGATGGCTGAAGTTCCTCGCCAGCTTCATCGACACGCCGCTGGCCATTCGCGAGGTGAGTCATGAGTGCCACCCACCACCGGCCTGCCCTCCCCTGCGGCTTGGTCGTTGCCGGGCTGGTCAGTTTGCTGACGTTCGGCTGGACTGCCGAACCAGTGGCGCAAACGCAGTTTGCCCCCTATTACGGAAAGAACCGTGTCAAGTATGACGATTTCGAGTGGCACATCTACGAGACGGATCACTTCGAGATCTTCTACTACCCGGAGCTGGAGGAACACCTCGAGCGCCTGGCGTCCTATGCCGAGAGCGCCTATGCCCAGATCAGCGCCGATCTGACGCACGACCTGGCCACACGGGTACCACTGGTCGTCTTCAAGACCCACAGCGAGTTCGAGCAGCAGAACATCGCGCCAGGACAAAGCCCGGAGGGTGTCGGCGCATTTGCCGAACCGTTCCGTCGACGGATCGTGTTGCCCATCGACGAGCCTTCCGACCAGCTATATCGGTTGATCACCCACGAGCTGACGCACCAATTCGCGTTCGACATCATTCCCCGATCGGTCATCCGCCGGGGTATCCCGCTCTGGGTAGACGAGGGTCTGGCAGACTACATGGCCGGGGTCTGGCGGCCGCTCGACCTGATGGCGGTCCGGGACGCCGCGCTGTCGGACATTGTGCCGCGGATGAGCGAGTTTCTAGACTATGGCGGCTTCGCCAATGCCCGGGTGGTCTACAACCTGGGTCACGCGGCGTTCGAGTTCATCGAGGATCGGTGGGGCCAGGAGGGCGTTCGCCAGTTCCTCTTCTCGCTCCGAAAGACGGTCATCGGTGACAGCGGGGACATCTACGAGGATGCGTTCGACATCCCGGCTGCTGAGTTCGACGACGAGTTCGAATCCTACATCCGCCGCCGGTTCCAGGCATTCCGGGACAAGGAGCGACCGGACGACTACGGCCGCAATCTCGCTCCGGACCCGCTCAAGACCCGTTATCCGGCGGTCGTCTCGATCGAGCCGTCGCCGTCGGGCGATCTGATCGCCGCCTTCGCGCAGAACCGGAAGGACCGCGAGCTCGACATCGTGCTGCTCTCGGCCAATGACGGCACGGTCGTGAGCAACCTGACGGAGGGCTTCGATCAGGATCTGGGGTTCGAATCGATCGGGATTTCCGGCAACCGGTGGAACAGCGTGCCGTGGATGTCCTGGGGGATCAACGACCGCCTGGCGTATTTCGCCCGCCGGGGCAAGTACCGGTCGTTAGTGTTGCAGAATGTCGTGACCCGAAGGGTCGAGGACATCATCGAACTCGACCTGGTCGACCAGCCGGAGTCGCCGGATATCTCCCCCGACGGACGGACGGTGGCGTTCTCGGCGCTGCAGAACGCGGTAGGTGACCTCTACCTGCTGGATCTCGAGACCCGTGATCTGACGAATCTGACGACGGACGATCTCGCCGACTACGCCCCAACGTTTTCGCCTGACGGCTCCTACCTGGTGTATCTAACCCGGGTCAGCGGCAACGACAAGGTGTTCAGGCTCGACCTGGCAACGAAGGCGAAGACCCAGCTCACCTTCGGCACCTCCAGCGAGGCAGCGGCCCAGTTCCTCGACGATCACACGCTGGTTTTCGCATCCACCGCCACCGACCCGCTCGCCCCGACCGAACCGGACGTGGCCGCCAACGGCGACATCTTCAACATCTGGACGCTCGATCTGAACAACGGCGAGCTCCGGCAGTTCACCGACACCGCGAACGGTAACGTGTCGACCATCGTCCTCCCCGGTACGGACGCGACCCGGATCGCCTTCGTGACCTACTTCAAGGGCGAGTACGGGGTTCACTCCATGGTGCGGGATGAGCCGCTCTACACGGCCTCGACGGCCGACTTTGGCGGACCGGGCCCCAACATCGACTTCCAGGCACCGCTGACCCACAACGTGATCGCCGCCAATGCGCGGCGGAAGGGACGGTTCGAAAAGATGTTTCTGGACGGCACACCCCCGGTCAACGTGGGTGTGACGAACAGCGGCGATTTTCTGGGCGGCACCGCCATCTCGTTTAGCGACGTGCTCGGCGACCAGTCCTTTAGTCTGTTCGCCTACTCGATCCAGCAGTATCGGACGTTGTCGGTATCGTATCTGAACCTCAGCGGCCGGCTCCAATTTGCCCTGCAGGGCTTCTCGCAGGAGGATTTCTTTTACGGCACCAGCGGATTCTTCTCGCCAGCACTCTCCTTTCTGAGCCGCGACCAGGCCCTCGCGGTGCGGACCGTACGTGGCGGCAGCGCATTCGGGATCTACCCGTTCGACCGCTTCCGCCGGATCGAGCTCTCTGGTGGTCTCTTTCACTACAACGAACGGTTCGACAACCAGGCGCTACAGCAGCAATCCGAACAGTTCCAGCAGCAGCAGTTCGGCGCTGCCAACCTGTTTCGCAACGGGGCCACGATGCCCGTCAGCGTGAAATTTATCCAGGAGACGACGGTCTTCCGCGAGTTCGGCCCGATCGCCGGCAACACTATGCTGTTCGGGTATCAGTACGCGCCATCGATCGGCGACAACCTCCTCGGCAAGCAGACAGTCGAGGCAGACGCCCGCTACTATTTCCGCCTGCTCGAGACCGGTCTCTTGGCGCTGCGCGGCCGCGGCTTCATGAGCCTCGGTGATTATCCGGACTTTCTCTATTTTGGCGGCAACTCGGAGATGCGCGGCTACGAGTATCTCGAGTTCATCGGCCACGAAGCCGGTTTCGTCAACGCTGAGCTCCGGTTCCCATTGGTCGAGGCGATGCTCACGCCGATCGGCGTGCTCGGCGGCATTCGCGGCACGTTCTTCTTCAACCTCGGTGGTGCCAGTCTGAGAGACGAGCCGTTCAAGCTGTTCTCCCGAAGCAGCGAGACCGTTACGCCGACGATCGATTTCGGATTGGACCCGGCGACGGGCGAGTTTTTCGAAGTGTTCGGTGAACCAAACACCGTCTCCGGCTTCCGGTTGGTGGACGGCCGCGCCGCCTACGGTATCGGTCTGCAGACATCTGTTCTCGGCTTCCCCGCCCACTTCGACTGGACGTGGCGCACGCTCTTCAACAAGGGCTGGGAGGACGTCGTGTTCGCGACACAGGGCGGAAGCGCGGTGTTCCGAGAGCCGCGCTTCGACTTCTGGATCGGGTATGACTTCTGATCGGTCCAGCGTGCTCCGGCCGTCGCGTCCCCAGACACCGTGCTCGGGAGTCGTGCGGTTGCTGGCAGCTTATCCCGAGAGCCGGCTTGCAGCCGGGCGACATGCCGAGTTGCACCGCCACCTTGACGACTGCTAGACCTGTAAGTCGCAGCTCCAGTCTCCACGCGAACAGGACTTTCCTGCGGACCTCCGGCTCGCCCTGAGCACTTTTCTCCACCAACACAAGAAGCACTAATGACGTGGGGCTCCGCTCCACACCCGGCTCGATCGCCCGCGGGGGCCCACACGCCCAGCGCCGTGGCACCAACGTTCCCCGAACGAGTCCAGCATCCTCGTGAGCAACCGCGTAACGGGCTCACGGATGGCTGCCCAAGCGATCCGGAAAGGTCGCGAACAGGTTTTCTGGAGCGGGGCCGCTCAGAGCCTCGTGAGCTTCATCACGTTACGGTTGAGATCGAGCGTGACGCGGTAATCTTTGAGAAACATGTGCCCGACAATGCCACCGATGTGAAACCCGAGCAAGGCACTAGGGCGATGCAGATTCAACACCACCACCGAGTAGTTGTGATATTGCAGCTGGCTGAACGCCAGATCGACGCCAGGACGCAGATACGCGCTGTCATCCCAGCCGGACGTGCCATACACCCTGAGCGGCACCTGACGCACGTCCAACGGCGGCAACAGGCTGGCGGTGCCGCGGCTGATCGAGATGACCTGGCCGCCGGTGTCGACCACGAAACTCCGGGGATACTGGCCATCGACGACGCCCCGCACGACCGCGAGCCGGTGCTGCCGGAGGGGTAACACGATCTCGCTAGGCTCGTCCGGCAGCGTTTCGCCGACCACTAGCTGACTCCGGCCATAATCGATCGTCATCGACAAACCGAGCGCCAGCGGAGAAAACCCTTCCGCCTCCGGCGTTGGCAACCCGCCCAGCGGCGGACTCTTGATCAGCGCAGGCAGGTTGTCGACGCGAAGTGAACCGAACTCCAACGAGTCGATCCGGCCAGCCTGCAATCCGCGCAAACCGGCCTCGCCGACACCGGCGCTGAGCATGTTAGTCATCGGCTGCACGCCGAGCCGCCGGGCGGCCTGCTGCGACAGCACCGTGTGCTCGGCACCCGTGTCCAGGACGAAGTCCATGGGATCCTGTCCGTTGACCCGCCCGCGAATAATCACCTTGTCGCGAATCAGTCTGAACGGGATCGTATGCAGCCGGCCAGGCTCCGCCAGCTGTATCGCCGGCCGGTCACCGAACGCGCGTAGGAAATCGACCTCGGCACGTGCCCAGCTCAGCCGCGTCTCGCTGTTGGTGGCTGGCATCCGAGTGACGTATGCGTCGAAAGCGTCCGCCGCCTCTGGAAACCGGTGCATCCGCTCGTAGATGTATCCGAGCGTGTGATGGAAGGCGGGCACGTCCGGGGAAATGTTCAGCGCAGACGCAACCCAGTCCAGTGCCTCGTCATACCGATGGCTCGTCGCAAGAGACCTGGCCAGGCCGTGCCGCGCAGCGGCCGACTCGGGATCGATCGCCAGCACATCCCGATACACCTGCTCTGCCTCCTCGAACAGCCCGTAGGCCCACAACGCGTCACCGTGGAGTGACAGTGTCTCGGCATCCCCAGGCTCCAGCTCACGCAGGTACTCGGCCTCTACGTACGCCCGGTTAAACTCCCCCACCTGCAACAATGCCCTGAGCATGCCCGCCGACGCACGGACCAGCTGCTCCGGTGTGGCGCCATCTTTTGCCTGGTCGTAGACCGGAATCGCCTCCCAGTAGCGCTGGTCGTCAAGCAGCAGGTCGGCCAACTGGATACGCGTCTCGGTGCGCGCCGTCGTCGGCGTCGACTGGGCGTCCATCACGATCGGCAGGGCCATCGCTCCGGCCACCAGGACGATCAGGGTACGCGCCGATAGTGTCATGCCACCTCCAGCCGTCAGGCGAACAGTCGCCACGGGCACGGTCCCACTGTGCCCCGGTCCGGCAGCAACGGCAAGCCCATCCCCCGGGCCGCCGTGGCGCAGGACCCCAGCCACGCGGACCTGGGGACCCCTATCACCATCCTGGCCGCGGGCCGGACGGGACGACCGGGCTACTCGGTGTAGTGTTCGATCTCGACACCGTCGTACATGTCGTCGACACGCAGGATCTGCTTCTGGCGGTCGTAGCTGCCAAGCTCGTAGTCTTCGCTCATAATCAGCGCCTTGACCGGCTTGGTCGGGCAGACATCCGTGCACAGACCGCAGAAACTGCAGCGAGAGAGGTTGAAGTCGAAGAAATCCAGGACCTTGATCTTGTGACCCGGTTCGCGGTGCCCCCCTAGGAAGATCAGATCGTCCGGACAGGCCTTGGCGCACTGGTCGCACACGATGCACGTCTGCGCCCCGGTCTCCGGCTCGACCTGGAGTCTGAGCACACCGCGAAAACGGGGTGCGACCGGTCGGCGCTCGGCCGGATACTGGAACGTGAAGGCTGGCTGCGGAGTGTACTTGAGCGTAACCAGCAGGCCTTTGACCAGATCGACCAGAAAGACCGACCGGAAGAGTTTCGTCAACCGCTGTACCATCCTACCCCCCGTCTCCTACGAGAACCGGCTCAGTCTGGCCGACCTTGATAACCCGTTCCTTGCGGAAGACGGTGTTCTCCTTGCGAATCTTATCCTGCAGACGCATCAGCCCGTAGAGGAGCGCCTCCGGACGGGGCGGGCACCCGGACACATACACGTCCACCGGCACCACCTTGTCCACGCCTTGCAGTACCGAGTAGGTCGGGAATGGACCGCCGGCGTTGGAACAGCTCCCCATCGAGATCACCCACTTCGGTTCCGGCATCTGATCGTACAGCCGGCGAAGCACCGGGGCCATCTTCTTGGTGACGGTGCCGGCAACAATCATCAGGTCAGCCTGACGAGGGGACGCGCGGAAGACCTCGGCACCAAATCGCGCGATGTCGAAGCGCGATGCCGACGTGGCCATCATCTCGATGGCGCAGCAGGCCAACCCGAACCCCATCGGCCAGAGCGAGGACTGACGGGCCCAACTGAGCACCTTGTCCAGATTGGTCGTGATGAAGTTGTCTTCGAACCGATGGTCAATTAAGCCCACTCTGGTCTCCCTGCCTCACGACGAACACGGCCCGCCAGGCGCTGCGGCGGGACGCCCGGTCAGACGACGCCTGGGCACGAGGTCACTTCCCTTCGAACCACTGCTCGTCAATCTCGATGAAGTTCTGCCACTGCTCGGGCACCTCGTCAAGCGCGAAGATCGCCTCAACCGGGCACGCCGGCACGCAGGCGCCACAGTCGATACACTCGTCGGGATGGATGTAGAGCTTCGTCTCGGCTTCAAACTCTTCTTCGTCCTTGCGCGGGTGAATACAGTCCACGGGACAAACGTCCACGCACGCCGTGTCCTTCGTCCCGATGCATGGCTCACAAATAATGTACGTCATCGTAATCCTCTGTTTCTTCAACTAGTGTAGGGCTCCACCAAACACCCCACGCCGCTCCATCGCCGGCACGCACTCGCATGCCGTGGCCGTCACCAACGATCCGGCACGAGTACGATTCTTCCCGCTACGGCATAACGGCCCATCCTGCCGCCGTGCCGGCGGACGGAACAGCTCCAACCGCCAGATGACCAAACCGGATTAAAAGCAGCCGGGCCAGCTCCCAGGAGTCGCGGTTGTACTCGCGCAGAATCGGCTGCTCGTCGCTACCGTGCGCAAACACCCCCACCCGGCCTACTTCCCGACCCGTATAATCGTGCACCGGCGTGCACGTGCAAATCAAGTCAAGCGGCGTGCGTCCGCGACCGCCGCCGCAGGTCCCAGCCGACGGATCACTCCAGCGCTTTGCCGAACATCGTCCGGTTGCACAAGACGGAGGCAGCTCAAACGACGGGTTGCCTGCGTCGAATCGAAATACATCTCACAGTACGCTGGCATCTCCTTGCCGCGGGCGGTATGTATCCCCACCTCGTCTGGACCGGCAGCCGACACGTAGGTCACTTCACTCGCCGGCGGCACTGCAATGAAGCTACGCGCCCGAGTCCTGAGCACATATTCGCGCAGCACCTGGTACGCATGCAGCCACAACTCAGAGCGACCGAGCAGTCGGAACCCCAGATCCAGGACCTTCAACGTCAGGTGGTAAGCGGGAAGTATCCTCGTCCTGGCGCACGAAGCCGCGACAGGATACAGCGGACCGAGGAAGGAAGCAAGCGTACCCGCGACATCTCCGGTTAGACGATCTTCATGCGACCGGCGAAACCGTCGTCGTAGCCGTGGTAGTGCAAAATCACCGCCTCGGGATACTGCCAGCAGTAATAACCGTCACCGTTGTCGAAGTCCGCCAGCCAGAGCCCCTTGACCTCCAACCCCAACGCCTGCACCTCCCCCGTCCAGGTGACCACCACGCCTTCGAGCTCAGTGACCGTGACGGCCCGTCTCGGGTCGGTCTTGGCCATCCCCTGAATGGTGCTCGAGAGCTGGTCCGCCGCCTGCACCGCCTGTTCCGTCAGCGCGCGGACACGGGGCAGCAGTCGCTGCGCCTCGGCCAGCGTGAACCGCCGCCGGGCGTGGGATACAGTACTCACGGTCGTTCCCACGCCATCGTTCGCCGATGACGATCGACCGGCGTACTGCTCGAGGAACTCCACATGCTTCGCAGTATTCTACCCTGATCGCATTGCACAAGCGGTGGACGAGGCGCTAACATCGCCGGCATGATCCTGCCAGGCACTCACGATGCCGCGGTGCCGGCCACCCTCTTTCGCGGACGCCCCACCCGGCCCGAGCCGGGGCGGGCCCTGGCCAAGCCGCGCTGGTTGACCGTCCGGGCACCCGGCTCGCCTGGGTATCGCCGCCTCAAGCGCCTGGTGAGCGAGCAGTCGCTCAACACAGTCTGCGAGGAAGCCAACTGCCCCAACATCGGCGAGTGCTGGCATCATGGCACCGCGACCTTCATGATCCTGGGCGGGGTCTGCACCCGGGCGTGCGCCTACTGCAACATCGAGCACGGTCGTCCGGGACCGATCGATGAGGCCGAGCCCGCACGCGTCGCCGAGGCGGTGCGAACCCTGGATCTGGCCTACGTGGTCATCACATCGGTCGATCGCGACGATCTCGACGATGGGGGAGCCGGCGCCTTCGCGGCGGTGATCTCGGCCATCCTGGCGCTGTCCCCAAGATGCCAGATCGAGACACTGGTGCCGGACTTCGGAGGGCGGGACGCCTCGCTCGAGACCGTCCTCGCGGCGGGCCCGGACGTGCTGAATCACAACATCGAAACGGTGCGAAGCCAGTACCGCCGCGCACGACCGGGCGGCAGCTATGATCGCGCCCTCCGCCTGCTAGACCGCGCACGTCGGCACCAGCTCGGGGTCCCGACGAAGTCGGGTCTGATGGTGGGCCTCGGCGAGACCCGTGATGAGCTGCTCGCCGCGTTGGCAGACCTCCGTCGGGTCGGGTGCGACATCCTTACGATCGGCCAGTATCTGCGCCCGTCGGCCGCGCACCTGCCGGTCGCGCGCTACTATCATCCCGACGAGTTTGCTGCGCTCAAGCAGGTGGCGGTCGCGCTCGGGTTCGGGCACGTCGAGTCCGGTCCGCTCGTGCGGAGCTCCTATCATGCGCACGAGCAGGCAGCGACGTTCGCCGCGAGACGACGCGGCAGCCAGGGGGAGTCCGTGGACACGCACCCGTAGCCCCGTGAACCCGTGAAGAAACCCCACGTCACGCCGAGACGCCTGGTACGCGATGCGGCGCGACGGGGAAGCACACCCGTCAGTGTTCGACCGAAACGCAACGTAGACAGGCTGGATACAGCGGCCATCGAACGCAGCGGGACTTTCACCCCGGGCTGCTCACTCTCCGGCACGACGATGTCACTCTCAGCGGTCCGACGACGGATCACCGGGTGTCAGGGCTGCCCCCGGCTCCGCGCCTACTGCGCGCGCATCGCTCTCGACAAGCGCGCGGCATCACGCGACGAGATCTACTGGGGCCGGCCGGTCCCCGGGTTCGGTGACCGACGCGCCCGACTCCTTGTCCTTGGCCTCGCCCCGGGGGCCCACGGCGCCAATCGTACCGGCCGCCCGTTCACCGGTGATGGCTCTGCGGATTCGCTGATGAGGGCTTTGCACGCGGCCGGCTTCGCCAACATGCCAACGTCACGGCACCTCCGGGACGGCCTGAAGCTGGCCGACGCCTACATCAGCTCTGTCGTGCGATGCGCGCCGCCAGACAACCGGCCGCTCCAGGTCGAGATCACAAACTGCCACGAACATCTGAAGGCCGAAGCGGCGGCCCTGCCATCGATCCGGGTCGTGGTGGCGCTGGGCCGGGTGGCATTCGACAGCTACTGGCGGTTGATAGCCGACCGGGGAGCCACGGTCAAGCCACGGCCAAAATTTCAGCACGGACTGGTGTGCGAGCCGCCCGGCGCGCCGGCGATCGTCGCCGCCTACCACCCCAGCCCGCGGAACACCAACACCGGCCGCTTGACGCCCGCAATGCTGGCCGATGTATTTGTGCGGGCCCGGGCGCTCATCGACGGGTAGCCACCCGAAGCGCACCCGTCAGCGAGTGCGCTTCGGACGATAGGTATGTGTACTCTGGCCAAAGAAAACATCGGCTGATTCCATCAACGTTTCCGACAGGGTAGGGTGCGGATGGATGCACAGCCGCAGGTCGGAAACGGTGGCGCCCATCTCGATCGCAAGCACCCCTTCGGCAATCAGCTCCCCGGCGCCGCTGCCGGCAATCCCGACACCCAGGATCTGCTCGGACTTGGGTTCCACCACCAGCTTGGTGACCCCAGCGGGACGGCCGAGTGTCACGGCACGACCCGACGCGCCCCAGGGGAACCGGCACACCTGTACCGCGCGCCCGTCGGCCCCGGCCTGTGCCTCGGTCAGCCCGCACCAGGCCACCTCCGGGTCGGTGAAAACCACGGCCGGGATGGCCCCCGGCTCGAACACCGTCTTGCGGCCGGCGATCGCCTCGACGGCAATCCTGGCTTCATGGCTCGCCTTGTGCGCCAGCATCGGCTCACCCACCAGGTCACCCACCGCGAAGATCGTCGGTTCCGCCGTCCTACGTTGTCCGTCGACGACCACGAAGCCCCGGTCACGCCGGACGCCGGTCCGCTCCAGACCCGGGATCTCCGAGTTGGGGACGCGGCCCACCGCCACCAGCACGCGTTCGAAGCGCTGGTCGGACTCCTCGACCCCTGGCCCCTGAAGCGTCACCCTGACGCCGTCACCCTCCTCCGCCAGCCCCACCACCGCTGTCTCTAGCAACACCGCCGCGCACACCGCCTCTAGCCGCCGCGCCACCACGGCGGTTAGGTCGAGGTCGGCGCCCGGCAACAACCCGGGCGCCATTTCAACCACGGTCACCGCCGAGCCCAATGCTGCGTACACCGACCCTAGCTCGAGCCCGATGTAGCCACCGCCGACCACGAGCAACGACCGAGGCACCGACGGCACATCGAGGGCCCGGGACGAATCCCACACGCGGTCGCTATCGAGCGCCAGTGCTGGCGGAGAGGCGGGGCGCGACCCGGTCGCCAGAATGGCGTGGTCGAACCGCAGGTCCGTTACCTGGCCGTCCGCGCCAGCCACCCGAGCGGAGGTTGGTCCACAAAGTTCCGCCCGACCGCGCAGATAGGTGACGTGTCGCTGGGCAGATAACTGCCCCAACCCATCCGTCAGCTTGTCGACAACCCCGTTCTTCCACGACCGCAAACGGTTGATGTCGAGGGCTGGCTCACCGAAGTCGACGCCCCAGGCCCGCGCCTCGCGGGCATCTGTCAGCACCTTCGCGACGTGCAGCAGTGCCTTCGAGGGCATGCAGCCACGATACAGACAGACACCGCCGGGATTGGCCGCCTCGTCGATCAACGTGACCTGTATCCCTAGATCTGCTGCCCGGAACGCAGCGGCGTAGCCCCCGGGGCCACCACCGATCACCGCGAGTTGCGTCGAGCTCGTCATGTCTGTCTCCGCCCTGCGGGCCACGCCGCTCCTCACCCGAAACAGCGACCCAACGTCCAGACTCCGAATCCTGGACCGAAGAAACGAACAATCGCGGTGTGCAGGGACACCCCACCGATCACGATCCCGGTCCCCATGCCGCCGCCGCGCGGCAACCGGCTAGAGTGTACAAGACTCAGTCTTGCCTTGGTCGGCCCGGACGTTCCATCATGGGGGCTCGGCGCTCGACCCTCGGGAGGCTTAGCGGCCGTCGATGATTCGTGCAGGTAGGGGAAGCTGCCTCCCAGGGGAGGGAACATCCGGATGCTGACGCTGAGACGATCTGGCGGCGGCGGCGGCCTTCAAGTCACTGGTCTCGTCGCCGTGGCTGCGTCGATCGCGGCGATGACGACCAGTGCCGGCCAGGAAGCCACCATGACTCCGTTGTTCGCGCCCGTGGAGATCGGAGCGGATCTGTCCGCCCTACCCAACGCCGAGCGCCGAGCGCTGGCGCACATCGTCGACGCTGCGCGGGTGATGGACGGCATCTTTCTCGAACAGGTGTGGGCAGGCAACCCGTCAATGCTGCTAGCGCTGATGAACGACGATGGTCCCACTGGACAGGCGACACTCGACTTCTTCGTTCTTAACAAGGGTCCGTGGTCACGCATCGAAGAAAACCGTCGGTTCGTGGCTGGTGCGCCGGCCAAGCTCGGAGGGGGCAACTTCTATCCGGCTGGCGCGACCAAGGACGAGGTCGCAGCTTGGTTCGACCAGCTCGATGGCGCCGCGCGAGCCGACGCGACCGGGTTCTTCACGACGATCCGGCGAGGTGTCGACGGCGGGTTCACCGCCGTCCCCTACAGCGTGGAATATCAGGGGCCACTGGCGGTGGCGGCCGAGCATCTGCGTGCCGCCGCGCGCGCGACGACCCAGCGCTCCCTTCGGCGCTATCTGGAAACCCGCGCCGCCGCGTTCGAGTCCAACGCCTATTACGACAGCGACGTGGCCTGGATGGAGCTCAACTCGACGATCGAGCCGACAATCGGGCCGTACGAGGTGTACGAGGACGAGTGGTTCAACTACAAGGCCTCCTTCGAAGCCTTCGTCACGTTGCGCGACGATGCGGAAACCGGAAACCTGGCACGATTCGGTGACCATCTGCAGAGTTTGGAGGATGCGCTGCCGATCGACCCGCGGTACCGGAACACGGCGCTTGGGACGCTGGCCCCGATCCGAGTCGTGAACGTCGTCTTTACTGCAGGAGAGGCCAACAGCGGGGTGCAGACCGCGGCATTCAACCTACCCAATGACGAACGGGTCGTCCGCGAGAAGGGCTCCAAGCGTGTGATGCTGAAAAACGTGCAGGAGGCCAAGTTCCAAACGGTGTTGACCCCTATCTCGACGGTAGCGCTCCCGGCCAACGCGCAGACGGAAGTTTCTTTTGAAGCGTTTTTCACCCACATCCTGATGCACGAGCTGATGCACGGGCTGGGCCCGAGCACGATCACCGCAGAGGGCCGTGAGACGACGGTGCGGCAGGAACTCCGCGAGACCTACAGCACGATCGAGGAGGCCAAGGCGGACATCTCCGGGTTGTGGGCACTCCACCAGCTCATTGATCGGGGCATGGTCGATCGGTCGCTGGAGCGGAGCATGTACACCACGTTCTTGGCTTCGACCTTTCGGTCCATCCGATTCGGTATCAACGAAGCGCATGGACGCGGGGTCGCCATCCAGCTCAACACTTTTCTCGACGCCGGCGCCGTCAAGGTGGATGCCGACGGCCGATTCGCTGTCGATCACAGCCGTATCCGCGACGCCGTCACTGCGCTGACGGGCGAGTTGATGACCGTGCAGGCCACCGGCGATTTCGAGGCGGCTGAGCGGATTCTCGAAACCCGCGGGGTCGTGAGACCGGAAGTGCAGCGGGTGCTCGACCGGCTGCGAGACATCCCGATCGACATTCAACCCCGCTTCGTCTCGATCGCCGCACTGGCCACGCCCGCACGCTGAGCCGCACGGCAAAAGGGGTGCCTGCCGGATCTGGCTCATCCGCCTCCGCGTCGAGGCAGCGCCACGCCGGCGGCGCGTGGTCCGGAACACCAGGTATCCAACCGAACGTTGGGGCACAGGCGAGAACCGAGGAACGCTCCTTCAGCGGGTGGCAAAAGCACATGCCCGCCCAGGGTGGGTCGGGTGTACGCTTCCCAGATTCGGACACTGCACATCACAAGGAGAAGATCATGAAGATTGGAATACTGGCCGTTTTCGCGCTGTGCCTTCTCGCCCTTCCCGGCGTTGGAGCAGCACCCGCCGAAGCGCAGGTGATAACGCTCGAGCAGGCCAAGACTGCAATGGACGCCGCCGAGGCGGAAGCCCGTCAAAACAGCTGGGATCTGGCGATTGTCATCGTCGATGCTGAGGGGATCCCCATCTACCTCAGGCGCATGGAGGGCGCCACAGCGCGAAATTATGAAATCGCGATGGGCAAGGTCCGGACGGCGCTGGCGTCCGGCATGCACACCATCGACTACGCCGCGGCGCTCAAAGCCGGCGAAATCCAGGAGATTCCAGACGGGATCACGTTCGAAGGCGGCTATCTGATGCGTCGCGATGGGCAGCTTGTGGGTGCGATGAGTGCCAGTGGCGCGCGAGGGGCGGAGGATGCGCAAGTCGTGCGAGCGGGAATGGCCGCCATCGGGATCCAGCCGTAGCGCGTCTGGCGAAGCACCATCCGGCATCGCCGCCGCGCCGATTGAGCCGCACGGGTGAAGCGCGGTCCGGACATGTCGTGGCGTGCATCGTCTGAGCGGATACGGGCCCGTTGGGTGCGGCGGCGCGCGGGCTGAAAACGCCGGAGAGGACGCAGGGCATCAATGTCAAGGGTCGTTGCTTCAAGCTAACGATATGAGCTAGTGCATCCCACCGACGTCGGGGGGCGCCACTCCCCTGCCTCCTGTCACCTCGGAGAGTCGGTCAACCGAGCGTGTCAACGACGGCCGGCACTGCGTCGAGACCAGGCGCCAGCCGGCGCGCGATCTCCTTGATGACCATCTCGCCGTGGAACCGCCCGTTCTCGATAAAGATGAGCCCGCTGTGGATACCGGAGATCACCTGGCCCGCCAAGAACAGGTTGGGCATGTTGGTCTCGTAGGTCTCCGGATCGTGGGCCGGCACCAAGGTCTCCGGATCCACCTCGATGCCGAACCGCTCCAGCATCGTCGTGTCCGGATGGTAGCCGGTCAGCAGAAACACGGCGTCTGCCGGCAGCACGCGCTGCTCGCCGGCATGCTCGACGACCACCTCGTCGGAACGGATCTCGACAACGTTGGTCTGAAAGTGGGCGACCACCGACCCTTCCGAGATCCGGTTCTCGATGTCGGGCCGGACCCAGTATTTGATACCACTGCCGAGCTCGGCTCGCCGGTGCACCAGAGTGACGCGGGCACCGGCACGGTAGAGCTCGAGCGCCGTCTCGGCCGCCGAGTTCTTGCCGCCGACGATGACCACCTGCTTGCGGTAATACGGGTGTGCCTCAGTGTAATAGTGCGAGACATGGGGCAGATCCTCGCCCGGGACCCCGAGCACATTAGGACGCTCGTATGCGCCGATCGCCACCACCACCGTGCGGGCCAGACGACGACATGGCCCGTCATGCGCATGCCGAGTCTCCACCGCCAGCAGGCTCGTGGCATCGTTGGCGGCCTCCCGCCGAATCGTCCGCACGTCGTGCCCAAGCTGCACGTCCAGGTCGTACGTGTCGGTAACGCGGCGGTAATAACGCAGCGCCTCGTCACGGGTCGGTTTCCCGTACGGCGTCACGAACGGGAGCCCGCCGATCTCCAGCAGCTCGGGCGTGGTGAAGAACACCATGTTGGTGGGAAAATGCAGGATCGAGTTGACCAGCGCGCCGCGCTCGATCACCTGGCAATCGAGCCCAGCCTTGTGCGCGGCGATCGCACTGGCGAGACCGGCTGGACCGGCCCCTACCACGAGGACATCCAACACCCGGCCCAGGGCGGAGCATTGCTGACTCATACTCGTCTTCGCACTAGGGCGCCTGGTACTCGACCTGCACGTCGCTGATGACCGCGACTGGCCGGCCGGCTGAGGTGAACGACTCCGCCCCATCAACCCGCTGGATCTGCAACTCGAGACCGACGACACTAATCTCGCTCACGCCTTCCGGCACCGAAACGCGGATCCTCTCGCCCCCAACGGGCGCGACCGCCTTGACGCCGCCCGGACCGGCCCCGCCGCTCACCCGGTCGGCCAGGTCAGCGGCGGTGCGGAATTCGGCAAGCACGACGGGACGCGCGAGCACCGTCTCGGTCGTCGCCACCGCGGTCGTGGCCAGGTATCTGACATACCCGCGCCCGCGTGTGACTTCATCCTCCGAGTAGGTGTGTCGGCCGTACAGCGTGAAGGTCACGGTTGCCGGTCCGCTATGCGGCGGAATCACCACGACTATGCCATCCACGACGTCATACCCGACCAGCACGTCGCAGTAGGTCCGGTCCGTGTCCACCCCAACGCCAAGGACAGACGGGCACCGCACCTCGGCCGGCTCGATCCGCCGTGACTGTGCCTCGAGCGGGGTCGCACCCGCGAGCACCAGCCAGGCCAGAATGCCCGCACGCAGGCGAGGGCCGCAGGTCCGCCGTGACTGTCTACGCGTGGTCGGCATGGCTCCCGTCCCCCGGCCCTTCACGAAACGCTCCGGTACTACCACCCAGCCGCAGCAGGTCGAGAAACTCCATCCGGGTGCGCGCGTCGGTCCGGAAGACACCGCGCATCGCGCTGGTCGACGCCCTGGAATTCTGTTTTTCGACGCCCCGCATCAACATGCAGAGGTGCGTGGCCTCGACCACCACGGCGACCCCCAACGGGTTCAGCGTGGCGGCGAGCGTCTCGGCGATCTGGCTCGTCATCCGTTCCTGGACCTGCAACCGGCGGCTGAACATCTCGACGAGGCGCGGCAACTTGCTCAACCCGATGACCTTTCCGCGCGGGATATACGCGACATGGCACCGGCCGAAGAACGGCAGGAGGTGATGTTCGCACAAACTGTAGAAATCGATGTCCTTCACGATGACCATCTCGTTGTAGTCGACCGTGAAAAGTGCGTCGTTGATAACGGCATCGATATCCTGGTCGTAGCCGCGGGTCAGGAACCGCAGCGCCGCGGCCACTCGCTCAGGGGTCTTCAGTAGCCCTTCGCGTGTCGGATCCTCACCGAGCTCCGCCAAAAGCGCCCGCACCGCCTCGTGGATGCGTCGGTCGCTCGCCGGCCCGCCAAGTGTCGTGACCAAGCCCTCAATATTCGTAGAAGCCATGACCGCTCTTGCGCCCCAACCGTCCGGCCAACACCATACGCTTCAGCAGCGGTGGTGGGGCGTAGGCCGGGTCCCGAAACTCCTCATGCATGATGTTCGCGATGTAGTAAGTCGTATCGACACCGACGAAATCCAGCAATGCGAAAGGCCCCATGGGATGCCCGCATCCCAGCGTCATCGCGGTGTCCACGTCTTCGAGCGTGCCGCACCCACTTTCGACAGCCCGCACCGCGCTGAGCAGATACGGGACGAGCAGGCGATTGACGATGAAGCCAGGCCGGTCCGGTGCGGTGACCGTCTGCTTGCCGAGCGACTGCGCGAACTTGAGCACCCGCTGATAGGTCGTGTCGACCGTCGACAGCCCGCGGATCACCTCGACCAACGACATGATCGGCACCGGGTTGAAGAAGTGGAGCCCGATAAACTTGTCCGGCCGTGTCGTCGACGCCGCGAGCTCGGTGATACAGACCGAGGAAGTGTTCGAGCAGAACAGCGTGTCCGGACCTACGACCTCCTCGACCGCGGCGAACACCGCCCGCTTGGCGTCCACCTGCTCGATGATCGCCTCGATGATCAGATCGCTCTCGGCGAGGGCGTCGAAGCTGGTGGTGCCGGCGAGACGCCCCATCGTGGCGTCGCGCTCCGCGCGGGTCAGCTTCTCCCGGGTCACGCCGTTGGCGAGAAACCGCTCGATCCTGGTCAGACCGGCATTCACGGCCGCCTGGTCGACCTCGCGCACGATGGTCCGGTATCCAGCCTGGGCACACACCTGTGCGATGCCGGACCCCATCAGCCCGCAACCGAGTACGCCGACCACCTCCGGCCGTGATTCGTCCGCCATCGTTCCCTTCCGGCCGCCTTGCGTGTTCCGCCGCAGCCCGCCCGACTCAGGCCGGCCACGGCGCGCGGCACCGCTATTATGCGAGCCGCCACCGGTGCAGCAATCATCAGATCATAGCAAACCACCTGGCGCAAGCTCGGTATCCGGCCACGCGACGGCGCCAACCCTCGCACCCTGGGAGCCCGTGGTGAAACGCCGCGTCGCACCGGGCGGAGCTACGGCGAGGCGGAAACGTCGCGGTGACGTCACGTAAGGCGACCTGCATGCCGTAGCGCACGAATAACCTGCTCGAGACTGGCAACCGGCTGGGCGTCTGGCATCGAGGTCGTCATCACTATAGGAGGCATACAAGGAACCGCCGGTACCGATTCGGAAAGAGCAGGCTCAGGATAGGAACCCTGCGACCCGGGCACTCAGAGGCTACCCTTGAGCCCGAGGTCCGCGGCGCGCGCACGCATGAACGAGATCACGTTGGCGATGTGCTCATCGAGCGGCAAACCGAGCTCCGCGGCACCACGGCGCAGATCCTCGCGTGATACCGCGCGGGCGAACGCCTTGTCCTTCATCCGCTTCTTGACCGACTTCGCCTCGAGATCCAGCACACTGCGGGACGGGCGCACAAGCGCCGACGCGGTCACGAACCCGGCCATCTCATCACAGGCGAACAGCGTGTGCTCCAGCCGCGACTGCCGCGGCACGCCGGTATGGTCAGCATGTGACAGAATCGCGCGCATCACGGACTCCGGATAACCCTGAGCCCTCAGGATCTCGCACCCGCGATACGGATGGTCCTCGGCGCTTGGCCAGCGCTCGTAATCGAAATCGTGGAGCAGGGCCACGACGCCCCACGCCTCTTCGTCCTCGACGGCCATACGGGCATATCCGCGCACAGCCGCCTCGACGGCCAGCCCGTGCTTCAGCAGCCGGCCATTCTGCGTGTACTCGGTCAGCAGGCGCCAGGCCTCGGTGCGCGTCGGGGTCATGGCTCTAGCGCTTCGCCTCAGATCGTCCTGGCTCGGTTAGCGCCGCCGGGGTCAATGGCGACAGCGACCAGCGTGAGCTGTCCCTCGCTGGCCGCGACAATGGAGGCGACCGTGACATCGCCCGTGACGTTGGTGGCAGTGCGCGCCATGTCGAGGATCCGGTCGACACCCAGGATCAACGCGATGCCGCCGGCCGGCACGCCGATCGACTCGAGGATCACCAACAGCATGACAATGCCGGCGCTTGGTACAGCAGCGGTTCCGATCGAGGCGAGCATCGCCATCAGCACGATGGTCAACTGCGCGGTCAGATCAAGAGGTATTCCGAGGGTCTGGGCAATGAACACGGCCGCCACAGCCTGGTAGAGGGCGGTACCGTCCATGTTAATCGTAGCACCGAGCGGTAACACGAACGACGCCACCTCCTCGGAGACGCCGAGGTTCTTCTGCGCGCCTTTCATCGTCACCGGCAGCGTGGCGGCGCTCGACGACGTCGAGAACGCGACGAGCTGCGCCTGCACGACACCCGGGAAAAACTGCCGCAGCCGGAGCGGCGTGAAGGCCCGGAGCAGCAACGGATAGGTGACGAACATCTGGATAGCCAGCCCGAACAGAACCGCCAGGCAGTAGAAACCGAGCGCCCCCAGCAACTGGGGAACATCCGCCGGATTGTCACCGGCGACCCCGGTGACCGTATCGGCGATCAGCGCGAACACCCCGATCGGAGCGAAGACGATGATGAGCTCAACGATCTTGATGATGACGGCGTCGAGACTTTCGAACAGCGCCAGCATCGGCGCGGACCGCTCCTTCGGGATCAGCATCAGCGCGATGCCGAACAGAAATGCGACGAACACCATGTTCAACATTCGACTGTTGTCGGATGCAGCGCCAGCGATGTTGTCCGGCACCATATCGACCAGCGGCTGCAGCGGCCCGCGCCGGCTGGCTTCGGCCGCCATCGCCTCCCGTGTGGCGACGTCGTCCTGATAGGTCTCCTGCAACCTCGCCCGCACCGTGTCTGGCACCACGGCACCCGGGTTCAGCAGGTTGACCAGGGTCAGCCCGATGAGCAGGGCGATCAGCGTGGTACCGAGGTAGATCGCGATTGTCTTGCCGCCGATCCGGGACAGCTTATTGAGGTCGGACAGGGACGCGATGCCGGTGATCAGCGACGCCAGCACTAGTGGGACCGCGACGAGCAAGAGGAGGCGGAGAAAGACCGTGCCGAACGGCGCCACCCAATCCGCCGTGAAGCCGCCCCACCCGGCATAGGCGGCCACGACACCGTAGACCAGCCCGAGGGTCAGGGCGACGAGAATGCGCCAGTGGGGCTGCCGATACCAGGGCATCGATTCTCCGAGCAAGTCCAACTCCGACGAACACGAGACCGTAGCACCCAGGTTTCGCGACTGTCAACGCAGGCCGGCAGCACGGGCGATCACAGTCCGGACCTTCCCAATCAGCGCATACGGCGACAGATCGTGCGGGTCGGCCAGCGCCACCGCCTCGGCGTCGGACGCGGGCCGCAGCTCGCCCGTCACTCGATGGCATAGATAGTCGGCGAGCACATAGTGGTACCGCACTCGGCCCTCGCCGTCACGCATGATGCGCTCGAATAGCTCGACGAGAGGGCCCACCGTCGTCTCGATACCGATCTCCTCGCGCAGCTCGCGGCGTAGCCCGTCGTGCAAGCTCTCGCCCACCTCGATAGCGCCGCCCGGCAGGCTCCACTGGCCCGCGAGCGGCTCATTCCGGCGCTTGACGAGTACGACCCGCCCATCGATGAACACGACCCCTCCTACTCCGAAGATTGGACGGGAGGGATATTGCCGGGTAGACATGCGCGCTGAGGCCCTCACACCCCCATGACTTTCACAACAACACGCTTCTTGCGCTGCCCGTCGAACTCCGCATAAAAAAGCTGCTCCCAGGGCCCGAGGTCAAGTCGGCCGTCGGTAATTGGCACGACGACCTGATGCCCGACAATCGTGCGCTTCAGGTGCGCGTCGGCGTTATCCTCGCCGGTGTGGTGGTGCTCGTAGGGCAACCCGGCTGGCGCCAGTTTCTCCAGCCAGACCGAAATGTCCTCCATGAGCCCGCGCTCCCAGTCGTTGACATAGACCCCGGCCGTGATGTGCATCGCCGAGACCAGCACCGTGCCGTCCTGCACCCCGCTCGTCTCGACACTCGCTGCCACCTCGTCTGTGATCCGCACGATCTCCTGGCGCTGCTCGGTGTTGAACCAGAGATAGTCAGTGTGGACGATCATCACATCCTCAGCCCCGCATCGGCGTTCAGATCCAGCGGCGCCGTCACGCCGCCGCGCAGCCGACGCAGACCGGAAACGGCGATCATCGCAGCGTTGTCAGTCGACAAGTGGAGTGTCGGCAGCAAGACGGGCAGGCCACGGTCTTCCCCTCGCGCCGTGGCGACCTCTCGCAGCCGGCTGTTCGCCGAGACGCCGCCGGCGATACCCAGGCTGCGAGCGCCGAACCGGTGTACCGCCTCGAACGCGCGGTCGAGCAACGCGTCCACCACGGACCGCTGAAAGGAGGCGCAGATGTCCGCCAGCTCCCTCTCGGACAGGGGGTCTGAATCGACAGTCTGTCGACGCTGTACGTGCCGCGCGACCGCCGTCTTCAGTCCGCTGAAGCTGAAATCCATGCGACCAGCGTTCTTCGGGAACCCGGGCGGCGACACGGTGGCCGGACCCACGACCCGGTCCGCGTGCGTCATCCGGGCCACCGGGAAGCGGATCGCCAGTTCGTCTCCGTTACGCGCCAGTCGGTCGACGACCGGTCCACCGGGATAGGTCAGGCCCAGCAGCTTCGCGACCTTGTCGAATGCCTCGCCGGCGGCGTCGTCACGCGTACGCCCGACCAGTCGATAGGTTCCGGCCTCCGGCAGGTGATATAGGCTCGTGTGGCCACCGGACACGACCAGCACCACTGCAGGTAGCGGAAGATGGGGATGACAGAGAAACAGCGACTCGATGTGTCCGGCCAGATGGTGCACCGGCACCAGCGGCCGGCTGAGCGCGACCGCCAGCGCCTTGGCGAAGGCAACTCCCACAAGTAGCGATCCGACCAGTCCCGGCCCCTGGGTCACGGCGATCGCATCGATCTGGGCCCAGCCTACCCCACCGTCACGCAGCGCCCGCTCGACCACGCCGCAGATGTCGCGCAGGTGCTGACGCGAGGCCAGCTCAGGCACCACGCCGCCCCACTCGCGATGAATCTCCACCTGGGAGGCGATGACGCTGGAACGGATTTCCCAGGACGCCGGCCCCGCCTCGCCTTCGACTGCCACCGCCGCCGCTGTCTCGTCGCAGGACGTCTCGATGCCAAGCAGCGTCGTCTGAGGCATAACGGACACGCTTTGCGAACATGTGGCGAAGGCAACAGCGGCAACCGGACCATGGCAGTCAGGCCTCCCCTGACTCCACACATTTGCCAGCCCGGAGTGAACGAAAGGCCAGTTCCGGCGGATCCGCCTAAACCGTGGCGGAGACGGACCGCCTCCTTACTTCTACGAGTCTTCCGTGCTTCTACGAGTCTTCCGTGCGACACACCGCCCGCAGGCTTTCGCTGAACGGCGGTCGGCAGATGCCACGGTCGGTGATGATACCGGCAACGAGCCGCCCCGGCGTGATATCGAAGGCCGGGTTCCAAACCGCGGCACCCTCGGGTGTGAGCCGTAACGATCCCAGGTGAGTGACCTCTCTCGGGTCACGCTCCTCGATCGGGATGCCTGACCCGTCCGGCGCGGACAGATCGATCGTCGACACCGGCGCCGCCACATAGAACGGCACCTCGTGCTCCCTGGCGAGGATAGCCACCGTATAGGTCCCGATCTTATTGGCGACGTCACCGTTGGCGGCGATCCGGTCAGCGCCGACCACCACCAGGTCGACCCGGCCTTCCCGCATCAATGGGCCAGCCATGCCGTCGGTGATGACGGTCGTCTCGATGCCGTCACGCACGAGCTCCCAGGCCGTGAGCCGGGAGCCCTGCAGAAACGGACGGGTCTCGTCAGCGTAGACGGCTACGTGCTTGCCCGCTTCGACAGCCGCCCGCACCACCCCAAGCGCCGACCCGTACCCTCCGGTGGCCAGCGCGCCGGCATTGCAGTGCGTCAGCACGCGCGCGTTGGCCCCCACGACCTCGGCGCCGTGACGCCCCAACGCTCGACAGCTGGCAACGTCCTCATCATGCACCCGAGTCGCCTCGGCATCGATCGTCGCCTTCAGGTCGGCGGTCGACTGACCGGCGCGCATCGCCTCGGCGAAGACACGCTTCATCCGCTCGATCGCCCAGAACAGGTTGACGGCGGTGGGCCGGGTCGCCGCCAGCAGATCGCAGGTCCGGTAGAACGCCGTGGCCAGCTCCGTGGTGCCGGTCGCCGTGTTGCGCCGCATCTCGAGCGCCAGGCCCATCGCGGCCGCGATCCCGATAGCCGGCGCGCCGCGGATGACCATCGTCCGGATCGCCCTGGCCACCTCCCGAGCGGTGCGACACCGCACGTAGACCTCGCGGGACGGCAGCTTTCGCTGGTCGATCATGACGACCTCGCCGTCCTCCCAATCGATTGTGGGCAACATATGTATACGACCTATATCCGGCACGTGGCGACCCGAGCGCGCACTATTCGACCGGGTCGCTCATGATAACGAAACTGGCGGCTATCCCGATCCGGGCCATCGAGTGAAGCCTGCTCGGCGGCCACTCGATCCTGGAGACATCAACCGGCGAAGCCCTCCACGTTCTGGTGCCTGCTGCCCCTGTCTCCTTCGTAGGTCAGAGCAAGACTGACGCAATGGCGGCGTTGATCAAGGTGGCGAGAAACCCACCCAGCAGAGCCAACGGACCCAGCCGGGCCAAATCAGCACGCCGGGAAGGGGCCAGACCCCCGATCCCGCCGAGCAGGATGCCGACCGACCCGAAGTTGGCGAACCCAGTGAGTGCAAACGTGACCACCATCCGCGTGTGCTCGGTCATCGCGTCGAGATAGGCGCCGTTAAACTTGACGTAGGCGACGAACTCGTTGGTTGCGAGCTTGGTGCCGAGCAGGTCAGCCACCGCCGGCAGATCGACTGGCGCGACCCCCAGCAGCGCGGCCACCGGCGCGAAGAGCCACCCGAAGATCGCCGACAGATTGAGGTTCGGGCTGATGAGCCCGAGTCCGTAGTCAAACATCGCGATGAAGGCGAGGAACGCGATCAGCATGGCCGCCACGTTGATCGCCAGGCGTGTCCCCTCCGAGGCGCCAGCGGACAGGGCGTCGATGACGTTGACGTGCTCACGTTCCACCACCATCCGTACGGTCCCTGCGGTCACCGGTGTGACAGTCTCCGGAAGCAGGATCTTCGCCAAATACAACCCGCAGGGCGCCGCCATCACACTGGTCGTCAATACCCCGACCGGGTCTGCCCCCAGACTGATATAAATCGCCATGACGGTGCCCGCAATCGTGGCGAGCCCCCCCGTCATGAGCGCCAGTAACTCCGATTGCGTCATCCCCGCGATGTAGGGGCGGATGATGATCGGCGCCTCCGTTACCCCGAGGAAGACATTCGCGGCGGCCGACAGGCTCTCGGCTCCGCTCGTCCCCATGACCCACGCCATTACGCGCGCCATCAACCGCACGGCCACCTGCAGCACACCAAGGTGGTACAGCACCATGAAGACCGACGACATGAAGATAAGGATCGGCAGCGCGGCGAACGCCAGCACGAACCCGTCGGGAAACAACTCGGCCATTTGCTCGGGATCGGCGAGCGCGCCGAACACGAACCGCGATCCCGCATTGGTGAACTCCAGGAACCTCGTCACGACCGTTGCCAGCACCGCGAAGAATTCGTACCCTGGCCGCACCCCAGCGATTTCGATCTTTAATATCAGCACCGCAAGCCCCACCTGCAAGGCGAGCCCGCTGATGACCAGCCGCAGGTTCACGGCCGCAAGGTGCGCCGAACAGGCGCCGGCAACGGCGAGAAAAGCGACGATCCCGGCCAGCGCCCGCAGGCGCGGATCGACTACGTCCTGCAGCCACAGCGCCCCGAACCCGAGCAGCGCCGCGAACAACCCCAGCGCCAGCCGCGAGCGCCACCCCTCGAACGCGGGCAGTTGGGCGGACGAGATGTTCGGGGTCGCGGGCATGGGAGGCCGCTGATCATAAGTCGGATTGGCTCGCTCGACGTGGTATCCGGACCGGAAGCAGCTTGTAAAACCCCGCGTCGCATCGAAAAACCGTCGTGATCGATGCCGCGCCAGGCCGGTGCAAGGCACAACGAGGGAGGAAATCCAGGCGACAGATGACCGAGGAGTAGCACCGTCAGGTGGGATGCAGCGCCCGGCGGACGCACCAGGACAATCACCACGGACTGCTATAATGCCGGACGCTTTCGAGAGGCCCCGCCACCCACATGCGACACCGCATCACGCAGGTTCATTCGGCCCTGGTCACCGGACTGGCTCTGGTGGTGCTGGTGAGCCGGCCGCTGCCGGCACAGACAACGCCGATCCCGTCACCGACCGAGTACTTCGGGTTCCCGATGGGTGCCGAAGGCGAGCTGGCCGGGTGGAACCAAATGGTCGACTACTTCGAGCTGATCGGCGACGGATCGGATCGGGTCCTGGTGGAGGAGCTCGGCCTGACCACCAGCGGCAACCCGTATCTGCTGTTGACGATCGCGGCACCGGAGACAATCGCCGATCTGCCACGATATCGGGTGATGCAGCAGCGACTGGCCGACCCGCGACGCACCACCAAGACCGAGGCGAATGTGATCGCCACAACCGGCAAAGCGGTGTTGCTGATCGGCGCCAACGTGCACGCGACCGAGATCGGCACAAGCCAGGCCATGAACACGCTGGTGCACTTCCTTGCCACCGACACCTCGGCCTGGACCCGACACGTGCTCGACAACGTGATCGTGCTGGTGATCCCCACGCAGAACCCAGACGGGCAGCAGATGGTGGTCGACTGGCACTACCGGAATCGCGGTACGCCGTACGAGGGCTCGCCCCTGCCCGAGCTGTATCACCCGTATGTCGGCCACGACAACAACCGAGACAGCTACATGCTTACCCAGGTCGAGACGCGCTATCTCAACCGGGTTCTGTACCAGGATTGGCTCCCCGAGGTTTATCTGGACACTCATCAGATGGGCAGCAGCCGGGCCAGGATTTTCGTGCCGCCGTTCATGAACCCGCCCAACCCGAACGTGGACCCACTCGTGTGGAGCGAAGTCAACCTACTGGGGCAGGCCATGGCAGCCAAGCTGCACGAGACCGGCAAGACCGGCGTCATCTGGGGAGAGCTCTACAGCGCGTTCTGGCAGGGCGCGAACAACACCAATCCGTGGTGGCACAACCAGATCGCCTTACTGTCCGAAGTGGCGAGCGCCGGGCTCGCTTCGCCCCTGAGACAGGCTCGGGTCGACCAGGAGCCGGTCGCCGGCGCGCCAGACGACGGGCAGGTTACTGCGGGGCCGGCGGCAACGATTCCGGCGCCGACGGACGTGCAGTACCGGATGAACTACCCGCGGCCCTGGCTGGGCGGCGTCTGGCGTCCGACCGATGTCATCGACTACAGCCTGACCGCCACCTACGGGCTGATCGAGGCGGTGGCCAACAACCGGTCGTCACTCAAGCGGAACTTCTACGGGATGAACCGGCGTACTATCGCCCGTTTTACTGAGGGGCGGCCGTTCGCGTTCGTTATTCCGTCCGACCAGCCCGACCCCGGGGCCGTGGCAAAGCTGCTCTCGCTGCTGCAGGCCGAGGCGGCGGCGATCCACGTCGCCGACGCACCGTTCACCGCCGCCGACCGCCGCTATCCAGCGGGCACCCATGTCGCCCTGCTGGCACAACCGTTCGGTCGCTGGGTCAAGGACCTGCTGGAACCGCAGCACTATCCAGACATCCGGTGGCCGTCCGCCGACGCGCCGCCGGACCGTCCCTACGATGTGACGGCATGGTCGCTGGGTATGTTGATGGGTGTCGAGACGGTGCGCGTCGACGAACCGTTCACCGCGCCGCTGCGCCGGATGGAATCAGAGGTAATACCGCCGGCCGGCCGAGTGATCGGCTCGGCATCGACGTATGTGCTGCCCCACACTGTCAACGCCAGCTTCGTGGCGATGAACCGATTGTTACGCGCCGGCGCCGATGTGCACTGGGCCGAAGACGAACTGGTGATTGGTGCCGATGTCGAAGGCCCTGGCGCCATTCTCGTGAGTGGCGTCGACCGGGCCAGCATGGACACGCTCGCTGCCGATCTCAGTCTCGAGATCCGGACCGTGACACCAGATCCCAAACGGCGCCTGCTGCCAATCGATGCGCCCAGGCTCGGCATCTACGAACCGTGGGGCGGCAACATGGACGCCGGGTGGACCCGGTGGGTTCTCGATCAGCACGAGTTCGTCTACACGCGTGTCAGAGGCGTCGACATCAGAGCCGGTGATCTGCGCGATAGGTTCGACGTGTTGGTGTTCGCCGACATGACGTCGGCTGACATCACCCGTGGTCTGCAGGGCCGGAACATCCGGCCCGAGTACCGCGGCGGGATCGGCGCCGTCGGGGTCCAGCAGCTGTTGGACTTTGTCCGCGAGGGCGGCACCGTCATCACCCTGGGTAACGCCGCCACCTTCGCGATCGAACACCTGGAGGTGCCGCTCGTCAACACGCTCCTTGACACCCCTCGCGACACGTTTCACGCGCCTGGCTCGATCCTGCGCGCGCAGGTTGACCCAACACACGGAATCGGTTTCGGGATGCCGGCGGAAACCGACGTCATGTTCGTCGACAACGGCGCGTACGTCACAGGCACGCTTGGCGGCCGGGTACCGCCGGTGGTTGTTGCCCGCTACCCGGACGCGCCGCTGCTACGCAGCGGGTGGATCACGGGAGAGGACCGGCTCCGCGGCGGCGCCGCGGTCATCGAGGTGCCGGCCGGACGCGGTCGCGTCATTCTGCACACATTCCGGGTCCAGCACCGGGGACAGACGTGGGGCACCTTCCGACTCCTGTTTAATTCGATTTTCTATGGCCCGGCGGCCGCAGCGCGGCCGGTCCCGCCGACCACCCTCGATCAGGGATTCTAGGAGCCCGTGGCAAGAGCCCAGCTGCATTCGACGGGCGCTGCATCCCCCCTGGACGGCGTTGCGCCTCGGTCAAACAGGTCCCACCGTACCATCGAGGCGTGTACAGGCCGAGGGCGGCAGCGATCACGATGGTCTCGGTGCAATGCGGGGTTGCACCACGGGCTCCTGGGAGACGTCTAAGCCATGACCGACGCGGCGCGTGCGTTGATCGTTGCCTGCGTCGCCCTGGGGCTCGGCCTGATCCGGCTGTCGCTCGTCGCCACGACCGCAGATCCGGCCTCCCCGCAACGTCTGATCGCCGAGTTGCGACTCGCACAGTTCGCGGCCCTGCTGCTGGTGACCACGGCTGGCGTCTACATCGGGTTCGCGCTGGCGCACGAGTCAACCACCGGCAGCGGGCTGGACGTGGCGTTGGCCGTCGGCTTCCTCGTGTTGGCCGCGGTAGCGGTCACGCGGGACCCTCGACTGGCCTTAACGCTGCTGGCCATGGCGTTCGCCGGTCACGCGATCGTCGACCTGCTTCACGGCGCCGAGATCCTGCCGGCTGGCTCGCTGCCCGACTGGTATCCCGCCGCGTGCGCAATGTACGACATCGCCATCGCTGGGATATGCTATCTCCCGATCGTGCGCCGGCCGTAACAGCGCGGTCGGCGAGGCCGCGTCGTACGCGGTGGGACGGTGGCCGGCGGGCGGCGGCGCCAGGCTGCGCTGCCCACAGTCCCGTATCGGGGGCTCGACGTATCCGACGCGCCGGGAAGGTGTTTCAACCGATGCAGTCGGACCGTGACCACCGGCACGATACCGCCTGACACAGCGTGTGTTCGAGCCGGCGCCGGCGGGCCGGTTCACCCCGACCTAATCCCCGGTCACCTGCGGCGGTCATGCGATCATGCTTGCCGGCTTCCGGGCTCGAGGGCTCGGGCAGCCTGCCTGGTCGCAGCCCGTGGCGAAAGCCCCGCTGCATTCGACGGGTGATGCATCCAGCCTGTTGGCGTGGCCTCTCGGTCGAATGCTAGCGGCATGTTTCCTCGGGCGCCGTGTGCTGGCCGTGAGCTTTATTGCGTACCATCATCTCGGGGCGACGCGGGGTTTCACCACGGGCTACTAGAGCAGGGTAGCGGCAGGAAGGAACTACGATGACCGACACGGAAAACAGGAATCTGCTTGACATCGCCCGCACGCGGCTGCTCGTCCACCAGGCGGGGCAGGTTCGCACCTGTCTCGCGGCCCTTAACGACGGGCAGCTCTGGTGGCGGGCAAACGAGGAATCGAACGCGGTCGGCAACCTGATCCTGCATTTGTGCGGCTCGACCCGCTTCTACATCGGCCACTGTGTCGGGAACAGCGGCTACGTGCGAGACCGCGCCGCGGAGTTCTCCCAGCAGGGGCCGGTGGCGAAGGAAGAGCTACAGGCCGGCGTCGACGCCGCGATGGCGGAGGCCGACCGCGTGCTCTCCGGCTTCGACCCGGCACGGCTGGGCGACACCACCGATCGAACCGGCGAGACGACGACCTACGCCGAGCTCATCCTGGGCCAGGTGCTCCATTTCACCGCCCACACCGGGCAAATCGTCTATGCAACTAAGCTCATCCAGGCCGGGGTCATCCACGAGGTGTGGCGGACCACACCGATGCGCTAGCGGCCTGTTCATGGTGAGCAGGGCGTTAGGCACCCGCGAAGGGCCTGGCGTCCGTCTGGTGGGCCTCGATGCGTGGCCTGGCGCATGACCCGCACCACACGGGCTAGGTCCGCGTCCGGCTTCTCTGGTACCATGTGCGCGGTGTGGGTCGGGCTGATCCCAACAGTCTGCGACACCCGATGCGGGAGGAAGCATGAACCGACAGAATTCCGCCGTGCTGATCGCCGCGTGCGCCTTGATCGGTTTCGCAACGGCGATGCCGTCCGTCGGACTGGCGGTGCAACAGACCGCACCTGGAAACATCAATGTGCCGGCGGGACCAGTCGCTCTGGGATCGGTGGACCTACCGCGACGGGTGATGGCCGACGGCCAGGCCCTGGCGGCTGGCACCTATGACGTGCGGGTGACCGAAGACTCGGCCAACCCCGCCGCGCCGGGACAGCTGCCGGTGCTCGAGCGCTGGGCCGAGTTTCTGCAGAACGACGTCGTTCGCGGCCGCGAGGTCGTCAGTATCGTTCCCCAGAGCGAGATCCAGAGCGTCGCCAAGAGCGCCCCCCCTAGCCCAGGCGCCGCCCGCGTCGAGATGCTCAGGGAAGATGAGTACCTGCGCGTCTGGGTGAACCAGAGCAACACCCACTACTTCATTCATCTGGTGGCCGGCTAAGGACGGCTACGTACTCGCATCGGCCGCTCTCAGCTTGACGCGGGCTTCACCCCGAGCTCCTAGGGGCACGGCCGTGTACCGGCTCACATGGCCATCACGTCAAACTGCTCGTGGTGTAACTGGGCGTCCGGGCGCAGGGTGATTGCCCTGTCCAGCATCTGCTCGATCTCCTTCAGTACCGCGCGCGCCTCGGTCTTGAGCGCCAGGGCGATGTCGGGGTTCACGCGCAGCTGGACGCGATGCCCATCGAGGTCGCCGCTGATCTTACGCAGCTCCGCAAGGATTTCGAAGCAGATCGTCGACGCGGACTTGACCACGGCGCTGCCGGAGCAATACGGACATGGGTCGGTCAGCTGGCGCTCGAGACTCTGCTTGACCCGCTTTCGCGTCGTGATGATGAGTCCGAACTCGGAGACATGCACCGCTTTCGACGGCGACCGGTCCAGACGCATCCCCTGCTCGAACGCCTGGTACATCTTCTGGCGGTTCTTGCGCTCGTCCATATCGATGAAGTCGAGCACGATGATGCCACCCAGGTCGCGCAAACGGATCTGCCGGATGATCTCGTCCACTGCCTCGAGGTTGGTCTTGAGGATCGTGTCCTCGAGCCGGCCGCTGCGCTTGCCGACATAGCGGCCCGTATTGACGTCGATCGCGACCAGCGCCTCTGTCTGATTGATGACGATGTAGCCGCCGGATTTCAGCCAGACCTTGCTGCGTAGCGCCTTGTCGATCTCCGACTGCACGCCGTATTCCTCGAAGATCGGGAAGTTCTTGTCGTAGTGGTGCACCCTGGACACCAGGTCCGGCATGATCCGCTCGACGAGCTTCACCGCCTTCCTGTACTCGCCAGGGTCGTCGATCCGGATCGCAGAGAAATCATTCGTCAGGAGGTCTCGGAGTAGCTTGGCAACCAGGCTCGCTTCTCGATGGATCAGGGCCGGCGCCCGCCGGCCCTGCGCCTTCCGCAGCGTCTGGGACCACAGGTCGTGAAAGTACGTGAGGTCGCTGACGATATCCTCCTCCGGACGTTCGGCCGCCGCCGTGCGAATGATCACGCCGCCCGGCATGCCATGCTCGGCACGGAACTCACGGACGACCCGTCGGAGCCGGCCCCGCTGTTCACGGGACGCGATCTTCCTCGAGACGCCGATGTGGTCCACCGTCGGCATGAAGACTAGAAAGCGGCCGGGAATCGTCACCTGCGACGTGATACGGGCGCCCTTCGTGCCAAGCGGCTCCTTGACCACCTGGACGACGACCTCCTGACCTCCGGTCAGCAGCTTCTCGATCTTCTGCTCGGTCGTGTTGCGATCACGGTTGCGACCACGTCCGCGGCCTGAGCCGTCGCCATCGCCCGGTCCGACGCCACCGGTGGCCTGGTCCTCGGTCTCGCCGTCCGCGTCCGAGTCGGAGGCATCCATGCCCTCCAGCGCATCGACTGGGCCGATGACGTCCGCAACGTAGAGGAAACCGTCGCGCTCGAGACCGAGATCGACGAATGCGGCCTGCATCCCGGGCAGGACCTTCGACACGCGCCCTTTGTAGATGTTGCCGGCGACGCCGCGCGAATCGCTACTCCGATCGACGAAGATCTCGACGACCTTGTCGTCCTCGAGGATAGCGGCCATCGTCTCGTGACCGCTCGAGGAGATGATCATCTCCTTGTTCATCTATGCAGCTCCAGGTTCGGTGTCGCGCTCGAGACCCGAACCCGCCCGAATAACTGGCCAGCACCAGGACACCGCGCACGTCGCCGGCGTGCGCGCGCGTCAACGGAACGACATGGCCACGGGGGGTACTCATCGCTGGTCTCGACGACGCCGGTGCTGACCGCCTCGCGCCCTTCACCGGGGCCGATCGACGGCGCGTGTAAAAATATCGGCGGTCCGCGACGATCCGATCAACGACCGACGCGCACCCCGCCACCTCTCAGTTCGTGAACCGCCGCATCCTCACATTGAGGACCAATCCGAATGCCGCCAGCGTGGCGATGATGGAAGACCCACCATAGCTCATCAGCGGCAATGTGAGCCCCTTGACCGGCGCGAGCCCCGCCGACATGGCGATGTTGTAGATCACCTGAAACGCGAACCCGGACATGACCCCGACGACCAGGTAAGTCCCGAGGCGGTCCTTGGCTAGCCGGGCAGCATCGAGCCCCCGCAGGATCACGAACAGATACAGCCCGAGCGCGACCACCACGCCGAGGAACCCTTGCTCTTCAGCGAGCACGGAGAAGACGAAGTCGTTGTGCGCAACCGGAAGGAAGTTGTACTGGCTCTGGGTGCCCTTCAGATACCCTTGCCCCATCGGCCCCCCGGACCCAACGGCGATGCGCGCCTGGATCTGCTGGTAGCCGGCGCCGCGCGCATCCTGCTCCGGGTCCAGGAAGCTGGAGATCCGCTGGCGCTGATAGTCCTCCAACCCGTAAGTCCATGCCACCGGCGTGGTCAGAATCGCCAGCACCACCATCACGGCGACAGCCCGCAACCGCAACCCGGCGAAAATGAGAATTCCGAAGCAGACCGGCAGCAGCGTCACCGCCGTGCCGAGATCCGGTTGCCTGGCAATCAGCAGGACAGGCAGTCCGACAACGAGAGCCGCCAGCAGCCACGGGCCGGTAGTCTGGGAACCCCGGCGCGAATCGGAGAGCAGGGTCGCCAGCGCCAGCGCCACGACGATGCGCGCAAACTCCGACGGCTGTAGGTTGAACCCGCCGAAGCCGATCCACCGCCTGACGCCGCCGACGGCCGTGCCGAACAGTAGCGCGTAGCCCAGCAGAGCCAATAACCCGATAAAGATCGCCAGCCACGAATCGGAAAACCACCGGTAATCGACCGACAGCATGATCGTGAAGACCACCAACCCGAGTCCCAGCGCCCACAGCTGGGTCGTGACCTGCGGTCCAGCGGCCCCCGTCGTCGGGTCGTGAGTAGTGCTGTAGATCATCGCTACGCCGCTGGCGCACAGCAGCGCCAGCGCCCCCAGCAGCAGCCAGTCGATATGCCGGTACAGTCGCTGTTCCAGCATGGAGTGTCCGCTCTATCGCCGCATCCTAACGGCCCTGGGCCAGCAAAAGGGGTCTGGATTCTTTCTTCATCATTGGTTCGCGGCCACGAATGAGGGTACCACTTGCGGCTTGGCCGGCAGCGGCAGGACGGGACGTGGGCGTCCTTCCTTCTTCGCGAAATACGTTTCCATTACGTGTTTCGCGATCGGGGCGGCCAGATACCCATGCTCGGAGTGCTCGCCGAACACCACACCCGCAATCTCCGGTGCCCCGGCTGGCGCCGCGAACACGAACAGCCCATGATCCCGCAGGTCCTGGCCGGTGTCACCGGCCACAAGCCGGCCCTGCAACGAGATGACCTGAGCGGTGCCCGTCTTGCCGATTACGTCCCGCCCGTCGATCCGTCCCCTTCGACCGGTCCCTGCACGGTTGACGACATTCCAGAGCCCGTCGGTGACTGCGCCGACGGTGACCGGATCGAGCGACACCACCGATCGCGGTACCGGCCGAGGCGCCGGGGTCCACCCACTGCCGTCGTTGACCGCCTTCAGCAGGTGGGGGGTAACCCGCGTCCCGCCATTGGCGATCGTGGCCATCATAACCGCGAGCGAAACCGGCGTCACTGACACGGGCCCCTGTCCGATCGCCACCGAGATCGTTTCACCGGGGTACCACGGCTCGCCGCGCGCCTCCCGCTTCCACGCGGTGGACGGCACCAGACCCTGCACCTCGTGCGGAAGATCGATCCCGGACAGCTCGCCAAGACCCAACGCCGTGGCCCACTTGTGGATCTGGTCCACCTCCAGCATCTCGCCGAGCGTGTAGAAATATGTGTTGCACGACTGTTCCAGGGCCTCCCTCATGTCGACGCTGCCATGTGTCGTGTGGCACCGGTAGAAGCGTCTGTAGAAGGTAGCGCCGCCGCGGCACGCCACGCGGAAATCTGGCGTGACGAGACCCTCCTCGAGGGCAGCCACCGCCATCGCGATCTTGAAGGTCGACCCGGGCGAATAGCGCCCCTGCAGCGCTCGGTTGTTCAGAGGGCGTCGCGTGTCCTCGTTGAGCGCGTTCCAGGCGTCCTGATCGATCCCGAGCGCGAATGCGTTGGGATCGTAGGCGGGCAGGCTGACGAGCGACAAGATCTCGCCGGACCGTGGGTCGAGCACCACGGCCGCCCCGTCGAACCCCGCGACCTTGAACGCATCTTCAGCCGCCTGCTGCAGGTCGTAGTCGAGCGTCAATTGCAGCTGCCGACCCTCGTCCGGCGCTTCCTCGCTGATGGTGTCGATCTCGCGGCCAATGGCGTCGACCACGACATGCCTGGTCCCATCGCGCCCCATCAGCAGCTGGTTATAGGTCAGCTCGATCCCCGACTTGCCGACCACCGCGCCGCTGCGCACCTCCTGGAACTCGGCGGTCGCCAGTTCCGTATCGCTGACCTCCCCAACATAGCCGAACAGATGGGCAGCGACCTTTTCAGCCGGATAGTGGCGGGTCGGGAGCTGTTGCACGAACAACCCAGGTAACTCGAGGGCATGGGCGGCAACCGCCGCCACCTGGCCGAGCGACGCGTCGCGGATTAACACGATCGGCCGATAGACCGGGTCCCGTCGGTAGCGCTCCACCACGGACCAGAGCGCCGACGGGGGCACCCCGGAGACCTCAGCCAGCAGCGCGATCGTGCCTTCGAGATCCTCCACCTGTTCCCGTACAAGCGAGACATTCAGGGAGTACCTGTTCTCGACCAGCACCCGGCCGTCGCGGTCGAACACTACTCCGCGGGGCGCACTCAGGGCGACAGTCCGCTGATGGTTGTTCTCGGCCAGTTGCTGATATTTCTCGTGCTGAGCGACCTGGAGAAGCCAAAACCCAATACCGAGCGCCACGAACGCCAACACGACCGCGGACCGCAGTAGTGTCAGTGGCAGGCTCTCCCGCCCACCGCCGGCGCCGTTCGTCTGGATCTGGTTTCTCATAGGTCGACTCGATGCACTGACCGCAGAGCCGCCTGATTAGTCGACCACATCGCCTCGGTGCCCACGCCTACGACGCATTACCGCACAAGGCGCCCGAACCGCCGCGTCAGGTCGCGCCGCCGCAGCCGTCGGCGTTCGAGCACTCCCGGCCCGACCTGCAGCGCGACCGCGACCGCCACGCCGATCGTGGCGTTGGCCGTCGCCTGCGTCAACTCCGCGCTGTAAGACGTCAGCCGTCCCTCGGACAGCAGGCCGTACACGCCGAGAAAGCAAACCGTGTGTACAAGCGACGCGCCAAAGAACACCAGCAGCTGGTGCCGGGGTCTGGCGACGTTGAACTGGGACCCGAACAGCCCAGCAAGGTATCCCACGAGCGTCTTGGCGAGCCCCCCCACTCCGACCACACCCCCCGACAGCGTGTCCTGCAACAACCCGCCTACCGTGCCGGTCCACAGTCCGGCGACTGGACCGCTGACGATCGCGACCGTGACAACGACCACCAGCACGAGGTCCACCGGCACACCGGGACCAGCCACCAGCGGTACCAGCGTCGTCTGCAGCGCCAACGCTAGACCAAGTCCCAGTCCCACCCCGGCCGTATTCATTCGCCACCCGTGGCCAGAGTCGATGGCGCGGGCTCACGAACGATGACCAGGACATCCTCGAGATCGTTGAACTCAACCTTCGGGCGTACGTGGATCATCTTGTAGAGCCCGTCCCCTCGATCCACCAATTCGACCTCGCCGATCACGAAACCTTTCGGGTAGACACCGTCGACCCCCGACGTGACGACGATATCACCCAGCTGCACGTCCTCGAGATTCGACACGTACTGCATCCGGACCAGGCGCTCGTCAGCGTCCCCCGTGACCAGGCCGGCCGCGCGCGTCCGCTCGATTATCGCGCCGGCCGCGGCGCTCCGGTCGACGAGCAGTTGCACCTTGGCGGCCCGTAAACCAGGGTCGCCGACCACACGCCCCACCACCCCGTCCGGCGACACCACCGCCGAGTCACGGCGCACGCCGTCGCCGGACCCGCGGTCGATTGTCGCGGTACGGAAGTAAGGCGAGGCATCGCCCGCGATGACCCGCGCACTCACCGTCGAGAAGCCAATATTCTGACGTAGCCCAAGCAGCTCTTCCAGACCGCGCGCCCGCTGCGCCAGCGCGCGCTCCTGCTGCAACCGGAACTGCAACTCCGCCAGATTCTCTCGGAGCGCGGCGTTCTCGGCCCGAACCGATATCAGCCCGACGTACCCGTCCCAGATCCGGACGGTACTGCCGGCCACCCGGGAAAACGCACGTTGGACTTCGGAAAACAGCCCGAACGTCATCCCCTCGAACACGCCGACACGGGACCCTGTGTTGACCTGGGCTGAAATCAACACCACGTGGCCGACGACAACGGCCAGCAGCACGGCGCCGGTGCGACGGCGGAAATCAATCAATCGAGATTTTCCTCAGCAGGCCGAAATCGGACAGCATCTCCCCGGCGCCTAGCACCACCGACGACAGCGGCTCCTCCGCCATCGCAAGGGGTAACCCTGTTTCCTCACGTAACCGCTTGTCCAGGTTCTTCAGAAGCGAGCCCCCACCGGTCAGAACGATGCCGCGGTCCACAATGTCGGCCGACAGTTCCGGCGGGGTCCGCTCGAGCGCGACGCGGACCGCGTCGACGATCACGTTGACCGTCTCCGCCAGCGCCTCCCGGATCTCCTCGTCAGTGATCGTGATCGTCTTGGGTACCCCTTCGATGAGATGGCGCCCCTTGATGTCCATCGTGATCCGCTCGTCCAGACCGTAGGCCGAGCCGACCTTCATCTTAATGTTTTCCGCGGTGCGCTCACCGATCAGCAGGTTGTACATCTTCTTGATGTACTGGATGATCGCCTCGTCCATTTCGTTACCCGCGACCCGCACCGCCTTGCTGTAGACAATGCCAGCGAGCGAAATGACGGCGATGTCTGTGGTGCCGCCGCCAATGTCCACGATCATGTTGCCGGAAGGCTCCGTGACCGGCATCCCGGCGCCTATGGCGGCCGCCATCGCCTCCTCGACCAGATACACCTCGCTGGCCTTGGCCCGATACGCGCTGTCCTTGACCGCGCGTTTCTCGACCTGGGTGATCTCCGACGGCACGCCGATGATGATCCGCGGCCTGACCCAGACAGTCCGGTGGTGCGCCTTCTTGATGAAGTAGGTCAGCATCTTCTCGGTGATCTCGAAGTCGGCTATCACCCCGTCCTTCATCGGCCTGATGGCGATAATATTGCCCGGCGTCCGGCCCAGCATCTGTTTGGCCTCGCGCCCCACAGCCTCGACGCGGCCATTCACTTTGTTGATGGCGACAATCGAGGGCTCGTTCACGACAATTCCCTCGCCACGAGCGTAGACGCAGGTGTTGGCAGTACCGAGATCAATCGCCAAGTCACTGGAAAAGAATGCGAATAAAGAGCGGATGCTCAACGGCAACAGTCCTCCTTGACGCTAGCAGTCCGTGGCGCAAGCCCTGCTGACTCGATCCCGCCTGCCTACGTTCCTGCCCGGTCGTATACTCGCCGGTGTGCGTCCTCGTCACGCCGGGTCAGCGGGACGCCGCGCACCGGTAATCCTGTCAAGGCACTTGAGGGTAAACCACTAGGCAACGCCCCCCAACAGCTGAGTACCATCTTTGCCGTGGGCCTTGACCCAGTACATCGCGTCGTCTGCCGCCGGCTCCATTTCGAGCACCACCTGCGTTGCCGCGAGGATCGTCGGCGCACCCGCCTCATCCCACCCACCACCGCACAGTCCGAAGCCGGCAGCCAGGCTGCCAGGCGGCTCACCAGGGCTTCGGCCACCGGGCTCGGCTCGAGTGACGCGGCGACGTGTCGTGTGATCTCGCTCAACGGTTCGACACGCCTCAGATACCGCTCGAGCGACGACCGCGCTTGCCACCAGCGGGCGGCGAGGTCGATCGGGGCGGCGATCGTAGTCTGGTGTGCGATCTGGACTGGATTCAGCGGCGCAGTCAGGTGGGTGGCAAACCCGAGCTCACGGGAACGATCCGCGACAGCGACGGCGTGATTCGCCGAATAGGAAACGATTGGCGATCCCTGGGCGATCGACTTCAGACGGCACCAGTTAGGCCGGCGCCCGGGAGCTAGCTCCCACAGCACCACGCCAACCCGACTCGGTGGGGCTCCCACCGCGGCCCGGTGCTGCCCGCGGCACGCCACCCGATAACGATCGAGGCGGCGTAGCCGCGCCACATGTGCCAGAACGTCTGAGCTCGCGTGGTGAAAGACGGCGAGTGTCGAGCCGGACCGGGGCGGGATTCGGTGTCGTCGTGCCGTGCTGCTTTGACCCCGTGCCGACATACTAGGTGGCCCCATCCGAAACTACGGTGGCATTCGGCCGCCGACGCATCCCAACTCCGCGACGTTGCTCCTAGGTCGAATACGGCCCGGTATTTTCGCTCGTCGCGCCTTACGGAGCGGCCGCCTCGTCGTTCTCGATGGTTCACCGTGATCGCGAACGAGACCGCCAGTTCCGTTTCTGTCAGTTCCCCTAAGTCCTTCAGTGTCTCGGAAATATAACATATTCGGCACATACGAACTGCACCAATCTGGTGCCATTCTCGACCAGATCCGTCCTCCCTGACGCCCAACGCCAGGCGCACCAACGGCTTGCCGCACGCGGATCCGGTGGCATAGTATGGATTGTTGAGCCGTCATGGCGTGTCTACGGCTTTCGGTTGCGCCGGGCATACGACGACGGTGATCGACAGAACACGGGTCGGTCGCCGGGCAGTCGGCGAGCCAGAGTCCAGCGTCGCACCGAGTCGCACGGACATGAGAGGGAGTTGAGCGAACAATGACGATGCTGGATCGCATGCGCCAGCACAAGGGCTGGCTAAAATGGAGCCTCTTCCTTGTCTGCCTTGCCTTCGTGTTCCTGTATGTTCCCGCGTTCGTCCAGCCGGCGCCGCAGCTGACCGGCGCCCTGACCGATGTGCTCGCCCGGGTCGGCGACCGCGAGATCACCGTCGGTGAGTTCCGCATCGCATATCTGCGGCAGCTCCAGAATTTCCGGACCCAGTCCAGCGGGGAGATCACAACCGAAATCCTGCAATCGATGGGGATCGACCGGCAGATTCTCCAGCAGATGATCGACGAGTACGCGGCGCTGCAGGAGGCAGAGCGGTTGGGCGTGACGATTAACGACGCGGAGGTGCGCGAACGCATCGTCTCGTTCCCGGTGTTCCAACGGGACGGCCAGTTCATCGGCGAGCAGGCCTACGTCCAGATGCTGCGGCTGCAAACACCGCCGCTGACCCCTACCCAGTTCGAGGCGGACATCCGCCAGTCGTTGATGCAGGAGCGGCTGATCGCGGCGCTGACCGACTGGGTGACAGTGCCGGATACCGATCTGTGGCGGGAGCACATCCGCCGCAACGAGAAGGTCCGGGTCGACACCATTACGTTTTCCGCCGACGACTTCCGCGAGGGTGTCGAGGCTACCGACGAGGATGTCGTCGAGTTGTTTTCGCAGAACTCGATCGCCTACACGGTACCGGAGAAGCGCCGCCTGCGCTTCGTGTTGATCGACGTCCCGGCGCTGCAGGAGTCGTTTGTCCCGAGCGACGCTGACGTCTTGGCCTACTACGAGAACAACCTCGACCGCTACACCGACGAGCTGGCGCTACGCGCCAGTCACATCCTGCTACGCACCGACGGCAGTGATCCGGCCGAAGTCCAGACCCGGGCAGAGGCGATCGTTGCCGAAGCGCGAGACGGTGCCGACTTCGCAGAGCTGGCGCGTCAATATTCGGAGGACGAAGGCACGAAGGAGATCGGCGGCGACCTCGGTCCGGTCGCTCCCGGACAGATGGTACCCGAGTTCGAGGGCGCGGCGTTCGCGCTCGAACAGGGCGAGATCAGCGACCCAGTGCAGAGCGTGTTCGGCATCCACATCATCAAGGCGACCGAGAGGACCGGCGGCGCGTCACAGCTCTTGGACGCGGTGCGCGCGAGCATCATCGACCTGCTCAAACAGGAGAGCGCCACTGCGCAGGCCAGCGCGCTAGCACAAGCGATGGCGGCCGAAATCACGACCGCCGCCGATTTAGACACCGCGGCGCGGCGACGCGGGCTCGAACCGCAGGAGAGCGGATTCGCAGCACCCGGAGAACCAATTCTTGGCCTCGGGTTCTCATCAGCGGTCAGTGATCAGGCGTTTCAACTCGAACAGGGACAAGTGGCGGGTCCGATCCAGACCACGACCGGTCCGGCGTTCGTGACCGTCGTCGCCATACAGGATCCGTATGTGCCGCCACTCGACGAGGTCGAGGCACGGGTTCGTGACGACGTGATCCGCCGGAAGGCGTTCGTGGCCGCGCAGGAGCGGGCCGCCGCGGTGAGCGCCATTCTGCAAGCGGCCGAGGACTTCACCGCGACGAGAGAGGTGGAAGGCCTGGAAGTCAACACCGGCGACTTTATCGCACGTGGCGAGGCGGTGCCTGGTGTTGGTCTGAACACGTCCGTCGAGGCAGCGGTCTTTTCGCTGGCAGCCGGCGAAACCAGCACCCCGGTGTTGACCGGAAACAGCGCCGTCATCGTGCACGTCCTCGAACGTCAAGAGGCGACCGAGTCGGACTTCGAGGCGGTTCGTGAGACGCTCCGGAGCGAGATCACCAGCCAGCGGCAGAACCAGTTCTTCGCCGCCTACATGGAGCAGGCCAAGGCGCGGATCACGGTCGACATCGACATGAACGTGTTCGCGCAGGCGGTCGTGATCTAGTCGCCGGAGCGGGCTCGCCGCCCTGCGCCTCGAGCCCGCTCTCTTACGGCACGAACACACCGGGCATCAGAGCCAACGGCTCGCCGCGGCGGAACAGCCGCAGGGGCGCGGTTGCCGCCGCCAGCGCCTGGACCCGTGACGACGGGAGCCAACCGAGCCGCACAGCCGCCTGGACCACGGTGACCCCGTCGCTGAACAGCTCGAACAAACTCTTCGGTCGCGGGTAGACCACCAGCTCCACCTCGTCGCCGGCGTCGATGCCAACCCGCTCCTTCGCCAGAGCGATCGCCAGACCCAGCCCGCCCAACTCGTCGACGAGCCCATGGTCCCTCGCCTGTCGCCCGGTCCAGACCCTGCCCTGCGCCACCTCGTGAATGGCATCCCGTGTCGTGCCGCGCCCATCGGCCGCCTTCGTCAGGAACTCCTCGTAGATCGCGTCGACGTGTTCTTGCATCTTCGCCCGTTCGTCGTCTGAAAACGGCGTAAAGGGCGAGTACATCTTGGCAAAGCGCCCTTGGCTCACCGGCTCGATGACGACACCGGCCTTACTGAACGTACCGCCCGTCGCGACCTTGCCCGCCACAACGCCGATCGACCCGGTCAACGTCGCCGGTTGCGCGACGATCGTGTCGGCACCCATCGCAATGTAGTACCCACCGGACGCGCCCAGATCCGACATCGACGCGATGACCGGCTTCTCGTTCGTCGCCAGTAGCACTTCGCGCCAGATGACGTCGGAGGCGACCGCCGACCCGCCCGGGCTGTCGATACGCAACACGATTGCACGAACCGACTCGTCCTCTCGCGCAGTGCGGATGGCGCGCGCCAGCGTGTCGGACCCGAGCACCTCGCCACCGGTAATGTCCGCCCCGCCGACCCCGGAGGTAATCGTACCAACGGCGTAGATCAGCGCGATGCGCCGGCCGCGGTTCAACCCCACCGACTCGAGGCTGGTCCGCCGATAGTCGCGGTCGGCGATCTCCTGCCAGTTGACCTCGTCGAAGGGCGCCTGCCGCTTCAGCTCGTCGGCATAGACAAGTCCGTCGGCCAGACCGGCCTCGAGGGCGTCGGCCGGTAGAAACGGCCCCTGGTCGATCAGCCGTCGCACGTTGCTCTTGGCCATCCGCCGCCCGTCGGCGATGCCATCGATGATCTGATCATAGAGATCGCGGTTGAGCGACTCGGCCATCTCGCGGTGCGCCGGGGTCATCATCGTCTCAGTGTAGAAGTTGGCCGCCGTCTTAAAGTCGCCGGCGTGCAGCATCTCGGGATGGGCGTCGATTTTGTCGAGGGCGCCGCGGATGAACATCTCGTAGCTTGCCACCCCGACCAGATCCAGCGGACTACCAGGCTTCAAGAACACCTTGTCGGCCGCCGACGCCAGGTAGTACTCCTGCGTGCCGCCATACTCGAGAAATGCCACGATCGGTTTACCCGACGCCTTGTAGTCGAGCACCGCGTCCCGGATCTCCTGCGCCTTGCCCCAGAGCTCCTGCGGACCCGTCGGCATCAGGATGACGCCCCGGATGCGTGAGTCGACCTTAGCCTTGCGCAGACTGTTGACCACCGACTGTACCGTGGTCCCGTCCCCCACGAACCGGGTGAGTACATCGTTCGCGTGGCGCTCGGCCAAGCCACCCGGCACCCGCAACATCAGCACCGAGTTCGATATCACCGACGGCGCCCGGGACACCATGAAATACATCGCCGCCAGCCCGGTCATCGAGATGACGACCGCCAGCAGCAGGAACACGAGGACAAACTTGACACCGCGCTGGATACTCAAAACAGTCTCCCGATCCTTTCTCACGTGGGGCTCCGCCCCACACTCCGGCTCGGTCCCTCGCGGGGTCCCCGATGCCCCACGCCGCTCCCTCGCGGGCGCGCATGTGCGCGCCGTGGCGATCGCCGAAGGTCCCGAACGAGTACACGGTTCCCGTTTGTGACCACCTCACAGGCTGACGGCTCGCCCGCCTCCGCCAAGGCTCGGTGGGATCTCGCCGCAGTTTACCCCGACAGGCGAACGAAGGCGGACAGGGCGCGCGGCGATACCCCAGCGCACGCCTCTTACGCCTCCGTCGGAGTCATGCGCCGCCGGCGACGGACGGCACCGCGCCGAGTATACGTGACTTCGCGCGGGCGGTCCGGATGCCGCTCGCGGCCCGCTTGACCTTGGGCATGAACGACGGCGTAATCGTCGTCGGAGACCGCAACCGTTACTGGCGCCGGCGAACCCGTCTTGGATATACTGAACATTCGGCCGTACGGCCGCTAGCCCTCACCGCGGAAGTGGCGGAATTGGCAGACGCGCAGGCCTCAGGAGCCTGTGAGCTTCGGCTCATGGGGGTTCAAGTCCCCCCTTCCGCACCATTCATTGAGCCCAGAACGACCGGGGGCAATCGACATATTGGCCACGAAGTCGCCGGTCCCGGAATGGGCCCGCTGGGGAGCCGACGAGGCTGACGATAGAACCGGACCGCACCGCGCTGGAACCCCCCACGAGTTCCGTCGCAGTTCTCCAGATCCGAGCGGCGATGTACGACGAAAGTCCGGGGGAAGACGGAGGTGTAAGGGCTACGGGACGGGCACGCGCGCTTTGAGTTCCTCAAACCAATTAAGGACGACGTTGATCTGCGGGGCCGCATTGGCCAGATCCTGCTCCACGAGAATCGACTCCGTCCCGTCAGGAGAAATAGCGTAGTTTAGGTTTCCGCCTCCGGCATTGTCGAGCACATACGGAGCCGCGAATAGCGGAACCGGCGTCTGGATAGTGAAGGTCTCCACGGCCTGGACTGCCACCACCATCAGCTGGTCGCCACTGCGATAGAAGAGTGCTGAGCTCCCGTTCCTGATCAGGGAAACCGTCCATTGGCGGCTCGGGTTCGCGCTCAGCTGTCGTCTGGAGGAGTAACAGTTTCACCATGGGGTCCGAAACCCGGCGCTCGGTTGTCCGACGCTGCCGGCTAAAATTCGTGCGCCAGGCCCGTCTGGCTGTGTCACAATCTGGCCAACCTGCTCTCGCGGGGTTGATATCCTTCTTGCGCCATGTTCGAGACACATCGCTGGTTGATGCGGCTCGCGGTCGGCACGCTCGTGGCAGTGCTGCTAGCTTCGGTGGGATTCGCCCAGTCCCGCCGCGCCGGCTACCAGCGCAGCCGGCGGATGCCGCCGCGGTTCCGTCCGGCGGACCATCGCGACAACGGTTTCACCTTCTGCCGGTTGATGTTCACCAGCGTCCGCCGCGAGTCGGCTGGACGCGGATGGCGCACCGACTACCCCGCCGCCGACGTCAACTTCATGATCCGGCTCTCAGAGCTGACCTCCACGAAGGTGGACTTCGCCGACGGGGGTAGCCCGAACCACTGGGTCGTCGAGATCACCGACCCCGAGCTGTTCACCTGCCCGTTCGTGATGACGTCCGACGTCGGGACCATGGGGCTGAGCGGCGAAGAGGTCGAGCGGCTGCGCGACTACCTGGTCAAGGGCGGGTTTCTCTGGGTCGACGACTTCTGGGGCACCCCGGCCTGGAACCAGTGGTCGTCGGAGATCGGCCGCGTGCTACCGCCATCGCAGTACCCGATCATCGATCTGCCGCTCGACCATCCGTTATTCAAGGCGCTCTACAACATCTGGGAAGTGCCGCAGATCGCCAACATCGGCTTCTGGCGACGCGCGGGCGGCATGTCGACGTCTGAGCGCGGGTACGACAGCGATAAAGCGCACTTCCGCGCGATTACCGACGAATACGGCCGGATCATGGTGGCGATGACCCACAACACCGACATCCAGGATGCCTGGGAGCGTGAAGGCGAGGACCCACGATTCTTCGAAGCGTTTGCGCCAGACGGCTACTCGCTCGGGGTCAACGTGCTGCTGCACGCGATGAGCCACTGAGGGCTGGGCGGCCGGACGCGCCCTGCTCGTCGACGATCCCACCAGGTACGTCGCCACAATCGACGCCCCCTACGGATCCGGTCAGCACGAACCACCCGGCACCCCGTCAGCGTCTTCCGCCCTCGGGCCACCAAGGCTGCCGGGCCCGTTAGGGCACGGCCAGACTGCCCGTCAGATAGACGAACGGTCTGAGGACGCTCAGCGGTCGCCGCGTCGTCCGGCGGACACCCGTGGCGAGTGCCCGTGTACGTTGGCCCGCAGTCCCGGGTTGGCCGCCGCAGACGACCCGGCCTGCGGGCCCTCGCCCATGATCTTGATGGCACCGTCAGCCACGAGCCGCTTGACCGCATCACGCTCGGCGTCCTGGGTGGAAATCTGCCCCTCCTTGCGTGGACCCAGCCGCAGTATCTTGCCTCGGGACAACGGAACTCTGAGAAACTTGGGCGTCTGATTGAGTATGGTGATCATCGTCGTATTCTCCGGCTCCGACACAGGAATGATAACCGAGGCGCCCGAGTGAGCTGGCCACTACCTCGACCGGTCGACCCGACACCGCGGCACGACCCGGCCGGCGACCGGTGTCGATGTCGGTGGAACAGTTGCCCGCGGCCAGGCTCCTGAGCGGCGTACTCGACCCACCCACCATCCGGGCCGGCAGAGCGAACGGGACCTTTTCAGTGAGGCGGGTCCGGCCCCTTGTCACCGGCGCCGTTGGGGTGTCACACTCCCGACCGCAGGGGCACAGCCGCAGACCGGCCGGCCACGACGCCGAACTCTCCGCGCGCGACATGACAGCCATCCTTGGCATCTCCGCCTTCTATCACGATTCGGCGGCGGCGCTCCTCGTCGACGGACAGATCGTCGCGGCGGCGCAAGAGGAGCGCTTCACCCGGACGAAACACGACGCCGGATTCCCGATCCACGCGATTCAGTACTGCCTGAGTGAGGCTGGGATCGCAGCAGGCGACCTCGACTACGTGGGGTTCTACGACAAACCGTTCCTGAAGTTCGAACGACTGCTCGAAACCTATCTCGCCTACGCGCCGCGCGGCTTTGGGTCGTTTGTCAAGGCGATGCCACCGTGGCTTAAACAGAAGCTGCACGTGCCCCGGGAGATCCGGCGGGGGCTCGGTGGCCACTATCGCAAGAGCATCACCTTTACGGAACACCACGAGTCGCACGCCGCCAGCGCCTTCTTCGCCTCACCGTTCCAGGACGCTGCCATTCTGACCCTGGACGGGGTCGGCGAGTGGGCCACGGCGAGCTACGGTGTCGGCCAAACCAACCGCATTGAGCTCTCGTGCGAGCTACGCTTTCCGCATTCGCTGGGGCTCCTCTACTCCGCGTTCACCTACTGTACCGGGTTCAAGGTTAATTCGGGTGAATACAAGCTCATGGGACTCGCCCCCTACGGAGAACCCACCTACGCCGATCTCATTCGCGACCATCTGATCGATCTTAAGCCGGACGGATCGTTCAGCATGGACATGACCTATTTCCGGTATTGCGAAGGCCTGCGGATGACCTCGCCAGCCTTCGACGCGCTGTTCGGCCCGCGACGCGCTCCAGAATCGCCCATCACACAGCGTGAAATGGACCTCGCCGCCTCCGTCCAGCTGGTCACGGAGGAGATCATGTTGGCGTCCGCTCGTCACGTACACAGCGAGACGGGTCAGCGTTGCCTGTGCCTGGCCGGCGGGGTCGCCCTCAACTGCGTCGCCAATGGCCGTATCCTCCGCGAGGGACCATTCGACGAGGTCTGGATCCAGCCGGCGGCGGGCGACGCCGGCGGCGCGCTCGGGGTGGCGCTGTTCATCTGGCACCAGCTGCTCGACCAGCCTCGACCGCCGGCACACGACGATGTCCAGTTCGGCTCGCTCCTCGGGCCCCGCTTCAGCGACGACGAGCTGGTGCGATTCCTCGACACCCAGGGCGCCGTCTACCGGCGTTTCGACGACGACGCCTCGCTCTGCGAGCACGTTGCCGAACTGCTCGCGGAGGAAAACGTGGTCGGCTGGTTCCAGGGACGGATGGAATTCGGCCCCCGGGCGCTGGGATCTCGCAGCATTATCGGCGACGCCCGGAGTAGCGAGATGCAATCGATGATGAACCGCAAGATCAAGTTTCGCGAGTCGTTCCGGCCGTTTGCACCGTCCGTCCTACAGGATCACGTCAGCGAATACTTCGACATGCGGAAAGCCCAGCCCAGCCCGTACATGCTGCTGGTCGCGCCCGTGCAAGAGTCGCAGCGGGTCGCGCCCGCGGCGGGCGAGACGCTCGAGGGTATCACCAAGCTGCGGCTCGCCCGCTCGACCGTCCCGGCCATTACACACGTGGACTACTCCGCGCGTGTCCAGACGGTCGACGCCGCCCGCCACGGTCGGTATCACGCGCTGCTCGAAACGTTCAAGCGCCGGACCGGATGTCCGGTCCTCATCAACACCAGTTTCAACGTGCGTGGTGAGCCGATCGTGTGTGAACCGGCCCACGCCTATCGCTGTTTCATGGCCACGAACATGGACGTGCTGGTGCTGGAACGGTGTGTGCTGATGAAGCAGGACCAGCCCAGTGCCACCACGCACACCACCGACGAATATCTGGCCCAGTTCGCGCTCGACTGATCATTGGCACACCATGGCCGTTCTCGAGATCAAGAGAAACCCCTCACGCCGGGACTTGCTGTGGTTCGGCTGGCTCCTGCCGGTCTTTGTCGCGATCGTCGGCGCGCTGGCCTGGCGTCGGACCGGGTCGCTCGCATCGGCCACTGCATTCTGGGCGGTCGGCGGGGCCATCAGCGCGCTCTTCGTCCTCCGGCCCACCAGTCGGCGGCGGATCTACATGGGCTGGATGTATGCCGTCTACCCAATCGGGTGGACGGTGTCACATCTGCTGCTGGGTGTGGTGTACTACGTGGTCATCACCCCCATCGGGCTAGCCTTGCGGGCTCTGCGCCACGACCCGCTGAAACGGCGCTGCGATCGCACGGCGTCAACCTACTGGATCCGTCACAACCCGGTGGACCGCATCGGGCGATATCTGCGCCAGTTCTGACCACGCGTCTGGGAAAAGGACCATGAGCGACCAACGGTCGGGCAACACGGGTCGGGACGACTTCGCAACCCAGGCCGACGAGACGCGGCCGGGGTTGTTCGCCGAGCTCTGGGAGTTTCTGCGTCACAACAAGAAGTGGTGGCTGACGCCGATCATCGTGGTGCTGCTGCTCGTCAGCGCTTTGATCCTGCTGGCCGGCACGGCGGCTGCGCCGTTCATCTACCCGCTGTTCTAGTAAGGCTTCGCCTTAGACCGTCCTGGCCCACTCGGTCTTCGAAAACTTACCGGGGAGCAGGCTCAGGTCAAAGCTGCTCTCCCCCTGGCGGCCACGCAGGATGCCAGACAGATCGGCGTTGCTAAATTGGAGCTACGCATCGAGGATGCGACCACCATCGCGCTCCGTATAGGCCCCCTCTGGCACCGGCAGCCTCAACGTGGCACCGCTTCACCGCTCCGTCGTGTCCGTTCACGATGTGAGTACAAGAAAGGCCGGGTACGTTACAGAGCGGGCGGGCGAAAGGACCGACACCATCACCCGTCGAGACACCACCGTGATGGCTGCCGAAGACCAGGACCTGCGGCGGCGGGTCCGAGCCGGGGACCGGGGTGCGGTCGAAACCGTGGTAGATATCTACCTGCCTCAGATCCTTCGCACCGCACGCGGGGCCGGTCTCGACACGAGCGACGCCAAAGCTGTCACCCAGGCCACGTTCACGGTCTTTCTCGAATCGCTTGAGCGCTTCGAGGGGCGGTCGAGCGTTTGCACCTGGCTCTTCGGCATTCTGCACAGGAAGATCGTCAAGTCACGCCGTGGACGCGCACGCGACCGGCTCACAGACGCGCTCGATCCAGACTTCGAAGACCGCTTCGACGCCGCGGGCCGGTGGCGTGCGCCGCCGCGACCAGTCGACGTCGACCTTCATCACAAGGAACGTGTGCGCGGATGTCTCGAGTCGATGGGCATCATGAGATGACATTGAGAGATGCTGACCTGTAGAGAGGTGGCGACGGCGATAGCCGGCGACGGGCTACGGACTGCTCACTGGGCTCGTGCCCTGGCACTTCGCCTGCACCTGCTGCTATGCCAGCACTGCCGCTAGTACGCGTGCCAGCTACGGGCCGTCGGCACCGCCACTCGAACCATGGTCAGGCAGCGAGCGGACGATACGGAGACCCTCGGGCGTCTCCGACGAGACCCGCTGAGCCGTCTGGACGACACCAACCTGGACAACGGCAACTTATGAGCCTGGGTGTACACGCGAATCGGCGGTGCCCCGTTCGCCCTCGGCCGCGAGACGCTCGGTGAGACCATGAACACATGGGCTGGCCTGACGGCGCCCGCATGTCCGCTGTGTGGGGCGGACAAACCGACCGCGTATCACCGGGACCGGCTACGGTCGTACTGGCGGTGCCAGGACTGCACGCTGGTCTTCGTGCCGCCGGCCGCGCGAGTGAACGCCGCGGCCGAGAAGGCGCGTTACGATCAGCACCGGAACGACCCGGCCGACCCCCGCTACCGCCAGTTCCTCTCCCGGCTGACCGATCCGCTCGTCGCCCGTGTCCCGAGGGGCGCGGTCGGGCTCGACTTCGGTTCAGGACCCGGGCCGGCGCTCGGCCCGATGCTGGCGGAAGCCGGGCTGATCGTCCATACCTACGACGTGTTCTACGCGCCGGACCAAACGGTCTGGAGCCGACGCTACGACTTCATCACGGCCACCGAAGTAATCGAGCACCTGTACCATCCACTCACCGAGTTGGACCGCCTGTTCTCGGCGCTGGTCCCGGGTGGCTATCTGGCGATCATGACGAGGTGGGTCGGGGATCACGGCACGTTCGCGTGCTCGCGTTACATCCGGGATCCGACCCACGTCTGTTTCTACAACGCTGCGACCTGTCGCTGGATCGCGCGCCGCTGGCGGGCAAGCCTGGAGCTGCCGCGTACCGACGTGGCACTTTTTCGAACCGGGGCGGCGACACTCGCAGACCAAGGTGAACACGGAGCGCCGTACCGAGACCCGCATTGAGCGAAGCTACGGATCTGCCGCACGGCGCAACAAGGGAGCACCTGGCGGTGTTCGACCCCACCTGAGCCAAAGGTCGCGAAGCGTCGCGTGCTTTGCGTTTGCCGGGGATGTCGGAGTATGCTGAGTCCGCCGGGCGCCTTGTTCCAGCGGCGACACCGCGCCGCCCGGCGGGCCTGCCGGCTTTCGTCTCCTCACACCGTGATGGCACGGCACCGACTGTGGTCCCGGTGACTGGACGCGAGGAGTTGGCGCCGGCACGCTGATGACGCGCAGGGCGCATCGGATTACAAGGGAGGCACATCATTTCTTCACGAATCTTCGTCGGTAACCTGAGCTACGAGACCTCGCAGACAGACCTCGAGACCCTGTTCGGACAGGTGGGTCAAGTCACGGAAGTGTTTCTCCCGGTCGACAGAGCCACCGACAAACCGCGTGGGTTCGCTTTCGTCGAGTTCGGCGACTCGGCGACGGTTTCCCAGGCGATCGAGAAACTGGACGGGACCGAGCTTAACGGACGGAATGTGCGGGTTAGTGAGGCGCGCGACCGCGCGCCTCGGCCATCGGGAGGGGGATTCATGGAGGATGGCCCGCCGGCCATGGACTTCGGCCGGCGCCCCGCGAAACCGAAAGGCAGCCGCCGCGGACTCCGAGGCCGTAAACGCGGGTTCTAGCGAAACGGCAACGCACATCACCAGGACGATGACGGGTGCCCCGTCACTGACAGAACGTGGTGCAGGCCAGGGAGTGCACCGGCAACGGCGATGCACCCGGCATGAAGAGGAAGCCCACCGGCAGGGTTCAACCGAGCACGCCGTCCCGCCGCTGATGAGTCATCACGCCAAAGCCAGGATTCGCCGCAGGCCGACGGCCCGACGATGCTGAAAAAACCATTCGCTCCGCGGACGCTGCTTCGAGCTGTTCGAACCCCAATCAACACCGCCGCCGCCGCGCATCGGCCGGCGGCCCCGACCAAAGACGAGTAGGCTCGCCGGCCGCCTGGACACACCGGTCGGCCGGACCGAATCGGAGTTCGGGAGATAGCGGCCACGCCGAATCCCCGCGCGGCGTCGAGCCATCTCCTACTGCCCGCCCCCTGCTACGGCAGGGTGAAGGCGATGATTTGGCCAGGCGTGTCGACATCGCCGGACAACACGAGCACGTATTGCTTGCCCTCGAACATATAGGTGACCGGCGGCGCAATGTTACCAGCGGGGAGATCTGTTTCCCACACGACGTCGCCGGTGGCCTTGTCGTACGCGCGGAATGCGCGACCGCCGGAGTTGGTCACGATCTCGGGCGGCATCCCTTCCATAACCCTGGAGCCACCTGGACGGTTGGTCGACCCCTCGCCCAGAAACAGTAAGGTCCGGGTCAACAGCGGCGACGGCCGACCCGGCGACCCGAGCGGACCCAGGTTAAGGTGTCTGATCGCCGGGTGATTCCGCGGACCGTCCCCATTGGGCGTCATCCAGACAATCTCCCCTCGGTTCATGTCGATGGCGGTCACACGCCCGTAGGGCGGCTTGAACAGCGGCAGCCCGCGTGGGCCACCGATCCACTGCCGGGTGCCCTTGATGTAGTTCAGGTTCGTGCGATCGGGATTGCCCTCCTGGATATCCGCCACGAACGGCGCGGTGATCGAGGGGACGTAGAGAATGCCGGTCTCCGGGTCAAAGGCGCCACCTTGCACGTCGGCGCCCCCCTGCGACCCTGGCAGCTGAATCGTCCCCTGCGTGTCATTCGGGCCGTCACCATGGATCGATGGCGGGGTGAAAACCGGTCCCGTGACGTAGCGGTCCGCGATCGCGACCGCCTCGGCACGCAGCTCCGGGGTAAAGTCGATCAGGTTGTCCTCGGTCGACCCCTGGCGGTCGAACGCCGGCGGCTTGGTCGGAAACGGCTGCGTCGGCGAGGTCCGCTCCCCCGGGGTGCCAGACTGCGGCACCAGCCGTTCCTCGATAGGCCAGACCGGCTCGCCGGTCGCCCGGTCGAACACGAAGACGAACGCCTGCTTGGTCAGCTGGGCGACCGCCTTAATCGGCCGGCCGTCGACCGTGATGTCCATCAGAATGGGTGCGGCCGGCGGGTCGTAGTCCCACAAACCGTGGTGCACGAGCTGGAAGTGCCAGACCCGCTCTCCCGTCTCGGCATCGACGCACACGAGACTTTGGCCGAAAAGATTGTCACCACCACGATGCCCGCCGTACATGTCGTTGGTCGGTGAGGTGACCGGCATGTAGACATAGCCGAGCTCCTCGTCCGCGCTGAACAGCGACCAGACCGGGGCATGCCCCGAGTACTCCCACGAGTCATCCTCCCAGGTGTCGGTGCCGAACTCACCCGCCTGCGGAATGGTGTGGAACTGCCAGCGCAGCGCGCCCGTGCGCACGTCGAACGCCCGCACGTCCCCGCGCAGGGCCTCCATGGTCTGGAACGTGTCACTCATCGACTGCCCCAGCACGACCACGTCCCGCACGACGGTCGGGGCGCCGCCCCAGCGATACCGCGCGCCCTCTTCGAGACCGATCGTCAGATGGACGCGGCCCCCATCCCCGAAGTCAGGGAAGGTCTCGCCGGTGTCAGGGTGCAGCGCGTACAGATACTCGCCACGCTGCGCGAAGATGCGTGCGTCAGCGCCGTCGGTCCAGTAGGCCACGCCGCGCGTATCGGTACCGCGCAGGTCTTCGGGGCCGCCGAACGGCTGCTGTATCCAGCGGGTCTCACCCGTCCCAGCGTCGAACGCCTCGACCAGCCCTATGCCATTCGGGATATACGCGACGCCGTTCACGACCACCGGCGCGGACGCCGACACGTTGGAATACCGAAGCTCCGAATCCACTGCCAAATATTCGGCGTCGACGAACGGGCGACGCCACGCGACACCCAGCGTGCCGACGTTGTCGGCGTCGATCTGGTCGAGGGCGGAGTACTTCGTGGCACCCACATCGCCTGCGAAGCTCCGCCACTGGCCATCCGTCGCCCCCTGTTGGGCGAAGACCGCCGACGCCGCAAACACCAGAACGACCACGGTCGCATAGTATGTAGGATGAGGACGCATGTCTGGATCCTACTCGAAGAAAATCGATTACTGTGATACAGGTGCGATTATTCTCGCAGGACTGCGCCGATAGCTCGTATCTGGTGAGGCGGCGCCTGACCGGAGGCCGGCTGCGGCTGCTCCCACGACGGTTCTTGATGCAACGCGGGGTGGCACCACCCCTCCTAGCCAGGCCCCGCGCGGGCGGGACCGCCCGCGCGGGGCAGCCGCTTCACGATGGCACTGTAGTTCAGCAGTGTCCGGTCACCACCCGTGACCTGCCCCCGGACGAACGTCAGCGTGCGGGTGCGCCGGACCACTTCGACGGTCGATTCGATGAGCTCCCCCATCCGACCCGGCGCGGTGAACTCGCAGCTCAACGACACGGTCACACCGCGCTCGTCAGGCAGACCGTAGGTGGCGGTCAGACACAGCGCGAAATCGGCGAACGTCATGAGCATGCCGCCATGGATCTGCCCAGACGTGTTCGCGTGGCGCGGCCTGGCCTCGAAGGCGAACCGCAACCGACCGTCCTCTTCTTCCCTAAAACAGAGCGGTCCGACCAGTTCCTCGAACGGGTCGACAAGCTCGAAGAGCCGGTATCCCTCTGGAATACGCATGATGACCTTCGCTCGCGGTCTGGGAGCCAGTGGTAAAAGCCCCGCTGGATTCGGCCAGCGCCGCATCCCGCCCGCCCGCGTTGTTTCTTTCTCGATATTGCCCGATGTGCTCGATCGTCACGCCGTGCCAGTCGAGCGCTCGCCACCCTCGATGCGTCACCGTCATCGCGCACAGGGCCACTCCGGGCGCCTCGAGAACCTCGTGGGGGTCGAGAACCTGGCGCGGCGCTGGTCCCAAAATTCAACGTCCCCGGCAGGCAGGCCCTCTCATCCTAGCACCGCCGCTACCCTGTAGAATGGGAACCACGCTTAGGGCTGAACTGTTCGGCGCCGGCGATTTTCATCCACACGACCGGCCCAGCTGGAAGTTCGTTTGCGGAGCGGCAGTGCGCATCTACCTTGATTTCAACGCCAGCACACCGATCGCGCCGGTCGTCGCCGACGCGATGCGACCGTTCCTCGACCAGCACTGTGAAAACCCGTCGAGCGGGCGCTGGACTGGCCGACCGGCCCGTGACTCAGTCGAGCGCGCGCGCGGCGAGATCGCCTCGCTGCTGGACTATGCCGCCGACAAAATGCTGTTGGCCCGCGGCGGCACCGAGTCCGCGTTTCTGGCGGCCGGGCTGGACGCGGCCTGCCGTCTGGCCGAATCGGATCCCTGCGGTGACCGCGTGCTGGCGCTGCGCGACCGGTCCTGGCATACGTTATGCGACAGCTTCGGTGACCGCGTGGTACTGAACGGCCACCCGACCGACCGGCTGCCGAACACGCTGAGCATCGCCTTCCCCGGTCGGTTCGGTGACGAGGTGGTCCGCCGGCTGGAGCATTACGTATGACGGCCCCGCCGTGGCGACGCGCGTCAGCCGGCAGTCTGTCAATCATCCTGCTCGTGGGGTGCGGACCCGGCGCACCGACTGTCGACCAACCGATGCTGACGACGCGCGCGGAACGCACCCGCTACGAGCAGACCACGGGGTACGGCGAGGTCGTGCAGATCATGCAACGAGCCGCCGCACTGTCCGACCAGGCGCATTTCACCACGTTCGGATCCTCTGTCGAGGGACGCCCGCTGCCGCTCGTGGTTGTCGGCGATACGCTCGACGCGCGACCCGCATCGGTCAGGGCCAGCGACCGAATCCGTGTCTGGCTGCAGGCCACCATTCACGGTGGTGAGGTTTGTGGCAAGGAAGCACTGCTGATGCTGCTCCGGGACCTCGTCACCGGCGAGCACGCCGACTGGACATCGTCTCTGACGCTGCTCATCGCACCGATCTACAACGCCGACGCCAACGAGCGGATCGGAGCGAACAACCGCCCGTTCCAGTTCGGTCCCATCGGCGGAGCGGGTGTGCGGGCCAACGCACAAAGATTCGACCTAAACCGCGACCACATGAAGCTCGAGTCGCCCGAGGCGCGCGCGCTGTCACGCGCCTACCAGGACTATGACCCGCACGTGGTCGTCGACCTGCACACGACCAACGGCACCCGGCATGCCTATCACCTGACCTACGCGCCGCCGCTGCACCCGAACACCCACCCAGCCATCGACGCGTTGCTCCGCGACGAGTGGCTCCCGACCGTGAGCCGGGTGGTCAAAGCGACCGACGGTTGGGACTTCTACTACTACGGTAACGTGCAGCGCGGCGATGGGACCGCTCCGGGCTGGCGCACGTTCGACCATCGGGGCCGGTTCAACAACAACTACCTCGGGTTGCGGAACCGCATCGCGATTCTCGGTGAGGCCTATGCCTACGCCTCGTTCGAGGAGCGTGTCGCCGCCACGCTCCGGTTCGTCGAAGAAATTCTCGCGTTTGCCCACGACCGGGCCGACGAGGTCGCGGCCGTGGTGAATCGCGCCGACGGCGAATCGATCGTGGGCACCCGGCTGGCAACCCGCGCGCTACCACGTCGCTCGGATGCCCCCGTGGAAATCCTGCTCGGCGCCACCGAGGACGTGCCGAACCCCTACACGCAACAGGTGATGCGCCGCCGGCTAGACGTCGTGACGCCGACCGCGATGTATGAGTACGGCACATTCGCCGCCGCCGACGACGAGGTCGCACCGGCAGCCTACTACGTCCCGGCCGACCTGACGCCGGTGGTCGATCTGCTGGCGGCCCAGGGCGTCGATGGCGTCCCCCTCGCCAGCGAGTCGACCATCACCGCCGAGCGATTCGTCATCACCGGCTCGGCGCTCGCGGAGCGGGTGTTCGAAGGACACCGCGAGCGGACGGTCGAGGGTGCGTGGGAACCGATAGCGTACTCGGTTCCAGCCGGCACGCTGGTCGTTCCGGTCTCGCAGCCGCTCGGACGGCTGGTCTTCGCGCTGCTCGAGCCGCGCTCCGATGACGGCGCCCTGAACTGGAACCTGCTGGACGACCGGGTCGCGGCCGGCGCGGTCTACCCGATCCTGCGGGTCCTCGGAGACCGTCCCCCTGCTCTATCACCCTGACACCCCGCTACCCTGACTGGTGCCACGGCTCGACGACGCGGCCCGGGCGCAGCCCTCCGCGGACCGACCCCCGCCGCGGCGTTCACACCAGCAGGCCGGAAAGTGCTACAGCCGGGCGCCGAACGACGGCACCACGACGAGCCCCGCCATATACGCTACGTAGAGTCCGAGAAGAAGCAGCCCGCCGCGGCGGTGAAACTCGCCGGCGCGGACGACCATCGCGATAAGGGCAACAAAGAACACGGTCAGCCAGCCGTAAGAGTAGACCTGGGTGAAGAGGTCGAGCGTGAGCGGATTGATCGTGCCGGACAGCCCCACGATCAGGTACAAGGTTGAGCACGTTGGCGCCGATGATGTTGCCGAGTGACAGATCCGGCACGCCCTTCCGCGCCGCCGACACCCCGGTGACGAGCTCCGGCAGTGACGTCCCGACTGCGACCACCGACAACCCGATGATGATCGACGGGACACCGATGGCGGTCGCCAGCGACTGTCCCGAGACGACCAGCAGCCGACTGCCGACCACGATCAGCACCGCGCCAAGCCCAAACAGGGCAACCGACTTGATCAGCTCGCTCGTGTCCGTCGACTCCCAGTCGAACACCTCCGCGCGTTGCTGCCTGATACCGAGATAGTCCCACGTCAGATAGGCGAACGACAGCGCGAGCAGCAACGCCGCCAGCGGACGACTGAGCGTACGGTCCCACGTGAACACGACGAGAAGCACCGCGGCGGCCACCATCCAGGCGGAACGCCTGACGAAGTCCCGCCGCTCCACTTCGACCGGCACTAGCAACGCGACGGTCCCGACGATCAATCCGATGTTACAGATACAGGAGCCAACGGCATTGCCGAGTGCGATCCCGGAGTCGCCGATGCTGCTGGCCATGGTCGATACAACCAGCTCAGGTGCCGTCGTCGCCAGGCTGACCAGCGTGCCCCCAATGACGAACCGGGGCACGCGGAGTGCTTTCCCGATCTGGATGCTGGAATCGACGAAGAGGTCCCCGCCATTGGCGAGCAGACCGAACCCGATGACGATGAGAACGATGTCGTACAGCACGGGTTGCGTGGCCGTACCTATGACACTGACCACTCAGCGGGATGAATCGCCCCGGAGCCGTCTTCCCCGCGGTCCGACGCCACGATCGGCGTCGACCGGGCCCACATGTACGGGTCCACCTTCGGGCTCCACACCCGCACTGTCCCGATCAGCCAGATCGGTGAGCTGATCGAACGCGCGCGCGCCCTTCTGCCGCTCGCGCTGCAGTAGCCGACAAAGACGCTGATATTCAATTGGTGTCATGGCGAGACGGGCTGGGTCTCACGATGGACCGCTCAACCGGCGACCGGGCATCGCCCGGCCCGGCAACCCCGTGCGAAGCGGCTGGCACAGCCCGCAGCCCGAACAACGGGCCGCTCTCCTCGACCGCGCCTGGGAACGCGGCAAAATAGACACGGCAGCGTCCTATCTATGCCCCGCCGCTGCGATCCCATGGTTGCCCAGTGCCAGAGGACTGTCAAGTCAATCCACGAGATACTGGGTAGGCCCACTCGGACAGCCCAACCCATAGTGGTATAGCCGTACGTGCTTCGACGGTCGTGGTGCCGCGCCGCGTTGCAGCGGGCACCGTCGTGGGCGGAGCAGCGGCCACTGCCAGGCGCGACTGGGGAACACTCCGGCCGGACTATACTGGTGCCGGAGTGAAGTGACGCCTCGAACTAGTCGGCGTCATGCTATGCAGAGTCTGGCGGACAAGATCACGCGGCTACGCGACCGGCTCGCCGGTCTGGAGCGCGTCGTCGTCTGCTTCTCCGGTGGTGTCGACTCCGGCTATCTGCTGACCGAAGCGGTCGGTGTGCTCAGAAGTCGGGCGATCGCGCTGACCGCCGTGTCGCCGAGCCTCGCGCACGAGGAGCGCGCCGACGCGATACGGGTCGCCAAGCAGCTCGGGGCCCGTCACGTGCTGGTCGAGACCCACGAGCTGGACGATGCGCGCTATGCCTCCAACCCGATCAACCGCTGCTACTTCTGCAAGACCGAGGTCTACACCCGGGCCGTGATCGAAGCGGGGCGGTTGGGCACGCCACACGTGCTCGACGGTTTCAACATCGACGACCGGGGCGATCACCGGCCCGGCCGTCAGGCTGCCCGCGAGCACGGCGTCCGCTCGCCGCTGGACGAGCTGGGTTTCGGCAAGGCCGACATCCGCGAGGCCGCCCGGGATCTCGGGCTGGCAGTCTGGGACAAGCCGGCGCTGGCCTGTCTCTCCAGCCGGTTCCCATACGGCGTGACGATCACGCCTGAACGGCTTACCCGCGTGGCCACATGCGAACGCACGCTCCGCGACCTCGGGTTCCTGGTGTGCCGGGTTCGTTTTCACGGCGCGACAGCGCGGATCGAGGTCGAGCCAGGGAACATGCACAGGCTCCGCATACCCGAGGTACGGGCCGAGGTGCTCCGCCGGTTCCGTCACGCGGGGTTCGAGACCGTCACCGTAGACCCGCGCGGTTATCGCGCCGGTTCGCTGAATGAAGGAGTCAGCGGGGGCCCGCCGGCGCCGGCCCGGGTCCCTGACGCGATGCCCCTCTGATCTCCCTCAATCGGCGGCGGGTGTCACTTGCGCCCCCGCGTAAAGCCGGGCAGCCCGTGGTGACACCCCGCATTGCACCGAGACCTGGCTGGCCATGCCTAAGCACGGCCGGCGCGAAGCGCGACGAGGGGTGTCACCCACGGGCTGCTAACCGCAATCGGCGTCGAATGCCTGGATCTGCTGCCGCGACCCGAAAACCATCAGCACGTCGCCCGCCTGCAAGCGAAAGTCAACCGGCGGGCTCGTCACCACCCCCGCAGCGCCCAGCTAACAACAACAAGGACCCGCAGCCCACGTCGAATCGCCCGTCGCCAACACACGGTGGTGCGGCCGACAGAAGACCGGCAAGAGCGTAGGGATGCGGTACCGGTCGAGTATCTGAGGCTTTCGCCACGGGCTGAACGGACGATATCGTCATGTGTCTTACAGGTAACCCGCCGTTGTCGTCTGTTTAGGAGTGCTGTCACAATGGGGCGTTCATGTCACCCACCGCCCACCATCGCGTCATGATGCGAGGAGTCCGTGGTGACACCCCGCGTTGCACCGAAACTGCCGCTGGCCAGGGCGACGCTGGCCGTTCAACCGTCGTTACGTCACGCGCCACCACGCCAATGACTCCCCTCCGTTGCGTGAGTCTGACGCTGTTGGTCGCCGGGTGGGTCACGGTCGCGCTCACACAGGCCCAGGAGGGCTTCCCTCTGGCCCGCGACGAGGCGGTCCGCACGTTACGGGAGCTCGTCCGCCTCGACACCAGCAGCCCACCCGGCAACGAGACCCTCGCCGCGGAGTATGTGCAGACCGTGCTCGCCGAGGCAGGCATCCCGTCGCAAATCCTGGCGCTCGACCCGACCCGGGGCAACCTGGTGGCGCGACTGCAAGGCAACGGTTCGAAGCGTCCGATCCTCCTGATGGCACACACCGACGTGGTCGGTGTCGACCGGATCGAGTGGACCGTCGATCCGTTCGCGGGCGTGATTCGGGACGGGCATCTGTACGGCCGAGGCGCGTCGGACGACAAAGGTCAGCTCGCGGCTATGGTCCAGGTGATGCTGATGCTGCAGCGTCGTCAGGTGCCGCTGGCGCGTGACGTCATCCTGCTCGCCGAGGCGGGAGAAGAGGGCACGACCGAGGTCGGTATCGATTACATGATCGAGCAGCACTGGGCGAAGATCGACGCCGAGTTCGCGCTGAACGAGGGCGGGGGGATGACGGCGTCGGGCGGCAAGGTCGACACCGTACGCATCGCCACCACCGAGAAAGTCCCGTGGCGCGGAATCAGGCTGGTGGCGAGCGGAACCGCCGGTCACGGGTCGGTGCCGCAGCCAGACAACCCGATTGTCCACCTCGCGGCGGCTGTCGCCAAGGTGGGTGCCTACCAGGCACCCATGCGACTGAACGAGACCACGCGAACCTACCTCGCACGGCTGGCAACGATCAGCCCCCCGGACGTGGCGTTCCGGTATCGCAACCTGGACAACCCTCGGCTGAGCGAAATGATCCAGGCTCAGTTGCGGGAGTCGGACCTCGTCGTCAACGCGATGCTGCGCACCAGCGTCTCACCGAACATCATCGCCGGGGGGTTCCGCCGCAACGTGATCCCGGCCCGGGCAGAGGCGGAGCTCGATGTTCGCGCCTTGCCGGACGAGGACCTGGACCAGTTTCTGGCGACGCTGCGCGCGCTCATCGACGACCCTAGCGTGAAGGTCACCCCACCCACCAGCATGCGCCAGGCGGCGCCCCCCTCCGGTCTCGACAGCGAACTGTTTCAGGCACTGGAACGGGTCCAGCACGAGATGTTTCCCGACGCAATCACGTTGCCGACGATGCTCGTCGCGGCAACCGACTCCGCCCAGCTGAGGGCCAGGGGCGTACAGGCCTACGGGATCGGCACGGTCCGGGACGATCTGAGCGGCGTACACGGGACCGACGAGCGGATCTCAATCGAAGCCCTCGGCCTGTTCATCGATTATCTGTATCGGGTCGTGGTCGCCGTGGCGGGTGCGTAGCGCGGTGATCGACAGCCGGCTGGGCCGGGCCCCGGAATCTAACGACGGTTTGCGATCAGTGGATGACCTGATCGTCTGTGGTCTCTTCCATCAGGTCGTCGATCGGCTCGAGGTGGGGGACCTCGAGGGCGCGCACCGACTTGATCGCCAACAGTAGGGCCTCGTCCGCAGTGCACGGGCCCACCTCGTCCCGCAGCCGCGCACGCGTCTGTCGGAGCTGGCGGAGCACTTGTGCCCGATCGAACCGCTGGCCGTCACAATGCTCGCAGAAACCCATGCTGGTGATCCCTTTCGTCGTGATCCCGGCACGCCGGATCGTCACCCACAGGATGACAGATCTGGCGTGCGAGCGCCAGATGCTATGCCGGGGACCGACTGTCCGGACCGTCGTGCTCAAGACCGGACCGTCGTGCTCAAGACCGGACCGTCGTGCTCAAGATAGGACAGCCTGCCCCTTCGCAGTGACACCACCGGATCGCTGTTTTTAGCGGTTTCCTGACGCGATTCCACCGATCTTGGTTGGCACGGGACATGCTTTGCATACCAGTGCACGTTGGCCTGCACTGAGAAACAAGGAGTTCGTCATGGACCGACTGACCGTCATCTTCACCAGTCTCCTCGTCGTCGCGGCCTGGTCCCCCCCGATCGATGCCACCGCGGACCAGGGGCGTGCCAAGCGTCGGGACCCGGGCACGACCCAGGCCCAGCCGGCGCCACGGCGCGGGGCCCCGGCGCGGCGTGCGCCCAGTCGTACCACCGCCGATCCGACCGGCGATACGCGGAACCGTCCGATCACAGCACCGGCGAACACAGGCGGTAGCGACCGAGCGGCGGCGAATGGGGACCGGCGCCGACCGGGCCGTGTCCGCGTGGGTTCCCCGTCGACCGGTAGCAGGGCCGTAGCGGGCCGGGCCGGCCGCTCGAACGGGCGCGGCGCAAGCGTCAGCCGCGCAGGCAACACCCGTCAGGGCACCGCGCAGGTCAACCGGCGGCCCCCTCGCGGGCCGGTCGTCGGCACAGCAGTGGCGCGCCCGCGGGGCTCGTCGAGGCCGGTTCGCACCACTGGCCGTAGAGGCGTGCGAGTCTACACGCCGTACCTTGGGCGATATCGTACCGGCGTGCCCCGCATCTACGGGAACCGCTTCTACTTCCCCGGCTACAGTACGTTCAACATCGGGGTGAGGTACGGCTCCAGCTACCTCTATGACCCCTATTGGTACGGGTACTACGGCTCCGGCTCGAGCTACAACCCGTATGCCTATAGCCGGTACGACCGTGACTACTACACCGGTAGTCTGCGGGTGAAGGTGCGACCGCAGTCCGCCGAAGTGATCGTCGACGGCTACTACGTCGGGGTGGTCAACGACTACGATGGCATCTTCCAGCGGCTGCGTCTCGAAGAAGGGCCGCACCACGTCGAGATCGCCGAACGCGGGTTCGAGACGCTCGTGTTCGACGTGCGCATCCTGCCGGGCGAGACGATCACCTACGGGGGCGATCTCGTGCCGCTGCCATAGCCGTCCGCGGCAAAAGCCCGGTTCGGCTGGCCACTCACCCGGTCCTCAGCAGCCCCGTCTCCTGGATCATCAGGAGGCGGGGCTTTTCTCGTGAGACGGGGATAGCCGGGCCGGCGGTGAACCTCGGCCTGGTGGTCATGGCCGCCCAACTGATTAGACTCGTGGCGCCGATGGGCCTGTTCGGTTGTATCATGCACCGAAAGGTTAGTGGCGTTACATCATTCGGTACAGCGTCGGAGAGTAGGGAGAAGAGCGTGATCGAGCTAAATCACTGGGACGGCAGCGATGCCTCACATCACACGGCCCAGGCGGGGGTAGGCCACGCATCGCTGCCGGGCGTGTGTCAACGGCTTCACGATCCGCGTGCTCGACATCTCGACCACGCGACGGAACGCTTCGCTCCCGCGGGACAATGTCGCCCGTCCAAGCGGTCTCGCAGCCTGCGGCAAGTGCCCCGCGGCATCCGCCATCGAGGCACACTCGGTGTGCTCGGCGCGCTCGCCCTCCTGCTGTCGGCGTCACCGGTGTTGGGGCAGGACGGGCCCGCGACGGAGATCGTGACGGCGGCGGAGGCCGCCGCGTTTCGGTCCGCGGTGGCCTCCGCCACCGTCGAGGCCGCGCCGCTGCTCGATGGCGACGTGCTCGGTGACCCCGCGTGGGCCGATGTGCCGGCGGCGACCGGGTTCGTGCAGACCCAACCCGATGAGGGGCAGCCGGCCACGGAGCGGACCGAGGTACGGGTCCTCTTCGACGACAACACCATCTATTTTGGGTTCGTCTGCTACGACCGCGACCCGGACGGCATCATCACCGCCGACAGCCGGCGTGATTCCTCGCTGGGCAACAGCGACAGCATCCAGATCGTTCTCGACACCTTCCACGACCGGCAGAGCGCCTTCGTCTTCGGCACCAGCCCGGCCGGGCAGGAGTATGACGGGCAGGTCACGAACGAGGGCCAGGGTGGCGGCGGGTTCAGAGTCAACAATAACTGGGACGGCGCGTGGGTGGTCCGCACGCAGGTCTCGGACATCGGGTGGAGCGCCGAGTTCGCCATCCCGTTCCGGACGATCAACTACCCGAACCGCGTGGAGCAGACCTGGGGCATGAACGTCCAGCGCAACATCAGGCGCCGCAACGAAGAGTCGTACTGGGCGCCGCTCGAACGACAGTACAACCTGCTGCGTCTGTCGCAAGCCGGGCAGATCTCCGGTATCCGCGTGCCGGCGGCCGCGTCCCGTAATCTCAAATTAATCCCGTATGCGGTCGGCGAAATCAGGCGCAGTGACGCCGAGGCGCGTAGCGACACAATGGGTCTCGGCGATTTCGGTGCCGACGTCAAGTACGCCATCAACTCTGGTCTGACGCTCGACCTCACCTACAACACCGATTTCGCGCAGGTGGAGGTCGACCGGCAACAGATCAACATGGATCGGTTCAGCCTCTTCTTCCCGGAGAAACGGCCGTTCTTCCTCGAGAACGCCGGGGCGTTCACGGTCACCAACGGGCGGCAGGCCGCCAGCGAGCGCCGGGCCAGGACCGAACTGTTCTTCAGCCGCCGGATCGGCATCGGTCGGGGTGGTCGCGAGATCCCTATTCTGGGCGGCGCTCGGATGTCGGGCAAGGTGTCCGACGCGGTCAGCGTCGGGCTGCTCAACATGCAGACCGAGGCAGTCACAGGTGTCGCGCCGGCCAACAACTTCACGGTCGCCCGGGTGCGGCGCGATCTGCCGAACCGGTCGAACATCGGGATACTCTTCACCAATCGTCAGGCCACGAGCGCCCTGGCCGGCTCTGACGACTACAACCGAACCTATGCCCTGGACGCCAGCTTGGGCATCGGACAGTACGGCCAGGTGATGGGGTTCGTATCCCACACCCAGACGCCCGGGCTCGACGGAGACGACCACGCGTATAACCTCGTGGGAACCTACGACTCGGAGGCGTGGCGGTTGTCGCTCGGGTATCTCGAGATCGCCGACAACTTCAACCCGGAGTTGGGCTTCCTGGGTCGGCGGGGGTTCCGAAACATCGATTTCGGGGTGTCCTACTCGTTCCGCCCGAAGAAGTTCTGGAAACTGCAACAAATGCGGCCGCATGGATCGTTCAACCGCTACTGGGACTTCGAGCGACAGATGGAGACGTCGTTTCTGCATCTCGATTATGACTGGGAGTTCAACGACAGCTCGACGGCCAAGACCACGATGAACTTCACCGGAGAAGGTGTGAAGACGCCGTTCGAGATCGCCGACGGCGTGATCGTGCCGGCCGGTGTCTACGAGCACCGCGAAGTGGCATTCAACTACAACTCGAACCGCGGCGCCCCGGTCAACTTCAGCGTATCGGGCAGGATCGGCGGGTTCTTCGGGGGGGACCGCATGACGTGGGGCCCGGGGATCAGCTTTCGGAGAGGTGACACCCTCAACGCCTCGGTGCGGTGGAGCCGGAACAACATCACGATGCCGGGGAGCCGCTTTTCGACGAACCTGACCAGCGCGAGCGTGACCTACAACTTCTCGCCGCGGCTGTTCACCCAGGCCCTCGTGCAGCACAACGACAATGCCGATCTCTGGTCGGCGAACCTCCGCTTCGGCTTCCTCCAGCAGGCCAACACCGGGCTGTTCCTCGTCTACAACGACACCCGTGGACTGCACGACACGATGCCTTCGGGCGGAGGCCGGAGCCTGATCGTCAAGTACAGCCAGCTGTTCGACCTGATTGACTGAGTCCGCGTCGTGAAACGGAATCCCGTGGCGACGACCCGATCAGTGCTCGCCATCTCGGCGTGCACTGGCAGGTAGGATCCCACGCGGACTTCATGAGGATCATGGGCGGCGCCTAGTGGCCCGTTCGCGCCACTAGCCATGCTGGTGCTCATCCGGGTGTCACCACGGCCCTCCGGCATCCCGCCCTAGGACGTGGGCCGCGGCCTCCCGCAGTTCCAGCACTCGGAGAACTGCTCCTCGATCGCCTCGCCGCAGCGGCAGGTCCAGGTCACGGGCGGCCGGTCGGACGGCGAGGGACGACGACCGAAGTCGTCCGCCAGCTCCCGAGCCCGGGGCAGACGCTCGTCATCGAACACCCAGACCGATGGCCGGATCTCCATCTTGAACAGGTGGCCGCCCTGGAGCGGCACGAAGTCGTCTCCGCGCACCACCGCCTGGATTCCCTCCTGCTCAAGCAAGGCTTTCAGTAAATGCGCGTCGACGGAATTCGCCGCGACGTAGACCTTCGCGAGTGAGGACATGGGACGTCTCGAGAACCGCCTCCATGTTACCGTCCACGTCGAATGCGACGGTCCCGTAGCTACGCCGTCCTCGCCGCCGCGGTGACGGTGGCGTGACTCTGGCCGGCGCCGGTTTCGGTACAGGAGCACCGGGGCCGCCAGGCCATCGGGGTCGTGCAATCCTCCGCGCTCAGGGAGTGGGACGCCGCCATCGACCGGAGTCTCAGAACCGGGGGTCTCCACACCTACCGCACGAGCCCGAGCGCCTTTCTGCCGGGTCGGCACAGCGAACGCCTCGCGCAGTACCATCAGGGGATCCCGGTGTATGGGGCCAACCTCAACCGGCAGACCGACGGCGGTGTCACTACCTCCGTGTTCGGCACGCTGTTCACCGACATCGATCTGGACACGACGCCGGTGCTGTCGGTCTAGGCCGCCCGCGCGGTGTTCGCCAACCTGGCGGGGCCGGCGTTCTCCCTGACCGATGCCCCCGCGCTTCGGGTCCTGCCAACGCCAGGCGGCCGCTACGCGTTAGCCTACCGCGGCATGCTGTCGAACCTGCGAACCATCTTCGTTGACGCCGGCTCGGGTGACGTGCTGTTCAAGCTCAGCCGCATCCGGGAAGAGTCCAGCATCGATCTGGGCACCGGATTACGCGGCGACCTGAAGAAGATCGTGATGCAACCGCTCGGCAGCATCTTCTTGACCCGCGACCAGGTGCGTCCAAACGAGCTGCGCACGCTGGACATGGGATTCGATCCCGACCACTTCGTCAACCGTCTACTCGAGGTGTTTTTCGACGATGCACCGGCCGGCGACCAGGACCTCTTAGCTGACACGGACAACCGGTGGGAGAACGGCGCGACCGACGCCTTTTTGCGACCGTTCGACACAGCCGCGCTCGTCGGCCGCGCCGAACAGTGTGTCGCGGGCGGCCTGAGCGACGCGGAGTACGACATCGTAGAGTTCCTGCTGGGCTTTCTCGACAACGCCGCCTACTTCCCACCCGGCAACCCAGACTCGACCGGGTTGATAGTGTTCGGAGAACCGTTCTTTCTGCCGCGCTGGTCGCGCGCGTCCGTCGACTTGGTATTCGCGGACGATGACCTGGTGTCGATCACCGCAGGCGGATTCCACGCCGGCGGTGGGCTTCGCCTGCGGTTCTGACGGCGCACCCCGGCCGTCAGAACATGGCGATCGGGTTCACTGGGCTCCCTGTGCCGCGGGCGACCTTGAGCGGGAGCCCCATAAACATGAACGCATAACGGCCCTCCTCCGCGCACGCGTCGGCGAGCGGCTCGAGCAGCGCGTTGTCGAGCAGCGCCACGCCATAGTTGAAGAGCACGCCGTGCACCGGAAACGCCAGTCCGTAGGGGTCCGGCCGCGCGTCCATCATGTCCCAGCCAAGGAGCGACACATCGTGATCCCGGATGAACTTAGCGCAGGTCACGCTCAACCCGGGACGGTCGTCGCCGCCATAGTTACCGCCCGCCCGCACGAACGCGTCCTTGCCACTGTAGACCAGCAGCGCGTCGCCCGGCTCGATCTCGACTCCCTGAGCACGCGCGGCGTCTTCTATCTCCCACCCGTGCACCGGCCGGTCCAGCATGACATAGGGCTCGTTCCGATGACGCGGCACGTCGATCAGCACTCCCCGGGTGATGATGCCGTCGCTCCAGGCGTCGATCGTGCCGAACGTGGCGCCGCCCGTCGTCACCTCGACGTTGGGGTCGCGACCCTGCCACATCCCGTCGCTGTCCCACATGTGGCACAGCGCGTCGATGTGCGTGATCGTCTGGCCGTGATAGATAAAACCGTAGTAGTCGACGACCGAGCCGGCACCGCCGGGGCGCGGATTCTTTCGCATGAAGTGCTGCTCGGGCTCAAAGACGCGGCTCGTTGACACCTTCCGGCCGGTCGTGACGAGGGCGGCCGCCGCCGCGCTCTTCTCCGGGGTGATCAGGTTGATGGCCCCTCGCTGATCGTCGTCGCCCCAGCGCCCCCAGTTACGACGGTCGGTGTACCACGACGCAACCTCGGCGGCGGTCGGCAGGCGCGCGTCCGACTGTGCGCCGGGCGCCGCCGTGCCGGCTGCGGCGATCTCCCGCGCGTGCCGCGCCAGGAGCTGGGTCGGCGAGAACATGTCGGGAGGCCGGGCAACCGCGTGACCCACCCCGGCATCAACGACCGCGCGCGGCCCCAGCGGGACCGCCCCGCCGGCCGCGGCCACACCAAGGGCCGTGAGAAACCGTCGTCGTGAAGAAGCCATCGTCGTGTCGTCCTTTCTGCAACTGAACGGCGCCCTGTATCCTCGCTGACCGCTCTTGCATGGGTGACCGTGGTCGTGTCTGGCGGAGTATAATCCGACCCACAGCCAGAACGGAGGAGACGAGATGACAGCTACGGCCCGTGGTCTGGCGCGAACCTACTGGCTGGTCCTTTCGGTGGTCTCGGCGGCGCCACCCGCACTCGCTCAGCAGGGTGCCCCCGCCAGCGGTGAATGGCCCACCTACGCCGGCGATCTCGGGAGCACCAAATACTCCCCACTGGATTAGATCACCGGGGATAATTTCGGCGACCTCGAGATTGCGTGGCGCTGGCGATCCGTGGATCGCCTGCCGAGCGTAACGACGCTGGGTGGCGGCGAGTGGCAGGCCGCGGCACCGCTCATCTTCGACGAGCTCAACCGCCGTAACCCTGACCGGTGGCGGGACGGGCAGCCGCCGACACTCACGAACCTGAAGGCAACGCCCCTGATGGTCAGTGGCCGCATCTTCATCAACTTGCCGACCTCAGTGGGCGCGGCGATCGATGCCCGAACGGGTGACACGCTGTGGATCTTCAACCCGAAGAGTTATGAAGAGGGCACAACGACCATGAGCGCGCGCTGGAACCAGCGGGGCGTGGCGTACTGGTCGAACGGGCCGGACCGGACCGATGAGCGGATCTTCTGGGGCACCGGGAACGGGTATCTCGTCTATGTCGACGCCAAAACGGGCCGGCCGTGCGCCGACTTTGGTGAGGGGGGACGACGCGATCTGATGGCGGACATTCCGCGCGCGGTGCGGGGCGAGCGCGACTGGTTGAACGCTTTGCTCTACTCGGTGCAATCGCCCCCGATCGTCTTCGGCGACACGGTCGTCACACCGATGTCGATCTCTACCTACAACGACCGGAAGGAGATGCCGCCGGGGTGGATGCGTGGGTTCGACGTCGAGAGCGGCGAGACGCAGTGGACTTTCCACACGATCCCCCAGGGTGACGAGTTTGGCAACGACACCTGGGGAGGCGATTCGTGGCGCGAGACCGGGAAGGTCGGCGTCTGGACGATGATGAGCGTCGACCCCGAGCTCGGCTACGTCTATATGCCGCTCAACACGGCGGCACCAGACTACTACGGTGGACACCGGCCCGGCAGTAACCTATTCGCCGAGAGCCTGGTCGCCGTCGACATGCGCACGGGGGAGCGGGTGTGGCATTTTCAGGTGCTCCACCACGGGCTCTGGGACTACGACCTGCCGGCCGCCCCCAACCTGCTCGACATCACGGTCAACGGGCGGCTAATCAAGGCGGTAGCGCAGATCACGAAGCAGGGGTTCACATTCGTGTTCGACCGCGCGACGGGCGAGCCGGTCTGGCCGATCGAAGAGCGTCCGGTACCGACCGAAACGGATGTGGAAGGGGAGCTGCCTTGGCCCACGCAGCCGTTTCCAACCAGACCAGCGCCGTTCGATCAGCAGGGGGTGACGATCGACGATCTGGTCGACTTCACACCGGAGATACGCGAGATGGCAGTCAGAGCGGTCGAGCCGTTTCGCATCGGTCCCCTCTACACCCCGCATGACCTGCGCGGCACGGTGTATCGCCCCGGGAGCAGTGCTGGCAGCTGGTCGGGTGCGGCGGTCGATCCCGAGACCGGTATCCTGTATATCCCATCGAGCATCAGCTATGGCGTCAAGCAGCTCATCCAGCCCGAAAGCCCGAATGCCACCTTGCGCTACGTCGAGGCGCGCCCGAGCGCCCGGCCTCAGATGCCCCAGGGCCTCCCACTGTTTAAGCCGCCCTATTCCCGGATGACCGCGATCGACATGAACACGGGCGAGCACATCTGGATGAAGGCGATGGGGGACGGCGACCGCATTCGTAACCTCCCGTTGCTACGCGACCTCGACCTGCCGCCCCTCGGGGGCGACAGCACGCGTGCCGGGCCGTTGCTGACGAAGACCATGCTAATCTACGCCCTGACCGCCGGCGGGACCAACGACGGCCCGCGGCTGGTGGCGCTGGACAAGGCGTCTGGAAACGAGCTCGCGTCCGTGGATCTCCCGGGCGGGGCGATCGGCACCCCGATGACCTACATGCTCGACGACCGGCAATACATCGCATTGACCGTGGGCGGCTCGCCTGTGCCGGAGCTGATTGCCCTGGCCCTGCCCTGATGCTAGACCGGCGCAGGCGTGTGTTGACTATTTCGCGACGCACCTAAGCGGACCGCCGGTGCTCATCTCTCCCGGCTGGCCACGATCGTCAAGGCGCCACAACCTCGATCGCGAGTTCGGCGCCGAACAGCATAGTGCGATCCCGATCGCGAGCGGCCCATCGCAAGAGGGTTTCCGGGCTTGGTTCGACCATCCCCTCGAACGATAGCACCTCGTTGGTGGACACCTGGAACGGCTGGGTGAAATCGAACTGCTCGGGCGAGAGCAGTAGCGTGTAGCGACTGACACCGCGTGTCACGACTGCGATCTGGTTGCCGTCACGCACCAGTTGCACCCGCCCGGACGGTTCCGGGTGGGGAAATACCTGCCGTGGCAACGGCTCCTGCACGTCCTCGGGCGGGCTGAGGATGAACGTCATCGACCGGCCCTCGCGCTCGATCCGGATCGGCAGCCCGATCCCGTCCCGCGGTGCCTGGACCGCGGCGCGCAGATCATCCACAGTCGCCACTGCGATGCCGTTCACCTCGACCAGGATGTCTCCAGGACGCACGCCGGTGACGTCGGCCATCGATTCGGGACCGATGTCGATGAGCCGGACCCCGGCGCCGCCCGCCACATCCCCCAGCGTGTTGAGCCCAATCGGAACGCTAGGCGCCGGCGGCGTGATCTCGTTGAAGTCGTCGAAGCTGGTCTCGCCCTCGACGCTCCCGAGCCCGGTGATTACGAGCCAGTGCGCCCGGTTGAACGAGGTGGTCGACTCGGTCTCCCACACCAGCCGGTCCGGCATCGGCCGGCGGAGCTGCGTGTCGATGAAGCGGTCGATATTCTGGCTCTCGGCACCCCACCACCGCATGTCGTGGCCAGCCTCGGCCTGCGGGCGGAAAAAGAGTTCAATCCCTGCGTCGATGAACCGCCGCAGATATGGCACGACCGAGTTCACGGAGTAGAGCCGATCTTGTCCGCCGTTGATCACGAAGAGCGGCTTGTTGCGCAGGTTCGTCACGTACATCTGGCCGTCGACCCCACTCGACGGGCCGGCCAGCACCAGCGGGTGACCGTTGAACGCCAGGAACGCCGCCCAGGGCGTGGTCGCCTTGAAGGCGTAATAGTAGGCCGCGGTCGCGCCATCGGAGACGCCCAGCATGTAGACCGCGTTCTCGTTGACGTTGTACCGACGCTTGATGTCGTTGAGTATCCCGGTCAGGTTCTCGACCTGGCTCGACTGCCACCACACCGACTCCGCCCAGGACTCCGGAAACACGATGAGCGAATCGGTCCGGACGTACCGCTCGGCATTCGACCACCAATCCCCTTCCGCCCGGCGCGGTTGGCTGACCCCACCGTGCAGATACACGCGAACCGGGTAGCGCCGCGCTGGGTCGTAGCTGTCTGGCACGTAAAGCACGTAGCGATGCTCGACGCCATCCGCGTTGGCGCGTGTCAGCACGTGCCGCCCACGTGGCACGTCGGCACTGTAGGTCGCGCCCGCCCGTAGGTTGGCCCAGAGCGACTCGATGTCGGGATCCAGCTCGAGAATCATCTCGACCGCCTGGTCGATTTCGGCGGCCGAGCCGGCCGCCCAGAAGGCATCGACGGCCGTGTCGATATCCTGTGCCAGGGACGGCGGGGCCAGAAGCACCAGCCCCAGCACCGCGACCAGCCGGGTAACGACGGCGACGAACCGGTGCCGCGTGGGCGGTGTGAGCCTCATGCCGACCTCCAGAATGCCTACGTCCGTTCCCCCTTGCCCCCGCCGGAGCCTATCCAGGCCGCCCACCATACACCGCTGACGGCAACCGGCCAGGCAACCGTCCTTGTGACACGGACCACCAAGACGGATCCGGGCCGGACTGCCCGCCTGACGAGGTCCGCCGGCCTGCGGTGACCAGCGCATAATTCCCGACGCGGACGGACCCAACCACTCACCGGAAATTCCGCCGGCGGACCGGTTCGCGGCGTCGTCCGATTGCTTGCGCTGTCAGCGTTCGGAGGCATTATAGTAGCAACTCGCTCATGCCAAACGGGACCCTGCCGGCAGCGCGCCCGTCGACGCTCTTGACCTCCGAGGACTGGTGGGCCATCTGGCTTGGCGGGCTGCTGATCGCGGTGACCGCGTTCGGACTCGTCGCCGTAGTGCCCGCAGTCGGTAGCTGGACGGGCAACCTGGGGGCGGCATTCGAGGACCGGGTGCTCGGGCTCGCGATACTCGGTCTCAGTCTCGGGCTGATCACCGCCGTGGCGGCGCAGATCATGGGCGGGTCGTTCATCCTGCACCAAGCTGGCTTCTTCGCCCTCTTCCTGCTGGCCGTGCTGTCCTATCTGCTCGCCAATCAGACCGGCATCCGGGCCAGCGGCGTCGGGTACGCCTTCTGGGCCCTACTGCTCGGATTGCTCATCTCCAACTCGGTCGGCACCCCGGGATGGCTCAAGCCGGCGCTGCGCAGCGAGCTCTACATCAAAACTGGCCTGGTGTTGCTGGGCGCCGAGATTCTCTTCGGCAACATCCTGGCGCTGGGACCACCCGGGCTTTTCGTCGCCTGGCTGGTGACACCGATCGTCCTTATCTCCATGTATTGCTTCGGCACGCGGGTGCTCAAGATCCGCAGCCCGGCGCTGGTGATCGTCATCGCCGCGGCCACGTCGGTCTGCGGCATCTCGGCGGCGATCGCGGCCGCGGCAGCGGCGCGGGCCCGCAAGGACGAGCTCACGCTGGCGGTCGGCATGACTCTGATCTTCACCGTCGTCATGATGATCCTGATGCCACTCGTCATCCGCGCAGTCGGGATGGATCCGATCGTCGGCGGTGCCTGGATCGGCGGCACCGTGGACGCGACCGGCGCGGTCGTGGCGGCCGGGGCGATGCTCGGGGAAGAGGCCGGTCAAGTGGCGGCGGTCGTCAAGATGATTCAGAACATCCTGATCGGCATCGTGGCCTTCTGTATCGCGCTCTTCTGGGTGACGCGCGTCGAGCCGTCGACGGACGCCGCACACGCCGGGGCCATCGAGATCTGGAACCGGTTCCCGAAGTTCGTCCTTGGGTTTGTCGCCGCCTCCCTGCTCTTCTCGTTCGTGTTGACACCGACGCTGGGTGACGGGGCCGTGGCCGGCCTCCTGGACCTTACCTCGGACTTCCGGGGCTGGCTCTTCTGTCTCGCCTTCGTCAGCATCGGACTCGATTCGAATATCCGTACGCTGTTGTGCCAGGTCGCCGGTGGCCGTCCGATCCAGCTCTACATCGTCGGCCAGACCCTTAACTTGGTACTGACGCTCGTCGCGGCGTATCTGGCTTTTGGGGGTGTCCTCTTTGATCGTGTCCTCTGACGCACAGGCGACAGTCCGCCTGCGCCAAGCACGTGGGCTTGGACTCGGGCGGCCGGGCACCTAGTGGTGGCGAACCTCAACGGTCCGACACGGCTCGCTATGGGGGCCTTGGCCCTGACGGCGCTCGCCTTTGCGCTCGCTCACGCCGGCGGGCTGCAGGGACCATTGGGCGATGCCATTCGCAGTAACATCAGCTCGGACCGCGAGGCTACGGCGCTCTTCTATACCGAGGTTGACGGCTGGGACGACTGGAGGACCGGGGTCGGGAATCTGTTTCGCACCGGCCCTGACGCCAACCTGCCGGCCGGCCACGGCGAATGAGGCCGGCGTGTCTCTCCGGTTCGCCGAGCGCGGTGCGCTTCGACGACCGGGGCGCGCTCGCGTGCCGGTCCCGCACGAGATCCCCTACGGTCCCGCCGCCCGCCGGCGCCTGAAGAACTCCACCTGGTACTCCCGGACGTTGCGGTTGTGTTCGCGAAGCGTGTCGGCGAAGACGTGGGACCCGTCGTTGCGACTCACGAAGTACAGGTGGCCGACATCGGCCGGTCGGAGCGCGGCCAGGAGGTCGGCAAGACCGGGCGCCGCGATCGGACCTGGCGGCAAGCCAGGATACCGATAGGTGTTGTACGGCGAGTCGAACTGCAGGTTATCCCGCGTCAGATTGCCGTCGTACGCGCCGGCCAGCTGCAACGCGTAGATCACGGTCGGGTCACACTGGAGCGGCATGCGCCGCCCCATCCGATTAGTGTAGACGGCGGACACGAGCGGGCGCTCCGCGTCGAGGCCAGTCTCCTTCTGGATCAGCGACGCCAGCGTGACTACCTCGCGCACACTTAGCTCGCGGGCCGCCGCCTGTGCCCGCAGGTCCTCGTCGAAGCTCCGCGCGAACTGCGCCACCATTGCCTCGACCAGGTCATCGGCCACCGCGTCGCGTGGCAAGGCATAAGTCTCCGGGAATAGGTAGCCTTCGAGATCCGTCGCCACTGGGTCCAGCGCCGCAATGAGCTCGATGCGTTCTGTCGCCGTGAGAAAAGCGACAACCGTGCCGAACCCAGAGCGCCCGAACACCTCAGCCATCTCGTGCCGGGTCAGCCCTTCGGGAAAAGTGATCGGTCGCAGGTGGACCTGGCCGCGAGCCAGCGTGTCCACCACCACCATCGCCGAGACCGCGTCCGCGAACCGGTATTCTCCGGCCTGCAGCAGACGGTCGCGACCACTGCGCCAGAGCGCGATTCTGAACGTGCGCTCATCGCGCACAACGCCCGCGGCGACCAGCTGCCGACCGATCTCGAGCGTCGATGTGCCCGACGGGATGTCCACGAGGACCTCGGCGCCAGGGTACCCCCGGTGCGGCGCGTCCGAGCGGTCGTACAGCCGCTTGGCGCCGTAGACTAGAGCTCCGCCCGCCACGACCACCAGGACCCCAACTCCCACCAGACTCTTCCGCATTCAGCTTACGTGGGGCTCCGCCCCACACCCAGGCTCGGTCGCTCGTGGGGGCCCCCTTGCCCCACGAACACACGATTCTCGTCTTGGACCGGCTAGCTCCTGCCTCCTGTCTCCTGTCCCCTGTCTCCGGTCTCCGTCGGCTGTGCGTCCAGATACTCCTGCAGGATGATCGCGGCGGACGCGGCATCCAGCCGCGCCTTTCGCTTGCGCCAGTCCCGCTCCCGCAGTGCCAGCCGCTGCTCAGCTTCGATGCTGGTCAGCCGCTCGTCCTGCAGCGTCACCGGCAGCCCGGTGCCCTGCTCAAGTACCTTCACGATCGCCCTGATCCGAACCGCCTGCTCGTGGGATCGGCCATCGAGGTGCATCGGGAGCCCAACCACAATGCCGGACAGCCCGTCGTCGTCGTCGTCGCGCAGCTCGGTCAGCAGCGCGACGAGTCGGTCCGCCACCCCACGCACCGGACCGCTGCCGCTCAGGCTGCACCACGGCGTCGCCAGGGTACCCGAATGATCGCTGACGGCGAGACCAATTCGCCGACGCCCGACGTCCAGACCCACTACCCGCACACGGATAGCGTAGTGCACCCTACCGTCCACTTGTAACCCCAGGGCCGGGGGCCGGCCAAGTGCCCGTGATGCAAGCTCGAAGCGCACCGAGACCGGTGATGCACACCGATCCGAACACGGAATCAGCAGGTGACGACATGCTATGACGTGGTGTCTCCGTCGGGAATGCGCCGTCCATGCCGGTTTCATACACTACCCTGCGGTCGAGTCCACCGCTGGCGCTCGGTCTGGTCGCACTCGGCGGTTGCCTGGCCTGGTAACCCAGAGTGACCGCCTGGCCCCAGCGCCCCGGCACCCCGAAGTCAATTAAACAACAGCGTGTCGAGCGGCTGTCCCAGCGCGCCACGGAGCGGATGCGCACGCTGCAGGTGAAAGCCGACGAGCTGGCGTCGCGCGAAGGCACCCTGCTCGAAGAGATCCGCCAGCTCGAGCTCGACCGACAGATCAAGACGGAGGAGCTCGCCGCGATCAACCGTGACCTCGCCGCGACCGCCGCCCTCCTCGAGACGAGCGCCAGCCGGATCGCCGCCCTCGAACGCGAGGCCGATAAGCAACGTCCCCTGGTCGAGGCCCGCCTGGTCGAGCTCTGCAAGATGGGACCGCCGCGGTACGCGCGGCTCCTGCTGAGCACAGATGATTTCATGTCGGTGGGCCGGACCTACCGGCTCATCGGGTCGTTGGCCCAACGCGATCGTGAGCGATTCGAGAGATACAGGCAGACGCCGACCGCGCTGCGAGCCGAGGTCGCCGCGCGTACGGCGCGTCGGGCGCTGGAGCGGACCATCCTGTCCCAGACGGCCACGGTCGAGGAAATCGATGCCCGCCGTGACGTCACCGCGCGGCTGGCGGGTACGCTCGAGTCGGTCCGGCAGCAACTAGACAGGGCGCACGCTGAGCTGGCCGACGGCGCCTCGCCAACCTCGATCATGCTGGCTCTGCCGCTGTGACCGTTTCGCGGCAAGCTCGAGCCGCCGGTGCCCAGCGAGATCACGGTACCGTTCAGCGCCCAGCAGGAGGCCGACTTCGGCACCACGACGAGCCGCGCCGGCACCGAGCTCGCGGCCGCGCCCGCGCCCGCCAAACCGGTCTACGCCATACACGAGGGCGAGGTGGTGTTCGCGGACCCGTTCGAGGGGCTCGGCACTTTCGTCATCCTCGACCATGGCGACCAAGCCTTCTCTCTGTATGGCTATCTCGCGTCGCTCGCCGTCCACGAAGAGGTCCGTGTCGACCACCGCACGTGGCTGGGCACCGCCGGGGCATCATCCACCGGCGACCCCGCCGTTTACTTCGAGCTCCGGATCGACGGCCGGCCGGTCGATCCGGTAGAATGGCTCAGGCGGTGGCGTCGCACTTGTCTCCACAGGAGGGATTCTGGGCTCGATGACCAACCGAACCCGTTTCGTCGTACTGCTCGTAACGGCGCCGATTCTTGCCTACACGCTGGTGGGCGGGTTTCTCAGCCGGGTCGTAGCTCGGGAGGATACGTATCGACACCTGCGCATCTTCGAAGACGTCGTATCACTCGTCACCGACAACTACGTCGAGGAGGTCGAAGCCGGTCGCATCATGGAGGGCGCGCTGTGGGGCCTGGCGGAGGGCCTCGACCCCGAGAGCGCCTATCTGACGCCCGATGAGGTGAACGAGTACGAGGCGGGTAAAGCCAGTGGCGAGGTCGGTGTCGGTCTGGTCCTGACGCGTCAGTACTACATCCAGATCGTGGCCGCCCGGGACGGGTCACCCGCGGCCGAGGCGGGATTGCTTCCTGGTGACTACATCCGGGCGATCGACGAGAAGCCGACCCGCATGATGTCCACCGTTCGGGCACGTCGGCTCCTGTACGGAACACCGGGATCGACGGTGCGGATCAGCGTTATTCGCAACAACGCCGCCGAACCGGTAGAGCTGGAGCTTGAGCGCAGCAGTAGCCAAACGGCCAGCGTGACCAGCCGCGTCGTCACCCCAGGCGTGGGCTATCTCCGAGTGGCCGAGTTCGACGGCACGACCACCGCCGCGATTGCGGCGGCCGCCGGCACGCTGGCGCAGCAGGGCACCGAGCACCTGCTCGTCGATCTGCGCGAGACCGCCGGCGGAGCGTTCGTGAACGGCCTCGAAGCGGCCCGACTGTTCACCGACGCGGATACCCTGGTCATCCGCGAGTCTCTCGACAATCAGGACCCGGTGACCGGACCCGACCAGGAGCCGTCCATCGACTGGCCGGTCGTGCTCATCACGAATCCCGGCACCGCCGGCGCCGCCGAGCTGTTCGCCGCCGCGCTGACCGACGCCGGGCGCGCCGACACCGTGGGACTCCGCACGGCTGGCAGCGCCGCCGAGCAGGTTCTCGTCCGTCTCCCCGGTGGCGGCGGCCTGCTGCTGTCGACGACACGATATCTGACCGCGTCCGGCGAACCGATCCACCGCCGCGGTGTAGAGCCCGAGGTGGTAGTCCCGGAGCGGGCGGTCGAGTTGGGACAGCCGGTGGCCGACCCCGACGAAGACCCGACGCTGGACCGGGCGCTCGACCATCTCACCACCGTGGTTCCCGCGTAGCACCTCATATCCGTGCCAGACCCCACTCCGTTCTCTGCACGACCTCCCAACTGAAACGTGGCGACGCCGGATTGACTGGCTTCTTGAGGGGTTGCTATACTGCATGGTTTCCGTACCGCGTGTTCTGAGGACGTGGTACCAGCGTGTGACACGCGGTCCGTGTCGAGTGGGACAAGTGGCGGTGGTCGGTGTCGTTCGCATGCCGCGCCCGGCCGATATGAACCGCAACGAGGGAGCAGACCGGCAGCAGGTGACCCCGCTGAGCAATAAGCCCGGATTCGGTCCCATACGGGATACCCAACCGGCGAACGGTACTGACTCACCTGATATGGGCCAGCAGATAGGCGCGTAGCTCAGTCTGGTTAGAGCGCCTGCTTGACACGCAGGAGGTCGGCGGTTCGAGTCCGCCCGTGCCTACCACCCCGCCGCTTGGCTTTCGCAGGTTCTCAGGGGGTGCGCTCCGGCGGCGCCCGCTCACGCTGGGGGAAGATCGGCGCGCCCGCCTTCGCCCACCGGCGAAAGCGGGCCAGCGCCGGCCGGCTGCTCGGCCGCGGCGTTGGTGGATGCGGCGGGCGCCGCGACAACAAACAATGGCTCAGGTGACCGTGACCCTTCCGGATGGTTCCCCGCGGCAAGTGCCGGCGGGAACACCGGTGCGCGCGGTCGCGGAGGGCATCTCGCCCAGACTCGCCAAACAGGCGCTGGCCGCGGCCGTCGATGACCGACTCGTCGATCTGACGTACCCGCTCGAGCAGGATGCGAGCGTCCAGATCATCACGAAGGACGGACCGGAAGCACTCGAGCTCTATCGTCACAGCACCGCGCACCTACTCGCCGCCGCCGTCACCAGCCTGTTCCCGGGGGCGCAGTGCGGCATCGGCCCCCCGACCGCGGATGGCTTCTTCTACGATTTCGTGGTGGACCGCCCCTTCGTCCCGGAAGATTTGAAAGCGATCGAAGCCAAGATGCGTGAGCTGGCCGCGCGGGGGCTGGCCTACGAGCGCAAGATGATGCCGAAGGAGGAGGCGAAGCGCTACTTCGCCGACCGCGGCGAACCACTGAAGGTACAGCTGATCGATGAAAAGGGCGGTCCGGTCGTGTCCTGCTACTCCATCGACGATGTCTTCATGGACTTCTGCACCGGACCGCACGTGCCCTCCACCGGACGATTGAAGGCGTTCCGGGTGCTGACGAGCTCGAATGCCTACTGGAAAGGCGACGCGAAGAACCAGCCGATGCAGCGGATCTACGGCACGGCGTTCTTTACAGACAAGGCGCTGCAGGAGCACCTGACCCGTCTCGAAGAGGCGAAGAAACGGGACCATCGCAAGCTGGGGCGCGAGCTCGGGCTGTTCACCTTCCATCGGTGGGCGCCGGGTGCCACCTTCTGGCTGGCCCACGGCACGACACTGTGGAACCTGCTGGCTGAATACATGCGGTCGATGCTGTTTCCCGAGGGCTATGTCGAGCTGCGCACGCCGCTGGTGTTCAACAAGCAGCTGTGGGAGACATCGGGACACTGGGAACACTACCGGGACAACATGTTTCTGGTAGAATCAGAGGGTGAGCCGTATGGCCTGAAGGCGATGAACTGCCCGGGCCACATGCTCGTTTTCGCCAGCGAAGTTCGGAGCTACCGAGACCTGCCGATCCGCTATTACGACCAGAGCGTGCTGCATCGCAACGAGGCGTCCGGTGTGCTCGCCGGACTGACCCGCGCAAGACAGTTCTGCCAGGATGACGCCCATTGCTTCGTCGCTCGCGAGCAGATCGGTGACGAGGTCGAGCGGCTGCTGCGTCTGGTCCAGCGGGTCTACGCCGACTTCCAGCTCGAGTCCTCGGTGGAGCTGTCGACCCGACCGGAGACGTTCCTGGGCGACACCGCGACCTGGGACCAGGCAGAAGCTCAGCTCAAAGAGGCGCTGGAGGCGGCCGGCCAGCCCTATGCCATCGCCGAGGGTGAAGGTAACTTCTACGGCCCCAAGATCGACTTTCACGTCGTCGACGCCATCGGCCGGAACTGGCAGTGTGCGACGATCCAGCTCGACTACCAACTGCCGGCACGATTTCAGCTCAAGTACACCGGCGCCGACAATGCTTCACACTGTCCCGTCGTCATCCACCGGGCGATATTCGGCAGCTTCGAGCGGTTCATCGCCCTGCTCATTGAGCACTACGCCGGTGCGTTCCCGCTCTGGCTGTCGCCGGTGCAGGCGATCGTGGTGCCGATCGCCGACCGGCACGGCGACTATGCCACGGCGGTGGCAACCCGCCTGCGCGACGCCGGGCTTCGAGTCGAGGTGGATGCCAGACAGGAAAAAATGGGGTATAAAATTCGCGAGGCGCAGCTACGGAAGATCCCGTACATGCTGGTGACCGGCGATCGCGAAGTAGCCGAGGACGCCGTCGCGGTGCGGCACCGGGCAGACGGGGACCTCGGGGCACGCCCAGTGGGTAGTTTCATCGCCAGCGCGCTCAGCGAAGTACGGCGGCGGAGCGCGTCATCGGATCCGATTAACTGATAAGGGGGGGCACTATCGCTTTCGTCAGAAGTCAACGACGCGAGGTGAGAACTCGCACCAACGAGCGGATTCGTGTCCGGGAAATCCGTGTCATCGACGACGCGGGCGAGCAGCTCGGCATCATGACACCTCAGCAGGCGCTCGTAATCGCCAGAGAACAAGGTCTAGACCTCGTCGAGATCTCGCCGACAGCGACCCCGCCCGTGTGTCGCATCATGGACTATGGGCGGTACCACTACCAGGAGCAGAAACGGAGCCGCGAGGCGCGCAAGAACCAGAAATCGATCGAGCTCAAGGAGATCAAGTTCCGCCCGAAGGTGGACGAGCACGATTACAACTTCAAGAAAAAGCACATCGAGCGCATCGTGGCCGAAGGCGACAAGGTCAAGGCAACGGTCTTCTTCCGGGGACGCGAACGGGCGCATCCGGACTTCGGCCGGCGCATCCTCGAGCGGCTCGTCGAAGATCTGGAGAACATCGCCGCGGCCGAAACGCAACCGAGCATGCAGGGCAATCAGATGCACATCATCCTCTCTGGCGTCGGGAGCCTGAAGAAAGGGCAGGGGGGATAGAAAACCGTCCTGCAGAAGGCAAGAGACGGGAGACAGCAGGAGCTGTCCTCGCCTCGGCGCAGGCGGCAGGGCTTCGCCAGCTTCTGACTGCGCTTCCGCGAGATCATCGACATGCCGAAACTGAAGACACACCGTGGGGCCGCGAAGCGGTTCAAGAAGACGGCCAGCGGGAAGATTGTGCGGAGCAAGGCCAACAGCCAGCACATCCTGACCAGCAAGACGACCAAGCGTAAGCGCGGTCTGCGCCGGCAGGCCTTGATCTCCTCGGCTGACACCCGGCGGATCCGGCACCTGTTGCCGAACGGGTAGGACGGACACAGGAAGGAGACAGGAGAGCTCTCATGCCCCGAGTCAAACGCGGGTCGGTCCGACGCGCGAAACGCAAGAAACTGCTGGCCCGTACCAAGGGGTTCTACGCCACCAAGAGCAAGCTGTATCGCGCAGCGAAGGAAGCCGGCGACAAGGCGGCGGAGTACGCCTACGTCGGTCGCCGCCTGAAGAAGCGGGATTTCCGGCGGCTCTGGATCGTGCGGATCAACGCGGCCGCGCGCCAGAACGGGTTGAGCTACAGTCAGTTTATGAACGGTCTCACGGCCGCCGGCGTCACGCTCGACCGCAAGAGCCTCGCCGACCTGGCCGCGACCGAGCCCACCGCGTTTGCCCATCTGGCCACCCAGGCCAAGGATGCCCGGGCCGCCGCCGCGGCGTAGAACAGAGGGAGCTCAGGAGACTGGAGGCAGGACAGCCGGCCTGCCGAGCGAAGGCGAGTGGGCGTCGCCTCGTTCTTCAGCACCCTGCCAGGCCTCTGAGTCTCGTTTCTGATCTCGGACCGGTCTGCTCCCGATCTGGCACGTTCGCGGTCGGTGGCCGACAGCCGCCGATCGGGCAACTCGAGCTGCCGATTACCGCAACGCCATGACCGCCCCGACCGCCATCGACACTATCCGAGTCGCGTTCCAGGCCGATCTAGGAACCGTCGCGACAGACCAGGACCTGCAATCCGTGCGGGACCGGTATCTCGGCCGCAAGCAGGGCGCCGTAGCGGCGCTGATGAAGGCGATAGCAGGAGCTCCCCCCTCCGATCGACCGGCGCTCGGTAAGGCCGTCAACGCCCTCAAGCGCGAGATCGACCTGGCGCTGGCGGGACGGCGCGAGACGTTCCAGGCCGCGGCCCGCCCGGTCGGGAGCGTGGACGTGACCCTGCCTGGACGCGAGCCGCCGTTCGGACGGCGACATCCCCTGACGTTGATCCGCGACCAGGTCGAGTCAATCTTCGAGGCGATGGGGTTCGAGATTCTTCAGGGTCCGCAGGTCGAAGACGACTATCACAACTTTGAAGCGCTCAACATGCCGCCGGACCACCCCGCGCGTGACATGCAGGACACACTCTATTTGGACCGGCCGATGCGGGGTGGCGGCGGGACGGCATCCACGCGCCCGGCCACCTTGCTGCGCACGCACACGTCGGGCGTGCAGATCAGGTACATGGAGACCCATGCGCCACCGGTCAGGGTTATCGCGCCCGGGCTGGTCTACCGCCGGGACACGCCGGACCTCACCCACTCGCCGATGTTTCTGCAGGTCGAGGGGTTACTGGTCGGCGACGGCATCACGATGGCCGATCTAAAAGGGACCCTCGTCAGCTTCCTGCGGGCGTTCTTCGCCGCCGACACCCGGGTGATGTTCCGGCCCAGCTTCTTCCCCTACACCGAGCCGAGCGCCGAGGTCTTCATCAGCTGCGTGTTCTGTAGCGGCGACGGCTGTCCGGTCTGCAAGAAGACCGGCTGGCTCGAGATTCTTGGGTGCGGCATGGTACATCCCGCGGTGTTCGAGGCGGTCGGCTACGACCCGGAGCGCTATACCGGCTGGGCGTTTGGTCTCGGCATCGACCGGGTGGCCTTGCTCAAGCATCGGGTGGAGGACATCCGACTCTTCTACGACAACGACCTGCGGCTGCTGGAGCAGTTTCCCCATTGAGAGTACTGGTGTCCTGGCTACGGGAGCTCGTCACGGTGCCGGCCGGCCCTGGCAGCATCAACGAGCTGGCCGACGTTCTGACAATGCGCGGCTTCGAGGTCGGCGCGGTCGAGCCGTGGCCGGCCGGACCGGCCAGCGACGTTGAACCGGCCGACGCCGTGCTCGACATTGAAATCACGACGAACCGGCCGGACTGCCTGTGCATGCTCGGCATCGCGCGGGAGGTCAGTACCGTCTATGGCACCGACCTGAAGATGCCCGAGCTAGGGCCCGACGACGAGGACCCGGTTAGCAACCCGATCGACGTCACCATTGAGGACGCCGACCTGTGCCCGCGGTACGTGGGAGCCCTAGCTGACGTCGAGATCGCTCCGTCGCCCCGTTGGCTAGCGGCACGGCTCGAGGCGGCCGATGTCCGGCCGATCAATAACGTGGTCGACGTGACCAACTACGTCATGCTGGAGCTCGGCCACCCGATGCACGCCTTCGACCTCGATCGGCTCGCCGGCCCAGAAATCCGGGTCCGTCGCGCGCGGGCCGGAGAGGCGCTCCGCACCCTCGACGGCGTCGAGCGGCGGCTCGAACCAGAGACCCTCGTGATCGCCGACGCCGACCGTCCGCAGGCACTGGCCGGGGTGATGGGCGGCGCCGACTCGGAAGTCAAGGACACAACGCGGGCGATCGTGCTGGAGGCAGCCTACTTCGACCCGATCTCGGTCCGGCGCACGAGCAAGCGCCTCGGTCTCGCCAGCGATGCCTCGTACCGGTTCGAACGCGGCGCGGACATTGAGGCCCCCGTGACCGCCATGGCGCGGGCGCGCCAGCTCCTGGCGGCGACCGGGGCGGGCCAGCCCCGCGGGCCGATCACCGACCGTTACCCGCAGTGCCCGGCGCCGATCGTCGTGCGGCTACGCCACCGCCGCATCGGCCATCTGCTGGGCCAGACGATCGACGCGGCGTTCGTGGCGCCGACGTTGTCACGCCTCGGGTTTGACCCGCAGCCGGAGCCGACGGCCGCGGAGCCGGTCTGGCGTGTGGGCGTGCCGACGTTCCGGGTAGACATCAGCCGCGAGGCGGACCTGATCGAGGAGATCGCGCGGCACCACGGCTACGACCGGCTTCCGACCACCTTCCCGGCGCTGGACGCGCCGGCGTCGCCGCCCCAGCCATGGCTGACACGCGATCGCCAGGTTCGCCGGCTGCTCACCGGCAACGGTTTTTCCGAGGCGATCACCTACGGCTTCATCGAGCGCGAGGTGGCGCTCGCCGTCCACCCGGACGCACAAGACATCGTCACCCTCCGGAACCCGCTCTCGGAGAACGCCGCGGTGCTGCGGCCATCGCTGCTCCCGGGCCTGGTCGACTCGCTCATCCACAACCGGCGGCGCGACCGGCATGACATCCGGTTGTTCGAGGTCGGGAGCCGCTTTCGTCACGGCGACGGCGAGACACCAGGCCTGGCGCTAGCCATTACCGGCGCCGCCGTCGCGCCGCACTGGAGCGGCCCCGGGCGAAAGGCGGACCTGTTCGACCTGACCGGCGTACTCGCGCGGTTGTGTGCGGGCTTTGGCGGTGTCGTGGCATTCGAGCCGACCACGGCCCATTACCTGGTCCCGGGACGAACCGCGACCGTTCGGCTGACAGTCGGCGAGCAGACGACAGTGCTGGGCACGGTCGGGCAGCTCGATCCCGGGTTCGCGAGCGGGCGTGGGCTGACCGGTTCCGACGACGTGTACGTGGCCGAGCTCGACCTCCAGCCGCTCGATGCCAGCACATTCGACCACCTGCGGGCCAGCCCGGTGCCGCGATATCCATCGATCGTGCGTGACCTGTCGATCGTGATCGACGACGCCTTGCCTGCGGCCCGGGTTCGTGACACCATCCGAGCGGCGGCTGGGCCGGCACTGGTCGGTATCAAGGAAGTCGATCGGTACCAGGGCACAGGCATCGCCGCCGGGGCCGTTAGCCTGTCGATGCGTCTGACGTTTCGCGCGCTGGACCGGACGCTGACCGACGCCGAGGTGCAGTCGGCGAGCGACGAGGTCGTCCGTGCGCTCGCACGGGCCCACCAGGCAAAGCTGAGGTAAAAGGAGCCTGCATGGCGAAGCCAACATTATCCGTCAGTCTCGAGCCGATCGACCGACTCGCCGACAAGGTCCAGACCCTGATCAGGGTGCTCGAAAAAACCCGTGCCGAGCTGAGCCGGACCGCGGAGGACAACGTTCGGCTGTCCCATGAGGTAGACACCCTGCGCGCCCAGGTAGCGACCACCGAAGGCTGGAACGCCGAAGCGCAGACCCTCCGAACGGAACGCGACCAGGTTCGCGCGCGGGTCGCCGAGATGCTCGACCAGCTCGAGGAGCTGAGTCTCTAGCGAGGCTTCACCTGACACCGTCGAGGCACACGTGATTTGGCACCGCGGCTCCGCTTCCCTGGAGAGCTTGTCTCACAGCCCCGCTACGCGGTGGCTAGCCGTTCCAGGCCGGCAGGGTGCGCCACATCCTGCCAGGCAAGCACAACTGGCGGTCCCCCCCGATGCACCCAGCCGCGTGGCTCAGGTCTCCAGTCTCCGGGTAGAGCCTGGAGTCTGAAGCCTCAGACCTGATACCTACAGAGAGACCCCAGTGGCCGATGATCCGTCGCATATCGTAACCGTCGAGATCATGGGTCAACGCTACCCGATCCGGAGTGTGCTCGACCTCGAGTACATCACCGATCTGGCCAACTACGTCGACGGGAAGATCCAGTCGGCGACGGAACGCTCAACCGGCGGAGACACCGTGCGCATCGCGGTGCTGGCCGCCCTCAATATCGCCGATGAGTACTTCCGCGCGCTGGACGGCGAGATCCACCTCGGTGAGGACCTGCACAAACGGGCCGCCGAGATCGAACAGATGGTCGACCGGGCGCTCGAGCCGTCCGATTGACCCTTTCGGACCACCCCCACCGCGCCCCGTCGACGCCGACTTGCTCCGCGCCCTGGTTCGTTCTAACATGGGGACACGAGAGCGAAAAGGACAGGCAGTCGCGCTCTGCCATATTCGTCGGCGAGCAGTGGGCGGCCATGTGGTTACAAGTTCCCTGCGGTGTTCGTGATGGCTCCGGAGGCTCGTTTGAGCCAACGCTATACCCAAGAGAGCTGCGATGTTTCGTGGTGTGCACGCCTCCGCGTGAGGTAGCCTGAAGCGGAACTGGTTCATCCGAGAGCGGCTCCACCTGCTTTGCGCAGGTTCATCCGACCTCCCCACACGGCAATGCGGGGCTTTTCACCCTCCCTCCCCAGGCGTCGCCGTTCGCTGGCTCGTCGCTGACCGTAGCGAGCCGCCGAGCCGGTGCCTCCCGTCGAGGGGTGCCGTCGCGCGCCGGTTGTCTGCCGTCGCTCGCCGAGCCCCGGCCACGCCAGCCGCGGGTTCCGAAAGGAACACGCATGGACTTGACCACCATCGGGCCAGCCATCTCCGTGTTTACCGCGGCGGGCCTGGTCTTCGGCGTCTGGGTCGCCACTCGCAAACGGATCGCGGCGCAAACCGTCGGTCGCGCGCAAGCGGAAGCCTCGCGGCTGACCCAGCGTGCCGAGCATGACGCGGAGATCCTGCGAAAGGAATTGGAGCTCGCCAGCAAGGAGCGAGCGCACGCCCTGTTGCAAGACAGCGAACGTCAGGCCCAGGAGCGCCGGCAGGAGCTGGAATCCATCGAGCAACGGCTCACCAGGAAGGCCCAGGAGCTGACCGACCATGACCGTGAGTCTGAGCAGATCGACGCCACGTTACGCGAACGGGAGCAGCGTGCGACCGAGCGGGAGCGGTCGCTCGCCGAAGAAAAAAAGCAGTGCGAAGAGCTGACGCGCAAGCAACAACAGGCACTGCAGCGGGTCTCCGGGCTGACCGCCGACGAAGCCAAGAAACTCGTGATCAAGCAGATCGAACAGGACGCCCGGCATGACGCCGCGAACCTCGTCAAGCGCCTCGAGGCGGAGGCGCGCGAATCGGCCGCCACGAAGGCCAAGCAGATCATCACGCAGGCCATCCAACGCAGCGCCCCGGAGCATGCCATCGAAACGACGGTCTCGGTGGTCGACTTGCCGAGCGACGATCTGAAGGGCCGGATTATCGGCCGTGAGGGCCGCAACATCAGGGCTCTGGAGCAGGCCACCGGGGTCGAGCTGATCGTCAACGATACCCCAGGCGCCATCATCCTCTCGTGCTTCGACCCCTTCCGCCGTGAGATCGCTAGGCAGGCGATCGAGCAGCTGGTCGCGGACGGGCGCATCCATCCGGCCCGAATCGAAGAGGTGGTCGAAAAGGTCAAGGCCGAGCTCGACGAGCTCCTCCTCAAGGAAGGTGAGGCGGCCGCGTTCGAGCTCGGGCTCTTCGACATGCACGCTGAGATCCACCGGCTGATGGGCCGACTGAAGTTCCGTACAAGCTACGGGCAGAACGTGCTGAGCCACTCGAAGGAGGTCGCGTATCTGGCCGGAATCATGGCAAAAGAGCTGGGACTCGATGCCCACACCGCGATCCGAGGCGCGTTCGTGCACGACATCGGCAAAGCGATCGACCGCGACCTGCAGGGGACCCACCTGACCCTGGGCATCGACTTTCTACGGCAGCACGGCGAGAGCGAGGCCGTGATCGATGCGATGGCGGCGCATCACATGGACATCGACTGGCCGTCGCTCGAGTCGATGATCGTGCAAGCCGCCGATGCGATCTCGGCCGCCAGACCTGGCGCCAGACGGGACATCCTGGAGTCGTACATCAAGCGGCTGGAACAACTGGAAGGCATCGCCGACTCCTTCAAGGGCGTCTCGAAGGCGTTCGCGCTACAAGCCGGACGCGAGGTCCGCATCATGGTCGAAAGCGAGCAGATCAGCGACGAGGAAGCAATCTGGCTCTCTAAGGACATCGCGAAACGGATCGAGCACGAGCTGCAATACCCGGGTCAGATCAAGGTGACGGTGATCCGCGAGACACGAGCGGTGGACTACGCGCGCTAGCGGTCCGTGGTGAAAGTCCCGCGTTGCACCGAGGGTGACCAAGCGCCGCTCTACTAAGTCGTGACGCCGGAGAATGCCGGCAGTATTCGACCGAGGGACAATGCAGGTAGACCGGATGCAGCGTGGGCCGAATGCAGCGGACCCTTCGCCACGATCTGCTGACCCCCTCCCGGCGCTGGGCCCAGATGTGACCGTCGGTGACCTCGGCGAAGCCGCACTCATCGATCGTATCCGCCACCTTGTGCCGCCAGCGCCGGACTGGGTCACGACCGGGATCGGCGACGATGCGGCGGTCGTCGAGCCCGCCCGTGGTGCGCTCGACGTGGTAACCACCGACACGCTCGTCGAGGGTGTTCACTTCGAGCGGTCGTTTGTCCCGGCCGCCAACTTGGGACACAAGACCCTCGCCGTCAACCTGAGCGATCTCGCCGCGATGGGCGCAACGCCGCGTATCGCCCTGCTCTCGCTCGTACTGCCGGAGTCGATGGCAGCGCGCGATGTGGACAGGCTGGTCGACGGCATGCTGGTGCTGGCCGACCGGTACCATGTCGCGCTGGTCGGCGGCAACATCACGCGGTCGAGCGGTCCGCTAGTGCTGGGCGTGACAGCGATCGGCTCGGTCAGACGTCGACGCGTGCTGACGCGCACCGGCGGGCGACCCGGTGACCAGTTGTGGGTCACCGGCACGCTCGGCGGTGCCGCCGCCGGACTCGCCTGCCTGCGGCAAGACCCGGTCGGCCTCGCAGCGGCGGACGCCGATCTGACCGGCTGTGTCGAGCGGTACCGGCGGCCCGATCCGCGTGTCCGTGTCGGGACGCTGCTGGGCCGCAATCGCGCGGCACGCGCCGCGATCGACCTGAGCGACGGGCTCGGTGACGGCCTAAGGCAGCTCGCACGGGCATCCGGCGTCGGTGCCGCCATCGACGGCGCAGCGCTGCCGATCGACCCTGGCGCCCGCCGGTGGTTCGACCGGCACGGGATCGATCCGCTCGACGCCGCCGTCAGCGGAGGCGACGACTATGAGTTACTCGTGGCCGTACCCCGCTCGCACCGTCGCCGCTTCGCCGCCGTCAGCCGTCTGGCGCGTGGCGTCCCGATCACCCGCATCGGCGAGCTGACAGCAGACACGGCGCTGGTCCTGCGCACCGGGGACAGCGAGCGGGCCCTGCCCGAGGGATATGAGCATTTCAGCGATCAGAAGGCGCTCAGGCCTCAGGCGACGCCGTGAGGGCGGCCGGCATTGACTCCTGGTCACGGTACTGGAGCTGATAGAGGGTGTGATACAGCCCGCGCTGCGCCAGCAGCTCCTGATGCCCGCCTGTCTCGCGTAACCGACCCTTGTGAAAAACCAGAATCGTGTCCATGTCCTGAACGGTGGACAGCCGGTGCGCGATCGCGATCGTGGTTCGACCAGACATCAGCACGTGCAGCGCGTCCTGAATCAGCCGCTCGGTGTCGGTGTCGACGCTCGAGGTTGCCTCGTCGAGGACCAGCACCGACGGCCGGTACGCCAGTGCGCGGGCAAAAGCGAGCAACTGGCGCTGACCGACCGAGAAGGTCGCTCCACGTTCCGCCACCGCGCTGTCGAAGCCGCCCGGCAGCGACGCGATGAACCGGTCGGCGTGAACGCTGCCTGCCGCGCGGCGCACGTCGGCGTCGGTGATCGACTCATTGCCGAGTCGAATGTTGTCGGCGACGGTGCCGAAGAACAGATTGGCGTCCTGCAGCACGAGCCCGAACCGCGACCGCAGTGCGTGAAGCGACATATCACGGATGTCGACCCCGTCGATCGTGATCCGGCCGCGGCTGACGTCGTAAAACCGCATCAGCAGGTTGACCAGTGTGGTCTTCCCAGCCCCGGTGGCGCCGACCACTCCCACCCGCTGACCCGGTGCAACTTCGAAGGTCACATCCTCGAGCACATACTCGCCTTCGCGGTAGGCGAACCAGACCCGCTCGAAGCGGATGCAACCGGGCCCGGTCTGGGCCGCCCCCGGCGTCGTCGGACTCGCAATAGCCACCGGCGTGTCGAGCAAGGCGAAGATACGCTCCGACGAGGCCATCGCCGCCTGTAGCACGTTGAACTTCTCGGACAGATCGCTGATCGGGCGGAAGAACCGCTGCGAGTACAGGACGAAGGCGACGAGCGACCCAAGCTCGAGGGTGCCCTGCAGCGTCCACCCCCCGCCAAACCAGAGGATCGCAGCGAGCGCGAGCGCGCCGAGAACCTCGATGGCCGGATAAAACACAGCGTAGTAGAAAACCGAGGCGAGGTTCGCGTCACGATGCCCCTGGTTGATCGCATCAAACTGATCGAAATGCCGCCCCTCCCGGCGAAACAGCTGCACCGTCTCCATCCCGGTGATGTTCTCCTGCAGAAAGGCGTTGATCTTGGCGATCCAGCCGCGCACCTGCCGGTAGCAGTGCCGCGCGTGACGCCGGAACCAGTAGGTCACCAGCACGATCAACGGCAGGACCGACAACGCGACGATCGCCAGCCGCCAGTCCATAACGAACAGCACGATCGCGATGCCCCCGAGCATAAAGATGTCGCGGAAGACCGATACGACTCCCGTCGCGAACAGGTCGTTCAGCGCGTCGACGTCCGTGGTCACCCGGGTCATCACGCGGCCGACCGGGTTGCGGTCAAAGAAGGCGATGTCGAGGCGCTGGAGATGCTCCTGGATCCGCATCCGGAGGTCGAAGATGATGCGCTGTCCGGTGATCTGCAGCGTGTAGGTCTGGGCGTACTCGAACAGATAGGACAACACCAGGACAGCGAGAAACAGGAGCGCCAGCGTGTTGAGGCCCTCTGGCTCGCCGTTAGCGATGTACGTATCTATCGCCACCTTGGTGAGATACGGCGGCGCGAGCTGCACGGCCGAGAGCCCGACGATGGCGACCAGCGCCCAGCCGAGCGCCAGCCGGTGCGGACGCATGAAGCCCAGTAGCCGGCGCATCAGCCGCGCGTCGTAGGCCTTGCCGAGCACCTCGTCGTCACGGGTCGTCACAACACCTCCAGCTCCTGCTCGAGCAACTGTTTCCGATAGAGCCCAGCATACATGCCATCCCGGGCCAGCAGCTCGTCGTGGGTGCCGCGTTCGACGACCCGGCCGTGATCTAGCACCAGGATCAGATCGGCGTGGCGCACGGTCGAGATCCGGTGCGCCACGACGACCGAGGTACGCCCGCGCATGACCTCCAGGAGACGGGTCAGAATCTCGTCCTCGGTGTAGGCGTCGACCGCCGAGAGGGCGTCGTCCAGCACTAGAATCCTTGGGTTGGCGGTGATCGCGCGGGCCAGCGCCGCACGCTGCTTCTGTCCGCCAGACAGGGTGACCCCCCGCTCGCCAACCGACGTCCGTGCACCGTCCGGAAAGCCGGCCAGATCCTTGTCGAGCCTGGCGATCGCCATCGCCTCGGACGCCACACGCTCCGGGTCCCGAGTGTCCTCGGCCGCGACGCCAAAGAGGACGTTCTCAGCGACGGTGTCCGAGAACAAGAAGGGCTCCTGCGGCACCATCCCTATCGCGCCCCGGAGCGTGCTCAGTGGCAGTTCGAGGATGTCGATGTCGTCGACGAATACCGTGCGCGGCGGCGGGTCGAAAAGGCGCGGCAGCAACGCGAGCAGCGTCGACTTGCCGGCGCCAGTCGGGCCGACCAGCGCCAGAGTCTGCCCTGGCTCCACGCGCGCCGAAACCCCCTCGAGCACCAGATCGCCGTTGTAGGCGAACGACAGATTGCGAAACTCGAGCCGGCCACGAATCGGCGACGCCGGCTCGACCGGCCGGGCGGACGATCCGGTCACCGCTGGCTCGGCGTCCATCACCACGAGCATCCGCTTCCAGGCGGCCAACCCCCGCTGAAAGACATTGGTGACGAACCCGAACGCGATCATAGGCCAGCTCAACATCAGCAGATAGGCGTTGAAGGCGACGAACTGCCCCACCGTGATCCGTCCGTCGATGGCGCGTCCGGCGCCCAGCCATAACACCAGCAGACCGGCCAGCCCGAGGATGAACGCCAGACTCGGATAGAAGAACGCCTGCAGCCGGATAACCGCCGCGTTGCGCACCAGATACTCGTGGTTCTCGCGCCGGAAACGCTCGGTCTCCACTGCCTCGCGACCGTAAGCCCGAACCACCCGGACACCGGCGAGCGATTCCTGGACCACCGCGCTCAGGGTGGACAACTGAGCCTGGATCCGTTCAGACTGGTGGTGAATGGCGCTGCCGAAGGCCTTGACCGCCACCGACACGAGCGGCAACGGCAGTAATGCGGCCAGGGTCAACACAGGGTCGATCGACAGCATGAGTGCCACCGACACGACGAACACCATGCCGGTGCTGGCCACGTACATGATGGCGGGGCCGACCATCATCCGCACCGCGCTCAGGTCGTTGGTCGCCCGTGACATCAGGTCGCCGGTGCGGCCGGCCTGGAAATAGGCGAGCGGCAACCGCTGCACGTGCGCGAAGAACACGCTACGGAGGTTGTACTCGATCGCGCGGGACACCCCGATGATGATCCGACGCATCAAGAACCGGAACACCCCGCCGACGACCGCCAGACTGAGCAACCCGCCGGCGTAAAGCGCCAGCTTGCCCCGGGTCACATCCGCGGTGAGATCGTCGATGGCATAGCGAAGCACCCATGGCCCCAGCAGCGACAACGCGGTCGTGAGGACGAGACACACCAGACCGGCCGCAAGCCGGCCACGATATCGCAGGACGTGAGGCGCAAGCCGGGCAAGCGGGGACATGTGAGCGGCAGGAAACGGAAGACAGGAGATAGGACTCCTGTCTCCTCAAGAATATCAGTTTCGACAGCGTCCTTTCGAGATTGCCACCTGCAGTCCGGTATTCGACGGATCGATAACCCTGATGGAGGGACCGCCGCCTCGCTTGGCCAGCGCACGGAACGGCTGGCCACAGCTGGCACGCGCCGTGCTCGAGTATCGATCGCGAGCGAGCACGGCTCCACCGTAACCCCGGCTCGCGCGGATGAGTGGGCCTCCGGCTCGCTAACGTGCCGAACATCCGAATAAACGTGATCCGCATACAGCGTGCCCTCATCGCCACCAGCTGTCTGACAGTCCTGCTGACCTTCGCCTCGCCGGCCGCGGCCCAACCCTTCAACCCGACCGTCGACCTGCCGGTCGGCGAGGACTACCACGTGGAGGTCCTCGGGGGCATGTGGACGCCCGCACCGGACATCACGATCGCCAGCGACGCGTTCGGGATCGCCGGCAGCGACATCGACTTCGTGAAGGATCTGGGCATCGACACCCAGCGCTTCGGCGAGCTTCGGCTGCGGCTGCGCCCGAGTCGGAAGCACCGACTCCGGATTGACTACGTGCCGATCCGCTATTCGGCTCAATCGGTGGTCGAGCGGCGACTCGTGTTCCGCGGCATCGCATTCACCGTCGGCCTGCCGGTCACGTCAATGATCAAGTGGGACTCCTGGCGATTCGGCTACGAGTACGACATCGTGCATCGTACCCACGGGTATTTCGGGATCATTGTCGAGGCGAAGTACACAGCCGTGGAGGCAACGCTCACCAGCGAGTTCGGGCGCGAATTCGCGCGCGCGCGGGCGCCAATTCCGGCGATCGGGGGCGTACTGCGGATCTACCCTCTCCCGGTTCTCGGGATTACGGCCGAGGTCACCGGCTTCAAGCTGCCGGGGGGCGCCGACGCGAATGTTCAGGGCGAATACATCGACGTGGACGTGCACGGCGCGCTGAATTTCACCGAGCAGCTCGGCCTCCAGATCGGTTATCGGTCGCTCGATCTGAGCTATCTCTTTGAGGAAGACTCGGGCACCCTGAAGCTCGACGGGGTCTACGTGGCCGCCCTGCTCAGGTTCTGACGTCCTGCACCCCAAGCGCTTCAAGCCGACGTCCGGCCTCCCGGATAGTCTCGTCCCGCTTGCAGAACGTGAACCGCACCTTGGTGCGACCCAGCGCCGGGTCGTGATAGAAGCTGCTGCCCGGCACAACCGCCACGCCTACCTCGGTCGCGAGATAGCGCGCGAACTCGACATCGGCTGCGAACCCGAACCTGCCGATATCCGTCATGACGTAGTAGGCGCCAGCCGGCTTGAAACAGACGAACCCCCGCGGCTCGAGCAGTGCCAGCAGCTGGTCGCGCCGTCGCTGGTAGCCGGCCGCGAGCTCGGTGTAGTAGGCGTCCGGTAACGACAGCGCGGTGGCGCCCGCCTCCTGCAGCGGCGCAGGTGCGCCGACAGTCAAAAAGTCGTGCACCTTGCGGATCGCGTTGGTCAATCTGCCCGGCGCAATGGCCCACCCGACCCGCCAGCCTGTGACACTGTAGGTCTTCGAGAGGCTGTTGATGGTTACCGTCCGGTCGGCCATACCCTCGATCGCCGCCATCGGCAGATGCCGGCAGCCGTCGTAGATGATGTGCTCGTAGATTTCATCAGTGATCGCCAGCACATCCCATCGCTGGCAAAGCTCGGCGATCGCGGTCAGCTCCACGCGCGTGAACACCTTCCCGGTCGGGTTGTTCGGGCTGTTGATGATGACGGCGCGCGTCCGCTCGTTGAAAGCGGCCGCCAACGCATCCGGATCGAACGTCCAGTCCGGCTCGTGCAACGTGACATAGCGCGGCACGGCGCCAGACAGGATCGCGTCCGGCCCGTAGTTCTCATAGAACGGCTCGAACACGACCACCTCGTCGCCGGGGTCGACCGTCGCCAGCATCGTCGACATCATCGCCTCGGTCGAGCCGCAGCACACGGTCACCTGCTCGTCCGCATCCACGGGCACGCCGTACCGCCGCGTGAACTCGCGCGCCACCGCTTCACGTAGCGGGCGAGCGCCCCAGGTCAGGGCATACTGGTTGACGTCGGCGGCAATCGCGTCGCGGGCCGCCGCCTTCACCGCCTCTGGTGCCGCGAAGTCGGGAAAGCCTTGCGACAGGTTGACGGCACCGTGTGCGTCGGCCAACCGGGTCATCTCACGGATGACCGACTCGGTAAACTGGAGGCTCTTGTGCGATTCACCACACTCGCGCATGACGTCATTATACGAATTCCGGACATGCTTCCGCCGGCGACCGGACCAGGACCACACGCAGGGCGCCCGGAGTGGAACCCCACGTTACACCGAGACCCTGGCGTGGCAATCCCGCGCGCACGGCCACAGCGCCAGGCACGACGAGCGAACACAGTAGGGACACGCGCAACCGCCGAGCCAAACCGTCCAGCCGGAATGCAGCGCCGGTCAAATGCAGCGGGGCTTGCGGTGCTTGAAACACCAGGCCGTCTTCGCTATAACACACGGGAGGTTCTCTCGAAACCACCGGTCGGGGGAGTAAGTCAATGATGCGCCCAGCCGTTCTCGGAGTCATCGTCTTCGTGGCCGTGTTCGGCGTCGCGGCACCGGGTGACGCCGGGCAGCAGACGGCGGCCAGCGAGGGCCAGTTGCTGCCGCTCACGGAATTCGCTCCGTCTTTCCTCGGGATGTACCGGAAAGTGATGGAGATCGACGCGGAGATCAAGAAGTTCGCCGATCAGTACGAGCTCGATCTGCATCTGGTGCGGGCCGTCGTGCTCCACGAGTCGGGCGGGAACGGGTCGGTCGTCTCGATCGACGGCGCCAACGGGTATTTCCAGGTCATGCCGGCCACGTTCCGGTCACTGCGCGTCGACACGAACATCGAGGCGGGGATCAAATATCTCTCGCAGCAGGTGGCGCGATTCGGCCGGGAGGACTATGCCCTGGCCGCCTACAACGGCGGTCCGGGGCGGGTCACCCGGGCCCGGCCGATGTATCTGGAAACGCTCCAGTACGTCGTACAAGTTGGCGACTACCGAAACGTGTTGAAGCTTTATGAGCGGTCGGTGCGTCATCACGCGCTCAACATCCGGCTGGAGCCGGTACGCGAGGGCGACGACTGGTGGTCGATCTCGCGACGCCTCGATCTCTCGATCCTCCAGCTCCGCCTCCACAACCCGTTTCTCGCGACGCGGGCGCTCCGGGTGGGTCAACTCATAGCGTATCCCCAGGCCCCACGGGACGACCTCTTCACCGTCGACGGCGACCATCTGGTCTATCGGACCAGGCGCGGCGACAACTACCTCCGACTGGCCTTTGTGCTGGACGTCGACCTGGAGACACTCCGCGAGGCCAACGGCCTATGGCGGCTACAGAACCTGCCCTTTCGTCAGATCCTCCGTATTCCGCTCGAGTGGACCGGCAAGTTCAACGAGCATCGGATCGCGACTGGTGAGGACCTGAAGCAGATCGCCGACAAGATGGAGTCGACGCCGTGGCGGGTCATCCGCGACAACGGCCTCTGGGATGAGCGACTGACGGCGGGCATGACGCTGAAGGTCCGCCCGGAGGCGCCGAAACCAACCCTCTTGACCTACCGGGTCTCGAGCGGCGACACGCTCGGCCGGATCGCGGCCCGCCATGGCACGAGCGTGCGCGCCATCCAGTCGGCCAACGGCATGGGCAATAACACCATAATCCGGATCGGTCAGACCCTCAGGGTCCCGAGCGCGGCAAACTGAACGGCCCGTGTCTCGGCGTGTGAGGGCCGCGGCTGGCGTGCGCGCCGCTCCTTAGCGTATTCCAGCGGCCGGTCCCGCTGCCTCCGGGGCGGGTCTGGGTCCGGCGACGAGGTTGCTCGTACACTGTGGATCAGCCTTCAGGCCCTGAGCACTCGGCGTCGGTCTCGTCGAACGGCAGGGTGTGCAGAGTATCCTCAGGGATGAGCGACCCGGCGCCGTGTAGCGCAAGCTGCGCTGCGCGCGCCGCCGTCAAAGCCTCGAGGCAGTGCCCGGCATGCCGGGTCAGAAGCTCGAGCGCCTCGCGCCAGGCGGCCGTGGGACGCCGCTCGGCGTCGTCCCCGTAGACGACGGCCATCACCTGCCCGCCCACGTGCACCGGCAACGCCAGGGCCTGGGTACCAGCCGGCAGCGTCGTGAACGCAGGCTCAGCGTCGCCCGGCACCCCGTCCTGGCCGGATACGATCGCACGCGATTCTCCCGTGATGACGGCACCCCCCACGATGCCGGCGTCACCAAGCTCCAGAGCGACCCGACGCGCCGGCTCGAGCGCCGGCTCGAACCCGATGAATCGCCAACCACGGACACCGGTGTCGTGCACCGTAAGCACCGCCGCCCGTGACGCCTCGTTGCCCGCCAGCTCGGCCAGCGTGTCCAGTACGTCACCCAATCGCGACACCTCGTCCAACCGACGCACTCCGTCGAGCACACGGCTCAGAATTTCGTCGGTCTCGGGCCCGGCTGGCGCCGGCGCGCCGGCTAAATCGGCCGTGGCCGTCCGCGCAGCCTCTGCGCGGACCTCGTCGACACGCCGCGCCAGCGCGCGATCCGCCTCCTGACACGCCACATCGAGCGCCGCCTCCAGCACCCGCTGCCCCTCGGCCCGGATACCCGCCACCTGCTCGGCCAATTGCCGGTCCGCTTCTTTTCGCGCCGTGCGCAGTTGCAACTGTAATCGCTGCTTGGCGGCGGCATCCGCCTTGTCTAGTCTGGCCTCCCAGATCTGCTCAACCTCGGCCCGTACCCGAACGCCCTCCTCCCACACCGCCCGCTGCAGCTCGCTCCCGGCGACGGGGCTGTCTTCGTCGCGCGCGGTCGCACGCTCCCTGGTCGTCGCCAGCAGCTCGTTGACGAACCCGCGGACCTCCTGCTCGGTTTGCTGGCGAATCCGCTGCACCAGCTGCTCGCTGGACCACCGCACCTTGTCTTTAAGCTCCATGGCCGTCTCGCATTATGTGGGTCGTTGAAAAATTGCGTCAAGCGAGCGCCGGGTCGCCACTCCGCCCGTGTACCGGTCTGTCGAGGTCGATGTTGCCAGGCCCAGGCACGCGGCGAGGCCAGACTGGCACCACGTACGGCTGCCAGGGGTAGACCAAGTCCAGTGCCGTCAGTGAGTTGGACCCACCATCCTGATCTGTTCAAGCGCACCGTGCCCGCGCTATAATAGACGTGTCGGCTGCGTGCCAGCCGAATCGTAGCGGCGGGTCGCAGAACCCGCCTCGGACCATCCAACGTCTACAGAGGGGGCGACACGGCTTCGACGGGGATAGGCAAACACGGGATGCATGCCGAGCACCATCGACTCGTAAATCCGATGGAAAACACCATAACTGCGAACACGCAGCTCGCTCTCGCCGCCTAATTAGGCGACGACGTCCCTTTCACCTTCGCCTGCGGGGTGGGAACGGGCGTCATACAGCAGGCTAGTCGCGACCTGCCGCGTCGACGGGTCGTGGCGAGATTAATCGGCGCTCAGCCATCGGTGATTTTGGTCGCGCTTTCACACCGCTGGTAAAACATCAAGCGCGGACACGCATGTAGAGTCCCGTGCGGACGTATCTTCGGACGCGGGTTCGACTCCCGCCGCCTCCACCATTTTTTCCCTGTGAACACAGGGACTTTTTCATCAGCACCGACCATGCTGCCGTCAGCTCTCCACCACCAACGCCCGTCCCCGTTGCACCGCCCGTAACCCCCCGCATTGCACCCCCTGCCAGCCAGCGGTAGGATCGGGTCCTACATCACATCGTCGCAATTGAGGTGGGTCGATGACGCACGCCGTCCGGATCGTTGCCGTCGGCAATGGACGCATCGAAGGAGAGAGACATGAGCAAAGAGAATCTC
>CAUZDS010000004.1:0-147647 GCA_963578725.1 Vicinamibacteria bacterium
TCTGACCGTGTCCCTTCATCTGGACGCACCTGTTGTCTTCTGCGTTCGGCTGCCTCCAACACCCGCACCGGCGGACACGTCCGACTCCGACAGATCGAAACATTCCACCGCTTTCTCGTCACGCTGCCGCCCCTCGTCATCGGGGCTTTTTCTTGTCATTGGACGAAGAAAGATGCGAATGGGGCGACCTGCCCATGTGTCCGTCTCATGTCCGTAGTGCGCGTCGAGATAACGCCGTATCCCCATATTCGGCACGATGCGCCAACCGTCGAGGAACACAATCACCGGATTCAGCTCGTGTTTCCCTTTGAAACGATTCCGCACCTCCTCCTCGACAACATCCACGATGATGCCCTGGTACGACCCTCCCATCCCCCGCAGGTCACTGTTGGTCAACCAGCGTTTCAGATGTCGCCGCATGTCCACTGCAATCTCCTTGCCCTTGGTCTTGTTCTTGGTGTTGTCTTTGGTGTTGGTGTTTGTGTTTAGGATTAGCGTTAGTAGTGGGTCATCCGGACATTGAAGCCGAGAAACGTCATGGCTTTAAGCTGTTGATGTTATTGACATTAAAAGAACTGTCCGGATGTTGTCCTGATGTTGTCGAAGAAGGACGTTCTCATCGAGCCACTCGGCATTTACCGCACGACCGCTGCGCGACGGGCGCTGTGTAGTGTCACGACGAGTTCCTGGATTTCCGTGTCAGACCGACCGGCAATCCTCGCGGCGTTGAGAGCCGCCACTTCGCTGGCCGGCCAGCCGACCGCCCGAGGGCCGAGTCGAACCGGTGTGGGGTAGAGCCCCGTTGCGATACGGGCGTAGAGCGTTGACCGGCAGAGACCGCTCGCCTGCTCAACGCGTGGCCGTCTTAAAAGTTCGTCCACCTGCACCTCCAGAAGTTCTGATACTTCTAGGGTAGGTAGAGGCTTGGCCGGAACCTAGCACCGGCCAATGGCTACGGCGTGGAGGGACGGAGGGGTGCGATCCAGCGACGGATCGTTCTCGGTTGCTCGAGTTGTCCCGCTCGTTGGGCAATCATCGAAGCCACGGCTTGACAGGAAAAGTCGGGCTGTACCGACCAGATTTTCCGCGCTATTTTTTTGGCCTGCTCTTTCCGGGCTCGGAACGTCTCTGCCCGAGCCTGCCCCCCGCCCTGGGCGCGCTGTTTCAACTTTCCAAGACTGGCGAGAAGGCGTTCGTGAACGTGAAGCAGAGCATCCACGTTAATAATCTGTGGCATCTGGCCTGGAGCGTGGTCAACCACGAACCCCCAGCCTGTAGATTGGTTCATCTTGTCTCGACGCTTCTGCTGTGCGTGTTTCATCACGCCTCGTTTCCTTCGGCGAACGCCGCCCAAGCATGCATCAACTCGCGCCGACGCTCGAACAGGTCGGTTCTGAGATATGCAGCCTCGACCTTGTCGCGAACAGCGTGTGCGAGCGCGGCTTCGCAGACGGCACGGGGAACGTGGGTACGCTCCGCCGCCCAATCTCGAAAACTGGACCGGAATCCGTGCGTGGTCACGTCATTGCGCCCCATCCGCCGCAGCGTCATCAAGAACGTCATATTGGAGAGCGGCCTGGTTCGTCTTCGACCGGGAAACACATACGGCGAGTCATTAGATAGGACCTGTCCCCGCGTCAGAATCTCCACACAGCGAGGTGACAACGGGATGCGGTGTGCAACACCGGCCTTCATGCGCTCGCCGGAAATGGTCCAGGTCCGCGCCGGTAGATCGACCTCGGCCCAGGTTGCGTGCAATGTTTCAGACGTGCGGGTCGCGCACAGAATCGTCAATTCCAAGCCCAGCTTCACCGGCTCGCTCGCGTCAGACGCCCGCAAGGCACGAAGGAAGCCGGGGACCTCGGTGTACGGAAGTGCCGCGTGGTGCGCCTTGGTAGCTCGATGCTTGGGCAACACCTTGGTGAGGCCGTCTGTCGGGTTGTCGCCGACACAATAGCCCTGGGCCTTGCACCAGTCGAAGATAACGCGGAGACGCTGGAGGACGCGCCGGGCGGTCTCGGGACGGTCGAGCCACTGCTGGCTCAACGCCGACAGAACATCGGCACTCGTGACGGCGTCCACCCGCTTCGATCCACACGTTGTGATGACGCCCGAGAGAGACGAAAGCCACTGCTTGCGGTGCTTCTCGTTTCGAAATGCAGCCTCGCGACCGGCATGGACCTGACGTGCGGCCTGTTCGAAGGTGGGCACGGACCGTCGCTCGTGTCGGCGTTCGGCGAGGGGGTCGCCACCCGTGCGAGCGATCCGACGCAGCCGTTGAGCTTCCTCGCGGGCCTCAGCCAGTGAAACAAGGGTGGCGCTACCGAGACCAAGGTCGCACCGCTTGCCCTTGACAACCGTTCGCAATACATAACTCTTGGCACCGCTACCAACGGGGCCACAACGAAGGTAGAGGCCACCGCCGTCGGCGATCAGCCTGGTGCGGTCTCCGGCCTGCGCGGCCTGCACAGCCCGCACGGTGAGGGCCTTCTGCGGGTGGCGGCGGCGTTTCGATTCCCCCATTGTTCCCCACATTATTAACTGGCTCTTGCGGGAAATCAACGGAACGCGCTGGACGTAGAATAGAGAAGATAGACCGTAAATAGAGTTAATACTGGAAACTAATGGACGTTACTGGAACTAAAAGTGGCGGAGAGGGTGGGATTCGAACCCACGTGCCGGTTACCCGACAAGACGCTTTCGAGGCGCCCCCGTTACGACCACTTCGGTACCTCTCCGCAAGACTGCGTCGCGCCGGTTCCGGTCGGCGCCGCCCGACCCGGCCGAGCCGGCGGTGGGTGTCGGTGGTCAGCCAGCCACCTCGACACCTGCTCGGCGTTCGGCGAAGAACGTCTGGATCAGCGCCCGGCATTCCCGTTCGAGCACCCCGCCGACCACCTCGACCCGGTGGTTCAACGACGGGGCGTCGAGCACCTGCATCGCCGACCGCACCGCCCCCGCTTTCGGCTCCGCCGCGCCGTAGACGAGACGGGCGATGCGGGCGTGCACGATCGCGCCGGCGCACATCAGACACGGCTCGACCGTGACGTAGATCGCGGCGCCGGTCAGCCGGTAATTGCCCACGGTACGGGCGGCAGCACGGAGCGCCACGATCTCGGCGTGTGCGGTCGGATCGACCCGGTGAATCGACTGGTTCGAACCGCGCCCGACGACCGCGCCGTCGAGGACGACAACCGCGCCCACCGGCACCTCGTCGCGGTTCCTCGCCCGGCGTGCCGCGAGGACCGCCTGGCGCATCAACCGTTCGTCGGCCGCGCCCTCAATCGCTCTCACCTCACCGCTCGTCCCTATCGTAACTGATTGGCCGGCCCGCTATCACCCGCCTTGCCGGCTCACTGTACGCGCGACCGGGGCGGCCGGTCGACCCGACAGCCCCGTGTCGATTCCCGAGCGACGTCGCTCTACTGCGTCGGGCTCTCGTCGATCCAGATCACGATGTTGTTATCCGCGATAACCCGAATCACCTCGCCACGCAGCGTGCCGAGCTCCTGGATGGCGGCCCGGACATCGAGCGTTTCGCCGTCGCCCGAGAGCAGGGCGTCGACGACTGACAGCGGGATCTCGACACGCACCGCCCCGGCGTCGACCCCATCAGGACCGCTGACGTCGACGAACATGGTGCCGCCGTCGCGCGCGATCCGCACGTCCCGCCCGTCGTGCTGGATGGTGGCGAACTCGGCATCACCGACGTCACGCAGCTCACGCCACAGGTCACGGAAGGCGGAGACCGGGATCTCGTGCTCGGTGCCGAGTCGGAGCTGCCCGTCGCGCACGACGGTGTTCGGGGCGATGGCCAGGGCCGCCTCGAGGGCGGCCAGCGGCAGGTTGAGATGCATGTTCTCGTCACTGTCGCCGCTCACCTCCACGTGCACCCATGGCTCCGGCTGGGGGGCCTGCATGCCGATTGTCTCAGTCGATGCGGCGACGGGCACCATCGATACCAGCAGCGCCGCGAACCGGAAGTTGCTTGCCCTCATCGGTTACTCCTCCATCCCGTGGCCGGATGCCGGACGACCGGAACCCGGCCGCCTGTGCTCTGTCGGATCTAGACGAGTATGCCGCCGAAAATGTTCAGCACCAGTGAAAATGTTCAGCACCAGTACGGAGGCGGCGGTCGCCTCCCGTACGCTTCCGGGACGGCACGTCGGCGTCAGCGCGCCGGCCGGACCGGTCCCGGCGGCCGGGCGCCGAGGCGGGACCACACCACTCAACGATATAATTCCACCCCTCTATGCGTTTTCTTGCGCCCGTCGTGCTGGCGGGGGTTCTGGCGATGTCGCAGGTTGGCCCGGCCGCGGCCCAGGACCGGATTACCGTCGTCGTCGACGTGACGTTCTACGGCGACAACACGGAGTTCTTCAACCCGTGGCGCGACGGTGAGACCCTGCTCGGCACCGAGGGACGGCTCTTCCTCGACGTTGACCTAAACTCGCGCGTCACCCTGCGCGGCGGGCTGTTCGGCGACCATCGGTTCGGCGACGAGGACAACTTCCAGATCGTGCGCCCTGTGCTGGCGCTGCTCGTGAAAAACGAGGCCAGTACCTTCACGATCGGGTCGATCGAGAGCGGAACCCAAGCGGTCGGCCGGGCACCAAACCAGCTGGGGCCGCACGGGTTGCTGCCGCCACTGCAGCGGGAAGCGCTGGCGTTCAGCCGGCCGGACGAGGCGGGCCTGCAGTGGACGGTCGACAGCGAGCAACTCGAGCAGGACGCCTGGATTAACTGGCAGCGGTTGAACACCGAGCAAGAACGGGAGTTGTTCGATACGGGTGTCCGGGGCCGGTGGCGTGTCGACCTTAGCGTGCCGGCCTGGCTGAGCTATCAGTTCCACATCGTCCATCAGGGCGGACAGTTGTTTGATTCTGGGCCGGTGGGCGACAGCTGGGGCGGCGGACCGGGCCTGGTCGTCGAGTTGCCCGCCGGTGTGTTCGATCGGCAGACCGCCGAGGCGCACGGCCTGGTGTCGCGGGATGTGCCGGACCGCGCGGCGACGGACGACGCGCACACCGGCTTCGGCCTGTTCACGCGCTACGCGGCCGAGAGGGCCGGCTGGCGCGCGCATGTGATCGCCTGGCGCGCCCGCAACTTCATTAAGCGAGAGGGTGACGAGAACTACGGCTCGCTCCGAGAGGACGGCCGTCTCACCGGGTTGCGGCACTACTTCGAGGCTGGGCTGACACGGACCTACTATCCCGCCGAGGAGGTCGGCCTCGAGTTTTCCGCCCGCTTTCACCGGGTGGACACCCACCACGACTACTCGTATCGGATTCTCGCCAAGGTCGATTTCGAGATGCCGCTGCCGGTGCCCTCGTGGCCGTGATGCGCCACGTTGGCCGTTGAAGCGTGGCTCGACGGCACCCTGGCGGGCGCGGCCCAGCCCCCATTTCGTCTGTCGAGATTCTAGAAATCGAGGGCGCGGCGAGACACGACACCCGGATGTCGGGGGTCGGCGGTCCGACCCGCGCGCGGGCGCGTGCGAGCCGGATCGGTCCGCTCACTCAGCCGACGCTACTGGCTCAGGGACGTAGCTCGCGCCCTGCCATCTCGAGGTTGCGTGCGCCGGCGAGAATGCCGTGCAGCCCGATGTTGCCTTCGTGGCACGCGTACTCGAAGAGGGGGCCATCGGTACGTCGGAGCGGCATCATCACCGTATAGGGAGCGCTGTACTGCTCCGGATCCGTGAGGGTGTACTCGTAGGCGACGGTATCGGGGTCGAGGCGAGTCAGACGCTCGACCAGCTGAACGCTAGCCGAGGTAAGACCTCTCATCCCACCGCGGAACTGGCTGGTCTCGATGACCAGCGTCTCACCTTCCCAGTGGCCACGGGAGACGCCGCTGAACTGTGAAAACGGCGGCTTGGCGGTGTCGCCGATCGGGATGACTCGGGCGTTGTGCACCATCTCGTTCAGAATCGTCACATACCCAGGAGACTGGAAGATCATCATATTGTTGTTGTAAGAACCCGATCGCACCGGCGGGCCCGCGTTGAAGCCAATAAGACAGCGGTCGCCCGCGCTACGGTTCTCGTACGAGTCATACATGTGCTCGCTGCGATACGCGTTCTCCTCCCGGCTCCGCATGGTCGCCTCTTCGGTGCGCGGCGGCAGCCGACCGTCCGGCGGGTCGACGATCAACGACGTCCGCTTGTCGGAGGTCAGCTCGACGCCTCGCTCGTACCAGAACTCGTTGTACGACAGCACGCCGCCTTCTGACCGTGGTTGGTACTGATTCGCGCCCAACTCTGGGTCGAACAGATCACGGTTCTGGCGTGTTCGCTCCGACGCCTCGAACTGGGCCGCCGTCTCGGGATCGAGCGTCTCCACGCCGTCGAACTGGCGGGGCCGCTGGAGTGGCGTCAAGGTACGGAAAGTGAAGATACCGGAGACGTCCGGCTGGCCGTCCGGCGTTAGTATCGGCATGGTGCCGTCGCTCGACTGCGCGTGCACCGACCGTGGCATCAGCGTAACTGCAACCGCCAGGACAAAGACCGCCGCAAGGCATTTCCTAGTCATCTGTAATCCCCCACCGAGCTCCAGGACTCCGAACGGGCCCGCCGCGCGCACCGCGGAGTCGATACTGGCTGGCGACGGCATGGTCCATCCCCACGCCGCCATCCGAGCAGAGTAGACGCCAGAGTGCGCAAACGCAAGAAGCGGGCTGCCCGTCGCGTTTCGATCCGCCTGGTGAGCCACTCCGCGAGGGACGAGGTTCCGGACGGACGTTCTCACCTTGGGGCCGCCGGTGGCAGCGTGGGCGGATGACGAACGAGTCTCCCAGCTATCGCGTGTGTCAATTCCCGCCTGAGATCGTTGGTCACGGGTCACGCTGTGTGACTGTGTCACCGGCTCTCTCCGCGTGTAGCCGCTCGAGCTACCCCTGCCGTTCGGCCTCGAGCCGTGAGAAGTATCTGTCTACATTGTCCGCGGACAGCCTGACGCCGAGTCCGGCTTGGGGTCAAGGGGTCGCTGGTTCAAATCCAGCCATCCCGACGCCGTGGATCGTGGCAGGTGTGGTGACTCGTGTGAGTCAGTAGCCGCGCGCGGGGTCGACGGCCGCAGTGGGGCGGGCGCCGGCCTCGAGCGCTGTCAGCGCGTCGAGGAACGCGTCCCCCGCCTCGTCGAGGTGGGTGACGCCGGCGATATGCGGGGTAATTAACACCTCGGGCGCTCGCCAGAGTGGCGAGTCTGCCGGAAGCGGCTCCTCATCGAACACATCGAGCACCGCCCCAACCAGCGTGCCGGCCTCCAGAGCCGCGAGGAACGCCGCGGTGTCGAGCAGCTCGCCGCGGGCCACGTTGATCAGAAACGCGCCCCGACACCGGGTCAGCACCGGTTCGCCGATCAGTTCCCGGGTCTCCAGTGTGAGTGGCGCCGCGACCAGGATCCATCGCGCAGAGGGAGCGACCTCGGCCAGATCCCGCACCGGATGCACCCGGTCGAACGGCGGTCGGGGGCGGCCACGTCGTGAGACGCCGATCGTCACACATCCAAGCGCTCCGAATCGCGAGGCGATCGCCGTGCCGACCGAACCGGTGCCGACGATAACCGCGGTGGTACCGCTGAGCGTCGCCGGCTCGACCGGCGCCCACCGCTGCTTGGTCTGGTCCCGGTGAAAGGCGAGGAGACGCTGCGACGACCCTAGCGCATGGCCGACACAGTACTCGGCCATCCTGTCGCCGAGCTCGCCCGTCGTGCGGGTCAGCGTGACATCCGCGGGCCACCGGTGCTGTCGCAGCAGCCTGTCGACGCCTGCCCCGGTCGAGTGCACCCACCGGATCGACGAGCCTTCGAGATCCACCGGCACCGTGAACCCGATCAGCGCATCTCCCCAGGCGCGGTCCGCGGTCGTCAGGGTGTTCCCGTTGCGGACCCGATAGACCAGGTCCGGTCGGCGTGCCGTCAGATACGCGACCAGTGCGTCGCCGTGTCTGTCACAGATGAGAATCTTCGAGAAGCGCAAGGGAGTCACCATTCCACTCCGACACCGCCGGGCCCAGGCGCCACGATGGCAGTCTATCGCGTGTGGCCAGGGTGTTCAGGGGTGGCGGCCACCTCGCGTCGATAGGTAGTGGTGCCAGAGGATACGCGCCGCGACCGCTCGCCACGGCGCCCATCCGACCGGACCTCTAGCTCGCTGAATGTCGAGAAACGCTCCGGCGTGATGGCACCACAGGCCGCACGTAATCGCCCGAACCTCGCCCGCGCCGACGCCAGCGAGACCTGTCGCTCAAGGACGATCTGGACGAGGGTCGCGAAACCCGGCCGCCGCGCCCACAGCGGCGGTGGACCGAATCGTGCCATCACGATCGCCAGATCCGGGTCGGTGGCACGTAGCGCCGCGACCCCGTTCAGCAACCGCGATCTGGTGAGTTGTCGAGCCTGATGCGGGGGCGACGTGTGCGGGGTCCGCGGCCGCGCAGTGTGAGTGGGCATGGTAGCATGAGCGCCTTCGTACGGGCCTTCCGGCCACGGGCGGAGTCCTCTTGATCGTGTCCATTCATCCTGCCGGGCTTGCCCCCCGGCCCGGCCTGCTCTTTCTCTGTGTGGCCAACTCCGCGCGCAGTCAGATGGCCGAAGGATTGGCCCGGGCGCGGTTCGGTGACCGGGTACCCGTACAGAGTGCTGGGTCGCACCCGAGCGTTGTCAATCCGCATGCGGTGGCGGTCCTGGCCGAGGTCGGGGTCGACATTTCCGGCCAGTGGTCGAAACACGTTGACACGATCGACCCCGTGACCGTCGGCACCGTCATCTCGTTGTGCGCCGAGGAGATTTGTCCGGCATTCCTCGGACACGCGGCGCATCTGGACTGGCCGTTGCCGGACCCGGCCGGCACCGGGGGCACGGTGGAGGCGCAGCTCGTACGCTTCAGGGTGGCACGTGACGAGATCGCCAGGCGGCTCGACCAACTCGCCACGGGCGAGGACGGCATAGGCTCGGACCACGGGTCGTGACGGCTCGGGGTTCCCACCAGCGCAGACCGCGCCGACCGCGCCATCCCGGTCCTTCGACGACGAACCACCATTCGGGGTCATGGCGTTCGTCCCGTAGCGCTTGTCGGACCTTGTCGAAGGTTGGCAGGTGTTGGTCGGTGCACTCGAAATAGGTCACGAAGTCGTACTGGTCCGGTTGCTGATAGACGTTCGGGTTGTGATACAGGCGGCGATAGGTCGTCTGGATACCGGGCTCCGTTGCCTTGGCGTGGCCTGACACTGGCGCCCCGGTCTGCGAATCGCGTGGGGGTAGAAGTATGTGTGCCGCTCCAAGGTAGTCATCGCCCACCACGCGGGGATATTGCTCATCGGGATGACGATGACGTTTGCGGTCGCAGGGCCAGACTGTCGTTCCGCCGCCGCTTTGTACGCATACTCGTGCAACTCCGCGCTGGTGTAGCGGGGAGACTGGAGCACGCCGTCGATCGCCCGCACCGCGGCGTGGCCGCGATCAGAAACTGGATCGTCTCGTTCGACTGCGTGGCGGGCGTTCCGTTGGCGTGGAAATCGTTAAAGAAGCCACGGGCGATACAGGCACCCGCTTCCCGGACCCGCGCCGGTCCCGTTCTCGGTGCATTGATGCATGCTTCAGAGCCCCTCGAACACTGTACTGGACCGGTCTCCCGAGATCCGCTGATCCGGCCAGACAAACCGGAGAAGACTGGTAGTTCCATGCAGCGGTGGGCAGTGACGGCCCAGAAAACCAGGACCCGAGCGACCCCGGCGCTGACGTAAGATGGGTGCAGGCTGCTGAAATGATCTTGCCGCTCGGTGACGAGCCGAACCCCGGGGGTGTGCCGGTCGTGACCTACGGGCTGATCCTGGTCAACTGCGCCGCCTATCTCTTCGTCACCCTGCCCCTGAGCGCCATGCGGCCCGAGCTGAACGACCCGCTGGTCGGGGAGTACGTTCGCGCGGTGCTTGAGACGCTGTCGCGGCCGGTCTCACCGCGAGGGATCGAGTCGATCGTCGGTGGACTGACCGATTACGACCTGTTCGTTTTCCAGTGGGGTTTCCGGCCGGCCGCGCCACAGATGATGGCCCTGGTGACGGCGATGTTCCTGCACGGCGGGTTCCTGCACCTGGCCGGCAACATGCTGTTTCTGTGGATCTACGGCGACAACGTCGAGCATCGTCTGGGTCCGGCGCGCTTCCTCGCCGCTTACCTCGGCACCGGAGTCGCCGCGACACTGTTCCACACGTTGTTCGCCGGCCAGTCCCCGTTGCCCCTGCTCGGGGCCTCTGGCGCCATCTCCGGCGTGCTGGGGTTCTACTTTCTCTGGTTCCCACGCAACCGGGTGCGGCTGTGGGTGATGTTGTTCCCCTTCTTCATGAACGTCATCCATGCCCCGGCCCGCTGGGTGCTGGGGATCTATGTGATCGCCGACAACCTGTTGCCGTTTCTGGCATCGGCCGGCACCCGTGGGGGTGGGGTGGCCTACGGCGCGCACATCGGCGGCTTTCTCGGAGGACTGGCGGTGGCCTGGGTCGTCGACCGCCGATCGCTGCTGATCCGCCCGGCCGACTTCAGTGTCCCGAGTCGGTCACCCGACACCAGGTCGTCCGGCGGCGGGCTGGCGGCGCTCATCGAGGAGGGTGACTACGAGGCGGCGGCGACGCGGTACTTTGCGGCGTCGGCGGGTGAGACGCGGCGGTTGCTGAGCGAGCGCCACTCGCTGCGGCTCGGGCAGTGGATGGCGGCGAAAGGATACGCCCGGGCCGCCCTGGTCCTGTTCCAGCGACATCTCCGCGACTACTCGATCGGTCCCGGCGCGGCCGACGCCCATGTCGGGGCGGGGTTGCTCCAGTTGCGAGCCTTCGGCCAGCCGACGGCTGCCTATCAGCACCTGGTCGAGGCGCTGGGATTGGACCCGAGCCCCGAGACCGAGGTGCTGGCGCGGCAGGGGCTGGCCCAGATCGCCGCGTTGCAGAAGTTCCAGCTCAATTTGCCCTAGGGGCTCGTATTGAAACCCCGCGCGGTGCCGGGATTGGCGACGCAGCGCCGCCCGACAGGCGGCGGGCTTTTCACCACGGGCTCCTGGGACGGGGCCGATGTCCCTCACTGTCCCTTGGAAAGAGCCGGAGGTAAGGGCCAAGGGTCGCGCTGCAATTGCCCGGCTCGTCCAGGCTTCGCTATAATACGGGGTTCTTGCGGCTGCTGGGAGGTCGTTCAATGGTAGGACACGCGGCTCTGGACCGTGTAATCGGGGTTCGAATCCCTGCCTCCCAGCCAAATCTCTCTTTTCGCCGAGTCTGACTCGTCTTGGTTGACGCGAGAACCGGTGTCATTTCCTCGGGCGGGTCCTGTCGCCAGACAGGGGCGGCCCCGTCCGGCGCCACCCGCGCGAGAGGTCATGAAATCTTCTAGCGGTTGAACCAGATCGGGGCCACCATCCTCAACAGTACGATGGGTGCGAAAGTGGCGAAGAGGGGTCAGTTCGGCGGATTCGCCCACTCGGCGGGTGGTTTCCAGTCCGGCTGAGGGCCCTGGGCAGACGCTGCGCCTACCTGGTGCTCGAGGGGCATAGCTGGGTCTTCCGCGAAGCCGTGGGACCGCCACGCTGGTTGCCCCTCGTCGGCGCCGGCGACTTCCAGGCGATCGGTCAGCGCTACCTCGGGTACTTCGTGGACATCGGTCGACTCCAGCCGAGTGACCACGTGCTGGATGTCGGTTGCGGCCTCGGTCGAATGGCCATCCCGCTAACCGCGTTCCTGGACACGGCCGGCGCCGAGGTCGCCGGGCGATACGTCGGGTTTGATGTGGACGCGCGGGCCATCAGGTGGTGTCGCCGGCGAATCGCTAGGCACCACCCAAACTTCGCGTTCGATGTCGCGGATGTGGAGAGCCGTGCGTATTGTCAGGCCGGAGCGATCGACAGCGCGACGTATCGCTTCCCGTATCCCGACGCATCTTTCGATTTTGCGATCGCGACCTCGGTCTTCACGCATCTGCTGCCCGCTGGTGCTCGCAATTATCTATCGGAGGTCTCACGCGTGTTACGACCCGGCGGCCGCGTGTTCATGACGTTCTTCCTGCTGAGCGATGAGTCACAGCGCAGCATAGATCAGGGAACCAGCAAGTTTGAGTTCATGCACGACTGCGGTACCCATCGCGTAATCGATCCCCAGGTGCCTGAAGCCGCGGTGGCCTTACCCGAGAGCGACGTCATGTGCTGGTTGGAGGATTGTGGCATGAAGGTCGTCGACCCGGTCTACTACGGCAGCTGGTCCGGTCGAAATAAGATGCTCACCGGCCAGGATGTGATCGTGGGTGTGAGACAATAGAAAATTCTAGGGCCCCCTTCGTCACGCCAACCCCAGGGGCGGTTCACAGACCTTGAGATGGCCGAGTTCGCAGCTAGCTGCGTCCAGCGGAGGCCTCGGGTTGTCGTCGCGAGGTCAGGCGAGTCAGCTGCCGGAGCGTGGCACGAGAGCGGGCACACTCATGGCTCCCGTTCCCAACTCGGGTCGAGCCTTGACGCGGTTCACGCTGCGATGGGGAACCCGCGTCGAGCTGGCGGGTCTGGACACGAGCGCCAGACTACGGTATCTGTAGCTCTTTTGGTATCACGCATCAAGGACCGAGGAATCTATGGCTGTCATTCGCCTCGCCGTCGCCGCATTGTTGACTTCCACCCCGGCGCTATCGCAGGTACCCAACGATCCGTTTCCGGACCCGATTGAGGCTACCGAGGGCGTGATCGTCGTGGGGTACTCCGAGTTCGCCGTACTGCCCGATGTAGGCGCGAGGACGGCCCGCCCGATGCGTCTCGTCGACGAGCCCGCCGCGGGGCGCCTGTTCGTCAACGACATGCAAGGGCCCGTCTACACGATCAGCTACGACGGTGGGGTGGAGCTCTATCTGGACATCAACGATCCGAGATGGGGAGTGCCGGTCGAGTTCTCGGGGCGCGAGCGCGGCGTCCAGAGCTTCGCGCTGCATCCGCAGTTCGGCGTGCCGGGGACTACCGGCTACGGGAAGCTCTATGCCTGGATGGACACGACAGACAAGGTGCCCGAGCCAGACTTCCTGTCGGGCGGCGGGCAGGACTCGCACGACACGGTCCTGGTGGAGTTCACCGCCCGTGATGCCCGCGCCGCGACATACGACGGCGGGCCGCCACGGGTGCTTTTCAGGGTGGAGCAGCCGTTCGGAAACCACAACGGCGGACACATCGCGTTCAGCCCGCTGGCGACCCCCGGAGACCCCGACTTCGGGATGCTCTACGTCGGCGTCGCGGATGGTGGCAGCGGGGGCGATCCGATGGATCTGGGTCAGAACCTCGGCGCGGTGTTCGGCAAGATCCTGCGCATCGAGCCGCTCGGCACCAATAGCCGCAATGGCCGCTATGGCATCCCCGTGGACAACCCGTACGCGTCGGTCGGCGGTGATGTCACGCTCGCCGAGATCTTCGCGTCGGGTCTGCGGAACCCACAGGGCCTGGCGTGGGACCGGGTGAACGGCAACATGTTCGTGACCGACATCGGTCAGAACATCGTCGAGGAGATCAGCCTCGTGACCGCCGGCGCAGACCTCGGCTGGAACAACTGGGAAGGGAGCTACCGCTTCCTCAGTCGTGAGGCAGTCGATCTCAACGACCCGCGCAGCGAGCCGGGCATCACCTTCCCGATTGCCGAGTACGGCCAGCTCGATCCGATACTACAGTCCCGGTCCGCCTCGGGGGGTGTGCTCGTCTACCGAGACAATGCGATTCCTCAGCTTCAGAGCCGGGTCCTTTTCGCCGACTTCCCGCAGGGAGAGATCTTCCATCTGCCCGCCGATAACCTCCCCGAAGGCGGTCAGGATGCGCTCCGCCGGGTGCTCCTGCGCGACGGTGACGACGTGCGGACGCTCCTGTCCGTTGTCGCCGAAAAGACACGCGAGCAGGGCCGCGAGCCCGCGGTCCGCGTCGACCTGCGCTTTGGCACGGGACCCGATGGCCGGGTGTTCCTGATGAACAAGCACGACGGGGTTATCAGGGAGGTGGTTCCGTAGTGGGCCCGGTCCTCAATGCGGTCACGCACCGAGGATGGCGGCCGAATGCTCTGGCCGGGCACGCGCGTTGTGTCGCACTCTTACGTTAGGCTTCCGACTGTCCAACCGACACGAGAAGTCGCTCAAGCGAAACCCGGGAGGACGTCACTGTGAGAGGGTTGGCTCAGGTTTGAGACGAGGCTGGCAGGATCGACCTGCCTCGGGCTCGATCGGGGGGCAACGGAGAAGGCAGGCGCACAGGGATGCCAAATCTGGAAAAAGTAGCGTTTCCGGTCTGATGCCTCCCTGGAGCCGTGCGGGTCTACTGCGTGGAAATGGCGCTCTGTCCGCGGCGCAGGACGTACTTCTGGATCTTGCCGGTCGCGGTCTTCGGCAGCTCGGTCACGAACTCGACCTTACGGGGCGCCTTGAAGTGCGCCATGTGGTCGCGGGCGTACGCGACGAGCTCCGGCGCGGTCAGCGTGGCGCCGGGTGCGAGTATCACGAAGGCGCCAGGAGTTTCTCCCCACTTCTCGTCGGATAGCCCGACCACAGCCACCTCCTGGATGGCCGGGTGCCGCATGAGGATCCCCTCGACCTCGACGGAGGATATGTTCTCGCCCCCGCTGATGATCACGTCCTTGAACCGATCGCGGATCTCCACGTAGCCGTCGGGGTGCACCACCGCGGCGTCACCGCTGTGGAACCAGCCGCCCCGCATCGCCTGCGCCGTGGCGTCGGGGTCGTCGTAGTAGCCCGCCATGACGACGTTGCCCCGCACGACAATCTCCCCCATCGTCTGGCCGTCATGCGGTACCGGGGTGTCGTCCTCGTCGACGACCCGCAGCTCACCCGAGGTGATGAGCTCCACGCCCTGCCTTGCCTTGATGACCGACCGCTCCTGGAACGATAGCGCGGCGTGTTCCGGACGCGGCTCGCAGATGGTGATGAACGGCGTGGTCTCGGTCAGGCCGTAGAGATGGGTTAACTCCCACCGGAACTCCTTCTCCACCCGCTGGATGGTGGTGGCGGCCGGAGGAGCACCGGCGGTCAGGACCCGAACGCCCGACGGCACCTCGGCCCGCTGCTCGGACGGACAGCTGGCCAGCCCGATCAGCACGGTCGGCGCGGCACAGAGCATCGTCGCGCGCTCGTCCCGGATCAGCCGGAACACCTGCACCGGGTCGAGTTTTCGCAGACACACGTGGGTGCCGCCGACCGCGGTGACGATCCAGGGGAAAGTCCACCCGTTCGCATGGAACATCGGCAGCGTCCATAGGTAACGATCCGCGCAGCTCATCGGGATGTGGACGAGCGTGCCGATCGCGTTCAGGTAGGCGTTGCGGTGGGTGATCATCACCCCTTTGGGGCGCGATGTGGTCCCGCTCGTGTAGTTGATCGTGAGCAGGTCACGTTCGTCGATCTCCGGACGGTCCGGTGCCCCGGTCTCGGAGGCCAGCAACTGCTCGTAGTCGAGCCAGCCGTCGTGGGCGCCTTCGAGCGCCACGTAGTGCCTCACCTCGGGGCACGACCCGCGGATCGCCTCGACCATCTCCAGGAAGTCGGCATGGGCGCACACGACGGTTGCACCAGAATGGTGGACGATATACGCGATCTCCTCGGGTGTCAGCCGGAAGTTGATCGGCACGAGCACCGCGCCGATGTGCGGTACGGCGTAGAACGACTCAAGGTGAGAGCTCGTGTTGAGGCAGATGTAGGCGACCCGGTCGCCCTTCCGGACCCCGAGCCGCTGGAGCGCCGCCGCCGACCGGTCGCAGCGAGCGAAGAACTGTGCGTAGGTCAGGCGGGTCTGGCCGTCGACGACCGCCTCCCGCTCCGGGTATAGCGCCAGGGCGCGTCGCTGAAACTCGAGCGGGGTAAGGGGTGTCTCCACGATGCTTCTCCGGTCCGGCTGGTGGCGGCCGGACCCCGCGTCTCATGGGTTACCGGGTCACTTCGTGTTCGAGCTCCGCTGTGAATCGTCGTCGTCTCCGCTGGGCATGCCCCCCTCGGTGCATTCTCGCGCCTTGTTGGGGTGTCCACAACCCCCCCCCCCAGGCAAGTCGAGAGCACGTGAGCCTCCGGAAGACCCGAGGCGATTCAATTCTCTGACAGCTCGTTGAGTCCATGCGAAGATCCTTGGGTTTCCAGAGACAACGAGAGAGCGATCGCAGCGATGGAGGACGAGCGTAGCGCGGATCCACGGGCCGAGGCTGCCGTCGTGGAGCACCTCACGGGCCCCTCCCGTGGCACGGTGACGTGGCTCAGCGGGTTAGCGTTCGACATATCCCTGAGGCCCAATCGACCCGCTTACGCGATTTCCGCGCCCAGCGCCGCGGCGACGCGCGGGACCAACTCGACCGCGGCGCCGCGGGCGTGCAGGCCGCGCGGAGCCGACTCCGCCGCTTCGGTGAAGACGTTGTCGCTCGGATCAACCACCAGCAGCGGGATCCTTGTTCGCACGGACGTCCGCACCAGCAGCGATGGCAGTGTGGTGGCTCCACTGGTGCCGATGACGACCAGCGCGTCCGCGCCCATCATCGCGTTCATTGATGACTCGAAGCGGTAGCGCGGCTCGTCGTACATCTCGTCGAACCACAGCACATGTGGCCGGGATTGCCCGCCGCACGTTGGGCAGACGAGCAGACCCCTCAGTTGATCGTCGAGTGTGTCGGTTTTGCCGAACTGGTCGCCGACCGCTGCCGGCAAGGGGTGGAGTGCTGCGTCGCATTCCTTCGCGCAACGCATGAACTCGATATTGCCGTGGATCTGCCAGGTACGCTCCGATGACTGCCCGGCGCGCAGGTGCAGCCCGTCGACGTTCTGCGTGATCAGTTGGAAGCGCTCGCCGAGGTGCCGCTCGAGCCGCACGAGTGCTTCGTGCGCGGCGTTGGGCTCCGCCCCGCGGCAGACCGACCGCCGATACAGGTACCACGCCCACACCTCGTCTGGCATCTCGCAAAATGTACGGAAGGTGGCCATCTCCTGCGGGTGGTAGTTCCGCGAGCCGACTTGCCAGTAGCCCTCCTCGCCGCGGAAGGTGGGGATGCCGCTTTCGGCCGAGATGCCGGCGCCAGTGAGGACGACGATGCGTCCGTCGCCGTGGGCGTATTCGCGAACGTGCTGTTCGAGAGACCGGTCCATGCTGCTGCCGCCTCGTTCAGAAGGGAGATCCGCGTCGGGTGTCCGAACTGGATCTCGGTGGAGCGGATCAGACCGGTCGCTCTTGGCGGTCGAGGTGGTGCGTGCCACACAGCTCTCCCCGCGGCCCCCCGCACGCCGGCACGGTACGAAAAAATGACCCAAGGGGCGCACGAGCACCCTCTGGGTCCAGGCTACTCGATCAGATCTACGAAGAATCCTACCCTGATGACCTGAGCGTCAGGGTGTAACGATATCGACGCGAACGTGGCGCTCGGCTGGCGGACGCCTCGCCAGACGGCCGGCGACAGGCAGGATCGCGCCCGGCTCCGTCGTGCGCTCGTGAATCTGGAGGATCTCTGGGGTGAGACCGCCCCGCAGAACGTCCCCGACGCCGGCCCCACACGTTCCAACTGGCGACGGAAGGCGCGATTCGAGCTCGGGTCCTTCCGCAACCGCACGGAGGTCGTCGACATCCTCCGCGCTGTCGCTGACGCGCACGCGAAGGGCAGGTCGACGTGATAGTACTCACGGTGGTCACCAAAGGTCGTTCTCCGTTCCTCGTTCGTCGTCCCTTGGTTCCCACACCCCGATGACCGACGCGCGGCCCTTCATCACCGACTACGACCTGCACCTGCTCGGTGAAGGGACGCACTACCGCGCCTACGAGCAGCTCGGCGCCCACCCGTGGCAGGCGGACGGCGAGACGGGCGTTCACTTCGCGGTGATCGCGCCGAACGCAGAGCGGGTGTCGATCATTGGCGACTTCAATGGCTGGCGGGCGGACACGACGCCACTGACTCGGAGCGGCGAGTCGGGTCTCTGGTGTGGCTTCGTCCCGGGGGTCGGGCCGGGCGCGCTCTACAAGTACCGCGTCGTCTCCCGCGTTGATGGCTACGCCGCCGACAAGGCCGATCCGTACGGTTTTGCCGCCGAGCTTCGCCCGCGGACTGCGTCGAAGGTCTGGGATCTGTCACGCTATGAGTGGGGCGACGACGCGTGGATGCGGGAACGCGGTCGTCGCCAGGCGTACGACGCGCCGATCTCGGTGTACGAGGTGCATCTCGGCTCCTGGATGCGCATGCCGGAGGAGCACGACCGCTGGCTGACGTATCGCGAGCTCGCGCCGCGGCTCGCCGACTACGCGCGCGACACCGGCTTCACGCACGTCGAGCTGCTGCCGGTGACCGAGCACCCGTTCGACGGCTCGTGGGGCTATCAGACGCTCGGGTATTACGCGCCGACCAGCCGGTTCGGGACGCCGGACGACTTCATGGCGTTCGTCGACACACTGCACCAGGCCGGCATCGGCGTCATCCTCGACTGGGTGCCGGCGCATTTCCCGAGCGACGAATATGGCCTTGGCTACTTTGACGGCACGCATCTCTACGAGCACGCCGACCCGCGCCAGGGGACGCATCCCGACTGGAACACGCTGGTCTTCAACTACGGGCGCCCGGAGACGCGGAGCTTCCTGATCAGCAGCGCGCTGTTCTGGCTCGACCGGTATCACGTCGACGGCTTCCGCGTCGACGCCGTCGCCTCGATGCTCTATCTCGACTACGGCCGTCGGGCCGGCGAATGGATCCCCAATGTGCACGGCGGCAAGGAAAACCTGGAAGCGGTTGATTTCTTGCGCACGTTCAACGAGTGGGTCTATCGCGAGTACCCAGACATCCTCACCATGGCCGAAGAGTCGTCGGCCTGGCCGGGCGTCTCGCGTCCGACCTATCTGGGAGGGCTCGGGTTCGGCTTCAAGTGGAACATGGGCTGGATGCACGACACGCTCCAGCATTTCTCCACTGATCCGATTTCTCGCGGTCACCACCAGGACCAGCTCACGTCCGGCCTCGTTCACGCCTTCTCCGAGAACTTCGTCCTTCCCTTCTCGCACGACGAAGTGGTCCACGAAAAAGGATCGATGCTCGACAAGATGCCGGGCGACGACTGGCAGAAATTCGCCAACCTGCGGGCGCTCTACGGGTTCATGGTTGGCTACCCGGGCAAGAAGCTACTCTTCATGGGATGCGAGTTCGGACAACGACGGGAGTGGAGCCACGACCGGAGCCTGGACTGGCATCTGCTCGAGTATCCGCCGCACCGCGGGCTCCAGCGCTGGGTGCGGGATCTGAACACGTTCTACCGCGGCCAGCCCGCGCTCTACGAGGTCGACTTCTACGGTGCCGGGTTCGAGTGGATCGATGCGGGCGACGACGAGCAGAGCATCGTGAGCTTTCTGCGGAAGGCGAAGGACACACACGACTGCGTGCTGTTCGTCTGTAACTTCACGCCGGAGCCACACGCCAATCACCGGGTCGGCGTGCCGATCAGCGGCGTCTGGGTCGAAGCGATCAACAGCGACGCTGCACGCTATGGCGGTAGCGGGCAGGGCAACCTGGGTCGACTCGACGCCGTGCCCGTCCCCTGCCGGGGGCGGCCCCATTCGCTGACGATGATGCTACCGCCGCTCTCGGTCCTGGCGTTTACCCCATCGACCTGAGCAACCGGTCTAGCTAGGTCCGGATCTCCGCTGTCCGGTCCGCGCAACCCCTTCTCGACCAGTACACGGCAGGTCGCGGAGCCCTCGACTTGTGCAGGCGCCGCGGGACGTCCCTCCCGTTTCCGGCCACTTTGGTGACCCGTAGCGGCGAGTCCGGAATATTCGGCGGCCTTACCGGGTCAAACGAGATAGAGAGCTGGCATGCAGGTGCAGCGCCTACCGGTTGTGGTGCAGAACGTGGTGACCTACACTGCGGTCATCGACGTGCCGAGCGCCGATCTCAGGCTCGAACCAGAAGTGATCGCTGCCGTGACCACCGACGCGGCTCGGGCCGATGATGTCATCCGTGTGCCGAATGCAGGCAGCGCGTCCGGTCGGCTCACGACTGGCTCCGCGGCCGGGCTTCGGGTCGCGCCGGCCGGGTCTGGCGGCGAGCCGTCGAGGCGTTAAGTGGATCCGGACCGCACGCTCGTCGCTGAGGCGATTGCCGGGGACCTCGACGCCTTCGAGACCTTGGTCCGGCGGTATCAGACGCGGCTCGTGAACTACGCGCTGGCGATGGTGCGGGACACGGGCGAGGCTGAGGACGTGGCACAGGAGGCGTTCATCCGGGCGCATCGGTCGCTGGGGCGGTTTCGAGGCGAGAGCTCGTTCAAGACATGGCTCTACACGATCACCACCAACGTCGCCCGCACCACGCTGGAGCGGCGTGGTCAACGGGAGCGTGTCGGGCACCAGAGCCTCGATGACGACGCCCAGGCGGTGACCGCCGGCTCCGTGCCATCGGGTCAGCCGGATGCCGAGACGATGCTCGTGACGCGTGACGCGATCGACCGCGCGCTGTCGACGCTGCCAGACGATCTACGAGTCGCCGTGGTGCTGCGTGATGTCGAGGGGCTGGACTACAAGGAGATCGCGAAGGTCACGGGAGCGCCGATCGGCACGGTCGAGTCGCGGATCTTCCGGGCGAGGCGACGGCTGCGGGCGCTGCTGCAGCCGCTGACGAACGTACCCGGTCTGAAGCCGATGAAGGAGACGAGCCATGCGTTGCGATGAGGCGGAACCGTTGCTGTTTCGGCGTGTGGAGGGGCGGCTCGAGGGCGATGAGGGACGCCGGCTGGAGCGGCATCTGGGGCAGTGCGAGGCCTGTCGGGAGACGATCGAGGCTCAACGAAGCGTCTCGGCGGTCCTGTCGGCACGTCCAGTGGCCGAGGCACCGTTGGGCTTTGTTAGCCGGGTCATGACTCACCTCGTGGCGGCGCCCGGCTGGTTAGACGTGCTGAACTGGCGGGTCTGGACGTTCCGGCTGGCGCCGGTCGCGGCCGCGCTGGTGGTCGTGGCGGCGTTGGGGTTCGGGCCAACCGAGGCGGTTGCACCGCTCGAGTTCTCGGATCTGGTGGCCGAATGGGTCGCCGAGGAAGATGCCGAGACGCTGCCGGCGTTCAGTCTGCTCTGGCAGGAAGAGGTGACTGACGACACCTTGCTCGAGGCCGTACTGACGGCGGACCCGGACGAGCCATTTTGAGTTGGATGGGCCTCTGGCAGGAGATGGTGAGATGAGCGGCACGAATATGCGGTTGTGGGCCGGTCTGTTCGCACTGATCGTGTTCGTCGCCGGACTTGCGGCCGGTGTGGCGATCAGGCCATGGGTCGGCCCGGGTTCGCCGCCGCGGTTCGGTCCGCCTGATCAGCCGGGTGTCCCCCCCCCGGCGCGGATGACCGAACGGCTGCTGGACCGGATCGGGACCGACCTCGACCTGACGGCGGAGCAGGATCAGCAGCTGCGAGAGGTGTTCGAGACGCGCCAGGACCGGTTGCGTGCGATTAACGAGGAGGTCCGGGGCCGGTTTGAGGCCGAACGAATGCAGATGAGCGCGGAGATCGCCGGAATCCTGACACCCGAGCAGCTGGAGATCTTCGCGACCGAGATACTGCGAATGCGCCAGGAACGTCGTGGTCCGCGGGGCCGCGACCCCCGGGGCGGGCTCCAGCGCGGGCCACGGCGCGGCCCCGGGTAGCCCGGGGCCGCGCCGTGGCTTCAAGGGCATCGAAGGACCCAGATCCGTGACCGGGCGGTCCTGGCCGACTCGCCGCACACCCCATCTCCAAACAGCCGAATCTGTGTGACAGTGTTCCGTTACGGGCCGGTGCCGCTGACCGGTCTCAGCGGGAGACCGGCATCACGCTGGCGTTGGTCAACGTTTTCCCGGCGCGTCGCGCGCGCGACATCCTGATGCTGACAAGCCTGCTCTTCGCGGCCAGCAGCATCTTGCTGCTGCGCTACGTGCAGCCCGGGCGGTTGCTGGTGTCGAGTCGCTGCCGGACGTCACCACCTTCTTCATCACACTGCAATCGCCGATCACGCCGCTGCTCCCGCGTGCGTGCGCTCGATGAGATGGACCACACGCTGGGTAGGAGCCCGTGGCGAAGCCCCGCGGTGCACCGAGACCCTGGCGTGGCCATGCGCGCACGGCTTGCGCCAGGCGCGACGCGGGAGCACATTGGGGCGTTCGTGACCGAGGTGCCACGCCGCTACACAGGGGTGCGCAGGCTTTCGCCAGTGGGCTCCTCGCGTGTCGGCGCCAACGACGGGCGCCTAGAATCGGAACAGCCGATTGAGCTTGATGACGAACGTGCGATTCTCGAGCGTGGGGAATGACGCCGGCACGAGGGTGTCACGCTGCTCGTTGTAGACGACGAACAGCTCGCTGCCAGGCTGATACTCCCATCGCAGTCTGATGTTGCTGGAGATCGAGTTGTTACTGGAGTTGTACTGCACGAGCGCGCTCACGAACATGAGTGGAGAGACGGTGTAGGTGGTGCGGGTCGTAACCAGGCTGGTCGTGAAGCGGCCTTGCGGCAGGTTGACCCAGTTGAACGACAGGCTTGGCTCGAACGAGAACTGCGAGGTCAGCTCGACCCGGCTCCGGCTGAAGCCGACCGCGGTCTTCTCGCCGCCGAAGAAGGTGCCGTGCTCGACGCCCAGCGTGCCGGCGAGACGGCGCTGCGTGCCCAACGCGATCGAAGCCTGGGCGTTCCTGTAACTGTAGCCCCCGACGGGAATGGTGACGTCCGGCGCGATCGTGAACGGCGCCTTCAGGAGGTTGTACGTGTCGGCGAAAGAGACCTGCGCCAGGTCGGTGTTCTCGAATTCGATCTCGAAACGCGCCAGCGCTTCCCTGGTCTCGACGACGCCGGCCGCGTCGCTGATGTAGTCGAACGAGCCTTCCCCCGTCAGCTTGCGGATCGCATCGATCGCCTGGGGCCGTGGGCTGAACCGCAGCGCCCCCGAACTCTTGCGGAGATCCGCGCGGCGGACGAACCCAACGTCTGGCGAGAACCGCTCGTCGATGAACAGGTGCTCGGCGCGCACGCCATAGCGGTCGCCGTTGTAGTTCAGCTCACCGCGGTAGCTGGTCCGCCCGGATTCGCCCGCCGTCCGGGTGCGGGCCCAGTAGGTGTTGATCGCCAGGTTGTCGTAGAAGGCGAATCCACCATCGAGGCCCCAGGTCTGGTTCGAGCCCGTTCCGCTCGATGACACGGAGCGGTTCGTGACGAGTGCCCCGACGCTGCCGCGTCGCAGCACGTCGCGCTTGACCCGAGCCACCGTGAAGTTGGTCGAGCGCACCGTGGCGTCCGGCGCGTCGCCGGTCTGGATGTTCAGCAGGCCCAGCTCGAAGTTTCCGGCCCGTCCGGTCAGCCGGCCTCCGGCGGTGATCGGTACCTCTTGCCCACCGGCCAGACCGATCCGCCGGCTGTGGAACAGGATCGGGGTGTCGCTGGGTCCCCCGCGGCCGCGACCGCGCCCGCCGCTGGTTCGACCGCCACCGAAGGCGAATACCCCCTGGTTCTCGAGGAAGAACTCGCGCTTTTCCGGAAAGAACAGGCTGAACCGCGTCAGGTTGACCTGCTGCTCATCCGCCTCCGCCTGGGCGAAGTCGGTGTTGATGGTCAGGTCGGCCGACAGGTTGTCCGTCAGGCCGTATTTCAGGACGTCGATCCCGAGAGCGCCGGCCAGCCGGTTGTCCAATTGGTGCAAGGCCGTCCGGTCGCTCGTGAGGTCGGTGATGAGATACGGCTTGATCTCGAGGGTGCGGCCGCTCTCGGGCGCTTCGAGCCCGACCAGCGTCGCGGCCCGGGAGGCCTGGAAGATCCCGGGCCGGCCCACCCCGGGGTCGATCTGTGTCAGGAACGACATCTCGTTCTTCCATCGGACGATCCGCCGCATCTGTAGACCCCACACCTGCTGGCGGCCCGGTCGGTAGCGCAGCGACTTGAACGGCAGCGCCGCTTCGAGCGTCCACCCACCCTCGAACCGACCGGTCCGCACGTCCCAGATCAGGTTGTAGTCGCCGTTGTAGTTCCCCTCGTTGGTGGTTTGCCCATCCATGCGGCCGCCGATCGGCGTGATGCTGAACGCCACGCCGTTGCGCCGGTCGTAGAAGGTGTCGAAGAAAAACGACACCGTCTCGTTCTGGAGGACGGCGCGGCTGTCCCGTCGCATCTCGTTGGCGACCCAGCGCGACTCAGGTGCCGAGTCCCACGCCCGGGCCGTCACGTAGACGTTCTCGTCGTCGAACAGCACCCAGGCCTCGGTCCGCTCGGTCGCCGCGGTGCCGGCTGCCGGCTCTGTCTGGATGAAGTCGCCGAACGGCGGCACGGTCTGGTAGACGCGCTCATCGAGCAGGCCGTCCAGGCGTAGTGCCTCGGTGATTCGGACAGCCCGTACGGTCGCCTGGCCAGATCCATCGCGGGAGATGACCGCCGGCTCCACGGGCGGCGGCGGCGAGATTCCACCCAGGGCGCTGGAGGCGGCCGGGGTCAGGTCTGGCGCCACGGTGTTTGGGGGTCTGGCCGGCGGCGTGGGAGCTGTCGCGGCCGCGGATGTCGAGCCGGTCGGCCGCGGGGCCTCGACCGACGGGTCCGGCGCGGCCTTGGCGGGTACCCTCGTCAGGGCCGCGGCGAGCCCGGCGACGATCCGATCCTGGAGCGCGAACAGCGCATCGACCTGTCCATCCACTTTCACGGTGTCGACCAGCTGCCCGGTGGTGACGTCGACCAGGCGGGCGGTGATCCGGAGCCGGTCCCCGACATGCTGATACCCGCCCGTGATCAGTAAGGTGGCGGTGAGATCCTGATAGATCTCGATCTCATGGTTTCGGTCGGGCGCGGCAGCGCCGGCAGGTCGCGCGACCTCGCTGCTCAAGATCCGGATGCCGCGCAATGCCGACAGGTCGCTACGGACAGACTCGGCGATACCGGCGCCGAGCCAGGCGTCGCCGTCCAGTCCGGTGACGTTGTGGAACCGGGCGACTGCGACGGCCTGGACCCTGTCGGGCTGTTCTCCGGCCGCAACGTCGCTGACCTGTGGACTGAGCAGGGCTGCTACCGCGAGTACACCAAGGCGATGGAACGATCTCGAACCCACGCAGATCCACTCTACATCATCAAGCCATCCGTCCGCTGGCACGTCGATACCGCGCCGTGCGTCGGCAGCGGCGCCCGCAGGCGGTTCACGCTGACGTCCGCGCGGCATGTTCGCTACGGGGCGGGAGCGGGTGCCTGCGGTATCATGGCAGCATCGGAACGCGGTGTGTCACATCAGCGGCATCGCCCGTCTCGGCCGGAGCCCACGTGGGGGTGGCAGGCGCCTGAACTCGGATCAGCACGCTCCGCTCGAGGCAGGCCGGCGTTCGCTGGGTTCGTGCCGCGCGTAGCCCCGGTGATCGGGATCGCGCGCGTGTGAGGAGAGGAGCCCTTGATAGCCGAGTTCAAGAACGGAACGGTCGTCGACAAGGAGTTCATCGCGCCGGCGATCATGCGGTTCCGGCTGATGCCGGAGCCCGGCAGCCGGTTTCCCGATTACGAGGCGGGGCAACACATCGGGCTCCGGCGGGACGACTGCAAGCTGACGCGGAATAGGGGTGTCGCCCCAGATGGGAAGACGATCTGTGAGCCGGAGCTCGACCCGTGGGAGCGGCAGACGATCGGTGCCGTCACCAATTCCTACTCGGTCGCGTCGGCGCCGGTCGAGACCGCTGAGCATGGGTGGCTCGAGTTCTTCGTGGCGCTCGAACACGGCCTCCACGGGTTGCCGGGCCGGCTCAGTGAGGCGCTGTTCGGGGCGAGTCCGGAGACGGGCTGCGAGGTTGCCTACACCGATCACAGCGCCGGCACCTTCACGCTGTCGGCTCGGGCCAGTGGGTTCGAGAGCGTCCTGCTCATCGGCACCGGCTCCGGGGTTGCGCCGTTCGTGTCGATGCTCAAGGAGCTGCATGCCCGGAGTGGTGCGGGTGACGATCGGCGGTACACACTGATCCACGCTAGCCGGACGGTGCCCGAGCTCGGCTATCACGAAGCGCTGTTCGAGATCGAGGCGGCGGGCCGGTTCGACCTCCTGTATGTGCCGACGGTCAGCCGACCGTCCAACAACGCCACCGTCGACAGGCGGATCGGCCAGGGACGCGCGAGCAACGTGCTACGTCATATCTTCGATCTGCCGACGACCGAAGCAGACAAGCTGACGAACGCGATGGGCGACGTCGGGCGGGTGGCGGCCGAACTCGCCCTCGAACGGCTGGTCCACCCGATTCTCCCAGGCCATCTCACCGCCACCGCGATCCGTGACCGGCTCGAGCCGGCCGGTACGGTGCTGCTGACCTGTGGCAACCCGGTGTCGGTCGCCGATATCAGGTCGACCGCGGCCCGCCGGGACATCCAGTGCGAGACGGAGAAGTGCTAGGAGCCCGTCGCGGGACGGAACCCCGGCGCAGTGTTTCGCTGGCGACGGTATCGTGAAGAGCCGATGGCGCGAGTGCTGCTCACGGCGCCGATGATGGCGGTGGCTACCAGCGAGCTCGTATCACGGCTGGAAAGGGCCCTCAGCCTGTTTCCTGAGCTCGGCGAGGCCCCGGTCACGGTCGGGGTGACCGCCAGCCGCCGACTCGACGGCCTGGCGATTCCAGGCGAGCGGCTCATCCGGCTCAACCCGTACCGCCGGAAGCGGGTGCCGTACTTCACCATCGGACACGAACTGACCCACCTCGTGCAGACGCCCGGCATGGGGTTGATCCCCGGCGGCGAGGTGCAGTGCGACATCTGGACGCTGGCCAGAGACCCGCTTTTCCTGGACGAGAAACCCGGCTACCTGGAGGTGGACTGCGACGGCCGGTCGTGGCGCCGCCATGCCCACGCCGTTCGCGCGCTGTGCCGACAGGCGATCGCGAAACGCCCGCGGAACCACCGCTACATCGTCTGGCTGCGGGCGCAGCTCGCCGAGTACTTCCAGCGGCCCGGCCAGCTCGAGCTGTTCGGTTGACCGGGCCGCCCTGCGAGTGGCCCCGCTGATCCTGATCGCAAATCGCGCCGAGCGGTCCACATCGCAGCCGCAGGAAGGGCGGCCTACCGCCGAACCTTCGGTCCGGTCCCGGTCGTCGGTTGCCTGCTGGCCCGCTGTTGCCGTGCGAACGCGCGGAGGTCGGCCACGTCGTCGGACTCGTCCACGATCTCGCGCCCGAGAATCTCTTCCAGTACGTCCTCGAGTGTCACGATGCCGCTGATGGTACCGAACTCGTCGGTGACCACGACCAGGTGCTGCCGCCGCTCGAGGAAGGTGCGCAGTAGCTCGTCCAGCTTGGCGGTCTCGACTACGAAGTGCACCGGGTGCATCAGCTGGTCCATAGTCGTGTCGAATTCGTCTTTGGCCGCCGCGGTCAGGATGTCGCGCCGGTGGACGATGCCGACGATGTCGTCCGGGCCGTCGCTGTAGACCGGCACTCGGCTGTGCCGCAGGAGCTGCGCGTCGTGGGCGGCGGTTTTCAGGCCGGTCTGTGCGTCCAGGGTGAAGAGCACCGTTCGGGGCGTCATGATCTGCTCGGCGGTCTTGGTTTCCAGCGACAAGACATTGCGGATCACGTGCGCCTCCTGTTCCTCGATGTCGCCGGAGCGCAGCCCTCGGCGCACGATCGTCAGTAGCTCTTCGTCCGAGACGCTGTCGTGCGTAGGTACCGCCGAGACCAGTAGGCTGGTCGATCGGCGGCTTAGCCAGACTAACGGCGTGAAGAGGACGACCAGCGCCTGTAGCGGGCGCGCGATCGGGCCGGCCAGCTGGCGCGCGAAGAGGACACCGGCCGTCTTCGGGATAATCTCGGACAGAAACAGGATCGCCAGCGTGAAGGCGGCCGAGAAGTACCCGATCCAGGCGGATCCGAACACCTGGTCGGCGAGCGCTCCGGCCAGCGCGGCGCCCCCGGTGTTCGCAAGGGTATTCAGCGAGAGGATCGCCGCGATCGGACGGTCAACCTCGGCGCGCAGCTCCCGGAGCAGCCTCCCGCTGCGGCGTCCCTGAAGTTCCAGCCCGTCAATTTTCGACGCGGGAACCGAGTAGAGCACCGCCTCGAAGAGCGAGCAGGTCGCCGAGGTCACGACGACGAAACCGACAACCAAGGAAAGTTCCAGCATGGAACCTAGTATGGTCCGGTTTCGTCGCCTGTGGTGCAACCGGGGCCTGCACGACGGGCTCCGGAGCCGGCCCGGCGGTACGGTGCGGGCAGGGTGGGTCAGTGGGACGCCAGGTCCCCGTACCACTGTGCCACCACCCAGCCCCCACCGGCGACCACAGGGTTGCGCTGGCCGACATCAATCAGTTTCGGTCTTCGGCTCCGGTCCCGCCCACGAATCTAGCGTGGCGCCTCGAGAAAACGCATCAGCTCGTTGTCAGTCCCCAGGATGAAGAACGTGTTGGGGTCCATCGTTCCCTCGTAGGTTTCCAGCGTCTTCGTGAACGCGTAAAACGAGGCGTCACGACCATATGCTTCCGCGTAGATGATCGTCGCCTCGGCGTCGGCGGTGCCGCGTAGCTCTTCAGCGGTACGGAATGCCTCCGACGTGATCTCTGCCAGGTCCCGCTCCCGCTCACCCTGTATCCGCGCCGATTCCCCCTGGCCTTCGGACCGGAACTCTTCCGCGATCCGCTGGCGTTCCGCGATCATCCGGGCGAAGACATCTTCCTGTACCTCGGCGACGTAGTTGATCCGCTTGAACTGCAGGTCCAGTAGCTCGATCCCGAGGTCCGAGACGCCGCCCTCGGCCGCCAGCAGGATCTCCCGCGTGATTTGCTCACGCCCGGTGATGATCGGCGCGAGTTCCTCCGGCTCCTCCTGCGGCGAGACGGTCGTATCGATCGGTACACGATTGCTGGTCCTGACGATTTCGATCAGGTCGTGACGGGCGACCGCGTTGCGGGTCTCGCCGTCGAGAATGTCGTCCAACCTCGACTGCGCGCCGCGCTCATCCCGCAAGCGCTGGAAGAAGAGCAACGGGTCGGTGATACGCCACCTGGCGTACGTGTCGACCCAGATAAATCGCCGGTCCCGTGTCGGCACCTGGTTCGGGCTGCCGTCCCATTCCAAAAACCGCTTTTCGAACATGTTGGCAGTCTGGATGAATGGTATCTTGACGTGCAGCCCAGGCTCGGTGACGGGCTCACCGACTGGCTCGCCAAACTGCGTGATGATTGCCTGGTTGAATTCGGTGACAGTGTAGACCGAGCTCCCCAGGAGAAACAGCCCGACCAGCACGAACACGAGCAAGTACTGTTGATTGCGGTTCAGGTTCACTGGCCACCTCCGGTGAGTTGTGTGGTGTCGGTCAACGCGGCGGTTACCGCTCGCGAGCCGCTGTCGAGCGACAGCAGCGGCAACACGCCGGTCGCACCCTCGGAGACGAAGACCTTCCGGCCGACCTGCGGCAGTATCCGCTGCATCGTTTCCAGATACATCCGGCGCCGGGTCACGTCCGGCGCCTGGCGATACGCCGCCTCCACCGCGGTGAATCGCGTGCCCTCGCCTTGGGCGCGGTTCACGCGGTCGAGGGCATAGGCCTCAGCCTGCAGAATCGTCTGCAGGGCCTCGCCCCGCGCCCGGGGGATGACCGAGTTGTACTCGGCGAGCGCCTCGTTGATGAGCCGGTCACGCTGCTGCTGGGCCTGGCTGACTTCGTCCCACGACGGCTTAACCGGATCCGGCGGGTTGACGTCCTGCAGCACCACCTGGTCGATGGTGATGCCCATCTGGTATTGCTCCGTCAGCGCTTGCAGCCTGATCTCGACGCTGGTCTCGATCTCCTGACGGCCGACCGTCACCACCTCGGTAACCGTCCGGTCGCCGACCGTCTCCCGCATGACCGCCTCGTTCATCGCGCGGAACGTGTCGTCGAGGTTGCGCACCTTGAACAGGAACTCGTAGGGGTCGTCGACCCGATACTGCACGATCCACTCCACAACCGCCACGTTCAGATCCCCGGTCAGCATCACCGCCTCGTCGGCGAACCGACGCTCCTGGGTGGCGAATTCCGTGCGGACACCCGCCTCGACCGTCCGGAACCCGAACTCCTGTTTCAGTTGACGCTGGACCGGGACCCGCAGCACTTCTTCGGCGAGCGGGATCTTGGCATGCAGTCCCGGTTCGGTCGTGCGGATGTACTTCCCGAACCGCAGGATTACACCCACCTCCTCGGGCTGGACCTGATACAGCGAGCCTAGTAGCATCACCAGCGCCACGAGGGCAGCTAGTCCGCCCGCGGCGGTTCGCCATGGAATATGCGGCATCTTGAGCTTGCTCACGTCGACGACGCGAAAGTTCTCATCCATTCCCTTCTCCTTACTATTAGCACGAGGCCAATCGAGGGGGTGTCAGTATTACGGAACACCGTGTCCCCGTTAGGCGTGACGAAGAACACAACCCCCTATGAGCGCGAGGCCAATCGAGGGGGTGTCAGTATTACGGAACACCGTGTCCCCCGTTAGGCGTGACGAAGAACACAACCTCTACTGTAGTCGCAAACGCTCCCCGTTCGGTTCGTGGCGGGGCCGGGGGGGCATTCTGGCTCCAGGGCGAAATGGGGAAATGGCTGGGATTTGATGGGGCGGCGGAGTTGGGCAACGGCGGAGTTTGGGGGCCGTTCGGGAGTGAATCCAACCTACGACGCTCACCCGGACCATCTTTTTTCCGAGCGCTGGAGGCCTCAGCCCACAGCGCGAAGTCTGATACGCGCCAGGCGCCTCACTTCTTCAGGTACTGGTCCCAGTTCCGCGTGGTGCCCGGCGCGCGGTCGGTCTGGATCACCTGCATCCAGCCTGGATACTCCGGCGACAACGCGCTGGCCGTATTCAACCGATCGAGCTCCTCGTCGGTCAGGTCGACGTCTACCGAGCCGAGATTGTCGTCGAGCTGGTCGAGCCGTTTGGCGCCGATGATCACGCTGGTCACGACCGACTGGTGCAGCAGCCAGGCAAGGGCGATCTGCGCCACCGAGGCCGCGTGCGCGGCCGCCACGTCGCGCATTACGTCGATGATGTCGTAGACGCGGGTCCGGTCGACCGGTGGGAAGTCGAACGTCACACGGCGTGCCGCCGGGTCGCTCTCGCCGCCGCGGGTGAACTTGCCCGACAGGAATCCACCGGCGAGCGGGCTCCACGGCAGCAGTGCCAGACCCTGGTCTTCGACGAGCGGGACCATCTCGCGTTCGAGTTCCCGGCCGGCGATCGAGTAGTAGGACTGGGTACTGACGAACTCGGCCAGCCCGTGCTGCCGCGAGATGCCGAGCGCCTTCATGAGCTGCCAGGCGGTCAGGTTCGAGCAGCCGATATACCGGACCTTGCCGGCGCGCACGAGGTCGTTGAGCGCGCCAAGCGTTTCCTGGATGTCGGTGATCGGGTCGTGGCCGTGGATCTGGTAAAGGTCGATGTAGTCGGTGCCCAGCCGGCGGAGGCTGGCGTCGCACTCCTGCATGATATGGGCGCGGGAGAGCCCGATCTGGTTCGGCCCGTCGCCCATCCGTCCGCGGACCTTCGTGGCCACGATGACGTCCGGACGCCGAGCGCCGAGCGCCGCGCCGAGCATCTCCTCAGACCGGCCGGCCGAGTAGACGTTCGCGGTGTCGAAAAAGTTGACGCCGGCATCCAGGGACCGATGGACGAGGGTGTCCGCCTCCGCCTGGCCGAGGGCGCCGATTGCCTGGAACGGACCGAGGCCGCCAAAGGTCATGGCGCCGAGGCAGAGCTCGGACACATAGATGCCGGTGTTCGCGAAACGGCGATGCTTCATCCCTTCGAGGCCTCTCGTCACCGCTCCGCCCAGCGCTCGAGGACCCACGCACCGGCAACGCGCAGTGGCTCGACGCCCATCTGGAAATGCCCGACGCCGTCAAGCGCCAGGAATGCCACCGTGTGGCCTCTCTCACGCAGCTCGAGGGCGGTTTGCTCGGCCGGCTCGAAGGGCACCACTTCGTCATCCCGGGCGTGGATGATGAAGACGGGCATGTCCCCGACTCGGTCAACGTCGGCGCCGTCCGACCGGCCGGCCATCGGGATCGCGGCGGTAAACAGGTCCGGGTGGCGGGTGGACAGATGCCATGTGCCTCGTCCCCCCATGCTGAAGCCGGTCACGAGCACCCGCTCCGTGTCGATCAAGTACCGCTCGGTCACCTCCTCCAGCAACGCCATAACGCCCCGCTCGCTGGTCGAGCTGGTCCAGGAGCGGGCCGGCGCGTCGGGGGCGACGATGATCGCACCCCAGTCGGCGAGCGCCGGACCCACGATCCCCTGTAGAAACGTCGTGCCGTAGTAGGCCCCTGGCGAGCCGCCCGGATGCAGCGCGAGGACCAGAGGTCGAGGCTCGGCCGGGTCGTAGTCGCGGGGAATCCAGATACCGTAGGTGACTGTGCCGACGCCCTCGACATCGATCGTCCTGTTGTGCAGACCAGGTTCCAGCCGTGGCTGGAACGATATGATGCCGAGTAGGGCGGTGGTGAGCAGCCAGCGCATCGTTGTTTTCTCCCGACATGACGCGTCCGCGCGGCGGGGGGAGGCAGACGGTCATTATAATCGGCAGGCAGATGACGGTCCGTACACGCTTCGCCCCGAGCCCCACTGGTTATCTCCACATCGGTGGTGTCCGCACCGCGCTGTTCAACTGGCTGTTCGCCAGGCGGCATGGCGGACAGTTTCTGCTGCGGGTCGACGACACCGACGCGGAGCGCAACGTCGATGCGGCGCTGCGGCCAATTCTCGACGGGTTCCGCTGGCTGGGCCTCGACTGGGACGAGGGTCCAGACGTCGACGGGCCGTATGCGCCGTACTACCAGTCACAACGGGGAGATCGCTACCGGGCGACGGTTGACAGGCTGATGGTGACCGGCGCGGCATATCGCGACTACGCGGCGCCCGAGGAGATCCAGGCGGAGCGCGAGGCGGCCGGGCGAGCGAAGCGGCGCTTTCTCTACAGCCGGCGCTGGATGGGTGACACCGCGGCTCGGGTGGCGGCATTCGAGGCGGAGGGACGGCGGGCGTGTGTCCGGCTGAAGATGCCCCGCGATGGGGTCTGCGCCTTTCATGATCTGGTGCGCGGCGACGTGACGTTCGAGTGGGCGCTCGAGCAGGACCACGTCGTGCAGCGCGCCGACGGTACCTGCCTGTATCACCTGGCAAGCACTGTTGACGACCACGACTTCGCGATCACTCACGTCATTCGCGCCGTCGAGCACCTGTCGAACACGCCGCGTCAGATCTTTATCGCCAGGGCGCTTGGTTACGATCTGCCGGTCTACGCGCACGTACCGTATGTGGCCGAGCCGGGCAGTGCCGAGAAGCTCAGCAAGCGGAAGCTGAGCAAGTATTTCAAGCACCACGACTTCAAGAAGATCTACGACCACGGCGCCGCAATCGCCGCGGTGCTGGGGATGTCGGTGACACCGGAGAGTTTCAGCCCGGTGGTCGTCGACTTCTACCGGGCGGTCGGCTATGAGCCGGACGCGCTGGTGAACTACCTGCTCCTGCTCGGCTGGTCGCTCGATGATCGGACCGAGACGTTCACCCGGGCGCAGATGGTCGAGCACTTCTCGCTCGATCGCGTCAATCGGTCGGCCGCCAGCTTCGATCCCCAGAAGCTGCTGGCGTTCCAGGAACGCCGGATGCAGGCACTGTCGGTCGACGCGCGGGTTGATCGGGTGCTCCCCTTTCTGGCGGGCGCCGGGCGGGTGGAGTCTCCGCCCACAGACACGCAGCGCGCCCGGATCCGCCAGGTCGTCGTCGCTGCGGGTGATCGGTTCAAGGTGGCGGGCGACATCCTCGGCTACCCGGAGTTCTTCCAGGCGGACGTCGAGGTCGCGTACGATAGAAAGGCGTTCGACAAGCGGATACGTCCGGAGGGAGTCGAGCCACTGCTGCGCCGTTTTCGCGGGCGGTTGGAGACGGTCGAGCGGTTCGACGCAGAGAGCCTGGACCGCGCCATGCACGAGTTCGTGGAAGCGGAAGCGGTGGCGATCGGCCAGCTCATCCATGCGGTGCGGGTCGCGGTGACCGGCAAGGCGGTCGGCTTCGGGCTGTTCGAGAGCCTGGCGATCCTGGGGCGCGACGCCTGCCTGGCCCGGATCGACCGCGCGCTAGCCCGAGTGGCACGCTGACAGAGAGGAGCCAGGAGGAAGGAGACGGGAGACAGAAGGAGCCGGCCTGTTCGCCGAAGCCTCGGCTGAGGCGGAAGGCGTCGCCTGCTTTCGGCCCAGTCCGGTTATGACCAGCGATATTCCACGAGACGGCGAGAGGGCCGCGTCGGCCGGCGGGCTCGACTTCATCAGGCAGATCGTCGTCGAAGATCGGCGAGCGGGAAAAGACGGCGGTCGCGTCCACACACGGTTCCCACCAGAGCCGAACGGGTATTTGCACGTCGGTCACGCCAAGGCGATTTGCCTGAGCTTCGGTCTAGCGGCCGAGCACGACGCGTTGTGCAACCTGCGGATGGACGACACCAACCCGACCACCGAAAGTGTCGAGTATGTCCGCGCGATAGAGGACGACGTGCGCTGGCTCGGGTTCGACTGGGGCGACCGGTTCTTCTACGCCTCGGATTACTTCGAGCAGCTCCACGCGTTTGCGGTGGCGCTGATCGAGGCCGGGAAGGCGTACGTGTGTGACCTCCGGGGCGCCGAGGTCGGCGAGTATCGCGGGCTGTGGAACCGGCCTGGCCGGAACAGTCCCTACCGGGAACGGTCCGTGGAGGAGAACCTCGACCTGTTCGCCCGAATGCGCGCGGGCGAGTTCGAGGACGGGTCACGGACCCTGCGTGCCAAGATCGACATGGTGTCGCCGAACATGAACATGCGCGACCCGACGATCTACCGGATCCGGCGGGTGCCGCACTATCGGACCGGGGACACGTGGTCCATCTATCCGATGTACGACTTTACGCACCCGTTGTCGGATGCGCTCGAGGGGATTACGCATTCCCTCTGCACGCTCGAGTTTGAAGACCATCGGGTCTTGTACGATTGGTTTCTCCAGCATATCGATGTGCCATCGCAGCCCCGGCAAATCGAGTTCGCGCGGCTGAACCTCAGTCACACTGTGCTGAGCAAGCGCAAGTTGCTCGAGCTTGTGGCGCAGGGCCACGTGGCGGGGTGGGACGATCCGCGGATGCCGACGATCGCCGGGCTCCGCCGGCGCGGCTACACCCCGGCGGCGGTCCGCGACTTCTGCGACCGGATCGGCATCGCCAAGGCTAGCAGCACCGTGTCGGTCGCGCAGCTCGAGGATGCAGTGCGGCAGGATCTCAACAAGCAGGCGCTGCGTGTGATGGCGGTGCTCAGGCCACTGAAGGTCGTCATCGAGAACTATCCCGAGGGGCAGGTCGAGCAGGTCGAGGCGGTCAACAACCCGGAGGACGAGAGTATGGGATCGCGCCACGTCCCGTTCTCACGGGAGATCTACATCGAGCGGACCGACTTCCACGCGGATCCCCCGAAGAATTACTTTAGGCTCGCGCCCGGCCGTGAGGTGCGGTTGCGGTACGCGTACTTCATCACCTGCCGGGAAGCGATCACGGATCCGGAGACCGGTGACGTGATCGAGCTCCGATGCACCTACGATCCGGAAACTCGCGGGGGTTACGCACAAAATGGCCGGAAGGTACGCGGCACGATCCACTGGGTGTCGGCGGCGCATGCCATCGAGGCGGACGTGCGGCTGTATGACCACCTGTTCACCGAGGTCAATCCGGAGGACGTGAACCAGGACGGAGACTACACGGACGGCCTGAACCCCGCGTCCCTCGAAACGGTGACCGGGTGCCGTCTGGAGCCGAGTCTCGCCGGCGCGCCGGCCGGCAGCCGGTATCAGTTCGAGCGGCTGGGTTACTTCTGTGTCGACTCAGATTCGACCCACGACCGGTTGGTGATCAACCGGACGGTCACCCTCCGTGATAGCTGGGCCAGGATGGAGCGCGCGCGGGCCGCGTCTCCTGGTCCGACGCGCGTCTGACGTCGGCGCGCCAAACTGGTCTCGGTTCGGTAGCCGGTTTCGGTAGGGGCGCTGGTGGCTTCCAGCGTTTCAGTGCCTGTCTTCGGTGAGGGCCACGCGCAGGGCTGCGACGGCGTCGGCACTCCGCGGAGTTTCGGTCTTCCCCTCTAGCTCCAGTTACGCGGATTCGCAGGGGTAGCCGTAGAACCGGGTGTTTCCGTCGGGGTCCGCCCTGATGATCGAGCCTTTTAGCGTGACCTCGGCAAACAAACCGCGTGTTCTCAAGTAGCTGAGGATCTCGGCCCGCAGCAGAAGGTCGGTTGACGCCTCGGCGTCCCGTCCAAGCGGTCCGACGACCACCGACACGTCACTCCCGATCTTAAACTCGTCCTGCAGCAGCTCCTCGAGTCCCTAGCGATTCAAGATCAGGAGAACCAGATTTACCGCTTGCGCGCCGAACTGCAGACCGAAGCTGCCGCCGGTCAGTGTCAGGAAAGCAGGCTGCGACCATGCGCCCTGCTCGTTCCGGGCGCTGATGACTCCTCTGCCGTGATGCCAGCCGATGATGAAACCCGCCTTCACGATACTCGGAAAAATCACGATGGCCTCGGCCTGGTCGAAAATAGTCCGTGGGACCGCGCTGTCGGGAGCCTGCATGATCTCCTCGAAGACTGTGGTGGCGTCCTCGAGCCGCCGGTGCTCATCGTCTTGGGCGATGGCGAGACCGCTGCCGAGATGTAGGGCGAGACAGGCGGTTAAGAGCAGTGGGTGACGAATCTGGATGTGAGGTCCTCGCTGTGGGTCGCGGTCCAGGCCGGCCTCTTCAGCATAGGCCGCGCGGACGGTCCTGACGAACTGATAGACGACGGAAGGCGGGCCGACGTCAGGGGCCGACCGGCGACGCCGGGTTCGCCCGGTGCCGCACCGCGGCCGATGTGCAGGCCATCGAGGTCGAGAGCTGCTCCGCGCCTTGCCAGACGGCGTTCGCGACGTCGATCACACGCGATCCGATCAGGTCTCGGGTACAATCGCGGCTCGAGACGTCTCAGGGTTCGGGCACAAGGCCCACAGCCGACGAGCGCACTCGGAGTCCTTCCCGTGGCTCCTCTCACCAACTGTCAGGTCCTGCTGAACGCCCACCCGGTCGGGTTTCCGGTCGACTCCGATTTCAAGATGGTTGAGACGCCCGTTCCGGAGCCGGGCGACGGGGAACTGCTGATCCGGACGATCTACCTGTCGCTCGATCCATACATGCGCGGCCGTATGAGTCCTCGCCCGTCTTACGTCGTCGGGGTGAAGCGCGGCGAGGTGATGACGGCGGGCACCGTGGGTCGGGTCGTCGCGTCCAGACACGAGTGCTTCGCGGAGGGGGACTTCGTCTTGTCCAGCAGTGGGTGGCAGGAGTACGCCGTGGCGGCCGGTAGCGTCGTTCGGAAGCTGGACCCGGCCGCCGCCCCGATCTCCACGGCGGTCGGCGTCCTCGGCATGCCGGGTATGACCGCGTATGTCGGGTTGCTCGACGTCGGCGAGCTGAAGGCGAACGATCACGTCGTGGTGTCGGCGGCGTCGGGCGCCGTGGGGGCAGTGGTCGGACAGATCGCCAGGATGAAAGGGTGCCGGGTGGTCGGGGTGGCTGGCGCACAGAAGAAGTGCGACTACGTGACCGGCGAGCTCGGCTTCGATGCCTGTGTCAGCCATCGCAGCGAGACGTTGGCGGAGGACCTGAAGGCGGCATGTCCGGACGGTGTCGATCTGTACTTCGAGAATGTTGGCGGGAAGGTGTTCGAGGCGGTGTTACCACTGCTCAACGATTTTGCCCGAGTGCCGGTCTGCGGTCGGATCGCCAACTACAACATGACGGGGCTGCCCGAAGGACCAAACGAGGTGCCTCGACTGATGGGGCTCGTCCTCGTACGCCGGCTGCTGATTCGCGGCTTCATCGTCTTCGACCACGCCGCTCGCCAGGACGACTTTCTCCAGGACATGGGTGCCTGGATCCGGTCCGGCGAGCTGCAGTACCGCGAGGACATCGTCGACGGCATCGAGAACGCCGCCAGGGCGTTTCAGGGGCTGCTGCGCGGAGAAAACTTCGGCAAGCTGCTCGTGCGTGTGTCCGACGATCCCACACGATGACCGCACCCCGCCTTTCACGATTTCCAGACTCGCTGGTTCTGATCTTCGGGTTGATCCTGCTGGCGCAGGTCGCGACGTACGTCCTGCCGGCCGGGGAGTTCGAGCGCGACGGCCGGCAGGTCGTCGGCGGCACCTACCACACGGTCACGGCGGAACCGCTGCCGGTCTTCACGTTCTTGACGGCGGTGCCGGTCGGTCTCGCCGACGCGGCCGACATCATCTTCTTTATCCTCATCGTTGGCGGGGTGTTCGGGGTGCTGCGGGCGACCGGGGCGATCGACGCGCTGATCGGGCTGGCGATTAATCGGCTTGGCGGCCGGCCGGTGCTGCTGGTCGGCGGAATGGTTTCGCTATTCGCCCTCGGCTCGTCGACGGTCGGGATGGCGGAGGAGTACATGCCGTTCGTGCCGCTGCTGGTCACGATGTGTCTGGCGCTTCGGATGGATGCGGTCGTGGCGGTCGGCATCATCTACGTCGGCGCAGGCGTCGGCTACGGCTGTGCGGCGCTCAATCCCTTCACGGTCTTGGTCGGCCAGAGCATCGCCGGGCTGGAGCTGACATCGGGGCAAGCGGTCCGCTGGCTGCTGCTGGCGGTGTGTCTGGTCGTTGGCGTGCATCACATCCTACGATACATGCGGGGGGTGCAGGCGGATCCGGACCGCAGTCTTGTGCACGACGTCGACTACGCCGAAGGGTTTGACCCGCCGGCGGACGTGCGGTTGACACCGGCGCGGCTGGTGGTGGTCGCGGTGTTCGTCGCCGGCGTGGGGCTGTTCGTCTACGGCGTGGCCGAGCGTGAGTGGTATCTGACCGAGCTGACCGCCGTGTTCCTGGGAATGGCGATTTCGGCCGCCGTGGCCGTGCGGCTCTCGCCGAACCGGGTGGCGGGGGCGTTTTACGCCGGCGCCGCCGAGCTGACGACCACCGCTATCATCGTCGGCTTTGCCCGCACCATCCAGGTCGTGCTGACGGAAGGGCAGGTCATCGACACCGTGATCCACGGCCTGGCGACACCGCTCCAGGCATTTCCGGCGCAGTTGGCGGCGCTCGGCATGCTCGCGGTCCAGACCTTGTGCAACCTGTTCATCCCGTCCGGCTCCGGTCAGGCCTACGTGACGATGCCGATCATGGCGCCAATAGCGGATCTGACGGGCCTGACGCGACAAACCGCGGTTCTGGCATATCAGTTCGGGGACGGCTTCACCAACATGGTGGTGCCCACCAATCCGCTGCTGATGGGGATGCTGGCACTGGCGCGCATTCCGTATCAGCGCTGGCTGTGGTTCGTTGGTCCGCTACTCGTCAAGCTCTACGTGGTGGCGGTTCTGGCGCTGATGTTGGCCGTTCAGATGGAGTACTAATGGGCCTGGGAGCCCGTGGTGACACCCCGCGCGTTGCGCCGAGAGCGGCAATGTGCCTGGTTGTCAGGACGACGGTACGGCATGGGAGACGGTCGAAGACCGTAGCCTGACCCGGTCGCCGCGGGTGGATGAAGCAGGTGACGGCGGCGCGCTCGACCGCCGACCGGTGAGACCCGGACTCGCATTATCCTTCCACCACCACTACCATGAGTGGGGTGGTTCGTATCGGCACCCGGGTCGATAGGAGATGTGATGACAAGTCGCAGGCTGTCGCTGCTCGGCACGTTCTGGGTGTTGTTGGGTTTCGTGACTGGGTGTGGCACGGCGGTGAACGACGCCGGGCGCGCCGGTCCGATCGGTGGGGCACCGGCGCCCGTCTTTTCTGACGACGCGCGGCCCGGTTCCATCCGACTGGTGGCCGACCCTTCACCGCTGCCTGCGCTCAGCATGCAGGATCTCGATGGCCGGATCCTCACGTTCGACGACCTCCGCGGCAAGGTCGTGCTGGTGAATTTCTGGGCCACCTGGTGCGGCCCGTGCCGTGCGGAGATTCCGGATCTCATCAAGCTGCAGGCGCGCTACGCGGACCATCTCCAGATCATCGGGGTGTCGGCCGATGAAGGCCCCGTCCAGGGGGTCGAGGCATTCGCGACTGAGTTTGGCATCAACTATTCCATCGTGATGGGTACGCCGGAGCTGAGCCGGGCGTTTCCGGGTGTCATGGCGCTACCCACGACGTTCATGGTAGACCCCGAGGGACGCGTCGTGCAGACCCATGTGGGGCTGATCAATCCCGGGGTGCTCGAGCAGGAAATACGGTTCCTGGCGGCGCTCGATCCGGACATCACGGTCGACGTCGTCGACGAGGATCCCCACGGACGTCTCGTCAACGCCGCGCAGGCGACCGAAATTCCGGGCCTAGACCTGACGACCCTCACCCCTGAGCAGCGGGTGGCCGCGTTGCAGCGACTGAACGCCGATGGGTGCACCTGTGGCTGCGGGCTGACACTGGCGCAGTGCCGGATCAACGACGCCTCCTGCGGGTTCAGCTTGCCGATTGCCGAGCAGGTCGTTGCCGAGATCGTCGGCGACCCGCTGTAGGATGCATTCTCGTCCAGAAAGTAGAGACGGACCACGTCGGAGTGCGTGCCCCCGTTCGGGTCGGTACCCGGCGTGTGCGAAGCACACCAGGTCCCGCGCCAGCGAGGCCGTGAGCGGGAAACGGCCGGTGTCTTGTTGCCGTCGGTCAGGACACCGCCGACCCGGCCGAGTTCTCGGTCAGCCTGGCGCCCGGGCGGCGCTCGTCGGCGTCGACCGCCGGCCCGCGGAGCAGGCGCCGCGTCCCCCGCTGGAGGTCATCCAGAATCAGATACGCTGTTGGCACCAGGAACAGCGTGATGAAGGTGGCGAATACTACGCCGAAGGCCAGCGACACCGCCATAGGCACCAGAAACTGCGCCTGGAAGCTCCGCTCGGCTATCAGCGGCGCGAGCCCGACGAAGGTGGTCAGCGAGGTCAGGAGGATCGGCCGGAACCGGGCGGCGCCGGCTTCACGAATGGCGATGGCGAGATCGACATGGTGCTCCCGTTTGCGATTGATGAAGTCGACCATGATCAGGCTGTCGTTCACGACGACACCGGTCAGTGCCACCAGGCCGAACATCGACATCATCGTCACGTCGAGCCTGAGGAGGATGTGTCCCCATACGGCGCCTACTAGCCCGAACGGGATGGCGGTCATGATGATGAGCGGCTGTACGTAGGACCGCAGCGGGATCGCCAGCAGCCCGAAGATCAGCAGTAGCCCCAGCGCGAACCCGCGTTGCAACCCGCCGACCGCGTCGCGCTGTTCCGCCTGCGCGCCCTCGAACGAGTAGCCGACGCCCGGAAACCCGGCGAGGACGTCAGGGAGGATCCGTTGCTCGAGATCGGCGATTACCGCCTGTGACGATGTCACCGACGCGTCGACCGCCGCGGTGACGTTGATCGCGCGCTGACGGTCGACGCGCCTGATCGACGCGAACCCGCGACCAGGTTCGACGACTGCAACCTGGCTGAACGGCACTTCCACACCATCCGGTGTCCGGATCCTCATGTTGTCGAGGTCGCCGAGTGATCGCCGCTCGTTTTCTGGGTAGCGGACCATGACCCGCACGTCGTCCCGTCCACGTTGAATCCGCTGCGCCTCCTCGCCGTAGAACGCCTGCCGGACCTGGCGGCCGAGGTCCTGCAACGTGAGCCCCAGCGTCTCGGCCGCCGGGGTGATGCCCAGTTGCAGCTCCTGTTTGCCCTGGCGGAACGAATCGGAGATCTCGTACACACCGGCATACCCCGCAAGCCGCGCCTTTACGGCATCGGCGCCCGCGCGTAGCCTGTCGATGTCTCCACCGGTCAACTGGACATCAATATCATCTCCGGGATTCATCATCGTGGTGGTGAAGTTGACGTCGGTCGCCCCGGGAATGGTGCCGGTCAGCTCGCGCCAGCGGTTGCCCAGCATCTCGCTGGTTTGGCTGCGGTCCTCCGACGAGGCCAGCTCGATGGTGATCTCGCCGAGGTTCGACGAGGTGCGGTTCATGATGGCGCCGAACGGCCCGCCCCCTTGGGCGGCCAGCGGCTGGTCGCCCACTGACGCGTAGACGTGCCGGAAGGGGTTGGAGCCGTCCTCGTCGACCAGTTCCCGGCGCAGTAACTCGGCGCCGGCTTCGAGCTGCCGGAGCGCCTCGGAGGTGCCGGTTGTGGGTGTACCCTCGGGCATGGTGATGGCGGCCGAGATGAAATCGGCCTCGACTACGGGAAAGAAGTGGAAGTTCGCCCAGCCACCGAGGACCATTCCGACGGTCAGTACCAGGGTGGCGACACCCAGCGCGGCGGTGGAATAGCGCCACCGCAGCGCCAGCGCCAGCGCCGGACGATAGACCACCAGGATACATCGCGTCAGTCCGTTGGCGAACAGGCTCTGGAACCGTGCCCAGGGTCCTTTGCGGGTCTTCGGCTTCGGGACGTGCGATAGGTGGGCAGGCAGGATCTGAAGCGATTCGACCAAGGAGAACAGCAGGCATGGGATGACGATGAGTGGGATCACCCGGAAGATCTTGCCCATCATCCCCGGCACGAACATCAGCGGCAGGAACGCGACGACCGTGGTCAGCACCGCGAAGGTGACCGGCACCGAGATCTCCTGGGCGCCCTCGATGGCGCCCCGCAGTCCCTCTCCATGCCGCTCCTGGTGCGTGTAGATGTTCTCGCCCACGACGATGGCGTCGTCGACGACGATCCCTAGCACCAGGATGAACGCGAACAGCGAGATCTGGTTGATCGAGACGTCGAGCCACGGCATCAGCCAGAGCGCGCCGAGAAACGAGATAGGGATTCCGAGACTGGTCCAGACCGCGAGCCTAAGATCCAGGAACAGCGCCAGCATGAGGAACACCAGCACGAATCCGGTCGCTCCATTTCGAACCAGTAGGGTGAGCCGGTCGTCGAGGATCGCCGCCTGGTTCTGCCAGGTCGTCAGCGAGATGCCGGTCGGCATCCTGGTGTCCGCGTCTGCTACGTACTCGTTGACTCGATCCGCGATGTCCAGCGCGCTCTGATCGCCGGTCCTGAACACCGTCACCAGCACCGTCGGTTCGATGTCGAATCGCGCCAGCTGGTCCGTCTCGGCGAAGCCGTCCACCACGGTGGCGACATCGCCCAGGCGGAGCCGACTGCCATCGGGCCGGGTCCAGAGCACCAGGTTGTCGTAGTCGTCGCCGCGATAGGCCTGGCCGATGGTCCGCAGCAGAATCTCGCCGCCGTCGGTGCGGACCGAGCCGCCCGGCAGGTCCAGTGACGAGCGCCGCACTGCCTGAGCCACGTCGTCGAACGTGAGGCCGTGGCGCCGCAGCGCCCCCTCAGAGACCTCGACCGAGATCTCGTACGGCCGGGCGTTGACAATCTCGACCTGGGTGATCCCCGGATACGCCGACAGGTCATCCCGCACCTGCTCGGCCAGCGTTTTCAGTGTGAAGTCGTCCGCTCGACCCGAGATGGCGATGTCGATCACCTGCCGCCGCGCTGTGATCTCGCGCACAACCGGTTGCTCGGTCTCCACCGGAAACGTGTCGATGGCGTCGACGCGGCTCTTGACGTCGTCGACCACCTTGCGCGCGTCGGCACCGAGCTCGAGAGCGATCACCACCGAGCCCATTCCCTCGGATGCGGTCGACGTAATCTGCTTGATACCGTCGATGCCTTGAATCGCCTCTTCGATCCGGATGTTCACGGCCTCCTCGACCTCCTCGGGCGCCGCGCCGAGATACGGGACCTCGATCGTGATCCGGTCGAGCGAGAATTCGGGGAATACCTCCTGCTTGACAGTGAATACCGACGTCGCACCGCTGACGATGATGAACACCATCAGCAGGTTGGCCGCGACCGGGTTGTGCGCGAACCAGTCGATGGCCCGGGTCACAGGCGGGTCTCCAGTGTCCGTTTGCTGACGAGGTTCGCCGTGCGGGCATCGAGCGCGGCGCGCAAGATCGACACGACCTCGGTCAACAGCGCCCGCAGCTCGGCGAGAGTCCCATCGATCTTAATCGTCTGCACGAACTCGCCCGTCGCGACGTCGAGCAGGCGTGCCGTCACTCGGAGCTGTCCGGCGACGTGTTGATACCCGCCGCTGATGAGCCAGGTGGCGGCCAGCGCCCGCGACGACTCCAGCGCTGTCCCGTCGTCATCCGCCTCGAGCGGCATGACCGAAACGCCGTCGAGTTCCAGAAGACCGGCGGTCAGCGCCGCCGCCACGTCGCCGGCGATCCGGTCATCCGCAGGGTTTCGGGAAATGTTGGCGAACGGCAGCACGGCGACGCCGGTCAGACCGGCGGGGTCGGCGCGTCCAATCGGGGCCAGGCCGTCTGCCCCGCGGGTGTCGCTGTCGAGCCCCGTCCGGACGGTCGCGATCAGTTCGTCGGTTAGCATGGCGAGCTCATCCAGAGTCCCGTCCATCTTGACCGAACGCACCAGGTCACCGCCCGCGACGTCGAGCACCCGCACGGTGAGGCGAAGTTGATCGCCGAGGCGTTGATACCCGCCACCGATGAACCACTGGGCATTCCGCGCCGCCGCGGTGTCGAGCGCGGCGGACTCATCGCCGGCGGTGAGCGCCACGACGCCCATGTCACCCGTCTCCCCGAGCGCGGCGCCGAGCGCCGCCGTGATGTCGCCACCGATCCAGTCGTCTGCGGGGTTCCGCGAAACATTGACGAACGGTAGTACCGCGACGCGCGGTACCGCATCAGAGAGGTCGGCAGCGCGCTCGGGCGCAGGTGCAGCGGGGGGCGCTGCCGCCGGCTCGGGCGTGGGTGGGGCGGCTGACGTTGCTGCCGGTTCGGGCGCGGGTGCGGCTGGGCGGCCACGTTCACCGCGCCCCGCCGGTTCGCCTCGGTCGTCCAGGTCGTCCGGTGCGCCCGCGGCACCTGGTCCCGGGACGCCGGCCGGTGGGGTGGACGGCCCGGGCTGCCTGCCGCTTAGCAGCTCGATCTGACGGCGGATCGCCGCAATCTGCTGGTCGCGGCTCCACGTCGGGTCGAATTCGAAACCCGCTGGGATTAGGGTCGTGGCCTCTGGTGTCCGGTCGGTGTTCGGAGCGGTCACGGAGCCGTCTGGCTCAGGGACGGTCGGCGCAACGCCGGCCACGGCCATCCGGTCGTCGCCGTCCATTACCATCCGTACCGCCATCCCGTCGGTCACCGTGTCGAGCGCCGAGACGCAGACCACCTCCCCTTCGGCGAGCCCGCCTTGCACCAGCACCGTGTTGCCCGTCGAGCGCAGGAGCTCCACCTGGCGGAACCGCAGCCGGCTGGACTCGTCCACGACCAAAACCTGATCACGCCCCCGCAGCGCCGCCCGGGGCAACACGACGACATCGCGCACGGTCCGTCCCTCGATCTCTGCTTCTACGAACATCCCGACCGCGAGGGGGGGACGCGCCGGGTCGTTGCTCGGCGCATAGGGGTCGCGCACTTCGGCGATGACGTGCACCATCCGGCTCGTCGGGTCGATTTCGCCCTCAGTTCGGACGATGAGGCCTTGCCATGTGTGTCGACGACCGCCGAAGTCGGCCGACAACGTGACCCGAGGACCGGTCTGCTGCTCGCCGCCGCGGTAGGACAGTGGGACGTCGACGTACGCCAACTGCTCGTCCGGCAAGGGCAACCGGATCTCTGCCGCGTCGACGGCGTATATGCGTGCCACGGGGCTGCCCTTATTGACGAACTGCCCGATATCGACATCCTTGGTGCGGACCCGCCCCGCGTACGGCGCTTTGATGTCGGCGCGCTCGAGGTCACGGGTTGCCCGGTCGACCGCCGCCTCGGCGGCGGCGACGGCGGCCCGGGCGTCCTCGACCTGCGGCTGCCGCAATGTCAAGGCGCTGGGGTCGCCCCGGCCGAGCTCTTCCCATTCGCGGCGCGCTATGTCGGCCTCCGCCTCCTGCTGTGCGAGACGGAGCTGCGCCTGCGCGAGCTGCGCGCGGCCGGCGATGACCGCTTGCTGGTAGTCGTAGGGGTCGATCTTCAGCAGCACGTCTCCGGCTTCGAAGAACCCCCCGACCGCGAACGACGGTGCCACCTCGGTCACCGTGCCTGAGATCTCCGGCACGAGCTGGCTGGCGGTGCGCGGCTGTACGGTGCCCTGGCTCGTGACCGTCAGGGTGGTGGTTTCGAACACCACGGGCTGCACCCGTACGCCCGGCGGCTCGAATGTGGGAGCCTGGGTCTCGACCGGCGGTCGGCTGAGGTACATCATGTACGCGGCCAGGCCGGCGCCGCCCAGCAGGACGATCGGCAGGAGGGCCTGGAGGACGCCGCGAATTGGAAAACGTGACATCGATCACACTCGCTTTGATGAGGGCGCTCAGGGTTGAGAGGCGACAACTGGCGACGCCATCCGGTCGAATCCGCCGCCCAGGGCCAGATAGAGATCCACCCGGTTTTCGAGGCGCTGGCGGCGCGCGGCGATCAGATCTCCCTCGGTCTGCAAGGCGAGCCGCTGAGATTCGAGCACCGTGACGTAGTCGTCGAGACCGGTGCGATACCGCTCGGTTGCCAGGCTCTCGGCGGCGCGCGATTGCTCGACCGCGGTTTTGAGGTGGCGTTCGCGTTCGGCGAGGAACGCCTCGGCCGCCAGCGCGGTCTCCACCTCGGCGAACGCCTGCAGGGCCGTGTTCGCGTAGGTCGCGAGCTCTTCCGCTGCGCGTGCGTCGGCCCGATCCACACCGGCGCGGAGGCGTCCCCCCTGGAAGACCGGCTGCAGCAGGTTGCCCACCAGACTCCAGACGCCGAAGTCGCCGTCGATCAGGTCGGCGAGCGCGCTCGTGGCGGTGCCGGTGCTCCCAGTCAGGCTGAGGCGTGGGTAGAGCTCAACCCGCGCGACGTGCAACCGCTGGCGGGCCGCGGCGACGCGGCGCTCGGCCGCGACCAGGTCCGGGCGCCGGCTGACCAGCTCGGCTGGCAGCCCTCCGGGGATCACGGGCGGCGTCTCGGGCAACGTTGATGGGGCCGGCACTGTGCCGGCGGCGTATCGTCCCAGCAACACGTCGATCTGTCGCGCCGACGCGTCGAGCTGCTGGCGGCGCTGCGCCTGCAACGCTTCGGCGTTCGCGAGGTTGGACCGCGCGAGTCGTACATCGAGTGAGGGACGCAGCCCTTGCTCGAAGCGCTCGCGGACCTGATCGGCGGTGGTGCGGAAACTCGCGACGCTGGCCGCGGCGAGCTGTACCTGCTGCTGCGCCTCGGCGATCGCGAACCAGGTCTTCACGGTCTGACCGGCGATGGACAGCTGTGCGCCACGCAGATCGGCGGCTCGCGTCTGCAGGTCGGCGAGTGCGGCCCGCGCGCCCGAGCCCAGCCGGCCCCAGAGATCCGCCTCCCAGGCGACGTCGAGCGATACACCGAAGTTGGCGAACACTGTGCTTAACACACGGTCCTCGCTCCCCGGGATCGGAAAGCCGATGAAATTCTGTTTTCGTCTGGAGCCGTTCAGGCCGGCCTGGACAGTCGGCTGAAGGCCCGCGCCAGCAATCCTGGAGTCGGCGGCAGCTTGCTCCAGACGCGCCGCGGCAGCCTGCAGATCGTAGTTCTGCTCGAACGCGACTCGGACCACGTTGTCGAGCGCGGGATCGTCGAAGTCTGCCCACCAGGCGAAGTCAGGCGCATCACCGAGGTCGGCGCGTGCCGTCCAGCTGTCCGGCATCACGACGTCGAGCGCGGAATGATCGACCGGCGGCACGACGACGCAGCCCATGCCGAGCAGCGATAAGACGGTCCATCCAGCACGGGTCATCTTATGCCTCCGCCGGTCCGGACCCCGACCGGCTGCGGTGCCGGCGCCGCCAGGCCAGCGGCGGCGAACTGGATGAGAGCCTCCAGAATCTCCTCGGGGTCGCGCTGGGCCCCGGCGTCTGTCGCGATAATCGACTCGCCCCAGGTCATCGTGTAGGCCATCGAGCCGATCAGAAACAGCACTCGCCAGTGCACCTGGGCTGCGTCCAGCCAAGGCAGGGTCCGCTGGAACGCGGCCGAGAACCGCCGGAACACCGTGTCGAACTGCTCGATGAACTTGGCGCGAAGTTCCCGGTCGACTTCGGTATGGATTCGTCCAACAAGCTTCAGGAATTTCGGATCGCTCAGGCCCCAATCACACCACCTCTCAAACAGCGGTGCCAGAAAGGCGCGCACGAGCTGGTCGGTCGGCACGGGCGCGTCGCCCGCAGCCGCTTCGAGCTCGTCGAGCCGATCGAGACGTGCCCGGTTCAGCGGCGTGGTCGTCCGCTCGAGCACCGCGATCAGCAGCGCTTCCTTCGACCCGAAATGGTAGTTGACGGCGGCCAGGTTGACCCCGGCTTCCTGCGTGATATCACGCAACGACGTCGCCAGAAATCCGTGTTCGGCGAACAGCCGCTCGGCCGCGTCGAGAATCCGTTCCTTGGTGTCTGCCGCCATTTCGAGTGGTCCCAATTTTTAAAACAACCATTTTAATCATACGTTTGAATTTAGGGAACGGTCAACCCTGGCCGACAAGGGGACGATCCCTCTGCCACGGTGTCGGGATTACCCCGGCACGGCGTGTCTCGTCATCAGCTCCGGCCGAAGCGCTTTGGCTGGCTTGGTCCCGCGGGACCGTTTACGGTGGTTCGCAGGATACCGACCCGTGAAGAATCAGTTGAATCCTACCGGCGAGCCCGGTATCCTTCCCAGGCGTAGCGTCTGTGGCTTATATCTTGCGGCGGGAGCGGGCCGCCGGATCCCGCGTCTGAGCGTCGCTACGGCACGCAGGTACAAAGACCCGCCGCTGAGGAACGTGGTCAAGCGGGCCATCCGTGGCACGGGGGGCGTAAATGGAACTGTTTCAAGTAGGAACCGATCCGTGGGGGCAGGAGGTTTTCATTCGGCTCTCCTGGGGAGTCCTGACCCTGGCGTTCTGGGCGGGCGTCGCCTTTATTCTCTTCCATGCGGTCTATGCGGTCGTCTGGAAGCCGAAGGTGGCTATGGAGAGCGGCGGCGCCTCGACCGGCGCCGAGGCGGGTGTGCCGGAGAAGATCGTCCGCCACACGGGTGCGGCCCGGATGTTTCACTGGGTGATGGCGGCCTCGATGCTCACGCTGCTGGCAACCGGCTTTCTGCCGATCCTCGGTCTGGAGTTCGCCTGGCTGAGTATCCACTGGATCGCCGGGCTCATCCTGATCCTGAGTATTCTGTATCACATCGTCCATGCCTCCTTCTTCCTGGATTTCTGGTCGATTTGGATCCTGCCGCGCGACCTGAAAGAGGCGGTGCAGCGGACGCGACGTCAGTTGGGTCAGGCGGTCGAGGTTGGTAAGCACGGCAAGTACCCGCTCGACCACAAGCTCTACCACCTCTCGGTGTCGATCTTCGGGTTGATCGTCGCGGCCACCGGTCTGCTGGTGATGATGAGAATCGACAATCCGATCGTGCCCCAGAACCTGACGCTCTTCACCGAGGCGAACTGGGGTCTCGTCTACGTCCTGCATGACTTCTCGGGGGTGCTGTTCGTCACCTTGACCATCACCCATATCTATTTCGCTATCCGTCCCGAGAAGCTGTGGATCACCAAGTCGATGTTCTTCGGCTGGGTGAGCCGGGGCGACTACCTGTCGCACCATGATCCGAAGAAGTGGGTCGTGACCCGGGACGGCTCGGACAAATAGCCTGGACAAGGGCAGCCGTGACGGCGGAGCCATGAAGGCGGAAGCGTGTCTGACACTGCAATAGCTGATCTAAAAGACCGGATCGACACGATCGAGGGCGGGTATGAGTTCTTCCTGAGCTATGCCGCCAAGGGTTTCAAGGGCGATCCGGGGACCGGCGGCGAGTTGCGGGCCTGTCTCGAGCGGATGGATAAGGCGATGGAGGGGCTCGGCGAGTTCTTATCTGGTGTCGTCCGCGAGCGCGGCTTGGAGCCGCTGCCGCCCTACGACGCGTACTTCGCGGTGATTGACCGGGACGCCCGGCGCGCCCAGCTCGCGGTCCGGCTCGTCATGAGCCTGCCGGGAATTAGCAGCCAGGTCATCGACAACCTGAACGCGTCGGTGCATCTGCGGGCGCTGCTCACCGATCTGTTTCTCGTCGACGAGATCCTGCGGCCGCGCGCTTCAGATGCGATTCCGGCGGCGGCCCTCGCTCGTGAGGAGCCCCCACCTCCTGACGCATCCTCCAGGTCGTAGCGGTCTCCGACGCGGGCTTGTGGTGGTGGCGGGCCCCGCGTCGTCTCCTTTATGACCGAGGTTGTCGCCGCCCGCGTCGACAGACCTACCGGCGCTTGCACCGTTCGACGCTCGTGTATCAGTCAGCGATCGGGAACGTACCTGCGCGCGTGCGACCGGCGGCGGGAACATGACACAATGGGCGCGGACATGCAGAGTCGCGTGCGTCATACCCGCAGCAGACAAGTTGCATGAGTGGATTGGGTCCAAGTCTGCTTCGCCTGGCCGTCGGGACGGTGTTCGTGGCCCACGGTTTGGGGAAGCTGCTTCCCATGTTCGGCGGTGGGGTAACCGAGACCGCGGCCCTGCTCGAATCGCTTGGGTTCCAGGCGCCCACGGCCGGCGCGTTGACCTTGGGCGGGGTTGAGACGGCCGGCGGCGTGGCGCTGCTGCTGGGTGCCTACACCGGCTGGACCGCCTTCGCGCTGACGCTGACCACTGCCGCTACCAGCTGGAGGCTGCACCTGCCGAACGGATTGTTCTTGAACTGGTCGCTCGAGCCTGGAGTCGGTCACGGGTACGAGTTCGACATGCTGCTGATCGGCGTGTTGCTCTCTCTGATGATGACCGGCGCTGGTAGTCTGTCCGTGGATTGTGCCCGCCAGCGCGCCGCCGACCTCGATGCGGCTGGTCTCGCCCGTCTGCGGCGGAAGGTGGTCTAGCAGCGCTGGTGACCTCGTGTCGCACCGCGAGCTTGGTGAGGGTGCGCGACGAGGGAACACCATGGGGCCTGTGTGACCGAGGAGCAACGCCGTCCGGCCGGGATGTAGCGGCCAACGGGTCTCCACCATGAGCTCCTAGGAGCGGGTGCGATTGCTGCCACTCCCTTTGCGACGTTTCAGACGCACTCCATGAACTTGGCGGGTCGTGCCGTTCTCATCACCGGTGGTAAGCGGGTCGGTGCCGCGGTAGCGTCCGCCCTTGCGGCCGGTGGCGCCGATGTCGCGTTGTCCTACAACCGGTCGCGGGCGGACACCGAGAAGGCGGCAGCCACGGTCGAAGGGCTGAGGCGTCGCGCCGTCGTCACCCAGGCCGATCTGTCGCGGCCGGATGACTGCGCGCGGCTGGTGAACGGCTCGGCGAGCACGTTGGGGCGTCTCGACATCCTCGTGAACATGGCGTCGGTCTACGCCCGCACAGCCTATGACGAGTTGACAGAGCAGGACTGGGATCGCGGCCTTGCGGTCGATCTGAAGGCGGCGTTTCTCTGCGCCAGGGCCGCGGTGCCCCACATGCGCGAGCAGGGCGGCGGGCGCATCGTGAACTTCGCTGACTGGGTCGCCGCCAGCGGTCGTCCGCGGTATCCCGGGTTCCTGCCTTACTACGTGGCCAAACGTGGGGTCATCGCGCTGACCGAGGCGCTGGCGCTTGAGCTGGCGGCCGACCAGATTCTGGTTAACGCCATAGCGCCCGGCCCCATTCGCCCGCCGGACGACCTGGACGAGACCGCGATCGCCGCCGTGGAACGCGCGACCCCGCTCGGCCGGTGGGGCGGCGACCAGGAAATCGTCAAGGCAGTGCTGGCGCTGGTCGAGACCGATTTCATGACCGGCGAGACGATCCGGATCGACGGCGGGCGTCACATCCGCTGATCACTGCTGCCTCAGAGCTAACGGCTCAGCCGCGGCGTGACCGGGTGATCCCGCCGCACGTCATGCATCGGCGTGGTCACCTCAGTGTTGAGAAACGACCGCGCCCGCGTCGTCGATTTCGATCGTCCAGAGCGGCGCGCGGCGGGCGCAACTCGACTGCGATGATGGACCGGCCGTGGGCGAGCGTCTGGCGAAGTGACACGACAGTGCGGGCGGACGGCGACGAGACCGGCGCGACTACTGCGGCGCAGACGGCCTGGCCGGTGGCGCGCCGGCCGGCCGGAGGTGTTCGAGGATGAAGTCCAGCATCTTGCGCCGCAGATGCGCGTTCAGGATCGGGTCAGCGATGCTGTGCCGCGAGCGCGGGTAGAGCATCAGCTCGAACTGCTTCCCGGCTTTCTGCAACTCGTAGACGAGCTGCAACGTGCTCTGCAGGTGGACGTTGTCATCCATCGTGCCATGGAGCAGCAGCAGTGTCCCGTGCAGGTCCGCCGCGCTGAACCGCGGTGAGCTTCGGCGATACCCATCCGGGTTGTTCTGTGGTGTCCGCATGTAACGCTCGGTGTAGATGGTGTCGTAGTCGCGCCAGTCACTGACCGTTCCACCGGCGACCCCCATCAGGAAGCTCCGGCTGTGGGTCAGCGCGTAGCTGGTCATGAAGCCGCCGTAGCTCCAGCCCTCGATGCCGATTCGCGCACTGTCGACGTAAGGCTGTTGTGTAAGCCAGGCGATACCGTCCTCGATGTCCTCGAGCTCCAGCTCGCCGAAGCGCTGATAGACCGGCCAGGTCGACACCGCGCCCTTACCGCTGGCCGTCCGGTTGTCCATGATCCATACGATGACCCCGTGCTGCGCGAGTAGTTGGTAGAACATGCCGGCGCTCCCTGCCCAGGCGTTAGTGACCTGCTGCGCGTGGGGGCCGCCGTAGGTGTGTTGCAACACTGGATAGCGCCGTGACGGGTCGAAGTCGGGCGGCTTGATCATCATTGCTTCCATGACGAAGCCATCACGGGCCGTGACCTGCAGGAACTCTGGAGTCGACAGCCGGTAGCCGGCCAGCGCCGTGACCTGGTTCTCGGCCACCACCCGGGTCTCGGTGCCGTCGCTAGCGTGAACGCGCACCTGCGGCGGGGTGTTGACGTCGCTCCAGGTGTCGAGATACCGTCCGAAGCCGGGGCTGAAGTTGACCCGATGCGTGCCGGCCCGCTCCGACAGCCGGGTCAACCGACTGCCGTTCAGCCGGACGCGGTACACGTCCCTGCCGATCGGGCTGCGTTCCGTGCCGGAGAAGTACACCCAGCCGGAGTCCTCGTCGATGCCGTGCAGGGTCCGCAGCTCCCACTCGCCGTCGGTCACCTGGGCAATGAGGGTCCCCGCCGCCTCGTAGTGATACAGATGCTTCCAGCCGGACCGCTCACTGAGCCAGAGAAACGTGCCGTCTTTGAGCCAGGTTGGACCTCCGGTCACGCTGACCCACGCCGGGCTGGTCTCCTGGAACAACCGCGTCGTCAAGCCGGTGCGGGCGTCGGCGATGTTCAGGTCGAGCCATGTCTGCTCCCGGTTCTGTACCTGGAACACCACCGCCTCGCCCTTCGGCGACCAGTCGACCGCGACCACCAGCATGTCGGTCGGTGTGTAACTGTCCAGGTCGACCCAGACGGTTTCGCCCCCGACCGCCGGAATGACACCGAGCCGGACGAGGGGGTTGGGGTCGCCAGCCTTGGGGTAGTCGGTGGTCTCGACTCCGAGTCGGTAAGGGAGATGGTCGATGACGGTAAACTCCTGGACCGGGCTCTCGTCGGTCTGGAGATAGGCGAGGCGCGACGAGTCGGGGCTCCACCAGTAACCTTTGAAGTTCCCCCGCCCGTAGATTTCCTCCTGATAGACCCAGTCGAGCTCGCCGTTCAGCAGATCGGCGTTGCCATCCGGCGTCAGGGTCCACTCACGTGGTTGATCCACCGTTGCCACGACCAGATCGTGGTCACGAACGAACGCGACGAGCGTGCCGTCCGGACTGAACGACGGCATCGATTCCGTGGCCGGATCGTGCGTCAGTCGGCGCACGCGCGCGGCGCCTTCCGGATCGCGGTCGCTGCGCCCGAAGAAATACAGGTCGTTCGCGATGTCCAGGACCACGGCGGTGTGGTCAGGATTCCAGACGAATCGGCTGGCGCGCGCCGCCCGGCTGGCCTCGGCGGCGCTCATCCCGGGCATCCGAGCGAGGGCCTCCTCCAGCACCGCGACGTCGAACAGTGGTTCGCTGGCGCCGGTGTCGGCGTCGACCGACAGCAACCGGGTCGCGCGGCTTGCCGAGTCCTCTTCGGGTTGGAGATAGCGGGTGTCGCTGAGCCAGGTGAGGTAGGACTGGGTCTGACCGCTGAAACGCACACGCTGCTCCGGGTCGTAGATCTCGTCGATGGTCAAGGTCTGCTGTTGGGCCAGCCCAGAACCGGCGAGCAGCAGCACTGCAAGCGCCATACCGGCCGTGCCGGCACCGGGAAGGGGGCGAAAACGGCTCATGACGGGTCTCCTCGGCCCGACTGGCACCGGTCGATTGGGTTGAGATAAAATCCGGGCCTCATCGAGACTAGCTTAGCAAAGATCACACGGACGGGATCGACCGTCCGCCTGGAGGACCGATGCGGTATGGAGGAGTCGTGGGGATGGTAGTAGCGGTTGGTGCGGCGGTGTCGAGTGGTGCTCCGGCGTCGGCACAGGTTACGACGGAACGGCCGTATCTCCTGGAGCAGGTCGGCGACGCTGCTATTGTTCAGCTGTACGCCGATGGATTCGAATCGCTGACCTTGCGCGAGAAGACCCTGATCTGGCACCTTTACCAGGCGGCGCTGGCCGGTCGCGACATCTATTACGACCAGCGGTACGAGCACAGCCTTGCGATGCGTGAGGTGCTTGAGGAAATCATCACGCATCCCGATGGCGTCGACCCCGGAACGCTGGCTGAGATCTACAGGTACACGAAGCTGTTCTGGCTCAACACTGGTCCGTTCAATAACCTGACCGCGCGCAAGTTCGTCGTCGAGACGACCCCCGCGGCGTTTGGCGCCGCGGTGGCGGCGGCAGCGGGGGCGGGCGCAACGTTCCCCACCCGCCCTGGTGAGACCGCGACTCAGATGGTGGAGCGGATGACGCCGCTTTTCTTCGATCCTGACTTCGAGCCGATCGTCACGAATAAGACACCGGCCGCCGGCGAGGACATGTTGCTGTCGAGTGCCAACAACTTCTACCAGGGTGTCTCGATGGCAGATCTAGCAGGGTTCGACGAGCAGTACCCGCTGACATCGCGCCTGGTGAAAGTGGGAGGGGAGCTGGTCGAGGAGGTCTACCGGGTCGGGGGCAAGTACAGCGACGAGATTTCCGAGATTATGAGCCACCTGGAAGCGGCGATCCCGTATGCGAGCGAGCCGATGGCGGCGGCGTTGCGCGCCAACATCGCGTACTACCGCACGGGGTCTCCGGTCGACCAGCGCGCCTATGACATCGCCTGGGTCGAGGACCAGAGCTCCTCCGTCGACACGATCAACGGGTTCACCGAAGTGTATATGGACGCGCGCGGTGCGAAGGGCGCGTGGGAGGCGCTGGTCTTCTACGTGAACCCGGAGAAGACCGGCGCCATCAAGACGCTGGCCGCCAACGCGCAGTGGTTCGAGGATCGGATGCCGTGGGACCCGCAGTATCGCAAGGAGGGCGTGACGGGCATCACGGCTAACGCGATCGACGTGGTCGTCGAGACCGGCGACTCGGGCCCGGTCACGCCGATCGGTATCAACCTGCCGAATGACCAGACGGTTCGCGAGCGGTACGGCAGCAAATCGGTGTCGCTCTCGAACGTGAACGAGGCCTATGAGGGTTCACGGCCGGCAGACTACCGCCAGGAGTTCGCCTGGACCGAAGAGGAGGTGGAGCGGTCCCGCCGGTGGGGGAGCTTCGCGGGCGAGATGACGACCAATATGCACGAGGTGATCGGTCATGCCTCGGGCCAGCTGGCCGAGCGATTGGGTGGCTCGGCGCAGCCCGCTCTTAAGGAGCAGTACTCGGCGCTCGAGGAGGCACGGGCGGATCTGATCGGGCTCTACTTCCTGCCAGACCCGAAGTTGGTCGAGCTCGGCGTGCTGCCGGTCGATGCCCAGGAGGAGATCGTCCGCGCGGAGTACGAGAGTTACACGCGGAACGCTCTCTTGCAGCTGCGTCGGGTCCGGGAGGGGAGCCAGATCGAACAAGACCACATGCGTAACCGCCAGATGATCGTCCACTGGCTAATAGCGAACACCGACGCCATCGAGCAGCGGTCGCGCGACGGCAAGACCTACTACGTGATGGTGGACTGGCGGGCGTTCCGAGCCGGCGTCGCCAGGCTCCTCTCCGAGGTGCAGCGGATTAAGTCGGAAGGTGACTACGACGGGGCCAGGGCGCTGTTCGACACCCACGGCATCCACTTCAACCCGGTGCTGCGAGACGAGGTGGTGGAGCGGGTCGACGCGATCGGCCTACCGTCCTACAGTGGGTTCGTGCAGCCTCGGCTCGAGCCGGCGCTGGACGCGAACGGGGCAATCATCGACGTCAGGATCTCGTATCCGCAGGACTTCACGCGCCAGATGCTGGAGTATTCCGGCAAGCAGCTGCCGTGAGGAACGGCTGCCGTACCGTCACGAGACGAGAGGCGGGCACCGGCATCTGATCTGTGGATCAGGTGGTGGCTCCTCGCGTCGGCGCTCGCCGTGTGGTCACCGACGGTTAACCTCCATTTACTCCTCCTAGTACATCGGCACCGGAACGACGTGTTCACGGCAAGGAAGTAGCCGCCCGGCGCCGTGAGCGAGCGGAACACGTCGCCCAGGTCGCAGCGGCGAAGATGGTCGCCCGGCAATGTCTCGACCCCCACGTCAGGGTGCGCAGCCGCTCCATCTTCTCCACCGCCAGCACCGAGGTAGGGGTCCGCACCTTCGCGCTGTAGTTGGCCAGCGCGGCGACCACGAACAGTTGGGTGACGCCGATCGACACCGCCGTGAGCAACCCGACCGAGACCAACGTCTTGGTCAGATCGAAGCCCTGTTCACTCGACCAGAGTGATTCGTCCGAGCGCATTGACTGAGATCTCCTTTGTCTCGCCAGCTCTGGCGAGCTAGACGGTCGCCGCCGCGGTCATGGACTGGGCCACGCCGCTCACGACCACCCTGGTGGTGCCACCAGGCGAAAACTCAAGTTCGGGGTCGGTCAGGGAATTGATTCCCCCGCCGAGGCGGCGAACCGGCCGATCGTGCTTCGGGGTGGCCGGGTCGCTGTCTCTCGGACCCGGGTAGCCATAGAGCAACTCGTCACACCGGCTCGCCGCACCGTCGGTGGCCGCCACGCCGGTGATCTCGACGAGCCGATACTGACCCTGGTCTGGACAGTTGAACTTGAGCTGCATCGGCCGGTTGGCCGCCACCGTGCGCAACCGGGCCGTTTACAGCTCGCGCTCGACGTGCCGGACGGTCGTGGCGAGATCCATCGACTGGATGGCCGCCTTCCCGGCGGGCAGCGCGATCGCGGACATGATGGTCACGATCAGGGTGGTCATCATCATCTCAATGAGCGAGATCCCGGCCTCGTCGTGCCGTGTGCGTCGACGGTGCAGATCCATGGCCATGACACGGAGGACCGCAAGCTGGTGGCCAAACTTGATAGTTTGTTGGACTATTCTGTCAACATATTGATGAAAAATAACTTAACTATCAATTCCGGTCCCAGGGGCTGGCGGATGGCGTACGGTTCCGACACAGACGACTGACGGATGTGCACTTGCGATGACGACGGACGCGGTCGGCTCGACCTGGCCCGCGGCAGGCGATCCAGCCCGAACGTCCGGCGCGATGGGTGAAGCCGGGGCGGTTGACCGGGTGACTCCGGGGCGATATGAAGAATGTGAGGCTAGGCGTAAGCGCCCGACCGCTCACTTGCGTCTGAGTATGCGTATGGCCGTGGATCTGCTGGCCTTCGGGCCCCACCCCGATGACATCGAGATCGGCGTGGGCGGTACCATCGCCAAACAGGTGCGGCATGGGCACCGGGTCGGTCTGTGCGATCTGACTTGCGGCGAGCTGGCGAGCAACGGGACCGTGGACGGCCGGCTGGCCGAGGCCGAGGCTGGCGCGGACATGCTGGGGGTCGCGTGGCGCGAGAACCTCGAATGGCCGGACGGCGGGATCGGAGGGGACGACCAGGTCAGAAGCGCGGTCGAGTTGCTGCGGCGCTGCCGCCCCGCGACTGTCCTCATCCCGCACTGGGCGGACCGTCATCCCGACCACGTGGCGGCCAGTCAGGTGTTGACAACGGCGGTGTTCAAGAGCGGGTTGCGGAAATACGACGCGTCGGGGGACGTGTGGCAGCCGGACTGGGTCTGCTACTACTTCATCAACGACGCGGCGTTGCCGTCGTTTGTCGTCGACGTCTCGGGGGACTACGACACCAAGCGGCGGGCGCTCGACTGTCATCGCAGCCAGTTCGCCCCTGACGCCGTGGACGCGGTGTCGACGCGGCTGACCACGCCGCGGTTTCGGCGGCTGATCGAAGCCCGCGACGCCGGGTTCGGTGTTTCGGTGGGTGTGGCGTTCGCCGAGGGGTTCGTTGTCCAGGAACCGATTGTCCGGACCGACGTGATGAAATGACCGGCGCACCGACAGCCGGGCAGGCTTCGCTGGTGCGTCCAACTCCGCCGAGGCGGCGTTGGAGTTCCACCGTGGCTCGAGGTGTTCGCGATCGAATGCAGGCGGAACGGCATCGTCTCGCCGTGGCGTGGCTACGGGGGGGATCAGCGGCTCGAGGCGCCTGAGTCCGGCTTGCCGGCACGAATCCTATGAACATTGGCATCGTCTGCTACGCATCGATCGGGGGAAGCGGCATCGTGGCGACCGAGCTCGCCAAGGCGCTGGCCGACCGCGGGCATCAGGTCTTGCTGATCAGCACGGAGAAGCCGTTCCGGGTGCCTGAGTTTCACGCCGGGCTCGCCTTCCACGCCGTGCAGACCCCCGGATATCCACTGTTCCGGGAGCCGCAGCATCTGCTGTCTTTGGCCAACAAGATCGTCCAGGTCAGTCGCGAGTACGAGCTCGATATCATCCATGTCCACTACGCAATCCCGTTCGCTGCCGCGGCCTATCTGGCTCGGCAAATCCTGGCAAACTCACCCGGCACGAAGGTGCCGCGCGTCATTACCACGCTCCATGGCACTGACGTCACGCTCATTGGGAGCGACAGCTCTTACTCCGAGACCGCGGCGTTCTGCATTGACCAGTCCGACGGGGTGACGGCGGTCTCCGAGAGCCTGCGCGCCGACACCTACCGTGAAATGCCGGTGAGCGCCGACATCCAGGTCATTCCGAATTTTCTCGACTGCGAGTATCACCGGCGACGAGCAGACCCGGGGCTGAGGGCCCGGTTTACCGGCGACGAGCAGACCCGGCTCGTCATCCATGTCTCGAACTTCCGTCCGGTGAAGCGGGCGGAGGCGGTGATCGACATCTTTGACCGGATCCGGCGGCGAGTGCCCTCGAGGTTGTTGCTGGTGGGTGATGGGCCGGACCTAGACAGGGCGGGTCGGTACGCCCGTGAGCTCGGGTTGGCCGCCGCGGTCAACCAGCTTGGGGAGCAGGAGCAGGTCGTGCCTCTGCTCTCGGTGGCCGATCTGTTTCTGCTGCCGTCCCAGCAGGAGAGTTTCGGGCTGGCGGCGCTCGAGGCGATGGCGTGTCAGGTGCCGGTGGTTGCGTCGCGCATCGGCGGCCTGCCCGAAGTGATTGATGATGGGATCACCGGGTTCCTGCACCCCCCCGATGATCTCGACGCGATGGCCGAGAGTGCAGTCGCTCTGCTGACGGACCCCGTGCGGCGGCAGGCGGTCGCCGAGGCCGCGCTGACCGTGGTCCTGGAACGGTTCTGTTCCACGGTGGTAGTGCCCCGGTACGAGGCGTTCTACAGGCAGGTGATCGAGCGGGAACCGGCGCTGGCCTCACGCCAGTGATCGGGCCCGCCTGTGCTCGCGGTATACTCAAGCGATCATGAAGCTGCGCGAGCTGGTGCTGGGTGCCACCCTTTGTGCCGTGGTGGCCGGGGTGGGGCTGGTGGGGCTCCGGGCACAACCCACCGAGCTAGTCACTGGCCGGACCGAGCTGGGTCTGATGCTGCGCCGGATCAATAACGCCGGTACGTTCGTGATGGCGACCGCGCACCCCGACGACGAGAACAATGGGGTACTGGCGCTGCTGAGCAAGGGCGAGGGTATCCGGACCGCGCTCGTCACCGCGACACGCGGCGACGGCGGACAGAACGAGATCGGCCCCGAGCTGTCCGATGCGCTGGCGGCGTTGCGCACCGAGGAGCTGCTGGCCGCCCATCGCTTCGACGGGGCGGAACAGTATTTCACCCGTGCCGTCGATTTTGGCTACTCCTTCAGCCGGGAGGAGACGTTCGAGAAATGGGGCCGCGAGGAGATCCTGGGCGACTTCGTGCGGATGATCCGGACCATCCGGCCTGATGTCATCGCGGGGATGAGCCCGGACGGTGACGGGGGCGGGCAGCATCACCAGGCGTCGGCCGTGCTGGTGCACGAGGCCTATGCGGCCGCTGCGGATCCGAACCGGTTTCCGGAGCAGCTGGTCGAGGGGCTCAGGCCCTGGCAGACGAGCAAGTTCTATTTCAGCGCTCGATTCAGCCGCGGCGGTCGCGGCGGTCGCGGCGGGCCGGGCGGTACCGGCGCTGGCGCCGGTGGTCCGCGTATGACGACGGTCGATACGGGCCGGTTCGACTCGCTGCTTGGCCGCACCTACGCCGAGATCGGGAGTCACGCCCGGAGCATGCACAAGTGCCAGGGCATGTCGCCGCTCGTGAGGCTCCCGGGCCCTGCCGCGGCCCGCTACCTCCTGACCGAAACCACGATTCCGGGGCAGGCAGACCTTCCGGAGCGGTCCCTGTTCGATGGTGTCGACACCTCCATCGAGGGGCTCGCGCGGTTCGCCGGGCCGGCTCCACCCCGTGATCTCGTGATCGAGTTGGCGGCGCTGTCACGCCACGGCTCCACGGCGCTCCAGGCCTTCGCGCGCGGCGCGGTCGCCGCCCAGCGGGCGGCGGTGCTCACCGGGCTCGGAGTGGTCCGCAACCTGCGTGGCCGGCTGGGCACGTTCGGCCTGTCGGACGACGCGGTGTTCGAGCTCGATTTCCGTCTCGCACAGAAGGAGTCGCAGTACGAGGAGGCGGCCTTGCTCGTCCACGACCTACGGCTTGAGGTGCTCGCGGATGACGGCATCGTGACGGCCGATCAGCCGGTCAGCGTGTCCGCGCAGGTGGCCAACTACGGCGAAACCGCGGTGGCCGTTCAGCAGATCCGCTTAGCCGGTTTCGCCGGCGCCAACCTCGCCTGTGGCACCGACCTGGTTGCGGCCGGCGCCGTCTATGAGTGCGAAGCGGTGACGCGCTTGCCAGAAACCGTCCCGATGACCGGCATCCACTGGGAGCGCCTGCCCGACGCGGCACGGTATCGGTTCGATCCGGACGTCCCCTTTGGGTTACCGTTCCGGCCCACGCCGTTCCGCGCCACTTTCGAGCTCAACTTCACCTCCAGCCAGATCGCCATCGAACGGCCGATCCTGTACCGGCACGGGACGGATCTCTTCGCGGGCGAGAAGCGGATGGAGCTGCAGGTCGTGCCGCGGTTCGCCGTCGAGGTCACCCCGCAGGTCGCGATCATTCCGTTAGGCTCGCCCGACGCGCGCCAGGTGCAGGTGACGGTGCGCCACGCCGGTCGTGAGCCGGCGACCGGCGCCGTGACGCTGGAGCTGCCGACCGGGTGGCAGGCTACACCGGCCCGCGCGACGGTCCAGTTTTCCCGGGAGGACGAGGCGCGGACGGTGCGGTTCACGGTGCGGCCGGCCGATGGCGTCGCGGCCAGCGAGTACCGGATTGGTGCGATCGTCGAGTCGGCGGGCGAAACGTTCGATCGCGGGTATCAGGTCGTGGAGTACCCGCACATCGGCCGCCGTCAATTGGTTCACGAGTCCGACACCGTGATAATCGTGATTGACGTCGCGCTCGAGCCTGGGTTGCGGGTCGGGTATGTCGACGGCGTGGGTGACGAGGTGCCGCCGGCCATCGAGCAGCTCGGCGCCGAGCTCGAGCACATCACCGCCGATCAGCTGGCCTACGAGGACCTGTCTGGCTTCGACGTGGTCGTCACCGGTGTCCGCGCCTACGAGCGCAACGGCGATCTTCGTGCCCACAACGACCGGCTGCTCGACTACGTCGAGGCGGGCGGGACGCTCATCGTCCAGTACAACAAGTTCGAGTTCAACGAGGCGCAGTACGGTCCCTACCCGGCGCAGGTCAGCCGAAACCGGGTGACCGACGAGTACGCCCCGGTACAGATGCTTATCCCAGACCATCAAGTGTTTAGTTTTCCGAACCAGATCTCCGACGCGACGTGGGCGGACTGGGTGCAGGAGCGCGGGCTCTACTTCCTCGGGGAGAAGGACCCCGCCTACGCCGACTTGGTTGAGCTGCGCGACCCGTTCCCATCGAATCCCGGCGTCAAGCGCGGCGCGCTCGTCGAGGCGCGGTACGGCGAGGGACGCTGGTTGTATGTCGGGCTCGGGCTCTGGCGCCAGTTGCCGGCCGGGACGCCCGGCGCCTACCAGCTGCTGGCGAACCTGCTCAGCCTCGGAGGGGATTGAAGCCAGACGCCGGCCGGGTTGCTGTCGCGCTTGTCCCCACGTTCTCCGCACCTGCGGCAAATTCGATTCCAGGCTCCTCAGTCCCATGTGGTGTGTTCGGACGAGCCGCTTCGGCGTGCCAGCTTCGGCTATTCGCCGGCCGAGGGTCAGCAGTTCAACTAGATGAGTCTATAGGCGGCGATCGATGCCCTGGTCGATTACGACCGGATGCCGGACGCGGTCGACGATCAAGTCTGGACCCCTGGCTTTCTCGGCACCACCTCGCGAGGCCAATTTCAGCCGAACACGCGAATTTTCAACGCCCGGCAGCGCAGGAACTGACCATGGCGCTGGCGGACTGATGATGGCGCTCGGCGGAACGGTGAACGGCGGGCTCTACGGGACCGCGGCCAGTCTCGCGGACACACCGGACAACCCGAAACTCGAGAACAGTGGTAGCGACGTGAGGCACTATGCCGACTTGCATTCTGTGTATGCCCGCGTTATCGATGACTGGCTGGACGCCAGCTCGGTCGGTATCCTGGGGGCCGACTTTCGACACCCCGCGATTGATTTCGTGTAGAGCGACTGGAAAGGCTCGATTCTCCACCTTCTGCCTTCTTGGTCACTCAGTCGGTTGCCCAAGGAGATAGATGTCGCCGGACGGTGCGGGCATGCCGCCCGATGGCTCGACGGTGATCGCCATCGTCGCCGGCAACGTGACCGTGCCGGGCACGCGGAAGATGACCGTGGCATGGCCATCCGCGTCCGGCTCGACCAACGCGGCGCTCACCGGGGCATCTGGCAGCATGAACCAGAGCTGATAGATGTCACCCGCCGGTAGCGCTGGTAACCCGGCGGTGACGAAGACCATGTCGGCCGTGTCGTTCCACAGGGCCCGCGCTGAGGCGTGGGGCGCGAGCGGTTGCCCATCCAGATCTACCTGCTGGACGTCCGGACCTGTGACGATCGCGAGCACGGCCTCACGGTCGGCCGCGCCCGCCCGCGCTGCACCCAGTTCCATCTCCGCGCGCTCTGCGAGTGTGGTCGCCACGTCGACGGCCGCCCGGAGCTCCCGGTTCTGGCGGTCGAGCTCCGCCGCGTACCAGCCACCGGCGCCGCCCGCCGCGATCAGCAGGGTTGCGGTGAGCCAGAAGAGCACCCCGGGGCTTCGCCGCGGCGAGTTGACGTGGAGCGAGGGTGTCTCCGGCTCGTCCAGCGCACTGAACGGCGTGTCAATCGGCGCAAGCTGGCGTGGCCGCGTATCGCGCGGCCCGGCGGCCGTGCCGGTCACCTGCCCCAGTACCCGCACGCGGAGTCCAGCTGGTGGATCGAGGGGTGGGCTCGTGTGGAGGAGACCGTGCGTTACGGGAAACAGCGACGTGACCTCCCTCACGCACCCCCGGCAGATCTCGAGATGCGGTTCGAATGCAGTCTGCTCGTCCTCGGTGAGCGCCCCCATCGCGTAAAACGCGGCCAGCTGGTCGAACGGTTCGTGCTGCGGGTCACTCATGTGGTCAACGCCTCACGCAGCTTCACCAGCCCGGTTCGGATCTGGCTCGCGACGGTGCCGAGCGGCTGATCGCTCCGCTCGGCGATCTGCGTCGGTGTCAGTCCTTCGAAGTACGCGAGCTCGATCGCGTCGCGCTGGATCGTTGGCAACGCGGTCAGAGTCGCCCGCAGCCGCGGTGTCGACGCCACCGTGAGGACGTCGTGTTCGGCGTCAAGCGCGGGGTCCGGCAGTTCGACGACCGCCGTGTCAGGCGGGTGCGGTGGCGGGTCCGGTCCGGCACGTCTGGACCGCAGCCGGTCGATTGCCAGGCTCCTGGTGATTGTTAGCAGCCAGGACGCCACCGAGCCTCGCGTCGCGTCATACCGCTTTGCCTGGGTCCAGGCCTGGGAGAACACCTCCAGGACCACGTCCTCCGCGTCACCCTCGTTCTGGAGCACCCGCATCGCCAGACCGAAAACGGCCCGGATGTGCTGGTCGTAGATCGTGGCCAGGGCTTCCGGCTCGCCATTGGTCATACGCTGGACCGTGTCGCGGTCGGCGACGCGGTCGTCGGCCGGTGCTCCCTCCCGGCCGGTGTCCGCGTCGTCGATGAGCGCTCCGAGCACCATAGATGATGACGATGTTACTCTGTCCCGTCTGGCTCACAAGCGACCGTTCGGGTGGCGGTGGGGGGCAGGATGTAACCTGGCGACCTGGAGGTCGGACCAACTGTGGCGAGCCTGTTTGTCACCGCCAGACGGTTTGCAACAAAATAGCGCGGTGGCACGATGCGTCTTCCGGTGGGACGCCGTCCTGCTCGTCGCACTGGGTGTCGGCTGAGCCAGCGAGAGTCCGACGTCCCCGACGGTTTCGCCACCGGTCCCCACGGGCGCGTCGACCGCCGTCGTGACGATCAGCGCGACCGGTGTAAACCCCGCAGGCGATCCAGATCGGAGCCGGCGAGCGTGTGCTGTTCATGAACAACGACAGCGTTGTTCATGAAATGTCGTCCGACCAGCATCCGGCGTATCTCAAATGTCAGGAGATTAACCAGGTCGGCCACATTGTCCCCGGTGAGAACAGGAAAACCGGCAACTTCGTGATGCCGCAGGCCTGCATCTACCATGACCACCTCGACGCGCTGAACCCCGGTCTGCGCGGCATCATCGTCATCATGGAGGGACCATGATGCGAGCGCCCTTCGTTTCCGGTCCGTGGGCCTCCTGGCGTACTGGGACCCGGTCATGCTCGGCCCGGCGCTGCCATCTAAATAGCAGGAGAACCCCTAGTCAGCGTCCAGGGCCAGGGTGCCCGTGTAGATGGCCATCCCCACGACCGCGTCGATTCCCTCGGCATCAAGCGTGTGAATTTCCGCGTGAGTGGTGATACCCCCCGCCGCCGTGACACGGCGGGTGGTCGCGGCCGCCACCTGCCGCACCGCCTCCAGGTCGGTGCCGGTCATCAGCCCCTCTCGGTCTACATGGGTGTAGAGGAACTCGCCGCAGAAGGGCTCGAGCACACGCACCGCCTCGACCGCCGTCACCTCGACCGGCTCGGTCCAGCCTCGGATGACAACCCGTCCGCCCTTGCTGTCCACGGCGGCGATGACGCGGTCGGCGCCGACGCCGTCGGCAAGCGCCTTGGCAAACGTCAGGTCAGGTCGGCCGTCGCGGAACAGCGACGAGCTGACGATGACGGCGCGCGCCCCGTAGGCGAGTACCTCTCGTGCACGGTCAACCGACCGGATGCCGCCGCCGATGCGGCAGGGCAGCCGTGGTGCGACCTGCTGTACCAGAGCGTCGTTGCTGCCAGATCCCCTTGCGGCATCCAGGTCGATGAGCTGTACCTTCGGGAACCGGGCGAATCGAGCGACCCAGCCGTCGAGGTCCGCGCTCTCGATCGCCAGCCGCTCCCCCTGGACCAGCTGCACCACCTGCCCGTTCTGCAGGTCGATGGACGGGATCAACACGAGGATCCGCCTGGTGGAAGAAGACGGAGAACCGAACCCAGCGCGCGAAAGCACGCCTGGGCAACGGCCGTCGTCACCGTCGGTCCGCCAATCGGGGGGTCCGGTCTGGTCATTCCGGGTCCAGGCGTGTGATGTCCGACTCCTGATGCACCGGGTCGAGTCGGACGGGGATCCCATGTTCCTGCAAGTGGACCTTCAGATCCGCCACGGCGTGTTCGGCGTAGTGGAAGATGGAGGCCGCGAGCGCGGCGTCGGCCCGCCCAGCGGTGAACACGTCCACGAAGTGGTCGAAGGTGCCGGCGCCGCCCGACGCGATCACCGGGATTGGTACGGCGGACGACACGGAGGCCGTTAGTTCGCAGTCGAATCCCTGCCGGGTGCCGTCCTGGTCGATCGAGGTGAGCAGGATCTCTCCCGCCCCGCGGTCGGCGGCCTCCCGCGCCCACTCCACGGCGTCGCGAGCGGTGCCCTGTTGACCGCTGCGGACGTAGATCTTGAGGCGGCCCGCTTCACGCTTTGCGTCGATCGCGACGATAACCGCCTGACTGCCGTACCGCCGGGCCAGCGTTGTGATCAGCTCCGGCCGGGCGAGCGCGGCGGTGTTGATACCGACCTTGTCGGCGCCCGCTTCGATGGCCGCCTCCGCGTGGTCTTCCCCCCGGATGCCGCCGCCGACACACAGCGGAAGGAAGATCTCACGCGCGACCGCCTGGATCGTCTCCGCGAGCGCCTTCCGTCTCTCGATGGTCGCGGTGACGTCGAGAATCACGACCTCGTCGATGCCCTCGCGGTTGTAGCGGCGCGCCAGCATGGCCGGGTCGCCGGCGGTCCGCAGGCCCTCGAAGTTGATGCCCTTGACGACCGACCCGTCACGAACGTCGAGACACGCGATGATGCGCTTGGACAGCATGACTATACGTGCACCCTTTAGGTGTCCATGTCGTAGCAAGAGCTCCCAGACCCGCGTGCGCAGGTGTGCTGACCGCCGCCGTATGCTGTCCGCCACGGAGCCTCTTTCAGTAGCAGCATGCGGCGCATCAAACCGTCCTGAGAAAGTTGCCGAGGATCCGCAGACCGACACCGGACGACTTCTCCGGGTGGAACTGGACACCGCCGATGTGGTCCCGTTCCACGGCCGCGGCGAAATCGACGCTATGCCGGGTCACTCCGACGCAGTCGCTCGTGACCGGAGCCGCGAACGAGTGCGTGAAATACACCTGGTCGCCCTCCTCGATCCCGTCGAGAAGCCACGATCGTCTCGTCAGGTGCAACGAGTTCCACCCGACATGCGGCACCTTGAAGCGACCCGTCTCGGCGTCGGCGTCGGCGTCGGTCGTCGAGCTGTGTGTTCGGGTGTTGCCAGCCCGTTCGTCGGTGAGCAGACGACAGGCACCAGGGAACAGCTCGAGCCCGCGGTGTCCTGGGGCCTCTTCACTCCCGTCGAACAGCCACTGCATGCCGACACAGATCCCGAGCAGCGGTCGCTGGCGGCCGACGTGGTCGAGAATGGCGGATCGCCAGTCTGGCCCCAGCGCGGCGGTGACCTCGAAGTTGCCGACACCGGGGACGATGATGGCGTCGGCCGACGGCACGTCGGATGGAGCATTCGGCGTCATCACTGTGGCCCCCAAGTGCGCCAGCGCCTTGCGCACTGACGTCAGGTTGCCCGCCCCGTAATCGATCAGCGCGATCATGAGCCCGTGCTCATAACAATCCCTTGGTGCTCGGCAGCTGTTTCGCCATCCGCGCGTCTTTGTCGCACGCGACGCGGAGCGCCCGGGCGAACGCCTTGAAGAGCGCCTCGACCTGGTGGTGGCTCGACCGACCGTACAGCACCTTCAGATGGACGTTCGCACGCGCGCCTTGTGCGAAACCCTCGAAAAAATCTTGGATCAGCTCCGCCTGCAGATCACCCACGCGCTGGACCCGCAGCCGGAGGTCCAAGACGGCGTGGGGCCGGCCCCCGAGGTCGATCGCGGCGACGCCAAGCGTTTCGTCCATCGGCATGATGAAGTAGCCGGCCCGGTTGATGCCGCGGCGCGACCCGATCGCCTTGGCGACCGCTTCGCCGAGCGCGATCCCGACATCCTCGACGGTATGGTGCTGGTCGACGTCGAGGTCGCCGGCGGCGTCGACGCGCAGGTCGAAGGCGCCATGCCGTGACACGAGCTCGAGCATGTGGTCCAAGAACCGGATCCCGGTGCTGATGGCGTAGCGGCCCCGTCCCTCGATGCCCAGACGGACCGTGATGGCGGTCTCGGCGGTCCGGCGGGTGATCATCGCGCGTCGCATGGGCAGCAAGCTCTAGACTCGGTGGTTCGTGTCATTGGTGCAGCGACGTACTGAGGGTGATGAAGCGTCTGCCCCACACGGCGCGAGGCGGCAGCATACCGGCAGTATTCGCCAGATGGGCAACGCCGTGGGGCGGGACGTATCGGCGGCTGAATACCCGTCTACTTGTGACGCAGGTCACTCAGGCGCTCCGCCTCCGTCCGCCGCTAGACGGTGTCAGCGAACCCCGAGAAGATCGACTTCTCAGACGAACGCGGATCGATTCGGCGTGCGCGGCCAGTCCTTCGGCCTCGGCTATTGGCAGAATCGTGGGTGAAAGGGCGGCGAGCCCGCCACGGGTAATCCGCTGTACGCTGTGCACGCGAACGAAATCGGCGGCGCTCAGCCCGCCGCGGAACCGCGCCGCGCCCCCGGTTGGTAGGACATGGTTCGAGCCGGTGGCATAGTCACCGGCTGCCTGCGCGCCGTACGCGCCGACGAAGACGGTGCCGGCGCGCGTCGCGCGACGCGCCACGTCGTCGCGGTCGCACACTAGATGCTCGGGCGCGATCCGGTTGGCGATGTCCACCGCCTCGTGAAGCGATGCAGTGATGACTATGACACCGTGCCGCCGGATCGCCTCGCGCGCCGGCCCTGTCGCGGGTAGCTGGCTCCGGATCTGCTCAGCGACCCGTGCCGCGAGCCCACGATCCGGTGTGAGGACGATAGCGTGAGCATCTGGGTCGTGCTCGGCCTGGGCGACCAGGTCGGCAGCGACCCAGGCGGGGTTGCCGCGTGTCGCGAGGATGACGATCTCGGTTGGTCCAGCGTGGAAGTCGATCGGGCAGTCGGCGGCCACCAGGGCCTTGGCGGCCGCGACGTAGGCGCTGCCTGGCCCGACGATCTTGTCGACCGTTGGCACGGTGGCGGTTCCGTAGGCCAGCGCCGCCACGGCCTGGGCGCCACCCAGACGGAACATCCGCGTGACGCCGGCGATGGCGGCGGCAGCCAGCACGGTCGGGTCCGGGTGCGGGCAGACCACGATGACCTCGGGTACGCCGGCGACCCGCGCCGGGACGACAGTCATCAACAGCGAGGATGGCAACGGGTAGCGTCCGGCTGGCACATAGCAGCCGACCCGGCCGAGCGGAGCGACCCGCTGCTCGATCTCGACACCGGGTGTCACGGTGGCGCGCCAGCCGCGCGGCACCTGGCGGCGCGCGATCCGCCGGATGTGCTTCGCCGCCGTCCGGAGTGCCCGCCGGAGCTCCGGCTCGGTCGCGCGCAGCCCGTCCTGCATTTCCGCACGCGAGACCTCTACCGGTTGGGACAGGTGGTCGAAGCGCCGGGCGTAGCGGAGTACGGCAGCGTCGCCGGCGTGCCGGACATCCGCCACGATCCGCGCGATCCGGCGTGCGATCGCCGGGTCGGTCTCCCGCCGCCGGTCAATCAGCCGGCCGACCGCGCGCCGGTTCGACGACTCGATGATACGCATGGGCGGAGCCCTCACAGGAGACCGGTCGCAGGAACCTCCTGTCTCCAGCAGAGCGATCTCACAGCACGATCTTGTTCAGTGGGTACTCCACAATCCCTTCGGCACGGGTCGCCTTCAGCTTCGGGATCAGCTCTCGCACCGACGATTCCTCGATAATGGTCGTCACCGCGACCCACCCGTCATCGCTGAGCGGGGCCACCGTGGGGCGATGCAGTGCCGGTAGCAGCGACACCACCGTCTTGAGGTCGGTACGGCGCACGTTCAACATCAGGCCGACGCGACCCTGCGCCTCGATGGCAGCGCGCAGTAGCAGCGCCACGTTGTCGATTTTCGTCCGCTTCCATTCGTCCGCGCGCGCGGCGGTGTTGGTGATCAGCTGCGGATTCGACTCGATCACGGTGTCGATGATGCGGAGCCGGTTCGCCCGTAGCGTCGATCCGGTCTCGGTGGCCTCGACGATCGCGTCGGCCAACAGCGGCGGCTTGACCTCGGTCGCACCCCATGAGAACTCGACCTTGACCGGCACCTCCAGCCGCTGGAAATACGCTTCGGTCACACGGACCAGCTCGGTCGCGATCGTAGCGCCGGCGAGGTCCTGTGGGGTGCGATAGCGAGAATCTTCCGGCGCCGCCAGTACCCAGCGAACCTTGCGAAAGCTCTGCTTCGAATAGACCAGGTCGGCAACGTCGACCACCGTGTCGCCGGTCGCCGCCTGGTGCTCGGCGATCCAGTCCTGACCGGTCAGCCCGGCGTCGAGCGCCGTGTCGGCGACATAGCGCGCCATCTCCTGTGCTCGGATCAGGGTGCATTCGATCTCCGGATCGTCGATCGACGGAAAGTACGAGCGCGAGCTCGTGTAGATGTTGAATCCCGCGTGCGCGAACAGCTGGATCGTCGAGTCCTGCAGCGAGCCCTTCGGAATCCCGAGTCGTAGTGTCTTGTTAGCCATCGTCGATCTGCTTCACTTCCCTGTTAGGTTCCCTGATCTTCGAGCTCCCGATAGAAGCAGGTCCGTTCCCCGGTATGACACACGTTGCCGTCGCCGTTACGTGTCACTCGAAGCAGTACCGTATCATCGTCGCAGTCGACGAAAATCTGCTGCACCGCGAGCGTGTTGCCAGACGTTTCCCCCTTCATCCAGAGTTTCCCGCGTGTGCGGCTGAAGAAGGTGGCGAAGCCGGAACCCCGGGTCCGGTCGAGCGCCTCCTGGTTCATGAAGCCGACCATCAGCACCTCGTCGCTCGAGGCGTCCTGTACGACCGCGGGTATCAGACCATCCAGTTTTGAAAAGTCCATCGTTCGGTTCCTAGTGTCCGTTCGCCACCCGACGCCGGCGTCCGTCTCAAAAAAAAAGCCCCGCCGTGTTTCGTCGGCGGGGCCAGGTGCGTGTGCTGGATGTGAAGTGCAGTCGCGCTACCTCACACGCAGGCCCACCGGCCCGCCGCTGTCGCGGGATGGCGCGTGTGATGGTGGCGTTGCCGCAACATCATCGTATCGTAAGGGTACGCTATCCCACCGGTTGTGAACCTGTCAAATGGGCACGAACTTGACAGGTTTATACATCCTCTCGGTAGGCCCGCTGTTGCCAGCGGGGATGTGGAGCAAGACTGGACGCATCGTCGCGATGCGGGCAGACGCGTAACTCCACCTCCACCCAGGGAGTGGGGATTGTCACTACAATGTGGCATGGTGGGTTTACCGAGAACAGCCGCGCCACGCGCGCGGCTGTTGCCGTTGCGGTCGGCGGCCGTCGTTGCTCCGTTCCTGGTGGTCGCGGCCGGCGCCTCGGTCTATCTCGCCGCCGAACAGCGAGCGGACAGTTCGCCCGAGGTCCGTGCCATCGCGTTCCTGTCCGACGAGGTACCCCGCTGGCCGGCTGAGAACAACTGCTTCTCGTGTCACAACAACGGGGACGCGGCACGGGCGCTCTACACCGCGGTCGGATTGGGGTACGTGGTTGAACCGGCGGCGCTTCTGGACACCACGGCCTGGCTGCAGAATCCGGCTGCCTGGGACGACAATACGCTCGGGCTCGAGTTCGCCGACACGACGCTGGCACGGATTCAGTTCGCCGGCGCGCTGATTGATGCGATGCGCGCCGGTGCGATCAACGACCCCGCGCCGATCGTGGAGGCGGCGGCACTGGTCGCGGCAGACCAGGCCGAGGACGGGTCCTGGCCGCTGGATGCCAGCGGGAGCATTGGCTCGCCAGCGACCTATGGCACGGCACTCGCTACGTGGGCGGCGGTGCGGGTGCTCAGGCAGGCGGCCGGGCCCCAGTTGGCTCCGGCCGTCGCGCGCGCTGAGGTATGGGTACGTGAAGTCGAGGTGCGGACGGTGATCGATGCGGCGGCGGTCGTCCTGGCGCTCGCCGCCGCCGCCGACCCGGCCGCGGTCGCCCAACGGCAGCGCTGTCTGGCCTTGATAATGGAGGGGCGGGCCCCATCGGGCGGCTGGGGCGCCTATCTCACGTCGGCGGTGGAGTCGTTCGACACGGCGCTTGTGGCGCTCGCCCTGCAGCCCCTGCTCGGGCGGCCCGACCTGGTGGCGCCCGCCATCGACGCCGGCACGTTACGGGAGGCGGTGGCCGGTGGGCGGGCCGTTCTCATCGGTGCGCAGCTTGGTGACGGCAGCTGGCTGGAGACCACACGGCCAGCCGGGCAGCAGAGCTACGCCCAGTACATCTCGACCACCGGGTGGGCTACCCTGGCGTTGCTCGCCACGCGGTGAAGTGCATCCTCAATGCAGGCAGTTGTCAGACGCCAGAGGTGGAAGAATCCGAGGAGCTTGCGGATCAATAACCAGGAGGGGTTGCTCCGCTCAGTCAGTCCCGCAAGCGTCACAGGTTACGGATGGAAAGCTACGTCGTGCCCCAGACTCCGTAGCGGGAGCGTGCTGGGCCCCTGGCGCCGGCAGGGTTGCCGTTCGGCGCGGGCGTCTGAGATCAGGGCCTTGACGAAGGGGCGACAAGGGCAGGGCCGGCCAGGGACGTGGCTCGCCTCACCGGATCTCGAAGGGAATGTTGAGTTGTTCGCCACCGTCGGTCGTATCCACCTGTTCGAAGATGTCAATCTCGAATGGCGTGCCGACCCGGTTGCCTGCCAGATCTTCCACGATTGGCGACACCACGAGGGAGTAAGCGCCGGGAGCCCAGGGCCGGGACGGGGTCAACATCCAGCGGGTCTCCCAGCTCCCGATTTCCACCTCGCCCTCGACAAGCCGCCCCACCTCGTCCTCGATGCCGACCGCGCGGCGCATCAGTGCGTGGTCGAGCGGCTCGGGAAACGAGATAACGAGTCGCTGCATCGAGTCGCGTGCCGGCACCCGGAGACGCCATGTGGCGAGGTCCAGCGGCGTCATGTCGGCCGGTCCCACGGTGAAGCGCTTCTCGAACGCCGCTTGCAGCGGGTTGCCCTGTGCATCGGGCCACCCGGGGTCGACCGCGAGCGTATAGGTCTCTCCCTCCTGCAGCGGCCGACCCAGACGTTCGTTCAGCGCGAGTCCCTGTTTAATCCGTCCCGGGTCGAAGAACACCGTGTACCGCAGGTGGTCCGGATCCCAGAACTCGCGTCCGAGCGGCAAGAACGGCTCCTCGACGGCACGACCTCTCGCGTCGAGCAGGCTGAGATACTCGAGCCCGTCCACGTTGCTCATCGGTGCCGAGAAGTGGAGATAGAGCTTGAGCTGGTTCTCGGGAATACGGTCGCCGCTGGGGAAGATCCGCTCGACGACCGTCGTCGGTGTCACGTCCGGCTTCGGCAGCGCGACCACCGCGACGATAGGGTCGATCGCGGCCGCCGCCCGTCCAGGAAGCTTGGTCGGGTCGAATCGCGCTGAATACGGCCGGCCTGGATCGAACGGAAACATCGGGGTGAACCGAAGCAGCCCATCGCCTCCGACGTGATACGACCCGGTGACCGGCGGGATGTCGATGCTGTCGTCGTCTTTCTCGCGGTCCTCGCGCACCACGGTCACCCGGAACAGCTCGGCCCATTCCGCGTCGCTCACGCCGGCCGCCAGGAGGGCGTCGAGGTCCCCGCCCATCAGGCCGGCGACTGCGATGCTTGCGTTTGCAAAGTCGGTGGCGGGGACCATCCGGATCTCGACTGCCGGCGCCGTCGTGTCCCGTCCAGCTGCCCCGGAGCAGGCGCTCGTCGCCAGGAGCAACGCCGCCGCCAGCGGTTCTAGGTGGAAGGGCAAAGTTAGTGATCCAGTGGAACGCGGGCGCGGGCACGCCCGCGTTCCACTGGAGAATGAGGTGCGCATCAAAACGCGAGGGCTGGTCGCTACGGCAGCGCCACCGCCTCGAGATTTACCTGACCAGCGTCGTTCCTGGCGATCACGATTGCGTACTGATCATCCAGCAGATCCAGCTGCTCGACTCCGGCCATCTGCGCGATGTTCTCGGCTTCGATTCCGGCGTAGCTCCCGTCTGGGACCGGCTCGGTCAGGCCCGGTTGCTGGCCAAAGTTCTCGGTCGGGATCTTCATCACGCCACGGCTCGTGTTCGACATCAGCAGGTAGTCCTTGCCGTCCTTCTTGTAGACGACCATATCGAGCGGGCGATTCCGGTTGCCGAGCTCGGCGATGGTCGTGCCCATGACCTTGGCGCCCGGCTGCAACTGGTCAACGGGGAACTTCACCAGCGGTGTGCAGAGATAGCCGGCGATCAGGTTCTGCTCGCCGTCGACCGTGTACGGCACGAACGTGTAGATGGGAGATCGGGTCTCGAATTCTCCGTGGGCGGCATGCCAGATCTCGACGCTCGTGCCAGCGTCCACCGAGGCGAAGGGGTAGCTGACCGACCGCAGCTTCGAGGAGAACTCCTCGTTCGACAGACCTGCAATGAACAGCCGGTCGCCGACATATGCCATGTCGGTGATCGAGGACGCTCGCGGATCGCGACGCGCGCCCGGGTCCGCGTCAGGCGCATTGGGTAAGTCGATCTGCGTGAAGGTTACATCGGTCAGCGAGATCACATCGATCGTGCCTCCGCCGTCGACCCGCAACAGCACCGGCATCGCGTTTGCTCCCAAACCACGTGAGACCGAGATGAAGGCGTTCCGCGAGGCCGGGCTGATCGCGAGGTCGTTAATCTGAATTTCCCGTGCGTCGGTGCCGAGCAGTGCGGCGATCTGCTGGTCGATGCCGGGCACATTCTTTGTGCCGGGGGTGCCACTCGAAACCTGGTCGCCCAGCTCCAGGGCCACGATCTTGGCCCCGTCGTTGTCGGCGATGAACAGGACGCCGTCAGGACCGAACGTCAGCGGGCCGCCTGAGACCAGTGTGGGGCCCTCGGCGGCCGACACGGCCGGCTGAAGCGCCAGGAGGCAGGCAAACAGACCTACGAGCGCGCACAGTGCGATCGGTGTTCGAATCGACATGGCCAACTCCTTCGTCTGGCAGGATGACCCCTGCGAAAATCTGGACACGGATGAATTGCCATGCTATCACGTACGCCGAGAGCCAGGGCGGTGTTTGCCACGTCCACCTGGTGCCGTCTCGGGCAGGGGGGCTGGCTCCGGGTCTCGTCCGAGGTTGACCGGGGCGATCGGAACCTGACTTCGGTCTACACTACCCGAGGTGGGGCTCTGCCCCACGCCCCGGCTCGGCCACGTGTGGGGACCCTGGTGCCCCGCGCGGGGCGGTACTTACGTAGGGCCCCGCACTGTTCCCTCGCGGGTTAATCCTGAGGGGCGTCTCAGACGGGAGGGTGTCCATGCGCTCCAGCGTCGTCACACGGGAAGACAGGAAACGGGTGGGTCGTGGTCCGACCGCCACCGCGATCGTTGGTCTGGCCGTCGCGCTCGTTCTCTGGGGCGGGGGAGTCGTGCTGGCGCAGGAGGCGGACCGGGAAGATGAAACCGCGGCCCGCGCCGTGCTCGACGAGTATTTCCGGGCCTGGAACGCGGCCGACAACGACGCCGTCGCTGCGGTTAGCAATTTCCCCCGGGTGAGCCTCGGACAGAATGGGCAGGTGGTCGTGCGGGAGACGCGCGAGGAGATCGCCACCGATTTCGGGGTGTTGCGGCAGTCGGGCTGGGACCACACCACGCTGGACCTGTCCGAGTCGATCCACGTGTCTCCGGATAAGGTGCACTTCCGGATCGTGTTCACTCGGTACAGCGCGGACGGCAGTCCCTACACGACCATGCCGGCGCTGTACGTCGTCACAAACCAAAATGGCCACTGGGGGCTGCAGCTGCAGTCGATCCTGCCAGCGACGTTCACGCGGTGAGCGACGGAGGAGACCCTTACTGCCGTCTCCGGCTTCCGGCCCCCCGACTCCCTGTAGCCTCACGGGCGATCATCACCTCCGTCGCCTTGATCAGTGCCGTGGCCTCGTCCCCGCGTTTCAGCCGCAGCTCGTCGAGGGCGTCCCGGGTAATCACCGCCGTCAGTAACTGGTCGCCGACCCGCAGCCGCACCTGCGCGAGCAGACCCTCGCGACGGACCTCGTCGACGACGCCCTGCAAACGGTTGCGCCCGCTGACGATCATGAGCATGCTGCCACGGGTGTGCCGGAACGATCGGGACGACGGTGCACGGCCTCCCTTCGCGAGCAACCGCTCGACCTCGGTGTCCGCGATACGATGATGCCCGCCCTCGGTTCGGGTCGTGCGGACGCTACCCTTGTAAATCCACTGCTTGAGCGTCGAGTAGCCGACGCCGAGCCGAACCGCCGCCTGTCGCACCGTTAGCACTGACATAGTCACTCCGTCTTCTCTCGCCGCGCGAGCAGGCGGCAGTCACGATGTGGATGAAAAAGGCCTGAATCGTTTGCAAAATCACCTCTAATCATACTAAATTAGCTCGTCAGTGGCGCGTTCACACTTGATCGGCATAACGCTCTGGCTGGCGGCGTGCGCACCTGGCGGGGAAGCGGAGCGGGCGCTGCTCGTCTCGCCGGCGGCCAGCCTGGCCGGTGTAATGGAGACGCTGGCCGCAGCCTACGAGCGGAATACCGGAACCGCGGTCGAGCTGAACCCGGCCGGGTCGAGCGTACTGGCGGCGCAGATCATCGCCGGGGCGCCGGTTGATCTGTTCATCAGCGCCGACCTGTTCCAGATGGATCGGGTGGCCTCAGAGGGGCTGATTCGGACTGAGACCCGGGTCACCCTGCTGTCCAACCAGCTCGTGGTCGTCGTGCCGGCCGCCGCCGCCACCGTCGTGACCGTCCCCTCGCCGGCAGCGTTGCTGGAGCCGGTGTTCGAGCGGATCGCGATCGGCGACCCGGCCGCGGTTCCGGCCGGTGTGTATGCGCGCGCCTATCTGGAATCGGTCGGTTTGTGGGAGGCGTTACGGGACCGGACGGTGCCGACCCGCAGCGTCAGCGCCGCGCTGGCCACCGTCGAAGCGGGCGTGGTGGACGCCGCCATCGTCTACCGTACTGATGCCCTCTCGTCCGGAGGTGTCAGGGTGATCTTCGAGATCCCGGTCGCGGCGGGCCCCACCATTGCCTACCCGGCGGCGCTGACGACGCAGGCGACGGACCCGGAGGCCGCCAGACGGCTGCTCGCGTATCTCCAGGGCCCGGATGCCCGTGCCATCTTCGAGCAGGCCGGTTTCATCGTCCCGGAAGTGTGAGGGTTCGTCGTCCGCGGGTCTGAAGACCCGCGGCCACGCATTGTTAAGTTAATGAACGGTATCCTGTCCATCGCCGCGTTCACCGTCGCCATGGCCGCCCTGGCGACCCTCCTGATGCTGCCCCCGGGGATTGCGGTCGCCTGGCTGCTGGCGCGCCGGCGGTTCCCGGGACACGTGGTCCTCGAAACGGTCGTCTCGCTTCCGCTCGTGCTGCCGCCGGTTGCTACCGGGTTGATCCTGATCAGGCTGCTTGGACGGCGCGGCCCGCTCGGCGCGTGGCTCGAGCGGCTCGGGATCGAGGTCATGTTCACCTGGCGGGCGGTGGTCGTGGCGATGGCCGTCATGGGGCTGCCGCTGCTCGTCCGGGCGGCGCGGGCCGCGTTCGAACAGGTCGACGGGCGCTACGAGCAGATCGCCGCCACGCTCGGCGCCGGTCCGGCGCGCGTTTTCTTCACGGTCAGTCTGCCGCTGGCTAGGCGGGGCGTGCTCGCCGGGTCGATGCTCGGGTTTTCGCGGGCGCTCGGCGAATTCGGCGCCACGATCATGTTGGCGGGCGCTCTGCCGAGCACTCGTACGATCGCCGTCGCGATCTACACCTACACGGAGACGGGTCAGGGCGCGGCGGCCACGACGATGCTGGCGGTGTCGGCAGCGATCGCGTTCGGCGCCTTGTTGCTCTCGAACCGCCTCGCCACATCGGCACTGTGAGCACCCGTGTCGATTCCCATTACCCTCGATTTCTCCCTCCGTCAGGGCGCGTTCACGCTCGAGATCCACGAACGGATCGAGGCCCGGGTCGTCGCGCTGTTCGGGCCCTCTGGCGCCGGGAAGACGAGTATCCTCGAGTCGATCGCCGGCCTGCGCACACCGCAGAGGGGTGTGATCCGGATCGGCACGCGGACGCTCTTCGATTCTCGGGCGGGAGTCGGTGTACCGGTGCACGACCGGTGCGTGGGGTACGTGCCGCAGGACCTGGCGCTCTTTCCCCACATGAACGTCCGCCGCAACATCCTCTATGGTGCCGTCGTGGGGGGACGGCGGGAGCTCGATCAGGTTGTCGGCCTGCTCGAGCTCGACCCGCTGCTCGACCGCGCGGTGACGGCCCTCTCGGGCGGCGAACGCCAGCGCGTTGCGCTGGCGCGGGCACTGATGGCCTCGCCCGCCCTGCTGCTGCTCGACGAGCCGCTTTCCGCTCTCGATCTAGGGCTGCGCGAGCGGATTCTCCCGTATCTCGAGCGGATCCAGGACGAGCTGGCGATCCCGATGCTGTATGCGTCGCACGCCGAGGTGGAGGTGCGTGCCCTGGCCGACTGGGTCGTGGTGCTCGACGGCGGACGGGTGGTGCGATCCGGTCGGTGAGGTCGGCCGAATCGACGTCAGAGCAGTGCCCGGACGCCGAGGTACAGGACGGACGGCGCAAGCAGGCAACCGACCCCGGTGTAGAAGGTCGCGGACATCGCGCCGTATGGGACCAGTTTCGGATCGGTTGCCGCAAGCCCACCCGCCACGCCACTCGTCGTGCCCATGAGGCCACCATAGATGATCGCCGAGTGTGGGTTGTCGAGCCCGATTCGCGGCGCGACGAACGGTGTTCCGACCATGACCAGGACGGACTTGGTGAGCCCCGCGGCGACGCTCAACGCGACGACGTCGCTGCCGGCCCCCAACGCGGTTCCGGTCACCGGGCCAACGATGTAGGTCGCCGCCCCTGCGCCGATGGTCGTGACCGCGATGGGGTCGGTGTAGCCGAACGAGACGGCGACGATGGCGCCGATCACAAACGACAACACGACTCCGACCACAATCGAGATGACGCCGACGAGTCCTGCCCGTTTCAGGGCCCGGATATCGGCTCCGAACGCCGTGGCGACGATCGCAAAGTCCCGAAACATCGCGCCGCCCATGACGCCAACTCCGGCGAGCAACGGGATATCCGAGAGTCCGCGGCTGCCACCGGTTGCCAAGCCCCCGTACCACGCCAGTACGAGTCCGAGGGCGATCGCGATCGCGGAACCGTGGACGTGGCCGCGCGTCAGCTTCGCGGAAATCACATAGGACAACCACACCAGCGCCCCGACGAACATGAACGCCGTGATCAGCGCGTTGGCTGACAGGACTCGTTCCAGAGAATCAAGAATCATCCTGTCCACCCTGCCCAAAGCGCGCCAGCACCGGGATCAGCGCGAAACTTGCCGCAACCGCGGCCACCCCGGCGATAATCGCCATCCATCCGCCCGACAAGGCGGCGGCCACGTCCTGTCTCGCGGCCATCGCGACGACGATCGGAATGTACATCGCGCTCCAGAATCCGATGCCCTTTTCCGTGATCGGACTGAGCGCGGCCGTTCGGTCACCGAGATTGGACAGCGCGAGGAGCAGGATCATGGCGATGCCGACGCCACCGACGTTGGCCTGCACGCCAATGACCACTCCGAGCAGGTCGCCGGCGAACATCCCCACCAACATGCAGAACGACAACAACCCGACACCGTAGATCACCACATCCGTTCTCCTCGGGGTCCTCAGCCTCTGGTCGGAACGACCGCCGTTCCTGATCCGCGCAACGACGTTATCCGATCTGCCCCGGGCCGACAACGCACCGCCGTTATACTCGTGCCCCATGGACTCCGCCACCCTGTCTCTCGGGGCGCTGTTCATCGCCATCATCGTCGGCTGCACGATTCGACTGCACGTCGGGTTCCTTGCCATCTCGCTGGCCTGGATCGTTGGCGTGTACATCGACGACATGAGCGCGCGAGAGGTCATGGCCGGCTTCCCGACGCGCCTCTTCCTGACGCTCGCCGGGGTCACGCTGCTCTTCTCGCAGGCGCAGGCGAACGGGACGGGACGCTCGATCTCATTGCGCACAAGGCGGTCCGCCTGTGCAAGGGAAGGGCAACGTCGGCGCCCATCTCGTCGACGTCTCGGCGTTGTCGACGCTCGGAGCGCTCTGCATGGCGGCGGCTCCAAAGCAGGAGGATAGCCGGAAGCTCTTCAACAAGCTCATGGTCTGGGGTCTGTCGATGTCGGTCGTCGGCAGCGCCATCTACTGGCTCTTCTTCACCGTCCTGCGGGTCGGGCTGTAAGGACCCGAGCGGGTGACGTGGCGCCGCTGTTGGCGCCGTCCCTCCCGGCCGACACTACGTACTGTGGGTCCGCAAGCTCTTGCCTCCTGCCTCATTCTGAGCCTGACGTCCTGATGCAGATCATCGTCATCGGCGGCGGCGAGATCGGGTACGCGCTCGCCAAGGCCCTGTCGACCGATCACGAGCTGTGCGTGGTCGACTACGACCCGGGTGTGGCGGACCGCTTTGCTCTGCTCGACATCGAGTTCCTGACCGGCAGTGGCACCAGCGGCAGCCTGCTCAAGCGCGCGCGGGTCGGCACATGCGACCTGCTGATCGCCTGTGCCGGGCTTGACGAAGTCAATATCGTCGCTTGCGCGCTGGGCAGCCAGCTGGGCTGCCGTCGCACGATCTGTTTCGTCTCCAAGGAAGACTTCGTCCACACCGCTGAAGGACACGGCAGCTTGAGCAAGCACTTCGGGGTCGACCAGGTCATCTGGCCCGAAGCGCAGCTGGCGGACGCTATCGAGCGGATCATCATGGCTCCCGGGTCCGTGGACGCAGGCGTCTTCGCCGGTGGGGAGATTCGGCTGCTCGAGTTCCGGCTGGGATCCGACTCGCCGCTGGTCGGCAAGCCTATTTCGGCGCTCGATCTGCCCTACGGTGTGGTCATCGTGGCCGTGCATCATGGCGACACCACGTCGATTCCCAGCGGCCGCACCGTGCTGGACCCCGGTAACAAGGTCGTGCTGATGGGCACACGCGAGGCGCTGCAGGCGCTGCAGGGGCAGCTGTCGCCCGGCGCGGTGGCGCGTCGGTCACGGCTGGTGACGATCATAGGCGGCGGCGACGTCGGGCTCAGGCTGGCGCAGCACCTGGAGGCCGCGCCCGGGATCCGGCTCTACGTGGTCGAGCACGACCACGCACGTGGTGAGATGCTGGCCGCCTTGCTCGGCAACGCGCTCATTCTCGAGGGCGACGGCACCGACCTCGGGCTGCTCGAGAGCGAGGAGATCGGCCGCAGCGACGTGTTGGTGTCGGTCATCGACAACGACGAGCGTAATCTGCTGGCCTGCCTGATCGGTCGACAGCTCGGGGTCGGGTCGGTCATCACCCGGGTCAGCACGCCGGCAAACCTCTGACTGTTCGAGCTCGTGGGCATCGACGTCGCGCTGTCGGCGCGCGGCGCGGCCGTTGCGTCGGTCGTCCATCAGATCGACGGCGGGCGATCCAGTCTACTGAAGGTGCTCGAGGAGGGGCAGGCGAAGGTCGTCGAGCTGACCGTGCCGACCGGGTTCAGGACGACCGCCTTGCGCGACCTCACGATCCCCGACGAGGCGATCGTCGGGTCGATCATCCGGGGAGGGCGGGTGATCGTGCCGAGAGGCGAAGATCAGATCGAGCCGGGCGACCGCCTGCTCGTCTGCGCCACCGGTATCGCGGTCAAGGAGATCCGGGAGTTGTTCACGATTGCCCAGTGATCGCTGTCGCGGGTCAGCGGCGACTGAGGGCCAACCGGCGAACGCCAAGATGCGCTGCTGATTCCCGTAATTCGCCGACGCGACGGCGGACGGGCCTTGTCTTCTGAGAGCACCCCGACCAGACATGCGGCTGTCCATCATCATCAAGGTAACGGGCGGCATCCTCCGCGTCTTCGGCCTGATGTTTCTCTGGCCGCTGGCGGTGGCGGCCTACTACGGGGAGTGGACCGACGTCGGCGGGTTCGCCCTGGCCGGTGTGCTGGCCTCGGCGACCGGCCAGGCGATGTGGCTCGCCACCCGGGAGCACGAACCGGACCTCCGGCGGATCGAGGCGCTGGCCGTCGTGGCCGGTACCTGGCTGGTGGTCGCGCTGCTCGGGTCGGTGCCCTATCTATGGGCTGGACTCTCGCCGGTGGACGCGGTATTCGAGTCGATGTCCGGGTTTACCACGACCGGCGCCACGATCCTCACCGACTTCGGCCTGTTCGGACGGGGGTTGCTGTTCTGGCGCTCGCTGACCCAGTGGCTCGGCGGGATGGGAGTCATCACGCTCTTCGTGGCGATTTTGCCGCGGCTGGCGATGGGTGTGGGGCGGCTCTTTTTCGCCGAGGCGCCGGGGCCGACCGAGGAGAAGCTCACGCCGCACGTCCGCAAGACCGCCGCGGTGCTGTGGCGGCTCTACGTGGGGCTGACGCTGGCCGAGTTCTTGGCGTTGTCGGTCGCCGGAATGCCGATCTACGACGCCCTGTGCCATGCGATGACGACGCTGGCGGCCGGCGGGTTTTCACCACACGCCCTCTCGATCGCCGGGTATGAGAACGCGGCGGTCGAGTGGATCATCTGCGTGTTCATGTTCCTGGCCGGCGCGAACTTCGCGTTGCAGTATCGGGCGCTTCTGGGGCGTCCTGGCGTGCTCGCCCGCGACGAGGAGTTCAGGGTCTACACCGTCATCGTCCTGGTGGCCACGCTGCTCGTCACCGGTTCTTTGTGGCGCGCCGGCGGCGAGGCGGCTGTCGCGTTGCGACAGGGTCTGTTCCAGACGCTGTCGATCCTGACGACGACCGGGTATGCTAGCGCCGACTTCAACCTCTGGGGCGACCAGACCCGGATGATCCTGCTGACCCTGATGTTCATCGGTGGGTGCGCCGGCTCCGCCGCGGGTGGCCCGAAAGTGATCCGGCATGTGCTGATCGGGCGCTACACCTTGACCGAGTTGCGGCGGACGCTGCACCCCCGTGGTGTGCTGCCGGTCAAGATCGGTGGCAAGGTCGTCTCCGACGACGTGATGCGCACCGTGCTGGTGTTCTTTCTCTTCTACGTCCTGATGGTCGTGCTGTGTGTCATGGCGGTCATCCTGCTCGGCGCCGATCTGATCACCGGTGTCACGGCGACGATGGCTACACTGGGCAACGTCGGGCCGGGGTTGGGGCTGGTCGGGCCCATGGCCAACTACGGCCATCTGCATCCGTTGAGCAAGCTGGTGCTGACCGGCGCCATGTGGGTGGGCCGGCTCGAGATCCTGACCGTCCTCGCGCTGCTGCGTCCCGAGGTCTGGCGGTCTGCGCACTGGCGTCGGAGCTGGGGCGGCTGAAAGTGGCTCGCCCCGGTGTGCGCAGGCACGCAGCAGCTCCCGCGTAGCGGACTGTGAGCAATGCTGGCTCGCGAGGGGGCCGACCGGGTTGAGGCGGTCTGAGTCGGAGCCATGTTCGTCTACCTGGCGCACCACGGTGACTCGGTGCATCCCGGTATCGACCCGCAACGGCCGCTGTCACGCCTGGGTCGTGGCCAGGTGGACACGTTGTCGAGCTGGGCGGCGGCCCGCGCCGTACGCCCGGACGTCGTCTGGCACAGCGGCAAGCTCCGGGCTCGGCAGACGGCCGAGGCCTACTGGCGGGCCTGCAACCCCCTGGCGGAGTTCTCCGCGGCCCGCTGGATGCAGCCTGACGACCCACTGCGTCTGGCGGACCAGCTGCAGCACGAGACGCGCGACGTGATGCTGGTGGGTCACATGCCGCATCTGGATCGGCTACTTGGCCGGCTGCTCGATGACGATATGAGGACCGCATCGTTCCCACTGAACGGATTGGTCGCGGTCGAGCACACCGGGACAAGGTGGGTCGAGCGCTGGCGGCTGTCGGCGCCGTGACAGCCCCAGGACCGCGCCGTCTGAGCGGAGACTGCTGACAACGTCAGCCGGCGAGTCCGGAGACCCGGCGGCGCCGGGATCGAAGGCGGTGGCCACGCGAATTCGGCGCGGCTAGGAGCCCGTGGTGAAAGCCCCGCTGCATTCGACCGGCGCTCCTAGCGGCGGAGCGCGGTGAGCTGTTGCTGCAACAGCTCCCAGGCGCGCGCGACGTGACGTTCGGTCGTGCGAACGTGGCCCACCGCCAGCCTCAGCGCGAAGCGGCCCTCGAGCCGGGTGTGAGACAGGAAGACATCCCCGGTCGCGTTGACAGCGTCGAGCAGCCTGGCATTGAGGTTGTCGAGCCCCGCCGGCACGTCGGCCTGGCCAGCGGGGCAGGCGCGAAAGCAGACCACCGAGAACGGCACGGGGGCCAGCCGCTCGAACTCGGCGCTCGTGTCCACCCAGTCGGCGAAGAGTCGCGCCAGTCGCATGTGTTCCGCCAACCGGCGGCGCAGGCCGTCGGCGCCGAAGTGCCGGAGCACCATCCACAGCTTGAGCGCCCGGAACCGACGGCCCAACTGGATTCCAGTGTCCATCAGGTTACGCACCGGTTCAACCTCCGGGCTCTGCAGATAGTCGGGTGTCAGCGAGAGTGCCGCTCGCAGGGCATCCATCCGTCGGCAGTAGAAGGCGCTCAGGTCGAACGGCGTGAACAGCCATTTGTGCGGGTTGACCACGAACGAGGCGGCACGGTCGCAGCCGGCCAGCGTGTCCTCGTGGCCGGGGACCATTGCTGCCGCGCCGGCGTACGCGGCGTCGACATGCAGCCAGAGCCGCTCCCGCTCACAGAGGTCGGCGATCACGGGCACCGGGTCGACGCTCGTTACGGCGGTCGTGCCGACGGTGGCGACGACGGCAAGCGGTGTCACTCCGTCCCGGCGGTCGTCGATGATCGCCGACGCAAGCGCGTCGGGTCGCATGCGGAACCGGTCGTCTGTGTCGATCCGCCGCAGCGCCGCGTGTCCCAGCCCTAGCATGATGACCGCCTTGTCGACCGACGAGTGCGCGTGTTCGGAGCAGTAGACACGCATCGCCGGCAGATCCGGCCGACCGGCGAGCCCGCGCTCGCGCACGTCCGGTACGACCTCCTGTCTGGCGGCGGCCAGCGCGTGCAGCGTGGCGATCGAGGCGGTGTCATAGATGACACCCTCGAACGCGTCCGGCAACCCGAGCAAGCGTCGCAGCCAGGCCAGCGCGACTTCCTCGAGCTCGGTCACCGCGGGCGAGGTGCGCCACAGCATCCCCTGCGCGTTGAACGCGGCGACCAGGAACTCGGCGAGCACGCCGGGGCCGCTGCCGCTGATGGCGAAGTAGGCGAAGAATCCTGGGTGGTTCCAGTGGGTCAGGCCGGGCACGATGAGGCGTTCGACGTCGGCGAGGATCGCGTCCATGGACTCGCCGGTGTCCGGCGCGGCTGGTGGGAGCGCGTCGCGGATCTCACCCGGACGTGCGCGCGAGAGCACGGGGTAACGCTCGATCCCCTCGAGATACGCGCCAATCCAATCGACGAGCTGATGACCGGCGTGCCGGAAGGCGGCCGGGTCCATGTCGCCGAGCGCCGGCGCCTCATCCGGCACGGCCGGGCCGCCGGCAGGGTGGTCAGGACGCGCGGCCGGGCGCCCGCCAGGCGTCTGGCCGTCGGAGGGGTGGCTCATGGATCCGGCGACCCCGTTCTGGGCGGTGCGGTCCGAGACCGGCTACTACCGGCTCACGTAGTCGATGGCGAAGTCCTGCAGCGCGCGGCTGCGCAACCCGATCGCCTCCGCCTCTTCGGTGGCTCTGGCCAGCGGCCAACCGTCCTGCTTAACCCGCTTGATCAGCCACATGGCGCCGACACGGTTCGCCGACCCGCAGTGGATGTAGACCGGCTGGTTCGCGGTCTCGGCGACGGTGTCGAGGAACGACTCCACGATTTCCGGGGTCGGCTCTCTGAACGGCATGTGGAAGTATTGCAGGCCGGCTGCCTCGGCAGCCGCCCGGCCCGCCTCCACGTCGGCCCCTTGTTCCCCGGCGGTCCGGAAATTGATGACCGACACGAAGCCCAGCCGTTTGAGTTCGGCCATCGCTTCGGGCGGGGTGGCGCCCGCGCAGGCAACGGTGGCGTCGATGCGGGTATAGTTACGCACGTTTGCGGGTGCGTCGTCCTGGCGCGCCGACAGCGGTGGCCCGACCGACAGCGCCAGCGCCCCCACGCCTGCCACGACGGTTGCGATGGCGATCTTGGTCTGCATGACCGATGATTGTAGCATCGTTGACCGGACCCCACGGTGCCGGCCGCTCGCCGCTCATCGGCGTCGGTCCGTCCTCGTCGAGGGTCGATCACAAGAAGGAGGACCTAGTGGCAGACGTGGTACATACGAGCCGATTGCGGCTCGAACGGGTCGGCGGCCCCCTGCGACACGCGTACCTGGAGGGTTTCAGCGAGCCGATCCGGTTCGGGGTCCACGGCGGGATCAAGGCGTTCTATGGCATCGAACCGGACGAGGAGGTGCCGGCCACGCTGGACTACATGGTCGGCGCCGTCGGCGGTTGACTGCTCGGCACTCTGGCACGCGCACTGGAGGTGCGCGAGATACCGGCGCCGAGAGACAAGATCCAGGCGGATGTCGAGGGCGATATCGAGGCGATCGACAACGTGCTGCGGATTACGCGGATTCGTGTGCGCTATCGTCTGCGGATTCCGGCGGGCACCCGCGAGCGGGCCGAGCGGGCCGTGGCGACGCATGCGTCGAAGTGCCCCGCCGCCAGCAGCGTACGTGGGTGCATCGATCTCGACATCACTGCAGATATCACCGAGGAGTGAGGAAGAGGCGATCCGCGCCCGGGCTTCCCAGTAGATGAGCGAGAGACCGCCGCCGAGGTTCAGCAGCAGCAACGATGTGGTGAGCGTGTACAGATGGTCGAACCGGGCGGCGAACTGGATGCCGTTGGCCAGGGTCGTGACGTCACGCTCGATCTCGAGCTGCAACGCGGCAAGCTGCCCCGTGATGCCGAAGCCAGAGTAGAGGCTGACGCCGAGCATCGCGACCACGCTGACGACACGGATGCCGATCGCCGTGGGGTGAGGCGAACGGGCGAACAGCGTGCCGAGACAGCCCAGCAGAATCGTCGCCCACCTGCACTCGAAAAGCCGGAAGCGACGGAGCATCTCGCCAAAGACGTCACCCGCCTCGAGTCGCTCGCCGAACCCATGGTGCGCCTCGAGCACGTCGAAGGTAGCCGGCGCCGCCAGACCCCCGAGTGTCACCATGCCGCCGACCCAGAAGACGAACGCGATCAGGTAGAGACATCGCAGGGTGACCATCAGGGCGTTATACGCAGCGTGATCATGAGCGAAGGTCAGACGATCCCGTGGCTCGAGTGGGGCGCCGCCGCGTTCGCGCGCGCCGCCGCCGAGCAGAAGCCGGTGCTGCTCGCCATCGGGACGGCCTGGTGCCGCTGGACCGACGCGATGGATCGCGACAGCTATCGCGACCCCCGGGTCGTCCGGCTCGTCGCCCAACATTTCCTTGCCGTCAAGATCGACGCAGACCGCCGTCCCGACGTCAGCGAGCGGTACACGCTGGGTGGCTGGCCGACGACCGCGTTTCTCACTCCGGCCGGTGACATTCTGGGTGGGGGCACCTATCTCGAGCCGGGTCCGCTGGTCGCGGTGCTGGAGCAGGTGGCGGCCGCGTTTGCGACCAGACGGGCGGAGATCGCCGTGCGGGCCGTGGCGCCAGGGGCCGCTCAGCCAGACGCGGACGCGCGTCCGAACGCGGCGGCCTGCGGGTTGGATGAAGAGGCCGGCCGCTGGTTGGACGAGCAGCTGCTGGCGTCTTTCGACCAGAACTGGGGTGGCTTCGGCTCCGGGCCGAAGCGGGTCTACGCGGACGCGTTGGGGGCGGCGCTGCTTCGGTGCCGCGAGACGGCGAACCCCGACCTCACCCACGTCGTGACCCACACGCTGGACGCGATGGCCGAGCGGGGGCTGTGGGACTCTGTCGAGGGCGGATTTTTTCGCTACTGCGCGCAGCGCGACTGGTCAGGTGCGCAGGTCGAGAAGGTCCTGACGGTCAACGCGCGGCTGCTCGAGCTTTATCTGGTGGCCTCGCAATATCTCGATCGGGCGGACTATGCTGATCAGGCTGCGGCGATTGTCCGGTTCGTTCACGGCACGTTCGCGGACCCCGATGGTGGCTTCTTCGCCGGCCAGCGCGCGGATCCGGCCTACACCGCCCTGTCGTCCCTCGAGGCGCGGCGGCGCCACGCCGTCCCCCCGATCGATCGCACCATCTACACCGACGCGACGGCAGTCATGGCCTCCGCCTATGTTCTCGCCGCGTCCGTTCTCGGGGACAGCTCTCTGCTCGAGTTTGCGGCGACTTCGGTGGACCGGGTCGCCATGGCGACTTACGAGCGCGGCGGCGGGGTAGGCCACAACGCCACGGGCACGCCGGTGGCGCGTGGGCTGCTCACCGACCAGGTCACGATCAGCGCGTCGCTGCTCGATCTCTACGAGGCGACGGGGCAGGCGGTCTATCTCGACATGCCCCGAGAGTTGATGGCCTATTGTGATCACGCGATGTGGGACGACGTCGATGGATTCACCGATCGGGCCCGCGCGGGCCTCACCGGGTCCGACGAGCCCGTCGGACTGCTGCGCGAGCCGCACCGACCGCTGGGGCTCAACTGTCGCGCCGCTATGGTGCTGGCTCGACTGAGTGTCTGCACCGAGGAGTCCCGGTACCGGGAACTCGCGGTCCGGACGCTGACGTGCCAGACGTCCGTCTACCGGGGCCACGGCCTGGACGGCGCCGTCTATGTGCTCGCGCTTGACTCGACTCGCGCCGCTGCCGTTGCGCCCTCAGATAGCTGATCGCGGTGGACGAAACCCTTCTGCCCGCGCCAGGGCGTCGCCAGCTTCCCGTCTTTTGCGTTCTGGCCCCCGTCTCCGCGAGCCCATGACCATGCTACACTTCCTGCCCCGGAGGTCCACGTTGGCCGTCGATCGCACCCCGCAGCTTTCAGCGCTCTGTAACATCGCGACCCGGCTCCGGATCGAATCGGTCCGCGCCACGAGCGAAGCTGGCAGCGGGCATCCCACCAGCTGCTGCTCGGCCGCCGACATCATGGCGGCGCTCTTCTTCGGACAGATGCGATTCGACCCCCTGGACCCGGACAACGAAGAGAACGATCGCTTCGTCCTGTCGAAGGGGCATGCGGCGCCGTTGCTCTATGCCGCCTGGGCGGAGGCGGGCGCTATCGACCGCGGCCAGCTGTCATCGTTGCGGCGGATTGACTCCGACCTCGAGGGGCACCCGACACCGCGGCTGTCGTTCGTCGATGTCGCCACCGGGTCGCTCGGGCAGGGTATCTGCGCCGCGGTCGGGATCGCGTTGAACGCCAGGCGGATCGGGTTGACTTACCGCACCTATGCGCTGCTCGGCGACGGCGAGTCCGCCGAGGGCTCGGTCTGGGAGGCAGCGCAGGTCGCTGCGCGGCTCGGTCTCGACAACCTGTGCGCCGTCACCGACGTCAACGCGCTCGGCCAGAGCCAGGCGACCCAGTGGGGCCACGACATGGCAGCCTACGCGGAGCGATGGCGTGCGTTCGGCTGGCACACGCTCGTCGTCGACGGGCACGACCTGGCCGCCCTGCTCGACGCGTTCGACGACGCCGCGCGGACGACGGGACATCCGTCGATGATCCTGGCACGCACCCTCAAGGGCAAGGGCATCACGTTCGTCGAGGGACGCGACGGTTGGCACGGTAAGCCGTTCAAGGGTGAGGACCTCAGCCGCGCCCTGGCCGAGCTCGAGGGACAGCTCGGCGAGGAGACGGTCGACCTGGCGATTCCGGCCCCGCCCCGCCCCGCAGCCGGGTCGCTGTCCTCACCGTCACTCGACGCGGTCCGGTTGCCGGAGTACGAGCTGGGCAGCCAGGTGGCCACACGCGAAGCCTACGGCGCGGCGCTGGCGGCACTGGGCACGGTGGACCAGCGCGTCGTGGCGCTCGACGCCGACGTTAAGAACTCGACCTTTAGCAACAAGTTCGAGCAGCGGCACCCAGACCGCTTCTACCAGACGTTCATCGCCGAGCAAGTCATGGTCGGCGCGGCGCTCGGGCTCGCCAGTCGTGGCGCCATTCCCTTCCCGTCGACGTTCGCCTGTTTTCTGACGCGTGCCGCCGACTTCATCCGGATGGGTGGCATTGGCAACGTCAACATCAAGCTCACCGGGTCGCACGCGGGGGTGTCGATCGGCGAGGACGGTCCGTCGCAGATGGCGCTCGAGGACCTGGCCATGATGCGGGCGGTGCCCGAGTGCGTGGTGCTGTACCCGTGTGATGGTGTCAGCGCTGCGCGGCTGGTGGTTGCGGCCGCGGCGCACGCCGGCATGACCTACATGCGGACCTCACGCCCGAAGACGCCGGTTATCTACACGGCCGCGGACGAGTTTGTCATCGGGGGGTCGAAGGTCCTGCGCGAGAGTCTCACGGACACGGCCACCGTTGTGGCGGCTGGGGTGACGGTGTTCGAGGCGCTCACGGCGTATGAGGAGCTCCGCCGGTCGGGCATACACGTGCGGGTCATCGATGCGTATTCCGTGTGCCCTCTCGACGTGGACACGCTGGTTCGGGCCGGGGAGGCGACCGGTCACCGGCTCATCACGGTCGAGGATCACTACGCGGCCGGCGGGTTGGGCGATGGCGTGAGCGACGTGGTAGCGGCCCACGGCATCAGCGTGCAGCGCCTGGCGGTACGCCAGGTGCCCCGCAGCGGCCGGTCGGCTGATCTGCTCGACCGGTTCGGCATTTCGTCCCGCCAGATCGCGGCGGCGGTCGTCGCCCAGGTCGAGGCCGCGTCGGTCGCATCGGCCTCCCGGTAGAGTCAGCTCGCGGCGTGGTGCGGTCGACTCGCGGCGTGGTGCGGTCGACGTCAGCCCGGTGTGATCGGGGCCGTTGGACCGATCCGCGCCAGGGCCGGCTCCGCATGGGGGAATGCACGACCCTCACCGCAGGCGGACGTCCGAACGTAGCCGCCAGGTGGCGCGCGCATGAGTTCGGCCGTGCTGGTGCCACGGATTAAGCCAGGGCTCCGACTAGCCCGTCGATGTCGTCGTCGTTGAACACGGAAACCGAGACCCGCATCCGTGGCGGCGCGATCGTTACTGCGATGTTGGCGTCGCGCAGCCGCCGTGCTGAGTAGAAACTCGCGGCGATCAACAGGCATCCGGGACACCTCGTTCGGGCATCGTTATCGCGACCGGGTCGCGTTCCAGTCCACAGCCCCGTTCGGCGTCCGGGCGACACCGGTCATCGTCGTGCCCCGAACACGACCGGTGTAGCTCGTGGCGCCGACCCGAAAACTGATTTCCGTGCCGCGCAGTCTTCCGACCTCGATCGGCATCGTGCGGCCGTCAACGCGGAGGCTGCCGGTCAGCATCTGGAACTGCTGGTCCAGCCGGAGCTCGCCGGGGCCCAGCCGCCAGGCCCCCTGCACCCTGGCGGGCACGATCCAGAGCAGTGACGTGCACCAGGTGGGACAGGGATCGAGCACCACGACCTCGTCCGCTCTCCAGCCGAGTGCGTCTGGATTATCCTTCTCGCCGCGGAGGTCCCAGGTGTTCGACACGATACGGGTGCCCGGTTCCAGCGTGAACAGCGTCGGACGGAGCCGGTAGTTGAGTTCCGGCAGCAGGAACATCGTAATCACGGTAGCCGGAGAGATGTCGTAGTCGAACAGGTCGGTCTCGACGAACTCCGTCAACTCCGCCACGCCGGCCTCGCGGGCTCTTCGTCTTGACAGCTCTACCAGACCCGGTTCGAGCTCGACGCCGATCGCCCGTGCCCCCAGCCTGGCGGCCGCGATCACTGTGCGTCCGTCGCCGGAGCCGAGGTCAATCACGAGATCCTCCGGCGTCACGGCCGCCATCCCGAGCATCGTGTTCACCAGTTCGTCCGGTGTCGGCACCCACGGGACATCCTTGCCTACCTGTCCGATCGTTGGCGGCGGCTGGGCTGTAGCGGGTGGCGTCTGCAGCAGACCGGCGGCGGCGACGAGCAGCGCCAGCAGTCCGGGGTAAACACCCCGCTGTAATTGACGGGTGGTGGATCCCGCTTGGCTGTGTTGCGTCTCGGTCGAAGACTTCAGCGGTGCCATGACACACGTCCTATCTCGACTGCATGCACGATCGCTGCGGCGCACTGCAGGTCCGATCCGTCGGGTCCGTATTGTCAGTCCAGCCGGCTCAGGAGGGCCACAGGTGGTAGAGCCTCCGGATCGCTCACGCGGCGGGTGTGCCGAGAGACCGGAGGGTTCCGATGATCTCCTCCGGTTCTGGAAACCGGTGTTCTTTCTGCTTCGAGAAGATGAGCCCGCCGTTGGCGACGACGTCGAAGGCCCCGCGGGAGCCGACGACCAGCTCGGAGTCGACGTCGAGCGCCTGTTTGATCGCGGCCGCCAGACTGGAGGCCTTCGGTAAGTAGTTTCAGACCTTGCAATAACTGATCGACACGCGCATGACGAGCCGATGTTACAGCAGCGGCGCGCAGCGAGGCAATACCGGAAGAGTGCCCGGGAGCCCGTCTGGAAACGCGAGCACTCCGAGGCCTGCACGTCTGACACAATCAGGCCCGAATGGAGATGGGGTATCGTGGAGCCAGTCGAGACACGGTCCGCCGGAGGCCTACCATGTGGTTCAGTGACAGCAAGCAGCGCGTTCCGTCGTCGTCCGAGGCGCTTCCCGGGCGTACCGAGCGCATGTCGGTTCCGGACTTGCATGTCGTTACCGGCGCGCGCCTCGAGCCGCCGTTCCCAGACGGGCTCGAGCGGGCGGTCTTCGCGATGGGTTGCTTCTGGGGCGCCGAGCGCGGGTTCTGGCAACTGCCTGGCGTCTGGACGACCGCCGTCGGTTATGCGGGTGGGTCCACGCCGAACCCGACGTATCAGGAGGTGTGCAGTGGATTGACCGGTCACACCGAGGTAGTGCTCGTCGTGTTCGACTCGTCACGGGTCGGCTACGACGCCCTGCTCACACGGTTCTGGGAAGGGCATGACCCTACGCAGGGGATGCGCCAGGGCCACGACGTGGGCACGCAGTACCGTTCCGCCATCCACTGCTTCACCGACATTCAGCGCACACGGGCCGAGGCAACGCGGCGTGCCTACGAGGACGTGCTGCGGTCGGCCGGCCACGGCCCGATCACGACCGACATCGTCACCGCCCCCGAGTTCTACTACGCCGAGGCCTATCACCAGCAGTACCTGGCCAAGAACCAGCAGGGGTACTGCGGCCACGGTGGTACGGGCGTGTCCTGCCCCGTCGGACGGCAGGTGTAGCGGCCCGTGGTGAAAGTTGCCGCTGCATCCCGCCTGACTGTGTCGTGTCTCGGTCGCACACTGCTGGTCCGCTCCCTCGTCACGGCTTGCCGGCCGTTGTCCCGGTGCCGCCGTTCGTGTAGCCTCGTTAGCTTCCGCTGTTGACATGCTTCCTCGATGCGCAGGAGCCCGTGATGAGCACAGACCGGACGATCGCGAACGTCGTGGCCCACGAGATCCTCGACAGTCGCGGCAACCCGACCGTGGAGGTCGAGGCGTGGCTGGTGGGTGGGGCGCGTGGCCGCGCCGCCGTGCCTTCGGGTGCCTCGACGGGCGAGCTCGAGGCGGTCGAGCTACGCGACGGCGACCTGGAGCGATATCTCGGCAAGGGAGTCACGCGAGCGGTGGGCCATGTCAACGGTGAGATCCGCGAGGCGCTGCTCGGGATGGACTCCGTCGGTCAGGCGCAGATCGACGAAACGCTCATCAATCTCGACGGCACCGACAACAAGCGCCGGCTGGGCGCGAACGCGATCCTCGGCGCCTCGCTGGCTGTCGCCAGGGCCGCTGCTGCGGCGACCGGGTTGCCTCTCTACGCGTATCTGGGTGGTCCGAACGCGCGGGTGCTTCCCGTGCCGATGATGAACGTGCTCAACGGCGGCGTCCACGCTGACAACAACGTCGACATCCAAGAGTTCATGATCATCCCGGTCGGCGCGGGCTCGTTCGCGGAGGCTCTGCGGATCGGTGTGGAGATTTTTCACCGGCTGCGCGCCATCCTGCGGGAGGGGGGGCACCAGACCGCGGTGGGGGACGAGGGTGGCTTCGCTCCCAACCTCGAGTCGAACGAGAGCGCGCTGGACCTGCTGATGATGGCGATCGAGCGCGCCGGCTACCGTCCCGGTGACGACGTTTATCTCGGGCTCGACGTGGCGGCCAGCGAGTTCTACCGGGATGGCTGCTACCGGCTCTCGACCGAGGGTAAGGCCGAACGGAGCTCGACGGACATGGTGGAGTGGTGCCGCGGGCTGGTCGATCGGTACCCGATCCTGTCGATTGAGGACGGGCTGGCCGAGTCCGACTGGGAGGGCTGGTCGGCACTCACCGAGGCGCTGGGAGCGAGGGTGCAGTTGGTGGGGGACGATCTGTTCGTGACCAACACGAAGATCCTAGCTCGGGGGATCCGCGAGTCGGTGGCGAACGCTATTCTCGTAAAGTTCAACCAGATCGGGACCTTGACGGAGACCCTCGAGGCGATCGAGATGGCAAAACGCGCATCCTACCGGTCAGTGATATCGCACCGATCCGGCGAGACCGAGGATACGACCATTGCCGATATCGCCGTCGCCACCACCGCTGGGCAGATCAAGACCGGTTCGCTTTCGCGAACCGACCGGACCGCCAAGTACAACCAGTTGTTGCGTATCGAGCGCGAGCTGGGACCCCGCGCGACCTTTCCAGGGGGCGCCGCCTTCTACCATCCGCCTGGCCAATAGCAGCCCGTGGTGAAGCCAGCGTTGCACGGGCTGCTCGCCCGCCAGGCTACGACATCGTCTGGAGCAGGTTTTCGACTCGCAGGACCCCGCGCGTCTGCCGGGCGATCTGCTCTATCTGAATCCGCTCGATGTCAGACTGCACGTACCCGACCAGCGTAACCACGCCCTTGTCGACGATGATGCGGAACGGCGGGTTCTGCTGCGAGCTAAACCGCTCGAAGCCGGCCGTGCGGAATAGCTGCCTGGCGATCGCGCGCCGCAAATTGTCGTCTTCGGATGACGGCGTCAACCTTGCGATCTGGTTCTGGATGTCCTGGACACCGGGAATCTTGGCGACCCGCTCGAAGAGCTCATTCACCTTGTCGCGGCCTGGCGTGACCTTGCCCGTCAGAGTGACCACGCCTTCGTTGATATTCCCATCAAGCAGATCGAAGAGTGTGTAGTACGGGTATCGCTGTACCGCTCTGGCAACGTCGGTGGCCAGCGCCTCGTCGCTTTCGGCCGGTGGGATCTCGATCTCGCTGACGACCGTCTCGACGCCGTCCACCTCGAGCACTCGCCGGATCGCCTCGCTCTTGGCCCAGAAGGTCTCGACCACGCCGGTCAGGACGACCTCGTTGCCGGTGGCCGTTACGCCGAGCCCCCTGAGGTCGCGCTCGCCGTGGAGAGACTCCCGCACCTCCCTCTCGATGCGGGTCGAAGTTTGTGCCGTTCCGGGGATGATCGACACGCCGACGGCGCACACGATCAGCAAGGCATGAGCGGTCGCGGTTAAGTGACCTCGCATGGGTGCCTCCTTATCTCGTCGTCCACTCACCGTTTGTACCACATTAGACATCTGGTCGCGTGCAACTTGTCACGTCGTGACGCACGGTGTTCGTCGCCCGGTCATTCGTTCGTGGATAAGGCTTCGGGGACGACCGCCTCGGGGTTGCCGGCCGTGCCGGCGGACCCTCGCGAGCGCGGCGCCTTCCCCTCAACCGGGTCGCTCAGCCGGCCGCCGTATCGCTGATACATATACAACACTCCGACTAGTAGCAGACTTAACGTGATTCTGCTGACGATGTGATAGACCGAATCGAGCTGCGATAAGTCCACGGTGAAGACCTTCAGCACCGTGATGGCGAACACGCCGATGGCGAGATAGCGTACGGGGGCGTAGTTCCGTCTGATGCCGACCGCCGTCAACCCGGCCGCGTACGTGGCCCAAGTCGCCGACAGCATCATCTGCCGAACCAGCTCGGCGCTCGATGCGAAACGCATCGTGTCCGCGCGCAACTCCCAGAACGCGTAGATCTCGACCGACACGGTGACCAGCATCAGCGCGTTTGCGCCAATGATTCCCATGGCGATCGCCAGGCGGCGGTGGCCGACCGATTCCGGGTCGGTTCGGGCGTGCAGCCAGGCGACGAGGCAGAGGGTCCCCACGATGAAGAAGCCGAGCGTGGCGCGCTGGTTGACGAAGACGGTGTAGACGGCCGGCACCGGCGCTAATTGCGTCGCGAGCAGCCTGACGACGACCACGCCAAGGAGCAGCGCGCCGCCGGCTCGGATCCAGTCACGGCGCTCCCGTAGCCCCAGCCAGATCAGGCCGGCCGCCTCGGTCGCCCAAAGCATCGTTACCCACGCGCCGTCGAGCTGGACAGTGACGGCGACCACCGCGAGGCTGATGGCGGCCACCAATAGATGGGGTACGGCGCGCGGTTCGACACGCCGAACCAGGACGGCCATCGCGCCGTGCGTGATCGCAAGGGCCGCCGCGACGAGCCCGAGGAGCGCATAGCGACGCGGTTCCAGTATCGCTTGCAACCCGAAGTAGAGGCTGAGTCCGTTGGCCTGGAACAGGAGGACGTCCGCGGCGTGCAGCCGGGCGCGCGCGCGTCTTAATAGCTCGACCTGCGCGACCGCGTGCATGCTCGCGACGGCAAGCCAGGTCACAACGGCCGGCGCCAGCCACGACACATCCGGTTGGCGGCCCGTCCACTCGAGCAGCGGAAGGGCCACCGCGGCCCACAGCACTACGCGCATCCAGGTCGCTTCCCAGCCGACCGAAAACACCACACCCACGCCCGTGACGGCGATCAGATATACCAGCAGCGCGAGCCAGTGGTCCCCGAGGATCGCGAGCGACGCACCGTGATACCAGACCGGTGTGGTCCACAGCGCCAGTCGTACCCTGCTCGCAATCGGGTGGGTCGACCCGCGCATGCTGTAGAGAACCCAGAGGAAGAGGCCGCAGAACAGGGTAAAAAAGAGCTCCGTCAGTAGATACGCACCCGGGTCGTAAGAACCGGACACCCACACCAGCACCGTCAGCCCGGTGAGCAGGAAGCTCGCTAGGTTCAGCGCGGGCCAGTCGCGTCGGCTGGCGAGGTATACGGTCGCCCCGATCAGCAGGGCGGTGTAGCTGAAGAGCGTCGACTGCGCAGTGGTGCCGGCGTCGACGAGAAACGGCGTGCCGAAGCCGCCGACCACCGCCATCAGTGCGAGCGGCTGCGAGCGCAGCCGGTCCGCGTGCACGGCGGCCAGTCCGGTTACCAGGACGGGCAGAATAAATCCGAAGAGGGTGTTCACGAGGCCGTAGAGGTTCAGGGCGGCGTAGACCGCCAGATACCATGTGGCGAGTCCGCCGCCGACCAGCGTGTGGCCGAACCGAGCATGGCCAGCCGTCGCGAAGCGGCGACCGGCCATGATGAGGAGTGTGCCGGCGAGTCCACCCGTTCCGACCCGCAGCGGCTCGGTGATCCACCGATTGACGAAGGCGTAGCGGATGAACAGCTCGACGCCGACCACCAGCGTCGCCACACCGACGTAGAGCATCCACCGCTTGCCGATCCGGGCCTCGAGGTGAGCCTGCGTCGCGGCCGGGGGTGTGGTCCCGGTCGCCTGGCAGCGGGGTGCCAGCCTGGTGCGGCCGGCCGGGTCTGGCTCCGCCGCCGCGGTCGCCGTGATTGACCGGCCCTGCCGTACCCGGTCTTCCACCGAGGCGAGCCGTCGCTCGAGTCGTTCCAGGTCCTCGCGTGCCGCCGACGCGCGGCGGAACGCGAGGACCGGCAGCGCGATCGTGAGTACGAGGAAGACGGCCAGCGTGATGAGCGCGGCGATCACGGTGCGTGTTCACCTCGGGAGGCCGGAGGAGCGGTTCGCCGACTCTGTTTTGAGGTCACGCTACGGTTCTCAGGCGGCCAGCTTAGCCGAGACGCCCGAGCGCCTCGGCCGCAGGCGATTCCGGCCAGACTGGCGCCGGCGCGGCGACGTACCCGGCGTGCGCCAGCTGGCTCTGGAAGTAGGCGACCTCAGCCGCGTAGAAGAGGAGCTTGGCAGTCAGACGCGCGACCACGTAGGCCTGCCCCGTCAGGAACGTCAGCCACATCGATAAGCCGGTCGTCCCGGCGTCCGGTGCCAGCAGCCCATACACCGCCATCACGGCCAACAGCACCAGCCCGTTGGCCAGATAGAGCCCGGCGCATACGCCCGGACGCCGGCGCACGAAGCGCCACCCGGCCAGCAGCGCTCCGAGCATGCTGCGGCGGTCCTCGACGACCGCGCGCACCCGTGCATAGTCGAACACGAGGCCGACCGCGATCAGCACCAACCCGAACACGACGTAGAGCGCGACCCGGACCGCGAACGCTTCACGCTCCACGGTGAGGTTTCTGGTTATCGCCTCGTAGAGGTCGTCGAACAGCCAGCCGTGCACGACACCGAACAGGAATCCGTAGGCCAGACCGGCGACGATCGCCAGCCGTAGCAGCCGCGATCCGTGCAGCCCGCACGCGGAGAAGAAACCGGCGCTCCGGGTCGGCCGGTTCCGCGCATAGCGGTCAAGTACGCCGCCTGAAAAAAAGGCCCACACCAGGAGGTAGGACAGCAGGACAGCGACGATGACTGGTTCCTGTCCGTTGCCGTCGAGCAGGGCGCTGACGTTGGCGAGCACGGCCGCGAAGCCGATGACCGACGGCGTGAGCGACCGATCGAGGCCGGTCCCCTGACGGCTGAACTGCTGCCACCAATCCCAGACGACGCCGTCCGCCATCCCGTCCGCCACGACGCTGTCACCTAGGGCGGTCTGTAGCTCGCCACGCAGCAGCAGCCCCAGCGGGACCACCAGCAGCAGGGTGAGTGTCGCGGCACCAACCAGGATGACCGGCGCTCGGATCACCCGGCGCAGACCGTCGACTAGGGAGATGACGATCGGCATCAGACGAGAAACGCGTAGGTCAGCAGCAGATCCTGCAGCCAGATCATCCAGCGCAGCATCCACTTTGTCGCGGCAGGTCCCGCACGCGGCGCTGCCGTCCAGCTGTTGTTCGCGTAATCGAGATCCAGCAGTAACACGCGATCGGGGTCGACCTCCACTCGGACAGCGCCCGCCGTGCGCTCGTAGGTGAAGAGCTGCCACGGTTCCCGGCCGTCCCATTGCTCGCGGACCGTCTCGCCGTCATCAAAGACGACGAGCACCTCGACCGGGAAGATGCCATCACCCTGCCGGCGGATAGTCACCGTCGTGCGTGTCAGCCCGCGGTCGTCGATCGGGTCCCTGAACACCGGTCTGCGGTCGCCATCGACGAACCCGCGGTCGCGCAACGGACGAGTGGTAACCTGTTGGACGGCGTAGTCGAAGATCTGCGTGCCGCCATGCACCTGGTCGAAATACCAGGACAGGTCCTGTCCGCTGACCTCGTTCGCGATGGCGAAGAAGTCTTCCGGTTTGGGGTGTCTGAACTGCCACCGGCGGTAGAACACCGACAGGATCTCGCGCACCGGTTCCCACCCGAGATGCCGCTCGAGGGTGTGGAGCCACAGCGCCGTCTTGTTGTAGGTAATGGCACCGGCGGTGCCGGGCCAGTACCGGAAGGTCGGCGTCTGCTGCACGTCCGCGCGCGCGGCGTTCCGATAGCCGGCCAGCCGGTTGCCGTCGGTGGCACGCGACCACACCATGTCTCGAAACACGAACGGCACGAACCCACCGAAATACCGTTGGGCGATGCGGTTGGGCGTGAACTCCGCTTCGAGTACCCGTGCCGTCGCGAATGTGTTCAGACCCTCATCCAGCCACGCGTGCTCGAACTCGTTGTTCCCGACGACGCCATACCAGAACTGGTGACCAGCCTCGTGGATCGTCACGCCCTCCGGCTGCGGGACCTCGGGCGGCGCGAGCCAGCGCGTGCCCGTGGTGAACAGGGTCGGGTACTCCATGCCGCCGGCGCCGCTCTGCCACGCTGGGTCGACGATGGTGATCTGCGCATAGGGGTACGAACCGAACCATTGGCCGTACGCTTGTAGGGTCGCCGCCGTTGCCGTGAAGTGGCGCCCGGCCTGTCCCGAGTGCTCCGGCTGCAGGAGCAGTCGCATCTGCACCGCTGGTAGTCCCGCGACCTCGAACCGTTCGGTGAGATCGAGGAAGTCAGGGCTGGTGGTCCAGGCAAAGTCATGGACGTCCTCCTGGACGTAGCGGTGCGTCGTGGTGCCGTCGGCGTTGTTACGCAGCTGCCCGCCGGCGCCGGTCGAGCCGACGATCCACCCGGTGGGAACGGAAATCCGCACATCGTAGACGCCGTAGTCTGAGAAGAACTCGGTGCCGGCGTGAAATTGATGGCAGTTCCAGCCGTCGTCCTCCAGCACGCCGATCTTGGGAAACCACTGGGCGATGAAGAAGAAATTCCCGATCGCCCCGGTGCGGGCGAACGTTCGCGGTACCCGCGAGATCCACTCGAGCTCGACGTTGACCGTCTCGCCCGGCGCGACCGGCGCCGGCATCGGCACGGCCAGCACCGTCCGGTCATCGGGGTTGCCGTCGTCCGGTGAGACGAAGCGCACGCGATCGGTCAGATCCAGCGGCGGGGCGTCGCCGGCCCCGAGCAACCGGACGGCGGTGACGTCGATCCAACCCCAGTCGGTCTCCGGCCTTGACGTGAGTCCGGGACCCCGACCGAGCTCGCGCTCGCGCATCCACGTCGATCGGCTGTTCCTCCAGGCGTTGTAGTACAGGTGAAATCTGAGATCGGGTGATGAGACAGCGGCGATGTTACGCCAGGTCAGCACCGCCCGACCGGTCAGGATGCGGGCGTCCGGGTCGAGCCGGACGTCGATGGAGTAATTGGCGTTGCGCGGCGAGCGGGCGTCGGCGCCCGCGGTACGCGGCTGTCCTGCCGCACTCGTCGGCGTCAGGAGGATGGCGCCGCACATCGCCACTCCAGCCACCGCGAGCGGTCGTGCGATCCTTCTCGTCATGGCTTGGACGCAGGCCGAACCCGCGCTCACGGTCGAGCGGCGTCCCGGGCGCTCAGGGGCCTGCGTGTGACCGAGCGGCCGACACCCAGCGCGCGAAGTGGGTGACCAGACGGGGGTACACAAGCCTACCGATAGTCGTCCCTCACGGGATGGAAGATGTCGATGATCCGGCACGCCGTGACCGCTCGACCCGAGTGAGTGGCGTTTGGCGGCACGATGGCCAGAGTGCCCGGACCCAGCCGCTGGGTCCGCCCGTCAATCGTCATCTCGAATTCGCCGTCGAGCACGTGTGAGATCTGCTCGTGCGGATGGGCATGCTCAGGCAGTGCGGCGTCGGCCGCGATGGTCCACTGGACCACGGTCATCGTGACCCCGTGCGCGAACAGGCCGACGAACCCCGCTATCGGCTCCTTGCGGGCCAGGTCGGTTGGCGACAGGAACGGCATTGGCTCACTCCCTCAATCCAAATGTGAACACGACGTTGCCGGCGGCGACGGTCAGATACTGCTTGCCGTCGACGGCGTAGGTCATCGGGGCGGAGTGCACCCGAGCCCCGACCGCGATGTGCCAGAGCTCCGCGCCGCTTACCGCGTCGAGAGCGTAAAAGTAGCCGTCAATACTGCCACTGAAGACGAGGTCGCCGCCGGTCGCCAGCACGCCGGCTGTCGACCGTGGCTGAACCTGATACTCCCACCGGATGTTCCCCGTCTTCGGGTCGATCGCGCGGACCGCGCTCTGATACTTGTCCATGGGGAGGTTGTATTGCTGGCCACCCCCGGTGTAGCGGTCACCCTCGTTGTAGTCCTCGTCTCGCTTGAAGTAGATCGCCTCGCCGTCGAAGGCCATCACGTAGAACAGCTCCGTGCGCGGGCTATACGCGGGAGAGAACCAGTTGGTGCCGCCGCCGACCGGCGGCGATACGAGCGTGCCCTCCGGACTGGGCGCGGTGCCGGGGACGCGGATCGGCCGGCCGTTTGAGTCCAGCCCCTCGGCCCAGGTCTGTTTGGCGAACGGCTTGCCGACCAGGAACTCGCCTGTTTCCCGGTCGAGTGTGTAGTAGAAGGCGTTGCGGTTCGCCCACATCATCACTTTGCGGGTCTCCCCGCCCATCTGGAGGTCGGCGAGGATCGGCACCTGGATGGCGTCCCAGTCGTGCTCGTCGTGCGGCGTGAACTGGAAGTACCACTCCAGTGCTCCGGTGACGCCGTTGAGCGCCAGCGCCGAGTCGGAATAGAGGTTGTCGCCCATCCGCACGTCGCCATTCCAGTCCGGCCCTGGGTTGCCGGTGCCCCAGTAGACCAGGTCGAGGTCCGGGTCGTACGAGCCCGTGATCCAGCTGGCCGAGCCACCGGTACGCCACGAGTCGCCGGCCCAGGTCTGGCTGTCTGGATGGTCTGGGCCCGGGATCGTGTTGGCGCGCCACTCGAGCTCCCCGGTCGTAGCGTCGTAGGAGTCGATGAACCCGCGGATCCCGAACTCGCCGCCGGCGATGCCGGTCACGACCTGGTCCTTAACGATGAGCGGCGCCGCGGTCTTGCTGTAGCCGGACTGGTGGTCGGCCACCTCCTTGTCCCAGATGAGATTGCCGGTCTTGGCGTCGATGGCCACCAGATGGGCGTCGAGCGTGCTCATGTAGAGCGTGTCACCCAGGATTGCGACGCCGCGGTTGTTGCGGCCGCAGCAGATACGCAGATCGTCCGGGAGCTCGTGGTCGTAGCGCCAGTACTCCTGCCCGGTGGCGGCGTCGACCGCCACGACGTTGCTCGGTGCCTCGGTGATGAACATCACGCCGTCGACCACGAGCGGTGTGGTTTCGGCCCGGTCGAGTTGCGGGATTTGGTAGGCCCACTTGAGCTCGAGCTCGGAGACGTTCCGGTTGTGGATCTGGTCGAGCCGGCTGAACCGCTGGCTGTCGAGCGTGCCCGAGTACATAAGCCAGTTCTCGGGCTCGTCGGCCGCGTTGAGCAGGCGCTCCCACGTGACTGTCGAGAACGATGCTGTGGCGCCGGGCGACGACTCCACCGGTTGCCCGGAGACGGGCAGCGCGCAGGTCAACAGGGCAATAACGACGACAAGGCGCTTCATGATCAACTCTCCCCCCGCCGGAGCGTGGCGAGGTAGGCGACCAGGTCGTCCACTTCGCTGGCGGTCAGCAGCCCCTCGATGCTCGGCATCGTCGAGGTCTCGATTCGCTCGTGCGATCGGATGCGGCCCTTCGAGAACGACCACAAGTCTTCCTGCTCGTCCATCAACCGGAGTGTGAACGTGTCCTCGTCCATCCGGAGCCCCTCGACGACCGACCCGTTCTCTCGTGTGATCCGCACGGTCCACCAGCGTGGCGCCACGTCCTCGTCTGGAGTTCTCAGGTCACTCGCCAGCTCGTTCGGGTCGCGCCGGTTGCCGACCCGGGTCAGGTCCGGGCCGCGCCGTCCACCCTGGCCGCTCACCATGTGACAGCTGGTGCAGCCTCCTTTGCCGTTGAAGATCTGCATCCCGGCGGTGGCGTCGCCCGGCAGCTCGACGTCGGCCGTGTCGTTCAGCGAGTTCAGATAGCTGACCACCATCCAGACCGACTGGTCGGTGGTGCTGCGGCTGATACCGATCATCTGGGTATTGGGCAGCCCTTCCCGGACGACCCTGAACAGCCCGGCGTCGGTGCTAACGTTCCGAAACCCGCTCGTGAGATCGGGGCCCAGCTCGCCACCCGTCGCGTCACGGCCGTGACACCGTCCACATTGCTGGCGGAAGAGTCGCTCGCCCATCCGGATGTCGAGCCGGGTCGTGAACGGGTTCGCTGTCACGTCCTGGGCGTGTGTGGCGGCCGGGGACGTTGTGAGGAACACCGCTGTCAGGAAGACCGCCACGACCGCTCGCAGGCTACACTTCAGCATGCTGCATCCCGCCGAAAATCAGTTAGTCAGGTGACCGCCGCCGTTCACCGCCAGTCCCGCACGACGCGGCGAGCCGGTTCATCATAGCCGCTTTCGGCGTGCTGGCGTACTACAGCTCTTGGTTGATCCGGTCGACGATTTCCCGCGCCTTGTGGACGATGCCACGTTCGAACTGTCCGATGGCACGATATCGGTCGGCCCGGCGCTGCACGAGCTTCTTCGGCTTGATCGACGTGAGCTGGGCCAAGTGGTGTACCACGCGCTCGAGCACCTGACGGGCGGCCGCGTCAGGGTTACGATGCGCGCCACCGGGCGGCTCGGGGACGATGTCGTCGATGATCCCCAGGTCGAGCAGGTCGTGCGCTGTGAGCTTCAGGGCAGGCAGCAGTTCCTTGGTGCGGGCGGCGTCGTGTAGCAGGATCGCCGCCGCGCCCTCGGGCGCGATCACCGAGTAGATCGCATTCTCTTGCATCAGGATGACGTCAGCTAGACCGAGCGCCAGCGCGCCGCCGGACCCGCCTTCACCGATTACGACGTTGACGATCGGCACTGGCAGCCTGGCCAGCGCCGCCAGGTTCTCACCGATGGTCAGGGCGATCCCACGATGCTCGGCTTCGAGGCCGGGAAACGCGCCGCGTGTGTCGACCAGGGTCACCACCGGCAGGGCACACTTCTCGGCCAGACGTAGGAGGCGCAGTGATTTCCGGAAGCCCTCCGGCATCGGCATCATCTGTCCCCACTGCGCGATCAACACCACCGGGTGTCCCAGCAGGTCGGCCACGCCGCCGAGAATCGCCGGGTCGTCCCCGTAGCAGCGGTCGCCATGGAGCTGGCTGAATGAACGGAAGACCCGCTCGACGTAGGCGGGTGCGCGCGGACGGGTCGGCTCCCGCGCCAGCTCGATCACCTCGACAGCCGTGCGCGTCGGTTTCGGCGTTGGTGCGAGCGTCCCAGTCGGCCAGGCGTCCGAGCTGCTCGCGGTGAGCTGGGAGACCAGCACTGCCAGCCGGTTCCGCAGGTGCGGCCGCGCGACGATCATGTCGATCATCCCGTGCTCGAGCAGCGCTTCCGCCCGGCGCTGGGCCTTCGGGATTTTTTCAGCGATGGTGCCCTCGACCACCCGGGCTCCGACGAAGCCGATCTGGGCGCCCGGCTCCCCGATGAGAATGTCGCCGAGCGACCCGAAGCTTGCGAACGTGCCCCCGAAGCTTGGGTTCGTCAACACTGAGATATACGGCAGTTTGGCGGCCTGATGCGCGGCGACCGCCGTGGCGGTCTTCGCCATCTGCATCAGGGCGAGCATGCCCTCCTGGATGCGTGCTCCGCCGCTGGCCAGGATCGACACGACGGGCAGTCGTCGCCGGGTCGCAACCGCGAAGGCGCGCGCCACCTTTTCGCCAACCACCGACCCCATGGTGCCACCCAGGAAGTCGAACTCAAGGGAGATCAGCACCACCCGCCGGCCCTCGAGCCTGGCCTCGCCGGCCAGCGCCGCTTCGTGCATGCCGGTCCGCCGCTCGGCTTCCCGCAGCCGCGTGCGATACGGGGTCGTGACGTTGAAGTGCAGCGGATCGGTCGAGAAGAGGTGCTTGCCGATCTCGCGGAACGTGTCGGGGTCCGCCAGGTGGTCGATCCACTCGAGGGCGGTCAGGCCGCTGTGGTGACCGCAGCCGCCGCACACGCGCAACTCGACCGCGAACGTAGGCTCGTCGACTGTCCGGTCGCACTTGCGGCACCGGTGTGTCGCCAGCGGGGGTTCCGCTTCGAGGGCGGTCACCGATTCCGCGTCAGCCACAGCAAACCTCCTGGAAATTCATTATTGCCGATCCAGTCGAGCGCGTACCTGGGGATGGGTGGGCGCGCCTGTGAAGCCGGCAGCCGGAAGCCGTCTCGCCGGGTCCGGCGCTCCTAAAACAGGAGGCTGTTCAGTATCTGCAGTCCGATGAGTAGGACCATCGGCGAGAAGTCGAGGCCCGCCATTGGTGGGAGGGCGCGACGGATGGGGCCCAACACCGGCTCGGTGACCGCGATCACGAACTGCGCGATCGGGTTGGACGGCGGCAGCTGGATCCATGACATCACGATCGCGACGAGCACGATCAACGAATAGAGATCGATGAGCTGTTTTAGGATCATGGCGTGACCATGGTGACAGATGCATTGTCAATCAGGTGCACCGGCGAACTCAAGTGCCGTTTTGCGAACTCCTGTTCCGGGCTTCGGTTTCAGTGGGACGGTGGTGGCTGCGGGTCCCCGGTCTGCTGTCGCGGCGTGCAGCACCGACGGCCGCTGCGGAATGAATGGGGACGGGTGACGCCCGACGGCTTCGGCAGCTGTTACGATGGGGCAGCGGGGCGGAGAGTAGCAGCGGACACGATGACCAGATGACTGAGACTCCGGCTCCACCGGCCACGCGTATCTTCCCGTTTCTCCGCTATGCGGACGCTCCGGCGGCCTTCGAGTGGCTTTCTGGGGCGTTCGGCTTCGAGAAGCAGATGCTCGTGCCCGGTCCCGACGGCACCATCGCCCATGCGCAGCTGCGCTGCGGCGGCGGCTTGATTATGATCGGGTCGGCCCGCGACGACGTTATGCACCTGAAGAGCCCCTCTGCGGTCGGCGGAGCCACGCAGGGGATCTACGTTCATGTTGACGATGCGGATGCGCATCATGACCGCGCGAAGGCGGCCGGCGCCGAGATCATCATGGAGTTGGCAGATACCGACTACGGGTCGCGCGAGTACATGGCGCGAGACCTCGAGGGGCACCTCTGGAGCTTCGGGACCTACGCGCCGGAGGTCACGTCCACGCGCCGGTAGCCCGCGCCTACGGTGTTCGCGCACGCCGCCCCTTCGTGTTTCCGCCATCACGAGACGTCCGCATGAGTGCGCGTCACCGTAGGTTGAGGTTCTGGTCCAGCTCGACCACACCGCCGCCGAATCGGCTGTCCGTGACGGTCACGCGGTAGCCGTCACCCAGCGGTTCGATCGTGAAGCTCGGGAATCGGCTCCAGGTAAGGAATCCGCGTAGCTGTGGCGCCGAGCGTGCGGCAGCCGCTGCGGGGTGGTCTTCGCCAATCGCCGTTTCCGGTCCCTGCGGTCGCACACGGTCCGCCGTGAGCCAGTTGAACGCCAGACGGTGGTAGTGTCGGTCGTCGGCGATCAGTACGCTGCGCCGGAACGGGTCGCCTGGCACCGGGGCCGTCATGATCCGGTCAGGCTCGAGTCCCCGGCTCCGCGACCACTTTACCACCTGGTTCCGCGAGAGCCACGAGCTGCCGATCATCGCCGTGATATACACCACCACGAGCACGAGACACGTGGTTGCGACCCGCGGTAACTTGAGTTGCAGACCGCCCCAGACGCGCAGTCCGGCGACGAGCGCTAGTCCGAGGCACCATAGGCCATGCAGGGCCACGGGCGCGTCCGGAACCCCGGTCACGACGGCGGTGGCCGTCGCGCCTAGCCCGATCCATCCGGCCACCAGCCACCGCGACCCGCTGTGCGCCAGCAATACGCTGGTTCCCAGCAGCAGCCAGACCCACGGGTCGACGATGAACAACACGTCGCCGTAGAACCAGCGTCCATCGAATGGCATCAGTAGACGGATCCCGTAGGTGTTCAGCCAGTCGAGCGCCGGGTGGGTCAGCACCGCGACATAGGAGAGCCCGACCAGCCGGCTGACCGGGACCGGGGTCGCCGCCGGTGTCCGTTTGCAGCGGACCCTGTCGAGCCGGTGCATCACCCACGCGAGCAGCGGTGGCAATAACGCCATTGCCAGTACGCCGTGGGTCCAGCCCCGTCTGAATCCGAGTGCGAGATCGCGGCCCAGGAAGTAGGAGGCGGCGTCGATGTCCGGCAGGTTGGCGCCGACGACCAACGTGGCCAGCCCGAGTGGCACGCGGCCGAATCGGGTCTGCGCGAGGCTGGCGCCAGCGAGCGTGTGAGTCAGCGGGTCCATGAACCGCGAAGAAGACAGGCGGCAGGCTTGTCCGCCATAGTCTCGGCGAAGGCGGAAGACTGGAGGAAGGACATCAGGAGCGAAGGATATCCCGCCGGCGACAGGCGGGCGAGTTTGATCGCGTCGCGGACGGGCCGTAACATAGGGCTTGGTTCAGCAAAGGAGCAGCACTTGAAGCGGTCCACGATACTGCACGGCCTGCCGATCGGGTTCATCGGTGCCGGGGCGATGGGCGAGGCGATGATCGGCGGCCTCCTGCGGCACGATCTGGTCGAGCCAGGTGCGATTACCGCCGCCGACCAGCACCCGCAACGTTTAAAGGAAGTGCGCGATCTTTTTCACGTGCACACGACACGGGACAATCGCGCCGCCGCGCGGAAAGCGCGGATTGTCGTGCTGTCGGTCAAGCCCCAGGTGCTCTCCGCGGTCTACGCGGACCTGAACGATCTACTGCGGCCGTCGACGCTGGTCGTGTCGATCGTGGCGGGCGCCCGGATCGCGTCGATCGCTCGGGGCCTGGGCCACAAGGCGATCGTACGGACGATGCCCAACACCCCGGCGCAGGTCGGCGAAGGGATGACGGTCTGGACCGCGACGGGAGCGGTGTCGGACGCGCAGCGCGAGCAGGCGGGCGCCATGCTCGGCGCGCTCGGGAAGCAGCTGTATGTGCATGACGAGGAGTTTCTCGACAAGGCGACCGCCGTCAGCGGCAGCGGACCGGCGTATGTCTTTCTGTTGATGGAGGCGTTGATTGACGCCGCCGTGCATCTGGGGTGGTCGCGCGCCGACGCCCGGGAAATAGTGGTCCAGACGGTGCGGGGCGCGGCGATTTTCGCCGAACGGTCCTCGATGCATCCGGCCGAGATGCGCAACCTGGTGACGTCGCCGGGGGGGACGAGCGCGGACGCGATCTATCAGCTCGACAAGGGTGGGTTCCGGACGGTGCTGTCGAAGGCGGTGCTGGCCGCCTACCAGCGCAGCGTCGCGCTTGGTGCGCTCGACGATGCGCCGCGGACGCCACGTCCGCGGCGCACCTCGACACGCAGTACACGCCGGTAGCCCCATGTCTCTCGCTACAGTGTTCAACCTCGCCGCCCTGGTGGTCACCTTGGCGGCGGTCTGTGGTTGGATCAACCACCGTTGGCTCCGGCTTCCCCACACGATTGGTCTCGTCCTGATCGCGCTCAGCGTGTCGTTTGCGATATTGGTGCTCGACGCGGTGGCACCGGCGTTGCGGCTCGAGAGCACGGTGCGCGACACCCTCACGCAGATCGATTTCCACGACACCCTGATGACCGGGATGCTGGGCTTCCTGCTGTTCGCCGGGGCCCTGCATGTTGATTTGGCGCAACTGGTCAGTCGTCGATGGGCGATCTCGGCGCTCGCCACCGCGGGCATCCTACTTTCGACCGGCCTGGTCGGCCTGGCGACGTTTTTGTTGGCCGGCTGGGCCGGTCTCGATATCCCGCTGCCGTACTGTCTGGTCTTTGGCGCGCTCATCTCGCCGACCGACCCGATCGCCGTGCTCGGCATCCTGAAGAAGACCCAGGTGCCGGCGGCGCTCGAAGCGAAGATCGCCGGCGAAAGCCTGTTCAACGACGGGGTGGGGGTCGTGCTGTTTACGCTGCTCGTGGCTGTGGCCACCGGTGGCGGCGAGCTGACGGCGGGCGGGATCGCCTGGCTCTTCGTCACCGAAACGGCCGGCGGCATTCTTCTCGGGCTGGCGGCGGGCTATGTGGCGTATCGGGCGATGCTGGCGATCGACGAGCACAACCTCGAGGTGCTGATCACACTGGCACTGGTCATGGGAACGTACGCGGTCGCGCTGCACCTACACTTGTCCGGACCGATCGCCATCGTCGTGGCGGGGCTGTTCATCGGAAACCACGGCACGCAGTTCGCGATGAGCGAGAGTACGCGCGACCACCTCGAGACGTTTTGGTCACTGCTCGATGAGATCCTCAACTCGCTGCTGTTTCTGGCAATCGGGTTCGAGGTGTTCGCGCTGACACTCACGCCCGCGATGCTGTGGGTCGCGGCGTCCGCCATCCCGTTGGTGCTGGCGGCGCGGTTCATCAGCGTCAGCCTGCCGATCAGGGCGCTCCGGTTGTGGCACGACTACACGGTCGGGGCGATTCCGGTGCTGACCTGGGGCGGGTTACGCGGCGGGATCTCTGTGGCACTAGCACTCTCGCTCTCGCCGTCGCCGGTCCGGGATCAGATCCTGGCGGCCACTTACGGCGTGGTGGTCTTCTCGATTGTGGTCCAGGGATTGACGATCGAGCGGGTCGTCCGCGCCACGGTCAGGCCAGGGCCGTAGCCTCGCCCACGCACCGGCACCAGGTCCTGCCCGGTTCGAGGCGGGCTTCGCGAGCGCGGGTGGACGCACGGAACCGGGAGGTCACCCCGGGATGTTTGGTATCTGCATCCGCTCGTACCCGGCCGGTGGCGCGAACGGGTCGTCCGCGAAGAGGGCCGCTTCGAACGACTGCAGCGTAATCGTCGTCTGGCCGTTCTCGTCGTTCGCGTTCAACCGCACGACGCCGCCGTCTGGCAGACCGGCAACGTCCTTCATCTGCCGGTAGCGCATCAACTGTTGCTGCGGGCCGCCCCCGCCACCCACCATCGGCATCTGCATCGCTTCGAGCGCGTCGCCAATGCGCGCGAACAGCTCGAATAGCCCGCCATCGAGATCAGCGGCGACCCAGACGGTGCCCTCCTGCCCAGGTTCCATGCCGGTGATGCGGACCCCGGTTGCACTCCAGGGACCGATCGTCTCGGTCTGGTTGTTCGGCTCGAAGCGCACGTTCTCCAGGTCCGCGCCGGCGGTGTCGCTCCCGCCGCCTCCCGGCATCCGCTGCAACATCTGACGCATCATCTGGAACTGCTGCTCGCCCCACTCGATGTAGCGCCGCTCGCCATGCTGAATCATCAGCATGCCCGGGGCGTCACCGGACTTCCAGATGATCGAGGATGCCTGCGGCTGGGCGATGTCGATACGGATGTTCTCGTCGTTCAGCCAGCACTTCATCGTCAGCGCCGGCTGACCGGCCGCCTCGATCTGCACCGTGGCCTTGACGCTACCCGACTGGGTGTTGACCGTTACGGTGGAGACGACCGACGCGCTCGCGGCTAGCCCGTAGACCGCGAGGCGGCGAAATATGTCGTGGCAACCCATGGATGTGCCCTTTCGGCGCCCGCGGCGTGTGTCGGGCCACCAAAGCCGTTTGCGCGTGCCGACAGCCTTGAGGAGAGAGGTTGTCGGGGTAGCCGGCTACTTCTTCTTGCCGATGAGCACGAACACCATAAGGATGTGAAGCGCGAACGCGCCGGCGCCGGTCAGCAGAAACAACACGATCGGGTTCATCTGTCAACTCTCCGTCGGTACTAGCAGTACTCGCACCGCACATTCTATCTCCAGGCTGGTTCCAAGCGGTAGCCGGGCTCGGGTCGTGCGTCACGGCTCTGCCCGGATCGGCCGCCAGTTGTCGACGCTGCCGATCGGAAGGCTGCCCAGTCCGATGTCCCGCTATTCGTTGTGCTCGAGGAATTGATCAGGCAGCTCGAGAGAGCGGTGGTAGGTCTCGTCCGGGCTGGACGGCGCCGTGTGCAGCTCGACAATCCCGGCCCGGCGCGCTCGTGAAGATCCTCGTCTCGGCCGACGAGACGTCCGGAAGCGGCTGGGTGTTTCTGTGCGAGCATGTCACGTTGCTGGCTGGACTCGGTGTGGACAGCGTGGTCACTCGTGGCCGGCAGATCGTCACGAATCCCATGGAGCCGGCGTTCGGGAACCACCCGGAACTGGCGCATGCCTTCAGCTATCATCCGTTTTATGAGAACCAGTCCTGCTGGGTCGACCAGCTAGATACGGCGTCGCGCGACGATCTGGCGAACTGGTTCGACACGCAGCTCCGCACTGACCCATGGTTCATTGCCGCCTGGCAGACGATTTTACGGTCACGTTTAATGAAGGCCAATTCCCGTTCCGGGAGCTGCTCGATCCGGCGAAGTATCCCGACGGCGCGCGGCTGTGTTATCCACTGGGCGCCGATGAGCGGGTCGAATCGTAGCCGGGTCGGTAAAATTCGGTATCCTGGGTGCCCACCTGGCCTGATTCGGGTCGTGGTTGTGGTCGAGCACGCGACGGGATACACTTGACTGGTTTTTCGGCGTTGCCGATGAGAGGTGCCACGCCGGGAGATGTAGCGGTCCCTGAGACAGGACATCGGACCTCTGCTCGTGGCGACAGTTGGTGTCTGAGCCAAGGCACTGGTTGCCTCGAGAAGCTGCCGGCCTCACGCGGCCCGGCCGTGAGCAGAGCAGCCCGGTACCGCTGCGGTCCCTGGGGGTGGCACCAGGTCCGGCGCTGGTCTGAAGGTGTTTTGTGCGCGTACATATCGTCAATCCGAGTCATCTCTCCTTTGGTTCGGCCATCATCACGCCGCGCTGGCTCTACGTGCTCGCCGCAGCGACACCAGCCAAGTGGGGCGACCCCGTCCTGACGGACGAGACGCTCGAGCGGTTCGACGACAGCCGGCTCGATCCGGGTGACGTGATCGGTATCGGGATCCACACCGGCAACGCCCTGGTCGGCTACCAGCTCGGGCAGCGTGCCCGCGCGCGCGGCGCCTGGGTGGTCTATGGCGGTATCCACGCGACGTTGTATCCGGAGGAGGCCCACGAGCGGGGCGGCGCACATGCCGTCGTGAAGGGTGATGGCGACGTCGCCTGGGGTATCGCTATCGAGGATTGCGCCACGGGCGCACCGAAACGAGTGTACGAAGCGGGTCAGTTGGAGGCCGCCAAGTTCCGACCGGCGCGGTGGGACCTCTTGCCGCGCGACAAGTACGCCTGGGCTTCGGTGCAGACCGTACGCGGGTGTCCAAAGCACTGTTCGTTCTGCTCGGTCTGGCGCACCGACGGCCAGGAGCCACGTCAACGTGGGGTCAACCCGGTGATCGAGGAGATTGTCGAGCTGCGGCGGATAGGATTCCGGTTCATCGCGCTGGCCGACGATAATTTCTACCCGGTCACGCTCGACGATCTCAAGCAGGCGGACCGCCGCGAGGACAAAACCCGGTTCAACGAGCTCAAGACGCTCCGCGACGAGCGGTTCGAACTCATGGGCCAGATGGCGAAGCTGCCGGACGACCTGAATTTCTTTACGCAGATCACCATGGAGGCGGCCGAGGACCTGGAGTTTCTGCAGGCGATGAAGCAGGCGCGGATCAGGGGCGCCCTTGTCGGCGTCGAGTCGGTCACGCCTGAAGGGTTGAAGGACGTCTACAAGGACTTCAACCTCGCGGGCGAGGAGCTGGTGGACCGGCTCAAGATGTTCAGGCAGAACGGCGTCCACGTTCTCGGCTCGTTCATCTTCGGTCTGCCGAGCGACCGGCCGAGCACCTTCGTCGCCACCACGGAGCTGGCCCAGCGGGCCGAAATCACGTTCGCGCAGTTCGTCACCCTGACGCCGTTCCCTGGAACCCTGGACTTCGACAAATGGGAGCGGGAGTACGGCGACAACGTGCCAACGGTCGATGGCATACCGGTATCGCGTCACTGGCTCATTCCGCAGGGGAAGCGGCCGAAGTTGCTCACACCGCACCCTGTGATGTCGGCCGAGGAGATCCGACAGCAGACCCAGTGGGTCTGGGACCGCTTCTACAGCGTGAAGGCGATCTGGAGACGGTCCACCGTGGTGAAGTCGCTCAGATCTCGCCTTGCGTTCTTCCTGGTCTCGAAGCTGTATCGTCAGATGTACGCCAACACCGGCCTGTCGACCGACAGCGCCAGGGTCGCCCGGTCGACTCGGTGGGCGCGGCTGATGGCGAAGCCGTGCCAGCGGCTGTTCGCGGCCGAGCCAATGCCGGAGCTGCAGGTCCCGACTTCCTAGTCTGGCGGCCTCCACCGACTTTTCAACCAGCCGGCCGCCTCCATCGCCAGGACCGTGGCCGGGGGCGGGTCACCCACGTGGTCGCAGGCGTGTCGTCGCCGAGGTGATGACCGACCCTGAGCCGCCACGGTTGGCACTGGTGTATCGTGTGGTGAAATCTTTGTTGTCAGGTCACCTTCAGGTGGAGGATGTCCCCATGTCACCCATTCACCATGTGTCCACCCGCGCGCTGATCCCGCTGCTCTGGCTGGGTCTGGTGTCTCCGTGGCCTGCGACCGCTCAAGGCCCGCCGCCGGATCCCGACCAGAACCAGGTGGCGGAGCCCGAGGACGAGGACAGTCCCGGTCCGCGAGGGCGCGACGGCGACCGCGACGGGATCCAGCCGTATGACGAGGTGATCACGGACGAGGCCGAGTCCGACGATGGGGTCTTCATCGTGCACCGCGTCGACGACACGGTGTTTTATGAGATACCGGTGGCGGAGCTCGGGCGCGAGTTTCTCTGGGTCAGCCAGATCGCTCGCACCACCGAAGGGGTCGGCTACGGAGGCCAGCCGCTCGGCAACCTGGTCGTGAAGTGGGAACGGCGGGATGACCAGGTGCTGCTCAAGAGCGTGTCGTACGCGATCGTAGCCGCGGCGGATCGGCCGATCGCCAGGGCGGTCGAGGCGGCCAACAACGACACGATCGTCGAGGCGTTCGACATCGAGGCGTTGTCGGAGGAGGGTGCCCCGGTCATCGACGTGACCTCGCTGTTCGAGACCGAGGTGCCGGAGTTCAGCGCGCGTTCGCGTTTGCAGGCGCGCGGGTTCGCGCGCGACCGGTCGTTCGTCGAGTGGGTCGCGGCGTTCCCGGAGAACATCGAGGTCAGGGCGACCCATACCTACACCCGGCCGCCGTCGAGCTCGGAGAGTGGGACTCGGGATCGTCGCGGTATGCGACCGGGCAGCGCCACGGTCGTGCTGCACTACAGCATGATGAAGTTGCCCGCGGAGCCCATGCAGCCCCGGTTGTTCGACGAGAGGGTCGGCTACTTCTCGGTGCGCCAGGTCGACTACGGCCGCGACGAGCACCGGTCGCCGGACCGGCGCTACATCACGCGCTGGCGGCTCGAGAAGCGGCAGCCTGACGCCGCCGTGTCCGACCCGGTCAGGCCGATCATCTTCTGGATCGATCCGGCCACACCGACTGGGTGGGTTCCCTATGTACAGAAGGGGGTCGAGGCCTGGCAGACGGCGTTCGAGGCGGCCGGTTTCAGCAATGCCGTTGTGGCCCGGGAGGCGCCGTCGCCCGCGGCGGACCCCGACTGGAGCCCCGAGGATGCGCGCCACTCCGTCATTCGCTGGCTTCCCTCGACGACCGAGAACGCCTACGGCCCGCACGTCCACGACCCCCGTACTGGCGAGATCCTCGAGGCCGACATCCAGATTCACCACAATGTGATGAACCTGGTTCGGGACTGGTATTTTGTGCAGGTGGGGCCGCTCGACCCGCGGGCTCAGCGGCTGCCCATGCCCGATGAGCTGATGGGTGAGTTGCTGGCCTACGTCGTCACCCACGAGGTCGGGCACGCCCTCGGCTTCCAGCACAATATGAAGGCCAGCTCGCTCTACCCGCCCGAGAAGCTCCGCGACCCGGACTGGGTCAAGACAATGAGTCACACGCCCACGCTCATGGACTATTCCCGGTTCAACTACGTGGCTCAGCCGGAGGACGGTATCGCCGTCGAGGACCTGATCCCGAAGGTCGGGCCCTATGACAAGTGGGCCACCAAGTGGGGCTACGCGCCGATCCCGGGCGCCACGAGCGCCGAGGGTGAGAAGACAGTGCTCGATGCGTGGGCGCGCGAACAGGATGAGACGGCGTGGTATCGCTTCTCGACGCCAGGCTCGCGGAATGCCGATCCGGGCCAGTTAACCGAGGCGGTTGGTGATGCCGATGCCGTGCAGTCGACGGCTCTGGGGCTGAGGAACCTCGAGCGCGTGGCGGCCATGCTACTGGACGCGACCAACGCGCCGGGGGATCCCTACGATGACCTGAACGAGCTGTATGGACGTCTGGTCGGCCAGTGGGCCACCGAGATGAACCACGTCGCCGCCCTCGTCGGCGGTCTCACTTCGCAGCAGAAGCACTTCGGGCAGGAGGGGGTGCGGTTCATGACGATACCCCGGGATACCCAGGCCACGGCCGTGGCGTTCCTGAACGACCGCGCGTTCATGACGCCGATGTTCCTGGTCGACCCGGAGATTCTGCGGCGGATCGAGCCCGTGGGGGTACTGGAGAGGATTCGCACCGGCCAGGCGCGGGTGCTCCGGACGTTGATGCGGGGCGACCGGCTCGCGCGACTGGTCGAGCAGGAAGCGATAGATGGAGATGTGGCGTACCCGGCAACCGACTTCCTCGCTGACCTGCGGGGTGGTCTGTGGCGCGAGCTGAACGAGCCGGACGTGCGCGTCGACGCCTATCGCCGCAACGTCCAGCGGACCTATCTGGAGCTGGTCGACGACCTGCTCAACGGGCGCTCGCCGGCCGGCGGTGACGCCAGGCCGTTTCTCCGTGGCGAGTTGCGCACCCTGGATCGTGACCTGGCGGCGGCGTTGGACCAGGCCTCTGAGCGGGCGACGCGCCTGCATCTCGAGGATGCTCAGGCTCAGATCGCCCGGACGCTGGACCCGCCGGCCGCGCCGTCCAATGACGGCCCGGCGCAAGGGTTCGACGACCCCGGCCGGTTCGGTGGTCTGGCGGACCCGTGGTTAAAGCCTCTGACCGGTGGCGGTGAATCGTGCTGGCCCGACTATGCCGTACGGGTGGCGCCGGGACGCTGACCTATGGGCTGGCTGCTGGTGCCCGCCGTGACGTCCGTGTCCGGTTGGCTTCGTGGGCGCGCGCGGGGCGCCGTAGTACGATTTCTCTGCGTATCATCCCTTGCTTCGTGACCGCCGGAGGTCCACGCCATGGATTGGGTGCTCAACCCCGAGATCTGGATCGCCCTGGCCACCTTGACCATCCTCGAGATCGTACTGGGCGTGGACAACGTCATCTTCATCTCGATCCTGTCGGCCAAGTTGCCGGCGGGACGGCAGCGGCGGGCGCGGCGTCTCGGTCTGGCGCTCGCGATGGTCTTGCGGATCGGGTTACTGCTGTCGATCAGCTGGATCGTCAGGTTGACTGTGCCACTGTTCGCGGTGGCGGGGCACGACGTGTCCGGCCGGGATCTGGTCCTGCTGCTTGGCGGACTGTTTCTGCTGGGTAAATCGACCTACGAGATCCACGAGAGCTTGGAGGGTGACGAGGGGTATCGATCTGCCCGGGTCACCGTTTCGTTCGCCGCCGTCATCCTACAGATCCTGGTCCTCGACGTGGTGTTTTCCCTCGACTCGGTGATCACGGCGGTGGGGATGGTGGAGCAGATCGAGGTAATGATCGCCGCTATTGTCATCGCGGTCGGGGTGATGTTGATCTCGGCCGAGTCGATCAGCGCCTTCGTCAACGCACGGCCGACGGTCAAGATGCTCGCCTTGAGCTTCCTGTTGCTGGTCGGCTTTTCCTTGGTGGCCGAGGCCTTCCACCAGACGATCCCGAAGGGGTATCTCTACTTCGCGATGGCGTTCTCGGTGTTCGTCGAACTGATCAACCAGCGGGTCCGGCACTCGGCGCCGGTGCGGCTCAAACAGGCGTACACGCCGGCGTCGGGCTGACGTGAGAGGGCCGGTGATTTGAAAAAAGTGGCCGACGCGGTCTATGGTCCAGGGGTTGTGATTGTGCCGACCCGTGGGATGGTGCCCCTCGGCGCACTCGCGCTCGTTGGCGTCCTGTTCACCGGGGTCGGCCAGGCTCAGGAGGGCGACATGCCGTCGGCCGCCGCCGGGACGACCACCGTGTCCACTGCGCTGCCGGCCTCGTTCGAAGGTCCAGCCCCGCCTGTCCCGCCGGCCGTGATCGCTCGTGACGGGTCCGCGCGTGTGACGGTGCGGGCGGTACCGGTGACCACGCCCCTGAACATCGACGGTCGTCTTGACGAAGGCGTCTACCGCGACGCGCCCTCGATGTCGGACTTCATCCAGAACAATCCGGTGGAGGGTGCACCGGCCAGCGAGAAGACCGAGGTGTGGCTGTTCTTCGACCGTGATCACGTGTACGTCGTGATGCGGTGCTGGGAGAGCCGCCCCGACCGGCTCACGGCGACCGAGATGCGCCGCGACAACACGCGCATCGTGCGGGACGACAACGTCGCCTGGTTGTTCGACACGTTCTACGACCGGCGCAATGGCTACGCCTTCGAGGTCTCGGCGGCCGGCGGCCGCATCGACGGGCAGGTGACCAACGAGGGGCAGCTGAACCTCGATTGGAACCCGGTGTGGGACGTGGTGGTTGGCCGGTTCGAGGGCGGGTGGGCGATGGAGGCCGCGCTGCCGTTCAAGTCGCTCCGTTACCGGCCCGGTGTCGCGCAGGTCTGGGGCTTTCAGGTCCGTCGCAATAGCCGGTGGAGGAATGAAACGTCGTATCTCACGCCGCTGTCGGCGGCGCAGGCAAACCGAGGACATTTCCGCGCGTCGTTAGCCGCGACGGTGGTCGGTCTCGAGGCGCCCAGCGGCTCCAGGAACCTCGAGATCAAGCCGTATGCAATCGCTGACCTGACAACAGACTTCGGCGCCGTCCCGCGCGTGAAGAACGACTTCGCCGGGGACGCCGGAATCGACCTCAAGTACGGCATCACCCAGAACCTCACGGCCGACTTCACGGTCAACCCCGACTTTGCGCAGGTCGAGGCGGACGAGCAGCAGATCAACCTGACGCGGTTCAGCCTGTTCTTCCCGGAGAAGCGGGAGTTCTTCCTGGAAAACCAGGGGACGTTCGGGTTTGGCGGAGTCAGGACGAGCGGGCGCCAGGCCGGAGGCACCGACACGCCGGTGCTGTTCTACAGTCGTCGGATCGGGCTCAGCGAGGGGCAGGCGGCGCCGCTCCGCGCCGGTGGGCGCCTGACCGGCCGGGTCGGTCGTTTCAGTCTGGGCCTGCTCAACATGCAGGCACCAAAGGACCCGTTGTCTGGCGCTCGCTCGACCAGTTTTTCCGTGGTGCGCGTTAGACGCGACCTGCTCCGCCGGAGCAGCATCGGCGCGATGTTCACCGGGAGGTCGGCCCGGGAGCAGGGTGCCGGGACCAACGAGGCCTACGGCGTCGACGGCGCGTTCGGATTCTTCGACAACCTGGCCATCAATACGCACTGGGCCATGACCCGTACGAACGGCCTCAGGGGTGACGACGTCAGTTATCACGCCCAACTTGACTACACCGGCGATCGCTATGGGGCGCAGCTGGAACATCTGTTCGTCGGCGACCACTTCAATCCCGAGATCGGGTACGTGCGTCGTCACGACATGCGCCGCAGCTTCGCCCAGTTCCGGTTCAGTCCACGTCCCGCCGCACTGGAGGCCATCCGCAAGCTGTCGTGGACCGGCTCGTTCAACTACATCGAGAATGGCGCGGGCCGCCTGGACACACGCGAGTCGAACGGAGAGTTCAGCATCGAGCTCGAGAACAGCGATCTGTTCACGCTCGGCTACGCCACGACCTACGAGTTTCTGCCGCGCCCGTTCCCGATCGCGGACGGCGTCACCCTGCCGGTAGGCGGTTATGCCTTTGCCGCCGGGCGGGTGGGGTACAACTTCGGTTCCCAGCGCCCTGTCTCGGGCAACCTGCTGGTCGAGTTCGGAGACTTCTTCAACGGGCGCAAGACCGCCATCAGTGTCAGCCGGGGCCGTATCAGCTTCACGTCGCGCATCTCGGCCGAGCCGGTCTACGCGGTCAACTGGGTGGACCTGGTCCAGGGAGCTTTCACGACGCATCTCGTGGGCACTCGGGCCACCTACACGGCGACGCCGCTGATGTTTGCCAGCGCCTTCGTGCAGTACAACTCGAGCAGCGACGCCGTCAGCGCGAACGTCCGGTTCCGCTGGGAATATCAACCCGGCAGCGAGCTGTTCGTCGTCTACAACGAGGAGCGCGATACACTCAGCCGCAACTTCCCGGCCCTCGCCAACCGGGCGGTCATCATCAAGGTCAATCGGTTCATCCGGTTCTGAGGTGCCGGGCGGTGCCGAGGGAGACGAGGCTCGGCGCGTAGAACCCGCCGCCGCAGCTGGCCGCGTAGGTCGACTGCGCCGAGTTGATGGCGCGCAGCGGACCGATCGACGAAGCCTCGTTGCCGGACATGCGCGCCCGCGGGTTGTTAGGCCACCGTGACAGGCCGTATCGGCAGTCGGCGGAACAGCCGTACGACCAGGATCAGTGAGACGAGAAACAGCAGCGAGCCCAGGAAGAACGGGGCGCCAGGGAGGATGATCGGCGCGGCGGCCGACGTGAAGAAGCTGAACAGCCCGGTCGTGAAGATGAGCGGCGAGACGACGGCGGTCAGGCTGGTCAGGGACGTGAACGCGCCCTGAATCTTCCCCTGTTCGGTGGGGAGGACCGTGCCGGCGACCAGCCCCTGAATCGTCGGGAGCGCAATGCCCGCCAGCGCGCCGAAGACGATGATGATCGGTACCATCCAGCCCTGATTGGCAAGACCATAGGCCAGAAACGCCAGCATCGAAACCGCCAGGCCGAGGGCGACCGTCCGTCGTTCGCCCACCCGCGCAACGATCGGTTTGATCAGCAGTCCCTGGACCAGCACCGCCATCACCCCGACCAGGCCCAGTGTCATCCCGTTGGTCAGCGGGTCCCATCCGTATCGAAAACCGGTGTGCAGGACCCAGACATTCTCGAGCCCGCGCTGAGCCATGGACGCGAACAGAAACGTGACCGCCAGTCCAGCAACGAGCGGATAGCCGCTTAGCCGCCGCAGACTGGCCATCGGGTTCATCTTCCGCCAGGAGACGGTGTTGCGATGTTCGGGTGGGAGCGACTCGGGCAGCACGAAGAACCCGTAGAGCCAGTTGACCAGCGCCAGTCCGGCCGAGACGAAGAACGGCAGCCGCAGACTGATGCCGCTCAGCAGCCCACCCAGCACCGGTCCGAAGATGAAACCCAGGCCGAAGGCGGCGCCGACGAAGCCGTAGTTCCGGGCTCGGGTCTCCGGTGTCGAGACATCGGCGATATACGCGTTGGCGGTGGTGATGCTGGCGCCCATGATGCCGGCGACGATACGTCCCACAAACAGCCAGCCGACGCTCGGCGCCCACCCCTGTATGAGATAGTCGACACCCAGGCCAAAAAGCGACACCAGGATGACCGGGCGCCGGCCGTAGCGGTCCGATAGCGCGCCGAGAACCGGGGCGCATAGGAACTGCATGCTCGCGTAGGTGGAGATGATGACGCCATAGTAGACCGCGGCCTGTGTGACATCGTCGCCCAGGAGCGACGTAATCAGCTCCGGTAGGATCGGAACGATGATGCCGATCCCGAGGATGTCGATGAATAGGGTGACGAGGATAAAGACCATCCCCGCCTGACGTGTCCCCGCTCCGAATGGCATGCTGGTGTGTCAGGGTGCTCGAGAACGCGGTCCAGTTCTTCCCTTCTCGATGGGAGAGGGTCGGGGTCAGGGCCTCTGGTCCCCCACTGACCTCGGGCTACGCTGGAAGCCGGCCCGAGAGCCAGCCAGTATCTCACGGACGCCGCATCTGTCACCGGCGTCCGGACGCCGGGCCGATTCGGGCTCCGTCCGCCGCGGGTCCAGCCGGGTCGGGGGTGGCGCCAGGCAGCCTCGCGATCGAGATGTCGCTCCAGCCGTACAGCGCGGCCACCAACGGGTTGATTAGGTTGAAGAAGCAGAACGGGGCGTAGGTCAAGGTGGCGACACCAAGGGTGCCGGCCATGTAGGCGCCACAAGTGTTCCAGGGGACCAGGACCGACGTGATGGTGCCGGCGTCTTCAAGCGTCCGTGACAGGTTCTTCGGGTCGAGACCCCGTCGCTCGTACTCGCCACGAAACATCCGTCCCGGGAGGACGATCGAGATGTACTGGTCGGAGGCCAGCACGTTGGTGCCGAACGACGTCAGCAGCGTGGCGGCGATGAGGCTGCCGGTGCCGCGGACGACGCCCACGATCCGTAGGGCCAGTGCCTGGAGCTGGCCGGTGGTCTCCATGACGGCCCCGAACGTCATCGCCGCCATAATGAGCCAGACCGTCGGCAACATGCTGGCCATACCGCCGCGGCTCAGCAGGTCGTCGAGCGTCGCGTCGCCGGATTCGAGCGTGAATCCGTCGAAGAGCGCGATCCAGCAGCCCTTCACCAGCGCCAGCGGACGCGCCAGACCGGAGTCGCCCGCGAAAGCCACCACCGTCTCGCCCTGAAACAGCACCGCGAAGAGCGCGCCGGTCAGCGCGCCGATGAGCAGCGCCGGGAACGCCGGCACCCGGCGCACGACGAGCACGAGGACGAGCGCGACGGGGAGGAGCAGGTGCGGTCCGATCGCGAACTCCCGCTCGAGCGCCTCGAGAACGACCGTCAGGTCGCCGGTGGATTGGGGAATCGGCGCCACGAGTCCGGCGGCGGTGAAGAGCACCAGCGCCAGCGCGATGCTGGGTGCCGTCGTCCAGACCATGTGCCGGATGTGGATGAAGAGATCGGTGCCGGCCACCGCGGGCGCCAGGTTCGTCGTGTCGGACAGCGCCGACATCTTGTCGCCGAAATAGGCGCCCGAGATGATGGCACCGGCGGCCAGCCCGAGGTTGAGCCCCTGCGCTGTGGCTATGCTGATCAGGGCGATGCCGATGGTGCCCGCGGTCGTCCAGGAGCTACCGGTCGCCAGCGACACCAGGGCGCAGATGACACAGGCGGCGGCGTAGAAGACTCTGGGGGACAGGATCGAGAGCCCGTAGTAGATCATGGTCGGCACCACCCCCGCCAGAATCCAGGTACCGATCAGCGAGCCCACTACCAGCAGAATCAGCAGGGCGGTCGTCGAGACCGAGATGCCCTGACTGATGCCATGCTCGATTGTGCGCCACGAGTGACCGTTGCGGAGCCCGACGAGCGCGGCGGCGCCAGTCGCCAGGATCAGCGCGATCTGGTTGGGTCCGCTCGATGAGCCGTCACCGAAGAGGTAGACCGACGTGGCGAGTAGTCCGACCAGCAGCCCGACCGGCACGAGCGCCTGAGGCAGGGTGGCGGTGCGCGTGGCTTGCGTGGGCGGCTCGAGCATCGGCGGGCTTTGTCACACGGCGCGGGGGCAGGTTCACCGGGCCGTCGCCTGGGCCGGGTGGCCCGCGCGGTTCAGAAGCAGGCGCACGCGTTGCAGCAGATCCTTGGTGCCGAACGACTGCTGCAGCATCTCGGCGAAGCCGAGCACGGCGGTCAGCTGGTTGTTGAAGTCGTGTGCCGATGTCGTCCGTTGCGTCTCGTCTGGCTTGGTCGCCATGCTCAAGATTGTTACACGTTGAAGACGGACCCGGTGGTAATCCGGTTGTTCCCGATCGGGTGGATGGACGCGAAATTATACATTGAGCGTGAGTCAGGCCGCTCGCGAGCGCCAGTTGACCGGCCGATTTGGCCAGTTCACCTCACGAGAGTGCCCATCGGCAACAATTTTTTGTCTTCTGGCCGGTTCGGGCGGTATCCTCAACGCCGGGCTGTTTTGATCTGATCGCCAGGCGGCGGCGCGTGCCGCCCCAGGACAGTGGAGGCTTATGCATAAACCAGTGAAGTACTTCGAGAAGGGACTGGCCTACGCCGCCAAAGGAGCCTGGGCCGTCTTCGACACCCTGAACGGCATCAAGCCGGGTGCGGGATTCGTGCCGTCCTGGTCCGACAAGCCGCTGCTCAAGTCATCGGAGAAGGTCAAGCCGCCGCTTGGTTGGCCCCGCGAGACCGACTCGCTGTGCCCGGGCTGCGTGCGCGAGGCCCGGCAGGAGATTCTTGATGGCAAGCAGGACTACAAGATCCTCCTCAACGAGAAGGTCGGCGAGATCAAGGCGAATATCATCGAGCGCGACGGCAAGATCCTGATGGTGAAGGACTGCGAGAAGCACGGCCACTTCGAGGACGTCATGGCGATCGACACGGCGTTTTTCAAGCACCTCGAAGACACCTTTCCGGGCTCGGACATCGCTTCGCACAACGACGAGAAGCTGCACAACCACGGCAGCAGCACCATCAAGTACGGGCGCGGCTCCGTGCTGACGATCGACCTGACGAATCGCTGCAACATGATGTGCGACCCGTGTTTCATGGATGCCAATCAGGTCGGGTTCGTGCACGAGTTGAGCTGGGACGAAATCAAGACGATGCTCGACAATGCGATCACCATCAAGCCGAAGCGGCAGATGTCGGTCCAGTTCTCGGGCGGTGAGCCTACGTTGTCGCCGTACTTCCTCGACGCCGTGCGCTACTGCAAGAAGGTGGGCTACAACAGCGTGCAGGCGGCCACCAACGGGATCGAGTTCGCCAAGAGTCCCGAATTCGCGAAGGCCGCGGCTGAAGCCGGGCTGAGGTACGCCTACCTGCAGTTCGACGGCATCGGCAATGCGGCTAATTCCCACCGACTGGTCGGCAACCTGTTCGACGTCAAGCTACGGGCCATCGAGAACCTCTGGAAGGCGGGCGTCGACATCGTGCCGGTGACGACGATTCTTAACGGCGTGAACAACGAGCAGGTCGGCCGCATCATTCAGTTCGCGATCGACAACCCGAAGAAGATCAGCTTCCTGTCGTTTCAGCCGGTGTCGTTCACCGGTCGTGATGAGGAGATCACCGACGAGCGGCGGCACGCGCAGCGGTATACGCTGTCGCACCTGGCCCACGACGTGAAGGATCAGACAGGCATCGGTGTGCCGACGCGTGACTGGTTCCCGATTTCGTTCATGTCGACGTTCGGCGACTGGGCCGATCTGGTCCATGGACCGGCGGCCGACTGGGGCGCCCTCTCATGCGGCTGCCACCCGAACTGCGGCATCGGCATGGCCATGATCATCGACAAGGAGACGAGCGAGGCCGTGCCCATTACGGCCTTTCTGGACGGGCCGCAGTTGGGCCGGGACATCGCGAAGGTCAACGACGCGGCGAGGGGCAAGTTTCTGTCGATTGCGGGCATGACCTTGGCGGTGATGAAGAATTATGACGCCTTCAAGACGCCCACTCACTTCAAGCTCTTCGACCTGCTGCGGCGGTTCGACAAGGCGTTCGGCGCCACCGGGCGCAGTTACGGCAAAGTGGCCGAGGATCGGACGCTCGAGGACGTCGAGTTTCGCCGATCGGACCGGTTTAACTTCATGTTCATCGCGGGCATGTGGTTCCAGGACCTGTTCAACTACGACTTCCGCCGCACCGAGCGGTGCATCATTCCGTACGCGACGCAGGAGGGCGAGATCAGCTTCTGCGCTTACAACACGGGGGTGGGCTGGCGGAACATCATCGAGAAGATGCATATGACGGCCACGCTTACGAAGTGGTACGAGGAGCACGGCCGACATGAGATCTTCGCTGGCGGCAAGGCCGTCGGGATGGAGTCGAAGGACCACAGCCTCGTGCTCGACGAGGAGGCCGTACAGCAAGGGATCCAGACCGATCTCGACGAGCAGGGCATCGTGAAGAACGCCCGCGCGGAGAAGCTCGAGGCGCGTAAGGCGACGATCAAGAACGAGCAGATGGCCGAACTCTACCGCCAGGTGGTTCTGAAGGAGCCGAAGCCGAAAGCGGAGCTGGTGGCCGCCGGTCTCACAATCCAGGGCCTGGGTGGGAAGAAGGCCGTTCCCGAGAAGGAGACGGTCACGATCTGACACCGGGACCCACGTCGTACGGAGCCTGAGTTTTACATCTGTGTTGCGGGCCGGGCGGGTCTCCCGTCCGGCCCGTCGTACGTTAAGTGGTGCCAGTTTTCAACCGGTGCCGGTGAGCCGCTGACGGCGGCGCACCAAGATGCGCCAGCCGCCGAAGGCGGCCATGCCGACCGCCGCCCATACCAGGACCGAGTTGGGGGCCTGCACGCGTTCGCCCAAGATCGCCAGCGCCCAGAAACGCGGGAACCGACCGATCACCAGCGCCGCGATGAATCGGCCGATCGGATAGTTGGTGGCGATGGCGAGGATCTTCGCCGGGTAGAACGGCACCGGCGCGACGGCCGACACCACGATCAAGAGGAACGGCGCCTTGCCGAAATAGCGTTCGGCGGTCTTGAACGCCTGCGATTGTTCCATCTTCGGCGCGACGAACCGATGGTTGACCAGCCAGCCGATCAACCAGTAGTCGATCATGATGGCCGCCAGGCATCCGACGACGCCGACGGTGGCGACGACCGGTGGGGGATAGAGCTTCGCGGCGAAGAGCAGCCAGGGCTCGTGCGGCAGAAACGAGATCAGCAGGTGCGCGGGGATGGCGTACAGCCCGTAGGCCACCAGCTGCCGGTACCCAGGAAACAGCACCGCCGTCAGGCCCGCGACCAGGAGCACCGTGGCCAGCGCGGCAATGGCGCCGGTGCGGTAGCGCTGCGTGCGGTCGGTTGTACCGAGGTCCGAGAGGTTCACGTCTAGAAGAAACTCACGAGGCCCTGATGAGGGCTGGCGAAGGCGGTTGCGAAACCGGCAACGACCGCGATCCAGATGGCGACGTACAGGACGGCAAACGGCTTGCGTCGCTCGAGCATGTCAGGGAACTGCAACGGCTTCCCGGCGAACTTGCCCCTGGGCTTCGACGGAAAAAAGAACGTCTTGTACGTTTCGAGCGTGGCGATCGTGAAGCCGAGGGCGGCCGTCACGATGAACAGGAGGCTTGTCGAGAAGGCTGCGAGCAGCAGTCCGTATAGCCCCGCGAAGACAGGGCTCCGGAAGAACTTGAGGGTCTCGAACCCTTCGATCGGGGCGTCCTTCCAGGCGCCACCAATCGCCGAAATCCAGCCGCCGATGCTCGCGATGGCGAAGACCGTCCACCAGGATGGCTGCCAATCGGCCTGTCGCGTCAGGTGGTGGATCGCGAGAAACGCCACGACGACGAACAGTGCGAATGGGAGCCCCACGGCCAGACGCTGCGCGCGGCTCTCGATGACACGGCCGAACACGTGAAACTGCATGGGGATGAAGTACTTGCTTTGATCTTCGGTGCGCACGAACGTCTTCCAGAACTCGACGATGCCTCGCTCGAGCACGTAGGCCAGGCCGAAGAACAGCATGATCTGATCGGGCTGGCCGAGGTCGGGCCGCGCGACGACGTAGGCGATGACGGCGACAGCGGAGCCGATGATCGCGCTGCGGGCATAGCGCCACCAGCCAAAGCCCTCGTAGATGGCGTCCTTGTACATACCCCAGGTCGAGATGTGCAACCCCGCTAGGAAGCCGACGGTGAGGGCGATGAAGAGATGGGTCGCGTTCATGTCAGCGGGCCGCACTTCGGTAGGCATCCTCTATCAAGGCGAGATCTCGGCGGGCCAACCCAAGATTGTATCGTGGCGGCGCGTTCCGGTCGATCGCCTGGAGGAAATCGCGGAACATGGCCCGATAGCCGGCCAGATCGCCGAGGCCCGGCAGGTAGACGCGCGGCTTCCGGCCGGTCTGGACCGCGACTAGTCCGTTCGTCTCGAATCGCAGGGTGCCGTCCGTTCCGAACATCCGCGACACGCGCAGGCCGTTAACGAGTGACGGCAGGTCCCAGGACAGGGAGAGGGCGGCAACCGCACCCTCGGCGTATTCAATCGTGACGAGCATATTCCGCTCGCTGCCGGTCGGCGGGCCGGGTTGGGCTGCCCGTACCCGCCCGGGTGTTAGCCCCAGACCCGCCAGTAGGCTGACCCAGTGAATGCCGCCCTCGAACAGCGCGCCGCCACCGGCCAGGTCGAGGTCGTCCCGCCAGTCTCCGGTCGGCTGGCGTTTCAAGGCGTTGAGTTGGATGAACAGGATGGTGCCAAGGTCGCCGCGTTCGACGACGCGGCGGAGCAGGTTGGTCAGCGGTTTGTAGACGTAGTTCTCGGCCACCAGCACCTGGCGGTTGGCCCGGGCGGCCGCCGCCTGGACGGCCGGGACGTCGTCGGCGCGAAGAAACGGCGGCTTCTCGACGATGACGTGCTTGCTCTCGTCGAGCGCGCGAAGCGTCCAGTCGAGGTGGAGCGCCGGAGGCAGACCCACGAGCACGGCGTCGATCGTCGGATCGGCGAGCGCCGCCTCGTAAGAGTCGAAGACGCCTGCGCCCTTGTGGTGGGCGGCGGCGCGGGCTGCGCGCGCCCGGTTGCGGCTCGCGTACCAGCGTTCGACGCGGGGTGCGATTGCGGCCAGCGTCCTCGAGTGGAGGTCGGTGGCAAGACCGGTGCCGAGGAACGCGAGACGCACGGCTAGAGACCGTCCACGATGTGATCGCCGGTGCGCAGCGCATTGGCGGCGATAGTCAGCGAAGGGTTGACGCCTCCCGACTTCGGCAGTGCGCTGCCATCGGTGACGTAGAGATTGTCGAGGCCCCGGTATCCTCCCCGCTCGTCGAGCGGCGCGCCGGTCGGGTCGGGACCCAATCGAACGGTACCGACGGCGTGCGAGAACGTCAGCAGGTCGTGCACGATGGTCGTGATGGCGCCGGCCCGCTTCAGAATGCGTCTCGCGACTCCGACGAGAACCTGGCGAGCGGCGAGGTCCCGAGCATCGTAGGCATGGGTGATGGTCGCCTCGGGTAGGCCGGACGGCAATGTCGACTCCGGCATGAGCGCGACGCGATTATCCCTGTGTGGCCGGTCCTCGGCAATCGCGATGAGGCCTGTCGTGTGCGGCACGCCGATTCGGGCGGCAATTCGCTTCCAGCCGGAGAGATAGTGCAGGACATAGTTGACTTGCGGCGTGCCCCACTGCTGGATGCAGCCGAGCTTGCCACGCGGATGTGCGACCGACGGATGGCCGAAGTAGTAGTCCTGGATTCCGAGCTGCTTGTGGAACTCGCCGTTGGGCGCCGGGCGGCGGACGAATGCGCCCATGACGACGGCGTTGCAGTGGCGCATCAGATAGCGGCCCACGGCGTCGCCGGCTGGGTTCACCTTCGCCAGGTCGGAGGCGAGGAGCAGGTGGGGCGTAGCCAGGGCGCCGGCTGCCAGGACGACTGCCCGGGCCCGGAACTTGCTCGGTTCGAGCGTGGCCCGGTCGCGGCACTCGACGGCGACGATTCGGCGACCCGAGAGGACGAGGTTGACGGCGACCGTATTGGTCGTCAGCGTCAGGCCCCGCCGGCACAAGCTGGGAATCGTGGCGGTGGCCAGGTCGTTCTTGGCTCCGATCGCGCAGGCAAAACCGTCGCACGTGTTGCAGGCGACGCAGCGCGGCTGCCCGTCGACCGCGGTGTAGTTGATTGCCAGGGGGAGCCTGAACGGGTGAAGGCCGAGCGACCGCGCGGCGCCGGCAATCCGGTTTGAGGCGGGCGCGAGAGGATCTGGTGGCTGCGAGAAACCGGTGGAGCGCCAGGGCTCGGTTGGGTCCACGCCCGGGGTTCCAGCGACGCCGAGCATCGCCTCGGCCCTCGCGTAGTACCGCTCGAGATCGGAGTAGCGGTAGGGCCACTCGGCGCCTGAGTCGTGGTCGATCTCGCTGTTCGGTTCGAAGTCGGACTCCCGCAGACGGAGCGCGACGCCGCCGTAAAAGACCGACGCGCCACCGACGCAGGAGAGTGTGCCGAGCGCGTTTCCGTCGCCGCCGGTCGCGATTCTGTACGGTGCTTCCCGGGAGTAGGCGTCGGTCAGCTCGCAGAAGCCGGCTGGTCCCCAGTTGGTGGGGCCGCGGGCGACCCAGTCGCCGCGTTCGATCATTAGGACCCGTTTGCCGGCGTGCACGGCAGGATGGGCGGCCATGACTCCGCCGAAGCCGCTGCCGATCACGATCACGTCGTAGTCGGCGTCGGGGGGCGTCACCATGGGCTGGGCGGTGTCAGGGCGTCAGCCCCCGTGCGTGGGCATTCTGGTTGCCTGTCTGAGGGCGCCGATGGCATCGAGCGCCGCCATCCCGACCTGGGAGTGGCTGAAGACCGCCCGGGCGGGATCGTGCACCGACGTCGTCCGTCAGGTCCCATCTGGCCTGGCCGCCATGACCGGCCTTCGATGTTACACGTGAAGACGGACCCAGCGGTAGTCCCGGCGGTCCGCCACCAGCCGCTTCGCTTGGTCGAGACGTAAGCCGCCGTACTCTTTGCGCCAACGATAGTACGTCTGCTCGCTGATGTCGAGCTTCTGGCACACCTGCGGGGGGCGCAGCCCACGGCTCAACTCCACCTTTGCCTGGCGCAGTGTCGTGATGATCTGCGCGGTGCTGGATCGTTTTCGTGGCATCCTGCCTCCTGGTTTGTAACGCCCGAATTCTACCCCTCTGGCTGGAACAATCTCAGGGGGTCAGGTTACCTGTGCGTCCTGGCGATCCACCACGTAGTTCAGATACGTGATCTCCTGACGCAGGTAGTCGTCGTTGCAAGGCACACAGTCGAGGAAGACGAGTAACGCCTCCGTCTGCCTGGTTTCGGTGTCCTGCGCGGAGGAGGTGAGAACCCACACGAGATGAAGGGCCAGTGTGGCCGCAACGAGACTGACGAGGCGTAAGGGCTCGGTGACCAGCTTCATTCGGCGACGTCGGGCTAGCCGACGGTCGCGTGCTCGATGCCGGGCGGCGCGCGCAGCGAGATATGCGACCGATCCCTGCGCCGTCCGGTTCCTGCGCTGCGGGTCGGCAACGATGGCCGGCGGGTGGGACCGCGGCTTCGGTCCCTTGCCGAGTCGTGCTACTGTTGGTTCGTTTCCATGCACGCTCAGACGCTACGTTGGAGGCCACGGCGCATGTCTGCCAAGGCGGTCCCGAGTTCCTGTCCCCGGTGTGGGCGTGACACCTCCGTCGAGGAGCTGGGGGCGTCGTCCGGTTCGCGCTGGCTGCACTGCGACCGGTGCGGTCATCTGTGGCGCCAGCTCGACCCTGAGACCGATGCCTTCTCGCTGGTCGTCGTCAGCCAGAGCGGCGCCGGGCGTCCGATCCCGGAGCAGCCCGGTGAAGAGACGACACCTCGGGCCGATCGGTGCAAGGTACGCCTGGAGGTTCGATACCGGATTGAGCGGGACAGGGACTGGCAGGTTGGGTTTACCGAGAATCTGAGCCGGTCCGGCGTGTTGTTCAGAACCGGTAGGTTGCCCGATCAGAACGTGCCGCTCGATCTGATCATCGTGCTGCCCGGTGGCGTGCCGGGCGAGCTCTCCAGCCGGTTCCGTTGCCACACCGAGATCATTCGACGAGAGCCATCGATGCAGGCCGGCGAGGCGTCGGCGATTGCGGACGCCTCGCCGGCTACCGGCTACCGGCTGACGCTGCAGTGAGCGAGGCTCCATTGCGCCGTCGAGCACCCGTCGCTGGGACGGTCTGACCTCTACCTTGCTGACGCCTGCCGCTTGCGGGGACGCGCTGTGCGCTACGCCATCGTCACGTTCGGATGCCGCGTGAACCAGGCCGATTCCCTGCAGCTCGAGATGCAGCTGCGGGCCCGTGGGGGCACCCGCGCGCCGGCGGACGAGGCGGACCTGGTGGTGGTCAACACCTGTTCGGTGACCGCCACCGCCGACCAGGGTGGCCGACAGACGCTGCGGCGGGTCGCGCGGCTCAACCCCGACGCACGTGTGGTCGCCACCGGGTGCTACGCGACGCGGGCGGCAGACGAGATCGCGGCGCTGCCCGGTGCGCCCGACGTCGTGTCGAACGCGGGGAAGGACGCGATCGTGGATCGGGTGCTGCCCGTGGTGTCCGATGTCGAGACCACGGCGGAGCGGTTCGGGGACGGTCCCGGTGCGTGCGGCGGGCTAGTGTCGCCTGGTGTCGTCGGCCGGGTCGCCTTCATGCTCCGCGTGCAGACGGGGTGCGACGAGCCGTGTGCTTACTGCATCATCCCGTCGACCCGCGGCAGGGGCCGCAGTCTCGACATCGCGCACGTGCTCGCCGCCGTCAGTCACGCGGCCAACAGCGGGTTCCACGAGCTCGTGCTGACCGGAGTCCACCTTGGGTCGTACGGCCGAGACTTAGAATCGCCCTCCTCGCTGACCGCGCTGCTGCGCGCGCTCGATCGGCATCCGTCCGATGTCACGTTCCGGATCAGTTCGCTCGAGCCGATGGACTGTACGCCCGAGGTCGTGGACCTGGTCGCGGCCAGCGGCCGGTTCGCGCCCCACGTTCACCTGCCGCTCCAGCACGCCGGCGCCCTGATGCTGCGGCGGATGCGGCGTCCGTACAGTCTGGATCTGTATCGCCGCGTGGTCGACCGCATCCGAGACCGGCTGCCGCATGCCGGAATCGGGTCCGACCTGATCGCCGGGTTCCCCGGCGAGCGTGAGGTAGACGCCCGCTGCACGCTCGACTACCTGTCCGACAGCCCGCTCACCTATCTGCACGTGTTTCCCTACTCTCCCCGTCCCGGGACGGAGGCCGCCCGCCTGCCAGACCGGGTGCCGGGGCCGCTGGTGCGTGCCCGGGCGGGGGCGTTGCGCGCCGTCGGCGCCGAGCTGAACCAGCGATTCCGCGCGACTCAGGTGGGGAGTGTGCGGCCGGGGTTGACGCTCGAGGGCGGCATGGTCACGCTGACCGACAACTACCTCAAGGTGCGGGTGCCGCCCGGTCGCGGGGGGAACGAGCGCGTCAACGTTCGGATCACTGCCGCCGAGCCACTTACCGGCGCGCTCGTGGACTGATGTCCCCCATCATCTCGGCGGCACGCTGTGTCACCGATCGGCGCGGGCCGCCCTCGACGATTAGCTGGCCACAGGCGGCGCGGATGTCCCGGCCGCGGCTCTTGCGAACCGACACCGTGACCCCGCCCGCCGCCAGGCTGCGCGCGAATCGATCGACGCGTTGGTCAGAGGGACGCGAGAAGGGGATCCCCGGTGCCTCGTTCAGCGGGATCAGGTTGACCTTGGCGCGCAGGCCGCGAAGTAGCTTCACCAGCCGGCCGGCGTCGGCCACGGTGTCGTTGACGCCGTCGAGCAACACATATTCGAACGTGATCCGGTCGCGGTACTTGAGCGGAAAGCGCCGGCACACGGCGACTAGGTCGGCCAGTCGCTGTGTCCGGCTGGTCGGGATGAGCGCGTGCCGCCCCCGGTCCGTGGTCGCGTGCAGCGACACCGCCAGGTTGGGAGGCGAGGCCTCGCGGGCCAGCCGCTCGAGCCCCGGGAGGATCCCGACAGTCGAGAGCGTCACCCGTCTGGGTGCGACCCCGAGCCCCTCGGGCGCCGCCAAAATCCGGAGCGCCTTAATGGTCGCGTCGTAGTTGTGCAGAGGTTCTCCCATGCCCATGAGCACTATGTTGAAGCGTCGGTCCTGCAGGTCGAGCTCACGGGCAAGCACCCTGACCTGGCCGGCGATCTCGCCAGCGGTCAGGTTGCGAGCCAGTCCCATCTGACCGGTCAGACAGAACTCGCACCGCATGGCGCAGCCGACCTGGGTCGACACACAGAAAGTCAGGGCAGGTGTGTCGGGGATGAAGACCGACTCGACGGTCCGACCGTCGGCTAGGGCGAGCCGGAACTTCTGGGTGCCGTCTGACGATTGTTCCCGGGCCGTCACCCCGGGCGTCGTGAGCGTCAGCGCCGCCGCGAGCTGCTCGCGCAGATGGAGCGATAGGTCGGTCATCCCGTCGAAGCGCTCCAGCCCCCGCCTGTATACCCAGCGGAACAACTGCCGCGCGTGGAACCGCTCGACCCCGAGTGTCGAGACGGCTGACTCGAGCTCGGCCAGCTCGAGTTCGGCGATGTCGAGTTTGCCGTTGGCCATCGGGTGAACGGTACCACGCGCTGGCGCGTGGGAACCGGCCGGCGGTTGAAGCGAACCGGCTTCGCGTGGTATCATGGCTAATCAGTAGGTTTAGCTTAATTCCTTTTTGTACAACTATTTACAGAGATTTAAGTCGGCTAGCGGCGCCACCAGGCAGACACAGCTGCTTCCCAAAATGATTGTTCGCGAGCAGTTCGACAGCGGCTTGTGCCTGGTGACCGAGTCGATGCCCGATGTCCGCTCGGTGAGTTTCGCCGCCTGGCTTACCCGCGGCTCCCGCCACGAGCCCAGCATCCACTCGGGCATCGCGCACTTCGTCGAGCACATGCTCTTCAAGGGTACGGCGCGGCGGTCGGCCGAGGATATCGCCCAGGAGATCGACTCGCTCGGCGGGCAGCTCGACGCATTCACGGCCAAGGAGTGCGCAAGCTACTACGTGAAGGTGCTTGACGAGCATCTCCCGCGCGCGGTCGACGTGCTCGCTGACCTGCTTCTCCACCCAGCGTTCGACGCCGATGACGTCGAGCGCGAGAAGAAGGTGGTGCTCGAAGAGATCAAGATGGTGGAGGATACGCCTGACGACCTCGTGCACGAGCTGTTCACCCAGAAGTTCTGGTCGGGGCATCCGCTGGGCCGGCCCATTTTGGGCGTGCCGGCGACCGTCGGCGAGCTGGACGGCGCGACCCTGCGTGACTACTTTAGCCAGGCCTACACGGCAAAGAACCTGGTCATCGCCGTGGCTGGCAACGTCGAGCATGGACAGGTCAAGGACCTCGTCGCCGACGCGTTCGGCACCCTGCCGCCCGACGGCGAGCACGTGGAGATCAACGCCCCCACGGCGGTGCCCGGGCTCCTGCTGCGCTGCAAGCCGCTCGAGCAGTGCCACCTCTGTCTCGGCGTGAGTGGCTACCCGCAGCAGCACGATGACCGGTACGTCTGCTACGTGCTGAATGTAGTGCTGGGCGGCTCGATGAGCTCACGCCTGTTCCAGAACATCCGGGAGAAACGGGGGCTCGCCTACGCGGTCAGCAGCGGCCTGGTCTCCTATCGTGACGGCGGAGCCGTTACCGTTTATGCCGGTTGCGACACCGACGCGGTGCGCGAGGTCATGGACCTCGTGGTCGCCGAGCTTCAGGACCTGCGCGATCGACTGGTCTCCGCCGACGAATTGCAACGGGCCAAGGACCATCTGAGGGGGAGTTTGGTGCTGAGCCTGGAGAGCACGTCGAGCCGGATGTCACAGCTGGCGCGGCAAGAGATTTACTTCGGCCGGCAGTTCACGCTGGAAGACACGCTGCGCGGTGTGGAGCGGGTGACCGGTGACGACGTGCAGCGGGTGGCACGGGATCTGTTTCCGCCGGGCGGGCTCGCTGCGACGGTGCTGGGCCCGGTTGAACGGCTGGGACTGACCGACGAGCAGCTTCAGCTTGCGTGAAGTGAGAGGCGTCATCGGGGTCCAGAGGGTCCAGCTGACAGTGCTCGGTAGCGGGAGCGCGGGGAACGCCACTCTGTTGCAGCGCGGCGACCAGCGGGTGTTGATCGACGTCGGGTTGAGCTATCGCGAGGTGGCGCGGCGGCTGGATAGCATTGAGGTGCCCCCGGAGAGCATCGGCGCCGTCATCATCACGCACGCACACGGCGATCATGTCCGCGGCGCAGCACTGTTCTCCAGACGGCACGCGGTCCCGGTGCATGTGACGCCGGCGACCCGGGCCGTGTGGGACGACGCGGGCGTCTCGTCGTGGGGCGATCTCCGCTGCGACACGACGTCCGAGATCTGCGGGTTCCGGTTCACGCCGTTCGCGGTGTCGCACGACGCCGCCGGCGAGACGGTAGCGTTTCAGATCGAGACGCCGGATGGCGGGATCGGATTCGCCACCGACGTCGGCGTTCTGACGCCGTCGCTGCGCGCGCGGTTTCGGGACTGTTGCGTGCTGGTGATGGAGTCGAACCATGCGACCGATCTGCTGGAGGTCGGGCCGTACGCGCGGTCGACCAAAGCGCGGATCAGCGGGGCGCATGGTCACCTGTCGAACGAGTCGCTGGCGGTGTTCGTGCGGGAGCACCTGGGACGCGCGGTCCGATGTCTGGTGCTCGCGCACCTGAGCCGGGTGAACAACGTGCCGGAGATCGCGGAGATGACATGTCGGGAGGCGCTGGAGGCCCGCGGCCGTCGGGACGTGCTGGTCGTCGTCTCGCGTCAGGATCGCGTGACGGAGACGGTCGATTTCGGGGACTGGGCGGCGCCCGGTCGTCCACGTGCCACGGTCAGCCGGCAGGTTGCTCTGCCGTTCTGATCCGGAGCCGCTGGCGGTCGGGGGTGACAGTTGAGAGCATGGCTAAACAGCCGCCGGACCGGGCCTGCTGAACGACGAACACGCGGGTTGAACGAAGGGCGCAAGGCGACATGATTCCGCGTTACACGAACCCCGAGATGGGCCGGATCTGGGAAGACCAGCGCAGATATGACATCTGGCTGCGTGTCGAGGTCGCCGCGGCCGAGGCGATGGCGGCTACCGGCCTGATTCCCGAGGCGGCGGCGCGCGACATCGCTGCCTGTGACGGCGTGCGCGCGGCGCGAATCGACGAGATTGAACGGACCACGCAACACGATCTGATCGCCTTCACCACCGCGGTCGCTGAGCGTGTGGGCCCGTCTGCACGTTGGTTGCACTTCGGCCTGACGTCGTCGGACGTGCTGGACACCGCCCTAGGTCTGCAGATGCGCGAGGCGTGCGGGCTGATTCTCGATGACCTCGACGGACTACTGGAGGCGGTCGGGGACCGGGCCCGTGAGCATCGCGATACGCCGATGGTTGGACGTACCCATGGCGTGCATGCCGAGCCAATGACCTTCGGTTTGAAGCTCGCTCTGTGGTACGCGGAGCTACGCCGCGACAGGCAACGGGTGGAGCGCGCCCGCGACATCGTCAGCGTGGGGAAGATCTCGGGCGCTGTCGGGACCTACGCGCATCTCGAGCCGGAGATCGAGCGACACGTATGCACCAGCCTCGGGCTGACCCCGGCGCCGGTCGCCTCCCAGGTCATCCAGCGCGATCGCCACGCCGAGCTGCTCGGCACGATCGCGATCACCGGCGCCTCGGTAGAGAAATTTGCGGTCGAGGTGCGTGGGCTCCAGAAGACAGAGATCGGCGAGGTCGAGGAGGGGTTCGCTCCGGGTCAGAAGGGGTCGTCGGCGATGCCCCACAAGCGGAACCCGATCGGGTGCGAGCAACTGACCGGGCTGGCGCGGCTGCTCCGCGCCAACTCGCTCGCGGCGCTTGAGAACGTCGCGTTGTGGCACGAGCGCGACATCTCGCATTCGTCGGTCGAGCGGGTGGTCGTGCCCGACAGCTTCATCGTGCTCGACCACATGCTGCGGCGTTTTACCCGGATCGTGCGGGAGCTGGTGGTGCACCCGGAGCGGATGTCCGAGAACCTCAAGCGTTCGCGTGGCATCGTATTCTCTGGTACGGTGCTGCTGGAGCTGGCCCGGCGCGGCGTGTCGCGCGAGCAGGCCTACGAGTGGGTGCAGCGGGCCGCGATGCTCTCGCACGACGAACAGCTCGACTTCAAGCAATTACTCGCCGAGGATCAGGATGTGACGGGGGTGTTGTCGCGCGACGACATCGAGCGGGCGTTCGATCTCGACCACCAGCTGCGTTATGTGGGTCCGCTCGTGGACCGCGTGCTGTCCGCCCCGCCAGGTGAACGGAGGCTCGAAGAGGCGTGAAGACCAGAGTATTCGTCACCTTGAAGCCATCGGTGTTCGACCCACAGGGGAAGACGATCGCCGACGCGCTCCAGTCGATGGGGTACGCCGCGGTGCAGGACGTCCGACAGGGCAAGTACTTCGAGCTGGACGTCGATGCGGGCTCGGCCGACGAAGCGCGGTCCGTGGCCGCGGAAGTCGCGGACAAGTTGCTGGCCAATCCCGTCATCGAGCGCTACCGCGTGGAGGTGGACGAAGATTGGAGTAACCGTCAGAAGGCAGAATGAGGTCGGCTTCGCCAGCTTCACTTCAGACGACGGGTCACGTTAGAGCCTGGTGCTGTGAGGTCTAAAACGAGAGTTCTTGGACCGTGGATGAGGCCGAGGCGCGCATATGCACGCCTCGCGGGCGCGGAGTGGGGTATTAGGGGTCCCCGCGGAGTGCCTGCGTTGGGTTCGGGGCGCGTCCCCGTCTAGATCATGAAGTTCGCGATCGTCGAGTTTCCTGGTTCCAATTGTGACCATGACGCTTACCACGCCGCCAAGCATGTCCTGGGGCAGCAGGCGGAGTTCATCTGGCACAAGGATACCGACCTCCGTGGCGCTGATGTCCTGGTGCTGCCCGGTGGGTTTTCTTACGGCGACTATCTGCGGACCGGCGCAGTCGCCAGATTTTCGCCGATCATGACCCGTGTTCGTGAGTTTGCCGACTCGGGCGGGCCGGTGATCGGCATTTGCAACGGGTTCCAGGTGCTGGCCGAGGCGGGCCTGCTCGGTGGTGCGCTGCTGCGCAACCGCAGGTTGAAGTTTCTTTGCCAGCACGTCCATGTGCGTGTGGAGCACACCGACACACCGTTTACCTGCGGCGCCACGGAGGGGCAGGTCCTGAAGCTGCCAATCGCACATGGCGAGGGGAACTACCACGCCGCCCCTGAAACGATCACGGCGCTCGAGGCTAACCGGCAGGTGATCTTCCGCTATTGCGCCACCGACGGGTCGACATCGGACGCGTCGAACCCGAACGGGTCGCTCGCGGCGATCGCCGGGGTGTGCAACGTGAGGCGGAACGTCGTCGGGATGATGCCGCATCCCGAGCGAGCCTGCGAGTCGGTTCTTGGCAGCGCCGATGGATTGGTCGTGCTCGAGTCGGCGGTCGCCGCGCTTACGGCGTGACGAACGCAGGAGGCAGGGCGGGCAGCCAATGAGGGAGTCGCCGTCCGCGCGGGGGTTGGAGCGTAGCCCGGTCCTAGCCGGGCGGCGGAGACGGCGCAGGCCGCGCGACAGTGCGCGGCCCGCGGTGTTGGCATGGGGCTCTGGGGCCCCATCAGCCACCGCGAGGGGTTCGGGGCGTAGCCCCGTCTGACCATGGACCAGGCGACCATCGACGCGCACGGGCTGAGCGCCGACGAGTACGATCGGCTGCTCGAGATCCTGGACCGTGAGCCGACACTCACCGAACTGGGGATCTTCTCTGTCATGTGGTCCGAGCACTGCAGCTACAAAAGCTCGCGGTTGCATCTGCGCCGGCTGCCGACCACGGGTTCGCGGGTCGTCCAGGGGCCGGGTGAGAACGCCGGCGCGGTTGACATCGGCGAGGGGTGGGCCGCGGTGTTCAAGATCGAGTCCCACAACCACCCGTCGTTCATCGAGCCCTATCAGGGCGCCGCGACCGGGGTCGGGGGGATCATTCGTGACATCTTCACGATGGGCGCGCGTCCGATCGCGCTGCTCAACTCCCTGCGGTTCGGCTCGTTGGACGACGCGGCCACACGGCGGCGTGTCGACGGTGTCGTCGCCGGCATCGCCGGCTATGGCAACAGCATCGGTATTCCCACGGTCGGGGGCGAGATCGCCTTCGAACCTGGCTATAGGGGCAACCCGCTGGTCAACGTGTTCTGTCTCGGTGTGGCGAAGGTGGACCAGCTCGCCAAGGGGGTCGCCTCGGGTGAGGGCAACCCGGTCTACTACGTCGGGGCCAAGACCGGTCGTGACGGTATCCATGGCGCGACGATGGCCTCGGCCGAGTTCGAGCAGGACTCGACCGACAACCGGCCAGCGGTCCAGGTCGGTGACCCGTTCATGGAGAAACTGTTGCTCGAGGCCTGTCTCGAGGTGATGCAAAGCGGCGCGCTGGTCGGCATCCAGGACATGGGGGCGGCTGGCCTGACGTGCTCGACCTGCGAGATGGCCGCTCGCGGCGATGTAGGCATCGAGATCGACGTTGCGCGGGTCCCGCAACGCGAGACCGGCATGACCCCTTATGAGATCATGCTCTCCGAGTCGCAGGAGCGGATGCTGCTGGTGGCCCGGCATGGCCGCGAGGCGGAGGTAGAGCAGGTCTTCGAGAAGTGGGACCTGCACGCCGTACGCATCGGCGAGGTCACCGGCGACGGCCGGCTCCGGGTCCTCGACCACGGCGTGGTGATGGCCGAGATCCCGAACCGGCAGCTTGCTGACGGCGCCCCGCTGTATGACCGGCCGCGCCGGCGTCCGGCGTATCTGGACACGGTTCAGCGACTCGACTTGACGACGCTGTCACCGCCGACCGATCCGTCGCGGACGTGGCTCGAGCTGCTCGGGTCGCCGGCGGTCGCCAGCAAGCGCTGGGTATACCGGCAATACGACCATATGGTGCGCACCAACACCGTGGCGCTGCCCGGTCTGGGCGCGGCCGTGGTGCGGGTCAAGGGTACCCGCAAGGCGCTCGCCTGCTCGGTCGACGGAAACGGACGCTACTGCTATCTCGACCCCGCGGAGGGCGGCCGGTTGGCGGTAGCCGAGGCGGCTCGGAACGTCGCGTGCGCCGGCGCTGTTCCGATCGGCGCGACCAACTGCCTAAACTTCGGCAACCCGGAGCGTCCGGAGATCATGTGGCAGTTCGCCGAGGCGGTTGACGGGATCGCTGAGGCGTGCCGCGTCCTCGAGATCCCGATCACCGGTGGGAACGTCAGTCTGTACAACGAGACCGACGGTCAGGCGATCTACCCGACACCGGTGCTGGGGGTCGTCGGGCTGCTGGAGGATGCGACGCGTGTGCTGACGCGCGTGTTCCCGGCCGAGGGGCTGGAGGTCGTGCTGCTCGGGGATCCGTCCGGTGCGCTCGGGGGCAGCGAGTATCTCAAGGTGGCCCACGAGTTGGTGCGGGGGCGTCCCGCCGCGGTGGGGCTAGACCGGGAGCGGGCGTTGCAGACGCTGCTCGTCGAGGCGGCGCGGGACGGTCTGATTCGATCGGCACACGACTGCGCCGAGGGCGGGTTCGGCGTGGCGCTTGCCGAGTGTTGTGTTGAGAGCGTTGGCGTTCGGGTCGAGCTGCCGGAGCCGGTCGGACCGGATGACGGCTTCGCCCTGGTCCGAGCCCTGTTCGGCGAGGCGCCGTCGCGGGTGGTTGTCTCGGTGTCGTCCGGAGAACGCGACCGACTGCTGGCGTGCGCACGCACCCTCTCGGTGCCGGCTGTCGTGATAGGGCAGACGGGGGGCGAGCGTCTTGCGGTTTCGGTCGCCGGCGTCGGCATGGCCGAGATCGGGCTGGATGAGGCGGAGCGGGAGTGGGCAAACGGGCTGACGCGGCACTTCGAGCACGCGGCGGCGTGACAGACGCTATGGACAACGACAAGGTCGACAAGTTCAAAGACGAGTGTGGGGTGTTCGGGATTTTCGGGCATCCCGAGGCACCGGCCCTGACGCGTCTCGGGCTGTACGCTTTACAGCATCGCGGGCAGGAGAGCGCCGGCATCGCTTCGGCCGACGGGGACCGGCTGTACTTGATTCGCGCCATGGGGTTGGTATCCGAGGCGTTCGAAGAAGGCCCGATGGAGGAGCTCAGGGGCGACACTGCCATCGGGCACGTGCGGTACTCGACCGCCGGAGATAGCCGCATCATCAACGCGCAGCCGATCCTGATCGATTGCGTCCACGGCGAGATCGCCCTCTGCCACAACGGTAATCTCATCAACGCCGCTGATCTTCGAGCATCTCTCGTTGGCCAGGGCCACATCTTTCAGACCAACAGCGACACCGAGGTCGTGCTGCACCTCTACGCGCGATCGCAGGCGCCCACGCCGCAAGATGCGATCGTAGAGTCGGTCGCGCAGGTGAGTGGCGCTTTCTCGCTGGTGGTGCTGACCAAGGACAACCTGATCGCGGTGCGTGACCCGTATGGGTTCCGTCCGCTGGTCGTCGGCATGCTTGGCGACGCGACCGTGGTGTGTTCCGAGACCTGCGCCCTCGACCTGATCGGGGCGCGATACGTGCGGGACGTTGAGCCGGGCGAGGTGCTCGTCATCGGCCGCGCCGGGGCGCAGTCGTTCCGGCCGTTCCGGCCGGCGAAGCCGTCGCACTGTGTCTTCGAGCACGTCTACTTCGCGCGGCCAGACAGCCTGGTGTTTGGGCTGAGCGTCAACGAGGTCCGGACGAACCTCGGGCGGTTGCTCGCCCGCGAGCGGCCCGTCGATGCCGACGTCGTGATGCCGATTCCAGACTCGGGGATGTGTGCCGCGGTCGGCTACGCCGAGGAGTCCGGGCTGCCGCTCCGTATGGGACTGATCCGGAATCATTACGTGGGTCGGACCTTCATTGCGCCGCAGCAGGAGATCCGCGGATTCAGGGTGCGGGTGAAGCTGAATCCCGTCCGGAGCATACTGAAAGGCAAGCGGGTGGTTCTCGTGGATGATTCGATCGTGCGTGGCACGACCAGTCGTAAGATCGTGGGGATGATCCGGGCGGCTGGGGCTCTCGAGATCCACATGCGTATTAGCTGCCCTCCGACGGTGTCGCCTTGCTATTACGGAATCGACACGCCGGACCGGTCCGAGTTGATCGGCGCGACCAAGACCGTCGACGAGATTCGCGATTTCGTGAAGGCGGACACGCTCGCCTATCTGAGTCTTGCCGGGTTGCGCGAGGCCGTGGGCACGCGGAGCGGCGACTACTGCACGTCGTGTTACACCGGCGACTACCCCGTCGAGCCGCCCACGGACGCCGCGGCGTACATGCAGATGGCGTTGAAGTTGCCGGACGGAAAGCGATGACCGCGGCTGGCGAATCCGCGTCGCGAACTGCCCAGACCATGGGCGGAACCGTATCGCTCGCCTGGGCTTTTTTCACGGTCCCACGACGCGGGGGTTAGGCATCTCTTCGTGTCGGGAACGCGTGCCTCACATGTCACAATCTCATCCTCGGGAGATGTCTCGCACCGTCGCCGGTATGCTGAGTGTCGTGTTGGTCACGGTTAGCGTGTCGGCGGCAGCCAGCAGTCCAGCGTGGCGGGCCAGCGTCGCGAATGCAGCCGGGCTGTCGCCCTGGGCTGTCAGCCAACCGCCGCAGCCCGATCCCGATCTGTCCGCTGCTATCGACCAGCTTGGTGATTTCGAATACGACGTGCGGACCCGGGCGAGCGGCCTGGTCCGGCGGGCACCCGAAGCGCAGGCGCGGTCGGCGCTGTCCGCGGCCGTTCGTGGGCATGACGATGGGTATGTCCGGTTCCGGGCATTGGTGCTCCTGGTCGGGTTTGGGGGGCCGGTGGCCCACGAGGTGGTGCTCGAGGTGTTCGCGGACCCGAACGACAGGTTGCGTGCGGTCGTCTTCGGCTACTTCGAGCACAACCCGGACCCGGCGATGGCGGGCCGGCTCCTGGCGGCGCTCGACACGGAGACCTCCGAATTCGTCCGGCCGGTCCTGATTCGAGCCCTGGCCGCGCACGACGCCGACACCGCGGTACGCGAGCGGCTCGTCGTCGACATCGACCGGGGGGTGGATTTCTTCCGGGGCGCCGTCATCGAGGCACTTGGAGACCATCGGGCAACATACGCGCTCGACCCGCTGATGCGGATTGCCGGCGAGCCCGGGCCGCTCCAGGACGACGCCATATTGGCGCTTGCCCGGATCGGCGATGCGCGGGCGCTACCCACCCTTGCGTCGCTCCAGGGGCGGGATGCGGAGCTGGAGCCAATCGTGTCGGCCGCCGCGGCCATGTTACGGGGCGCCGCCCCAGGGCATGCCACGTTCGTGGCCGAGTCGCTGCGGTTTGCTGTCGGTGCCGGCGACGAGCCGGATCTGCTGCGGTCAGCGACGTCCGGTCTGGGTGCGCTCGCGTCCCGCGGTGACACCGTCGCGCTGCAGGTGCTGTTCGATGTCGGGGTCGGTGCCCCCGAAGCCGCGCGAGTGCCGATTGCGCTCGTGTTGGGCACGATCGCGATGCGGCATCCGACCACCGTGCTCGCCTACTTGGAAACACGGACCGATCTGAACGCGACGGCGCTGCTGCTCCGAGACGCGTTCGACATGCTCGATGAGGACCTCGAAGAAGAACACTTTTTCGTGACGGCCCGGGCCGCCTACTGGGCCGCTCCGGAACGGTCACCGGCACGCGCCGTGACCACGGAGCTGATCACGGTGCTTGAGTTTTGAAGTCGGGCACCCGCCAGGCGAGTGAGGACAGGCTTGTTCTTTCGCCACGGGCGCCGAGTCTCGTGACCGCGGGGACCCTGCCGAATACGGTTGGCGAAGGCCGCAGTCGGAGGCAGCCGCGCAGTTACTTCGTCGCGTCTTTCAGGTGCCCGCGCCATCGTTCGACCTACATCTGATGTCCGCAGACGCGAACGACTCGGCGGCTGGCTCCCGGACCCCGGTTGACTACAAGGCCGCCGGTGTCGACATCGACGCCGGCAACGCGGCGGTCCGCCGGATTTTGGAGCTGGCGCGCACCACGTTCACGCCCGGTGTGTTGTCCGACATCGGTGGGTTCGGCGGACTGTTCCGGCCGGACCTGTCCGGGTTGACCGAGCCGGTGCTGGTTTCGAGCGCCGACGGTGTTGGGACCAAGCTGAAGGTTGCCGTTCGCGCTGGTCGGCACGGCACCATCGGCGTCGATCTGGTCAACCACTGCGTCAATGACATCCTGGTGCAGGGTGCCACACCGCTTTTCTTTTTGGACTATCTGGCAACGGGTCGGCTGTCGCCGGGCGTGACGGCCGAGGTCGTCGCGGGGCTGGCGACAGGCTGCGCCGGCAACGGGTGTGCGCTGCTGGGCGGGGAGACGGCCGAGATGCCCGGGTTCTACGCTGATGGCGAGTACGACCTGGCGGGGTTCATCGTCGGGCTGGTCGACCGGTCGCGGCTGGTCGACGGCAGCCGTATCCGGCCCGGTGATCGCCTCATCGGATTGCCCTCGAGCGGGTTGCACACGAACGGGTACTCGCTGGCTCGTCACATCATCTTCGAGACGCTCGGGTTGACGCCGGACTCGACTGCCGACGGGCTGGACGGGTCCGTGGGCGACGTGCTGTTGCGGCCCCATCGCTCGTATCTGGAGCTGGTCAGGCCGGTGCTCGCCCAGGCCGGGAAGACGATCAAGGGGATGGCCCACATCACCGGCGGCGGACTGACCGACAACCTACCGCGTGTGCTGCCGGACGGCATGGCGGCCGAGATCGACCGCAGCACGTGGACGCCACCTCCCGTTTTCAGCTTCTTACAGGATCGGGGTGCGCTGTCTGAGGCCGAGGCGTTCAGGACGTTCAACATGGGCATCGGGATGGTGGTGATCTGCGCAGCTGGAGCGGCCGGTGGTCTCCTGGCGCAGTTCGAACAGTCGGGCGAGCCCGGTGCAGTGGTAATCGGAACCGTGACATCGGGTGACCGCGCCGTGCGCTACGTGTGATGTGCTGGCGCGGCGCGGGGCTATGGGGTCCCCGCCAGCGCTCGCGTGGGCTTCGGGGCACAGCCCAGACCAGAGAAGAAGATGACTGACGAGAACCGGCGGCTCGGCGTGCTGATCTCCGGCCGCGGTAGCAATCTTCAGGCGATTATCGACGCGGTGGCTGCCCGTCGGCTCGAGGCCATCATCGCGGTGGTCATTGCCAGTAAGGCCGACGCAGGCGGCCTGGAGCGCGCGCGCGAGGCGGGCATCGAGACCGTCGTGCTGGAACACACGGCCTACTCGTCCCGTGAGGCGTACGACGAGGCGCTGGTCGCCGAGCTCCGTCGCCACGACGTTCGCCTGGTCTGTCTGGCCGGGTTCATACGATTGCTCAGCACCACCTTCATCGAGGCGTTTCCGAACCGTATCCTGAACATCCATCCTTCCCTGTTGCCGGCGTTCATCGGTCTGCACGGTCAGGACCAGGCGTGGCGGCACGGGGTTAAGATCACGGGGGCCACCGTGCATTTCGTGACGCCCGAGCTCGACGCCGGTCCAATCGTGCGGCAGGCGGCGGTGCCGGTCGACGATGCCGATACGGCTGGCACGCTCGCCGCGCGAATCCTCGTCGAGGAGCATCGTATCTATCCCGAGGCCATCGGTGTCGTGCTCGACGGCGGCTGGCGCATCGAAGGCCGCCGGTTTCTGAGAAAGCAGGGCAGGTAGCCGCCAGGAATTGTCCGGTACACTATCTTGAAGGCGACCAACGGAGTAAGGCGCGTGGCGTCGAGGGTGAGGGTTCCTGGGCGCGCAATTGCGAGCCCCGCGGCCGCGGTGCAGGGCGGTGGGGTCCCCGCCAGTACCCGTGTGGGGTTCGGGGCGTAGCCCCGACTGGATATGACGTCTACGTCATTGAGCGCAGGCACGGTCGCCGACCAGCTGAGCTACCTGACCAAGGGATGCGTGGACGTGGTTCGGGAGTCCGAGCTGCGGTCGAAGCTGGAGCGGGCGGTCCAGACACCAGAGCCGCTGGTTGTCAAGGTCGGGTTCGACCCAACGGCGCCGGACCTGCATCTCGGACACACCGTCCTGATTCGGAAGATGAAGCACTTCCAGGATCTGGGCCACACGATCATCTTTCTCATCGGTGATTTCACGGGGTTGATCGGCGACCCGACCGGTCGGTCCAAGACACGCCCGCCGTTGACACGGGAGGAGATCGACCAGAACGCCGAGACCTACAAGGCGCAGGTGTTCAAGCTGCTCGCGCCTGACCAGGTGAGGGTCGAGTTCAACAGCCGATGGCTCGGCGCGCTCACGAGCGAGGAATGGATCCGGCTGACGGCCCGATACAGCGTGGCGCAAATGCTTGAGCGCCGCGATTTCCGGCAGCGCTACGACCAGGGACAGTCGATTGCGATTCATGAGTTCCTCTATCCGCTGGCGCAAGCCTATGACTCGGTCCGCTTGAGGGCGGACGTCGAGCTGGGGGGCACCGACCAGCTGTTTAATCTGAACGTCGGCCGAGACATCATGCCGGCTTTCGGGTTGCGGCCGCAGGTGGTGATGACGGTGCCGTTGCTGGTCGGGATCGACGGCGTCGAGAAGATGTCGAAGTCGGCCGGGAACTGCGTCGGGATCACGGACCCCCCCAACGAGATGTTCGGAAAGGTCATGTCGATCTCGGACGACGTGATGTGGAGCTACTACGAGCTGTTGACCGACCTGACGGTGCCTGAGATCGAGGCGATGAAGACCAGCGTGGTAGAAGCCGGCCTGCATCCCAAGCAGGCGAAGCTGGATCTGGGGCGCCGGATCGTCACCGACTTCCATTCGGCCGATGCCGCGCTGGATGCGGAGGGTGAGTTCGAGCGGCGGTTCGCCGGCAAGTTGCTTCCCTCGCAGCTGCCAGAGCAGCTGGTCGAGGTACCTGCCGCCAATGGCGCCCGGCTGGTCACCATCATGGTTCAGGTCGGCTTTGCCGGATCGAACAGTGCGGCGACGCGCCTGATTGATCAGGGCAGCGTACGCGTCGACGGGGAGCGGGTGACGGGTCGGGGGCACCAGGTGACTGCCGCCGCGGCGCCGTTCGTGTTGCAGGTGGGCAAGCGGAAGGTCGTCCGGGTCACGCTCCGGGCGGCTGCCCACGACCTCGCGTCAGCCACCGACGAAAAAGCGCCGACGGTCTCTAACAAACGTTGACAACTGCTTCATTTGTGATAACATCAGAAGGTTCGCTTGCTGGAGATATTTCCAGCAGGGGCATCTGAGGCTGGTTGTGTCCATGTCCGGGTGTCGGTTCTTTGAAAACTAGATAGGACGACGAAGCACACTCGTCGAGAATTAGCCTGACAACACAGAACTGAACAACGAAGAGCCAATAATATGGCTCTCCTGTTGAAGTTGTCCGACGGTCATCTGTGAGGATGGCCCGAGGCTACGATCTTTAACTTGAGAGTTTGATCCTGGCTCAGAATCAACGCTGGCGGCGTGCCTAACACATGCAAGTCGAACGCGAAAGCGGCCTTCGGGCTGTGAGTAGAGTGGCAAACGGGTGAGTAACGCGTGGGTGACCTGCCTTCGAGTGGGGGATAACCTTCCGAAAGGGGGGCTAATACCGCATAACATCCCGCCCTTGGATTGGGTGGTGATCAAAGCCGGGGATCGCAAGACCTGGCGCTTGTAGAGGGACCCGCGTCCGATTAGCTTGTTGGTGGGGTAACGGCCTACCAAGGCGACGATCGGTAGCCGGCCTGAGAGGGCGGACGGCCACACTGGGACTGAGACACGGCCCAGACTCCTACGGGAGGCAGCAGTGGGGAATTGTTCGCAATGGGCG